>DATBGE010000131.1:0-6501 GCA_036558125.1 Gemmatimonadales bacterium | reverse complement strand
GCGCAATGCCTCGGCCTGAGGCTTCCGAGGCGATGATGGCCCAGACCTTCGGAGTGATGTACGACTCAGGTCCATTGTCGCTCCACTCGCTCGTCCCTTTGGTTTGCTTTCGATGACAGCTGTTTCAGGCCGGGAGACTGTAGAACTCGCGCGTCAAGCCGGAGGGCCGCGACGGGTCTTATGCCACGTTACCAGCATGACCACGAACATCAGAACAAGCGCCCACCAGTACTTGTCGAGAAACCGCATCGGACACCTTCTGCCCCGGAGCAATTGAAGATTGAAGCTTAAATCTTCAAGGCCTTGGGTCGTTCGCGTTCGGAAATGTGTACTCCATAAAGAGCGTGCTGTCGAGAAAGCGGTCGCGCGTCGCCGGATCCTGATAGTCCTTCATGCTATCGTCGTCGTAAGGCGCTATGTCAACGAAGCCCACCGAGTGATAGAGAGTGTGGGCGGCGGTCAGGGCCTTGAGACTCTCCAGCCGCACCTTGGTATAGCCCAGCTCGCCCGCATCGGCAAGGAGTCGTTCGACCAGCAACCGGCCGGCGCCTTTCCCTCTGACGTGTGGCTGGACGTACATCCGCTGGATTTCTCCCACTCCTGCCGCCAGGCGCTTCAGGCAGCCGACCCCGACGTAGGCTCCATCGGTTTTGACCAGGTAGAACCGGCCGCTGGGCGGATAGAACTTGGAGCGGTCCTCAATATCCGAGTCCACCATCGCGTCAATGTCGAAGGAGAGGCCGTACTGCGAGCAGGCAATCTCCCCGACCCAACGGAGGTATTCCGCGATCAGCTCACGACCGGCCTCGCGGTGACTAGGCGATTCGACCGGCTCGAGTGTGACGGCTTCAGATGTCATACCAATCTCACATCCTCAAGTCTCCGACAGCTCCGATCGAACCTTGGCGAACAGGGCAGACAGCCACACCCAGGACACCACCACCGCCGCCGTGAAGGTGAGGTTGATGGCTGGATGGCTCCTCCCCGAAGCGATGGCGGCGAAGGAGCCGAAGAAGAAAAGTCCGGTGAGAAGGGAAGCGACAGCCCACCCCGATTCCCGCTGGCGGAAGAACCGGTAGGCAAACACCAGGGTCGCCCCGATCAGTCCGAAGAAGCCGATGCCGCCGGCCATGAAATGGAGGGGACCATGCCAACTCATGGAAGACGGTGGTCCTGGAGGCGTTCCCGGGGGAAACCCATCCATCGGATCGGCGACGAAGAGGCCGGCCCCGATCAGCCCGATTCCGTAGACCGCGAGGAGAATGGATCCGACCGTCGCTCCCCGAGTCGGATACAGCGCCCGGCGGAGGCCGATCGCGCCGAGGATCACTAGGATGCCGGAGCAGATGAAGCTCGCGATCTGGATCCAGCCCAGGCTCCCATTGCTCATGAGGCTGAGCGCGTGACGCCGGATGTCAAATCCGCTCCGGAAGACGACTTCCAGCAGTCCGATGACCACGTAAAGGGGCCCGGCGAGCAGGCCGAGGCGGAGGAGGGCGGGGGTACGGTCGGTTGGTGAGTACGACAGCTCAGTGGTGGTCATTGGCGAATCCGATTATCCGTCGGCGGCACATGAAGTTCGACGAGCTGGCCAGGCCCGCTACTCCTACGTCGCGTGGGCTAGCCCCGGATCGACAAATGGCCCCTATTGTCTAGTGCCCGTTGGTCCACGAGTCAATGTACGAGGAGGGAAGCATGAGTCAGTTCACTGTGGGCTACCTGGTTGGTAGCCTTGCAAAGGCGTCAATCAACCGCAAGCTCGCCCACGCGCTGGAGCGCCTCGCACCGGAAGAACTCCAGTTAAAGGAGATCTCCTTCGGCGACCTGCCGCTTTACAGCTACGATTACGATTCGGATTTTCCAGCCGTCGCGAAGAAGTTCAAGAAGGCCCTTGGTGCCGTCGACGCGGTGCTCTTCGTGACGCCGGAGTACAACCGCTCGATCCCCGGCGGTCTCAAGAACGCGATCGACTGGGGGAGCCGGCCTTACGGGAAAAACTCCTTTTCCCGGAAGCCTTCGGGAGTAATCGGCACCTCACCCGGGAAGATCGGCACCGCCGTCGCGCAACAGCACCTGCGCAGCATCCTCTGCTTCTGCAACTCGCCCCTGATGAACACGGTGGAAGCCTACATCCAGTTTACCCCCGGGCTCATCACCGATTCGGGCGAAGTCACCGACGACGCGGTCGAGGAGTTCCTGAGCAATTACATGAAGGAGTTCTTTGGCTTCATCTCCCGGGTGTATACCGTGTTACCGAGGAGCGCCTAGGACCCGGCTGTTTCGCAGCGGATGACACCGATGAGTGCCAGAAGGCATCCCAAGAGCCCCGCCGCCAGGAAGAGGAAGCCCAGTCCGACCGGGTTGGGATTCGGGTCCGGCCAGAGCCCGATGAAGGCGGCGACAATGACCGCGATTAGTGGGATGGCACCCGCGAGAAAAATCGCGCCTCCGGCACGCACCCAGGGCGACTGGAAGTAGACGCCCCGCTGGCTGCCGCTCAAAAGGATCCACGCCACGAGGCCCAGGGGCGGTGCGGCCAGGCCCAGGACCACAGACAGCGGCAGCCGTAACGGGGACGGGGGCATGCCTTCGTTCATGGTTTCCAGTCCACCGAATGTTCTGCCAGATAGGCGTCAATCGCCGCACCCAGCGTGGGATAGAAATTGGGTTTCGCGAAGCGGTCAAACAGCTCGAACCGCTTCAGCTTCTCCTGGACCGGGCTCTTCATCTCGGCGAAGCGAAGCTCGATGTTCGAGGCATGCAAATGATGATTCAGCTCCACCAGCATGTCGGCCGAGGTGACATCGATGCTGGTCACCGGCTCGGCGGTCACGATGATCCGTCGTACCGGTGTCGGGGATTGGGCCACCGACTCGAGCAGCCGCTGGTGAAACAGTTCGGCATTGGCGAAAAACAGTGGCGCATCCCAACGAAAGATGACCAATCCTGGAACCAGGCGCGCTTCGGGATAGAACTTGATGTCGTGATAACCGCGCATCCCGGTCACTCGACCAAGCACGGCGTAGTGAGGCCGCCACCCGTCCCACAGAAACTCGATCACGGCGAGGGCAATCGCGAGCCCGATGCCCGGGATCACCCCTAGCGCAGCCACGCCCATAAAGCAGGCAATCGAAAGCCAGAACTCCCAGCGCTGGATGCGAAAGATGCGGACGAGATCCTGGAATTCGAACAGGCCGATCGCTGCCGCAATGACCACCGCGGCGAGCGCGCTGTTGGGAAGGTTCTTGAGCAGCGTGGGCGCAAGGACGAGCAGCAATGCGACCGCGACGGCGCCGACCACCCCGGTGAGCTGGGTCCGGGCACCCGAGGCCTCGGCGACGGGGGTGCGCGAGGAACTGCTGCTGATCGGAAACCCCTGAAACAGCCCGGCGGCCAGGTTCGCCGCACCGAGGCCGATCATCTCCTGGTTCGGGTCGACCGGGGTTTTCAACTTCGCCGCATAGACCCGCGACAGCACGCTGGTGTCCGCAAAAGAGACGAGAGCGACCGCGCACCCCCCGATTATCACCTGGCGGAGGTCGGCGAGTCCGAGCATCGGCAAGGCGAACGACGGCAGGCCCTGCGGCAAGGGACCGAGGACTTTGACTCCCGCGGTCTGGTCAAGGTGGAACAGGGCGACCGCTATCGTGGCGCCTACCACCGCGATCAGGATGGCCGGCAGCTTCTTGAAGCGCTTGAGGAAGAGAATCGCCGCGAGGGTCCCGGCCCCCACCGCGAATGCGGTCCAGTTGCTCTTGCCTCCCGCTACCGCTTCGGCGACCTGCTTGATATCACGCAGCGGGCCGACACTCTCGATCGAGAATCCAAAGAGCTTGGGAAGCTGATTGATCAGCACGGTGAAGGCGATGCCATTCATGTAACCGTATCTGATCGGCTTGGACAGCAGCTCGGTCACGAACCCGAGGCGGAGCATCCCCACTACGATGCAGACGACACCCGACACAATGGCCATCATGCCCGCTATGGCGACAGCCTTCTTGGGGTCCCCACCGGAGAGGGGCAGCACCACCGCAAGAATCACCGGCGCGAGTGAAGAGTCCGGCCCCAGCACCAGAATGCGGCTTGGCCCGAAGAGCGCGTAGGCGAGAAGGGGGACAATCGTGGCATAGAGACCGTTGATCCCCGGGACGCCCGAGGCCACCGCATAGGCGATCCCGACCGGAACCAGCATCGTCGTCAGGACAAGACCGGCCATCAGATCGTGCCGCAGCCACGCCGGGTCGTAGCGGCGGAAGACCGCCAGTCCGGGAAGCCAACGCGCCAGGATGTTCATTGGTTGCGATTCCTCAACAAAGGGATCACCGTTGCCGAGATCGTTCCACGGGTTACGTGCGGCAATCAGGCGCCGGATGCGAGCACCGCATCGAGCGCCGCGAACAGTGCCTGACACACTGCCTGAGTTTTGTCGCAGGCCGGATCATACGAAGCGATCGAGACTGCGCCGAGTGGCACTCGGGCCTTGATCTCCGCTATCGCGCTGCGCAGCTGCGCTTCGGAAAGGCCGCCCGGGGCCGGATGATCGTTGCCGGTGCCCACGGAATCCGGGTCAAAGACGTCGGGGTCGAGGTGGAGATAGCCGACGGTCTGTTTGAGGGCGGTCGTGGCGGGCGGGTCGAGGAGGGCAGGCAGGGCGGACACGCGTGAAACGGGAACCATGTTGAGTCGCGAGTCGAACAGTAACGCGGCCTCGAGCGGATCCAGGTCGCGGGCACCCAGCAGGTAGG
Source organism: Gemmatimonadales bacterium (assembly GCA_036558125.1). GTDB lineage: Bacteria > Gemmatimonadota > Gemmatimonadetes > Gemmatimonadales > GWC2-71-9 > DATBGE01. Next base: position 1,756 of record DATBGE010000131.1, on the reverse strand, counting down.
TGGCTTCGACCGGGACCGGCTGAAACCCGGGAACCGACGCGGCAATGGCGCGCCAGCACCAACCCAGCGCGATGGACAGCCCCATGCCGTCGAGAAATCCGCTGCCCGTTGTATCGGGAGTATTGGACTCGCCGTGGGCATCGAACCAGAAGATCGAACGCGCAGCGGGCGTGAGGCCGCTTAGCGCACCGATCGCGGCCACGTTGCAGTTGCCGCTCAGAATGAGAGGAAAGTGTCCGGCCGCGCGCGCGGTGCGAACCGCGACCGCCAGGCGGCGCATCAGCTCGAAGGCCGTGCGGACCTCGGCGGGTGATTGGGCGGGATCATCCTCGATGATCTGGGTGCCGACGACCCGGTGGCCTCCCGCCCGGAGCCGGTCGACGAGTCCCGCATTAACGAGATGCTCGGGGCCGGCGCCACACCGAAAGCCTCGTCGGGCAGTATCGTACGGGACAAGTAACAGCTCGACATCCATAATGACGCTTACGCCGACCTTGGGAGTTAAGGATAGTTTCGAGTATTGAACACAAAGGACACAAAATACACGAAGACCACAAAGTTATTGCTGTTTCTTTGTGTCTTCGTGCCCTTGGTGATTAGCTGTGAATGCCTGCCTCAAGACGGAAGCCTAATACTAGGCGACCGCCTCCTGAGAACGCCGCTTCCGGCTCAGCACCGCAGCCGCCACCAGGGTAAAGAGGAGGCCAACCGGCAACGGCTCGAGCAGGGTGAAGGCGATATTCACCAGGGGATTCTGGTACATGATCTTGAACTTCGCCATCTCCTGCGTCTTCGCTGCGATTGCTTCGGCGCTGGCACCTGACTGCTTCAACTTCTCGATGGAGTAGGATGCGTACTTATCAAGGTAGTCGGGCGAGATCGTGTAGTAGATGATTTCCCAGGTGACGACGTAACAAACCGAGGCCACGAGCATGATCAAGAGGCCGACCTTGAATGCTTGACCGAAGGTCACCTTGCCACCCGCCACAGTATCCCGGTAGGTCTTGACGCCCACGAAGATCATCAGGAAAGCCAACACCATCGTGGTGTAACCGATGACGTAGCCCTTGTCGAAGCCGATCTGATCGTGGAAGGGCAGGGTCAGGAGCATCATCCCCGAGAGGATGGCGCCGGCGATGAGGCCGAAGGTCAGGACGATCCGCTTCATGGCAACTCCAGTGGTTGGGGGACGGGTGAGTCTAGGGCCAGCCCCGCTGCCGCGCGTCACCAAAAAGGATGATTGTGGTCAGATAAGGCGGAAAATCATACGAAAGTGGGGGCAAAAGGCCCCCGAAATCCTCCCGACTGATGAACTTGCCGATCAGGGAATCAGTCGTAGCTCCTTCCCCAGCTGCACCGCCTGGGTCCGGCGCCGGGCACCGAGCTTGTCGAACACTCGGCTCGAGTGGGTCTTGACTGTGTTTTCGCTGACGAACACCCGGGCGGCGATTTCTTTGTTGCTCAGTCCCTGGGCGATCAACTCCAGGATCTCCAGCTCGCGGGGGGTGATGCCGAGCGCCGCGAGCTTCTGCTGATCCCGCACGAAATTGGCGGGCGCTGGAACCATCACCTCTTTGACCAGCACGGTCTCCTTATGCCGGGTCAGCTTGAGGCCGAGCCAAATGCCCAGTCCGGCAAACACCGCAGCCACCAGCCCGCCGTAGATCTCGAGCGAGTGCTCGACGACCAGCCAGCGGTACTCGATGAGCTTGAGTGCGACGATGAGCACGCCACAGAGCAGGCCGTAGAGCAGGAT
>DATBGE010000130.1:0-8981 GCA_036558125.1 Gemmatimonadales bacterium | reverse complement strand
ATCCGTACACCGATGGGAACCGATGTCCACGAACGCCAACATCCGGAATCTCGCGATCATCGCGCACGTGGACCACGGGAAGACCACCCTGGTGGATCAGATGCTGCGCCAGGCCGGTGCCTTCCGGGCCAATCAGCAGGTTGAAGAACGGGTGATGGACTCGAACCCGCTGGAACGGGAGCGGGGCATCACCATCCTGGCCAAGAACACGGCGGTGCACTGGGGCGGCACCAAGATCAACATCGTGGACACCCCCGGCCACGCCGATTTCGGCGGTGAGGTGGAGCGGATTCTCCGCATGGTGGATGGGGTGCTGATCCTGGTGGATGCCGCCGAAGGGCCGATGCCGCAGACCCGGTTCGTCACCCGGAAGGCCCTGAGCCTGGGCCTCCGTCCGATCGTGGCGATCAACAAGATCGATCGAGCCGACGCCGAGCCGCTCCGGGTGCACGATGAGGTGCTGGGGCTGTTCATCGACCTGGAGGCGACGCACGAGCAGCTGGACGCGCCTTTCCTCTATACCTCGAGTCGGGCCGGCACCGCGACCGTGGAGTTCGATCACCCCGGCACCGATCTCAAGCCGCTCTTTCAGGCCATTCTCGACCACGTGCCCGCACCGAGCGGGAACGCGGATCTTCCGTTCCAGATGCTGGTTTCGACGCTCGATTTCTCGACCTTTCTGGGTCGGATGGCGATCGGCCGGATCGAGCGGGGACGGGTGAAGGTGGGAGACCAGGTCGCTCTTCTGCCGCTGGGCGTGCCGGGAATGGTAGCGGACGAAACGGTGGAGCAGAGCCGGATCACCAAGCTCTTCACTTTCGACGGGCTGCATAAGATCGAGGTGGACGAGGCGGCGGCGGGAGACATCGTGGTCCTCTCCGGCCTCGAGGGCATCGAGATCGGGAAGACCATTACCGCGGTGGACACGCCCGAGCGGCTGGAAGGCATCGCGGTCGAGGAGCCGACCATCTCGGTCGACTTCATCATCAACAACAGCCCGTTCGCCGGTCGCGAAGGGAAGTTTGTGACCAGCCGCCAAGTGCGGGACCGGCTGTTCCGGGAGCTGGAACGAAACGTCGCGCTCAAGGTACAGGACACTGACAGCCCCGATACCTGGGCGGTGGCGGGTCGCGGAGAACTCCATCTAGGGATCCTGATGGAGACGATGCGGCGGGAGGGGTACGAGTTCCAGGTCTCCCGCCCGCGGGTCATCACCCGGATCGGCGAGGGCGGAGAAAGGCTGGAGCCCTACGAGGAGCTCATGATCGATGTGCCTGAGGAGTACATCGGCACCGTCATTGAGAAGCTGGGCCCTCGCCGCTCGGAGCTGCTGGAGATGAAGAACCCGGGACAAGGTATGGTCCGTATGACCTTCCGGATCCCTGCCCGCGGCCTCTTTGGATATCGGTCGGAGTTCCTGACCGATACCCGCGGAACCGGGGTGATGCATCACCGGTTCATGGACTACGGGCCCTGGGCCGGCCCGCTGGCCGGCCGGAAGAACGGGGTGCTGGTGGCCGACCGGGTGGGCAGCGTCGTAGCCTTCGCCCTGGGCAACTTGCAGGAGCGGGCCCAGATGTTTGTTTCGCCGGGCGACGAGGTGTATGAAGGGATGGTCGCCGGAGAGAATTCCCGGCCCGGTGACATGGATGTCAATGTCACCAAGGAAAAGAAGCTCACCAACATGCGCACCACGGCATCGGATGAAAACGTCCAGCTCGAGCCGCCGAGGCAGATCACGCTCGAGTATGCTCTGGAGTACATCGAGGAAGATGAGCTCATCGAAGTCACGCCGAAGAGCATTCGCCTGCGCAAGCGGGCACTCGCGGCGGTTGACCGCAAGCGTGCCGCCCGGGCGGCGGCGCGGGCGGCTGACGCATCCTAACTCGCAGGTACCCACCACCTTTCTCGAGCCGGAGGCACTCATGTTGGCGTGGGAAGCGTCGATGGAGGCGCTGGAGGCCCGTCGCCGGGATGACGACGATCTCGACGACGAAGAAGCGTTCACCTTCGATGACACCGACGAGGAGGACGAGTTCGACGACGAGGATGACGACGAAGATTTCGACGACGACGAGTTCGACGACGAAGACCTCGATGATGAGGACTTCGATGATGCCGAACGAGACGACGTCGAAGACGACGAACCTCGCCGTCGCTGACCGGCATTCGGCTCAGCCAATCCGCCGGATCCGGTAACGAACCGCCCCCGTGAGATTACGGGGGCGGTTTCGTTCCCGACGCTATTCAGCCTTGCCCGGCTCGTCGCGTCCGGTTAGCATTTTGGCCCGTTCCGGGGCCTGTAGCTCAGGTGGTTAGAGCGCACGCCTGATAAGCGTGAGGTCGGTAGTTCAACTCTACCCAGGCCCACTGAGTAAGCCGTCAGCCGTCAGACAATTGCCGTCAGCGATAAGCCGAGCCGAGCCCCGCCGTTCCCGACTGCGGGGCTTTTGCGCGCTCGTGAGTGACGACGCGCAGCCGAATGAAACGTCTCGGCGTTGCTTGTAGCCCCCTGTCTGATGTCTCCCCTCCGGAAAGTCCGAAGCTCACGTCGGGCATCTTCTGATCCCAAGGCGCCCAACCTTCGCCCAACTTGGCTTTCCAAGATTGGACGAACTGTCACCTTGAAGGAGGGAGCATGGGTCGCTTTACCAGTATCGCCGCCGGCGTATTGGTCGTTCTGGCCGCCGCAGCGTGTGATGATGCGAAGACGGCAAATCCAACCGCACCGGGTGGCACCGGACCGATGGCCAACGAGACACGGGGTCCGCGCACCATCAACATCTCGGACGCCTGTGATTCGACGACATTCAATACTCTGGGCCCCAACACCTGCATCCATAACGGAGGGGTCACGCTGAACCGGTTCCTGGAGTTGCTCGGCAGGCATCACCATGTGGACGCCTGGCATTACGCGCCGGGTGGGAGAATCACGGCCCCGGTGGGGTCGATACTCCATGCGCTCAATCACGGCGGTGAAGTCCACACCTTTACCGAGGTGAAGGAATTTGGCGGCGGCTTCCTGGACTTCATCAACCAGCCCGCTGGCACTCCGACACCGGCTCCAGAGTGTCTTGCCCTTGCAAGCAGTGAATTCATTTCGCCCGGGGCTTTCCGCGACGACCCGGTCGACCATCCCGGCCTCCAGCGCTATCAATGCTGCATTCACCCCTGGATGCGCATCACGGTAGAGGGACGCTGAAGCTGCCATGACACTCACGGTCACTTTCTCCGATCGGGCACCGGCGGTATACGGCCCCTACAGTCAAGCCATCACCGCCGGGGATCTGATCTATACCTCGGGACAGATCCCGCTGGATCCGGTGAGTATGAAGGTCGTGGCGGGAGGAATCGAGGAACAGGCTACCCAGACGCTGGCCAACCTGAGGTCGGTGCTGCAGACCGCGGGGTCGGATCTGGACCGGGTGGTGAAGACCACCGTGTTCCTGGTGGACCTGGCGGACTTCGCGGGACTGAACGAGGTGTACGCCGCGGCGTTTGGAGATCACCGGCCGGCCCGCTCGACCGTGGGTGTATCGAGTCTGCCTCGAGGGGTTCGAGTGGAAATCGAGGCCATCGCGCTGAGACGGCTGGTGTTTCCCGGAGTTCCGCTGGCTACCCGCTGACCTGATGGCCGGCTGCGCGTAATGCGCTCAGCGCGGCCGCCAGATCGTGCAGCTTCACCAGCACGTAGTCGGTGTCGTAGGTCGAGATGGCAAAGATAGCGAGCCCGGCATCCGCGAGTGGCTGGGCGATCGAGAGCAGGATCCCGATCAGGTTGGGCGGGAGGGTGCCGCGAACCCGGAGTGCCCGGTAGTCGCGCTCGCAACGAATCCCAGCCGGCACCGCGTGTTGAACGAGGGTAATCGACAGCTCGTCAGGCGTCCGGCTGATCGTGAGGAAGGGGCCGGGGGCAATCGCCCAGGGGGGAATTGGAGCGTCGGGTGTCAGTCGGCAGATGGCGAGTGTGTCCGGCAACAGGTCGAGCGTGAGCGACATCGAACCTCACATCGTTGGAGGGTGTTGTTGACTGCCTCGCCGTCCTTTGGGATGCGCGGGCTTGTCGTCTTGGCTTGCGCCCAAGAGAGCCAGCGGCAACTTAGCGCCGAGGCCACGGAGGGTAATGCGTGAGGAGGTGACAAGCAGCGTGTCAGACGTAACTTGGTTGCGGCACAGGCATGCTCTTTCAGCTCGTCCTCCTATTCGCGTTCGCCTGCTCGATCGCGCTGCTCTTGCTCGTCCTCTTCGAGCCCGGGCTGCCGTATCACGTCGTTGACGGTGAGGACGGCCGTGAGGTCCAGGATTTCCCGCGTCTCGTCGGGGTCCTCGTCGGCTCGGAAGTGCAACGCACCGACACCGTCGAGGTACTGACGAATGGCGACGCGTTCTACGCGGCCGAGCTGGCTGCGATTCAGGCCTCGCGGCTCAGCGTGCACATCGAAGCGTTCATCCTTCATCCCAGCCGCATTTCCGATCGTTTTCTCGCGGCTCTGATCGCCTGCGCGAACCGAGGTGTCAGGGTGCGAGTCGTTGTCGATGCGATCGGCAGCTTTCCGACTCCCAACTCCTACTTTGACGGGTTGCGGGCTGCCGGGGGCCGGGTCGCCTGGTATCAGCCGATTCGCTGGTACACGCTGAAGCGGTTCAACAACAGGAGCCACCGGGATCTGATGGTGGTGGATGGGGAGGTGGGATTCATTGGGGGGGCGGGCATTGCGGCCCACTGGAGCGAGCTGGCGGGGGGCAACCCTCCCTGGCGCGACACCGTGGTGCGAGTTACCGGATCGGTGGTCGCGGGTCTCCAGTCTGCCTTCCTCGAAAACTGGCTCGAGGCCACGGGCGAGATCCTCGTGGGAAGGGACAGCTTCCCACCCGAACAGCCCCTAAGTCGGGGGGCACCGGCCGTCGTCGTGGCCGGAACGCCATCCCCGGCTCGCGCTTCTCGAGCGCGCCTCCTGTTTCAACTGCTGCTGGCGACAGCCAGCAAGAGCATTGAAATCACCTCGCCCTATTTCCTGCCTGATCGTAGCGCCAGGCGCGAGCTGATCGCAGCCGCGACACGGAATGTCCGCGTTCGCCTGTTGGTTCCTGGCAACCACAACAATCATCCGATCGCGCGTCTGGCAAGCCGACGCCAGTATGGCGAGCTGCTCAGGGGCGGGATCGAAATCTTCGAGTACGAACCAGGGATGATCCACGCGAAGATCATGGTCGTGGACGGGCGATACGGCGTTGTGGGATCGACCAACTTCGACAGCAGGTCGTTCGAGCTGAACGACGAAGTGAACCTGGCGCTGTTCGATACCGAGGTCGCGTCCCGCCTGGTAAGGGACTTTGAGCAGGATCTGCGGAGCGCCGGTCAAGTCAAGCTCGAAGACTGGCGGCGAAGATCGCTCCTGGAACGGTTGCTCGCGAGCGTGTCCATCGTACTCGAGCGCCAGGTGTAGTCGTGGCTGGGGGGACTGGTTTACAGGGGCGGGCGAAACCTTCAGGTAGTGCCGAACGGGGCAACCCTTCCGGGCTCTCGGCTGTCAGGACAGGATGTTGTTACATTGATCGGCCTTCGTCTTGGGTCTCCTCACTTCATCCCTGAAGTGAGACCCTGCTCCTCCACTACCTCAATGACCATGTTGAATCGTATCGCGCTGGCTATCGGACTCCTGCTCGTCGTTTCGTCCTCGTCGGAGGCCCAGACCAAGCTGCTCCGCTTCCCCGACATCCACGGGGACAAGGTCGTTTTCACCTACGGCGGCGATCTCTGGCTGGCCCCGGTCTCGGGCGGCACAGCGACCAGACTCACGGCCCATCCTGGCCTGGAGCTGTTTGCCAAGTTCTCCCCCGACGGGAAAACCATTGCCTTCACCGGTCAGTATGACGGAGATGAGCAGGTCTACGTGGTGCCGGTAACCGGCGGTGTCCCCAAACAGCTCACCTTCTATCCTGCCCGGGGTCCGCTCACCGAGCGGTGGGGCTACGACAACCAGGTCTATGGCTGGACGCCGGATGGGAAGCGCGTGCTGTTCCGGAGCCTGCGCGATGGCTGGACCCTGGTGGAGAATCACCTCTATACCGTGAGCGTCGAGGGAGGCAGTGCGGTACAGCTCCCGATGCCGACCGCGGGCAGCGGTTCATTCTCTCCCGATGGGAAACAGATGGTGTACTCCCCGCTCTTTCGCGATTTCCGCTCGGAGAAGCGTTACGGCGGCGGACAGGCCAATCGGCTCTGGATCTTCGATCTCGCCGGGAAGGCCGCGAAGCCGATTTCCGAGGGGCCGCGCGCCGAGCGGGACCCGATGTGGCTGGAGAACACGATTTACTACAACACCGACAAGACCGGCACGTTCAACCTCTGGGCCTATGACGTCCAGAGCGGCCAGCGGCGTCAGATCACTCAGAGCACCACCTGGGATGTGCGCTGGCCCAGCCTGGGTGACGGGGGCCGCATCGTGTACGAGCAGGCCGGCGAGCTGCAGGTGCTGGACACCAAGACGGGACAATCGACGCCGATCTCGATTACGGTGCCGACCGACGCCGTCGCGTCCCGCCCCTCCCATATCTCGGCGGCCGACGCGATCGAGTGGTTCAGTGCGAGCCCCAAGGGAGAGCGGGCGCTGTTTGTGGGGCGCGGCGACGTTTTCACGGCGCCAATCGAAAAAGGACCGACCCGGAACCTGACGAATTCGTCGGGAGCCCATGATCGCGACGCGCGCTGGTCCCCTGACGGCAAGGAGATCGCCTACATCTCGGATCAGACCGGTGAAGACGAAGTCTGGGTGATCCCGCAGGACGGGACCGGCAAGGCGACGCAGCTCACGACGGGCGGCAAGGCGCGCCGCAGCAATCCGGTCTGGTCTCCCGACGGAAAGCGCATCGCCTTCGGCGACAAGGACGGCAAGCTCTACGTGCTGGGGCGCTCGGACCGGAAGGTAATCGAAGTGGCCGATGATCCCCGGGGCACGATCGGAGACTACGTCTGGTCGCCGCGAGGCAACTACCTCGCCTTCAGTATGCGGGCCATCGACAACGAATTGTCGGTCTACATCTGGAGTGCTGGAGACGGCAAGCTGCGGCGGGTGACCGGGCAGCCTTTTCCGGAGTACAATCCCGCGTGGGATCCCAAGGGAGACTATTTGTACTTCCTGAGTGACCGCGAGTACCAGCCGCTCCTCTCCACCGTCGAATTCAATTTCGCCGCCAATCGGACCACGGGGATCTTCGCCCTCGCCCTGCGCAAGGATGCAAAGGATCCCTTCCCGCCGCAGAGCGACGAGGTCAAACCGGATTCCACCGCCGCGGCGGATACCACCAAGCCCAAGCCGGCCGAGAAGGACAAGGGCAAGAAGCCCAAAGCGGCGAAGGACAGCGCCGCCGCCAAGACCGACAGCCTCAAGATCGACTTCGATGGCATCGAGACCCGGGTGGCCCGGGTCCCGCTCGAGGCCGACAACATCGGTGGCCTCACCGCTACGAAGGATTACCTGCTCTACCTGGTATTTGGCGGGTTCTACTATGGCCGCGACAACGATCGGAAGACGGCGCTCAAGGTCTACACGCTGGCCGATCGCAAGGACACGACGATCGCCACCGATGTCAACGGCTACGAGCTCTCCCAGGACGGCAAGAAGGTCCTGCTATCCAGCGCTAACACATACCAGCTCCTCGATGCGACACCGACCGGCGGCGGCTCCAAGAAGACGGTCTCGACGGCGGGTCTCGCAGTGGACCGGGTTCCGGCCCAGGAATGGTCCCAGATCTTCGACGAAGTGTGGCGCCGCTATCGCGACTACTTCTATGTGAAGAACATGCACGGGTACGACTGGGAGGGACTCCGGGCCCGGTATCGTCCGTTGCTGCAGTACGTGGCTCACCGTTCGGACCTCAACTACGTCCTCTCCGAAATGATCGCCGAGTTGAGCGTGCAGCACGCCTACATCTCCGGCGGCGACTGGCAGCGCCCGCCTCGTCCGAAGGTGGCGCTACCCGGCGCCCGCTTCACGGTGGACTCGGCGACCGGGCTCTATCGCATCGCGAAGATCTTCGGTGGCCAGAACGAGGAAGCGAACTACCGCTCACCGCTCACCGAAATCGGCGTCAACGCCGCCGTCGGCGATTACGTGCTCAAGGTCGACGGAGAGTCGCTCACCGCCCAGACCGATCCCTATCAACTGCTGCGGAACAAAGCCGATCGCCCCGTGACACTTACGCTCAGCAGGGCCGCCAAGGGCGATTCCGGCCGCCAGGTAACCTTCGAGCCGGTAAGCGACGAGTCGGATCTCATTTATCTCGAGATGGTCCAGCAGAACAGGAAGCGGGTTGACGACGCCACAGGAGGGCGTGTCGCCTACATCCATGTTCCCGACATGGGGGAGGACGGAATCCGCGAGTTCATCAAGTGGTACTATCCCCAGATCCATCGCCAGGGGTTGATCATTGATGACCGCGACAACGGCGGCGGCAACGTCTCCCAGATGCTGATCGAGCGGCTGCGCCGCACCCTGCTCTCCACGGATTATTCCCGCACCGACGATTTCGCGAGTTCCTATCCCGACGCGGTCTTCGTCGGACCCAAGGTGGGTCTGGTCAACGAGAACTCGGCATCGGACGGGGACATCTTCGCCGCGATGTTCAAGCAGGCCAGGATCGGGCCGCTGATCGGCAAGCGGTCCTGGGGTGGCGTCGTGGGCATCAGCGGACACGGACCGCTGATCGATGGTGGGACGGTGTTCGTTCCGGAATTCGCCACCGCGAGTACGACGGGCGAGTGGATTATCGAAGGCTACGGCGTGGATCCGGACATCGAGGTGGAGAACGATCCTGCGTCAGTCCTGGCTGGAAAGGACCCGCAACTGGATCGGGCCATCGCAGAAGTTCTGAAGGCGCTGGAGACCAATCCGGGCACGCTTCCGGCCAAGCCCGCGGACAGAGTCAAAACCAAGTAGCAGCTGGAGTATTCTGAGCCGCGCTGCGGGGTCATCGCATCC
>DATBGE010000129.1:0-15921 GCA_036558125.1 Gemmatimonadales bacterium | reverse complement strand
TGACGAACAGAACCCGGCTCGGCGGCTTCGCGGCTTGGCGGCTCGGCTGGCTCGCGGTCAACTGCGCAGCTGGTGAGGGTGAGGAGTCGATGGTCTCTAGTCCGTGATCGATGGTATTGAACCGCAGGTCACGCACTAGCTAGCTTCGCTCGCCATTCCGCCATTCCGCCATTCCGCCATTCCGCCATTCCGCCATTATTTGGGATCCCCGGCCCGTACCCACTTGTTCGGGGTCCCCTCGAGCGCGCCACCCGTCGGTCGCCACAGCACCACGTCTTCGATCTTGCGCGCCAGCTCGAAGTCCTTGTCGGTGATGCCGCCAGCAGCGTGGTTCTGCAGCTTGACCCACACCTTAGCCCATGTCACGGTGAGATCGGGATGGTGGTACGCCGCCTCGGCGAGAAATCCGATCGTGTTGACCAGCGACAGCGTCGTCAGCCAGCCATCAGTCTTGTATTGGCGCCGAATCCAGCCCTCTTCGAGATACCAACCAGGAAGATCTTTGAGCTTCTCGGCGATCTCGCTGTCGTTGTAGGTGCGTTCCTTGGTTGCCATGGTTGTCTCCTTGTATCAGCAGTCAGCCGTCAGCGAACAGCTGTTAGCTATTAGCTGTTAGCTCGCTTCCTATCGCTACCTTCTCGCCTCCGCCCCGTCCGCCCCGTCCGCCCCCGTCCGCCCTGTTCGCCTTGTCCGCCTTGTCCGCCCTGTCCGCCCTGTCCGCCTTGTCCGCCTGTCCGCCCTGTCCGCCTTCCCGCCCTCCCGCCTACATCACATCCCCCCCATTCACCATGATCATCTGCCCCGTCACGTAGGTGGCCAGATCTGACGCGAGGTAGACTGCGGCCCCGGCCACATCTTCAGGACGTCCCCAGCGCCCCAATGGGATTGCTTGGCGCACCTTCTCTTTGAATCCGCCGGGAGCGACTTCGCCGAAGGCCGTCTCGATCCAACCCGGGCCTAGAATGTTGACCCGAATCTCGGGGGCGAGTGACCGTGCCAGCGAGCGGCTGAAGCTCAGTACTCCTCCCTTGGCGGCAGAGAAGAGCTCCGGGTTCTCCCCACCGAGGCCGCGAACCGCTCCATCCCAGGACATGTTGATGATGGTGCCGCCCTGAGGCTGGCCCCGCATCAGTTCCGCTGCGGCCCATGAAGCGGCAATGGTTCCTCTCAGGTCGACTTCCAGAAGTGCGTCGAGCTTCTCGAACCGATCCTGGTCCGCTCCCGCACCGGTCAGAATGTCGGCACCGGCGTTGTTGATCCAGACATCAACCCGGTCGAAACGGTCTTGAACCACGCCCACCAGTTCCGCCAGGTCTTCATCATCGGCGACGTCCACCTGTAGCGTGATGCACTCTCGCCCCAACGCTTTGATCTCCGCAACGACCTTGTCGGCTCTATCCCGGTTGGCGTGGTAAGTCGTCGCGATATCGGCGCCAGCGGCGGCACAGGCCAGCGCGATTGCCCTTCCGATCCCGCTCGAGGCCCCGGTCACGACGACGGTCTTGTCGCGCAACAGCAAGTCAGGGCCGGTGCGGGGGTTGTCTCGGGCCATGGGAGTCGTAACATACCGGGCACTGCGGGCCGAACAAGGGAGGCTTAGTTGAAGCTGCTGGTGAGTGTTGCAGACCCAGTCGAAGCGCTGGCGGCCATCGAGGGTGGCGCCGCTATTATCGATGCCAAGGACCCCGGGAATGGGGCTCTAGGCCGTGTCTCCCTTCAGGCGTTGCGGGCGATCCGCGAGGCAGTCCCGCCTGGGATTCCACTGAGTGCCGCAATCGGGGAGGTCCGCGCACCGGACGAGATACCGGTACTCTTTGCCGGGATCGACGTCCCGCTCTCCTTCGTCAAACTTGGGATCCTTGGACTCGACGCTGCAGGTTGCGCACGAAGCATTGGCGAAGGCGCGGATCGCGCATCGCGGCTGCCGGGCGAGCCTGCACTCGTCGTCGTCGCCTTTGCGGATGTTCAGGGAGTGGCGGGCTTGAGTTTGATGGAGATCGCAGAGCTCGCGGTTACAGAAGGAGCTGACGGTCTTCTGGTGGATACTGCGGGAAAGACGTCGGGGTCACTCTTCGACTACTGCACTCCGGCAGGGCTGCGCGACATTCGGGCGAACCTTCCTCGGGAGTTCAGCTTCGCGGTGGCCGGCAGTTTGAAGGCGAAGGACATCCCAGCCGCCCTTGCGACCGATGCTGACGTGATCGGCGTGCGAGGTGCGGCGTGCCAGTCGGGTCGCACCTCACCAGTGAGTTCCGCAGCGGTGGCTCGCCTTGTCGAAACGATTGGTCACGCCACGCTCAGCCGGTCAGAACCTCCTCCAGCTGCTCGAGTTGCCTCGGTCCCAGCACCCTGAGTTCTATCCCCTCGGGGAGAGCTCGCGTGAAGTGGGCATCCATCAGTTCCATGCCGCCTTCCTGTGGCTTTATCACCACCAGACGGTGTGCGCCGAGCAGGGCCGCGATGTAAGCGGCTAGACTGTCGCTGGTGACCGACCAGGTGTGCGGCAACTCATCGGCGCTCTTGAGCCAGCGATGCGGCGCCAGCACCGGCACGCCGCCGCGCTCGTGGACCTCGGCGATGCCCGCCGATCCATCAACGATCTCCGCGCCGGGGATCTGTCCCGCCAGGACGTGCGCGTACTGATCCATCCCCAGGATTGCCATCCAGTGGGCGGAGGCTGGAGTAAGCCCAAGCTTCCCATCGAGATCCCGGACCGTGTCCGCGAATGGACCTCCTCCCGGGAACACCACGAGGCGAGCCCTCTTCGAAGCGACTGCGACCGCGTGGGTCACCCGTTCGAAGGCTTCGGGGATGCCGAGAATCCCCCCGCCGATCTTGATGACGGTGAGCCCCGGCTGGATCGGCCGGAGCTCTCGGGAGAATCTGCGCCCGGCGGGGCGGGTTCCATTTGACTCGCTCAGCAGCAGTGCGATCGCTGCCGCCGGCGCCACCCGGGATGCTTCGGCGCCGAGGTCTTCCGCGAGGGACCGCACTTCGAGTCCGATTCGACGAGCGGCTGCGGCTCCCAGGAAATCACCGATTCCGGTCACCATGGCCTGACGGATCGAAGGATGGCGCTCCAAGACCGAACGCAGGGAGACCGCCACCCGCTCCAGCTGCGCCTCGGCGATGCTTCGGGCCAGTCCCGTTATCTCCTCCTCGTCGAGCATCTCCCGGTCGGCGCAGATGACCCGGGCCAGCCGCTCACCCGCAAATGGCCGAGTCGCCGGACGGCGGTCGGGTGTCGGCGCAGTGTAATCCTCGGTTGCGATCTGTCCCAGCCAGAGATACACGTCGCCACTCAGTGCGAAGCCCTCGGCGGAGACGCCGACGCTGCCCCCCCGCCAGGGGAGAGCGCCCGCAATCGCTTCGACCGGAGTACGGACCACACCGGTGTACACCAGTTCCCCGGACGTGAGTCGTTCGGGGTCTGTCTTTCCCCGAGCGGCGACATGGCCGCCGACGATGGGGATCACATCGGTAGTGGTTGACCCAGTGTCGATGAGAATCGCGTCAGGGCAGGTTCGTGCGACCATCCTCGCCGTGGCGGCCCAGTTCGATGCGGCGACGGCGAGCGGGTTCTGCCGTGCACCCGCGATCGTGAGGAACCGTCCATCGGTCGCGAATATTCCAGTGTGTTGCCCCAGCGCCTTCTCTACCACGTCGAGAATCTTCTCGACGCCTTCCCGCTTGGTCCGGAATGCCTGCGACAGCTCGGCGGTCATGGTGACCCCGTGACGGTCACCCTTTCCCGCTCCGACAGCCCGACTCATCTCTTCCAGTAAGGCCCCGAGCGAAGCGATCTCATGCTCGATGGCGAACCCGCGCGATCTCGCCGTGAGCGTGCCATCCGGCGTTCGGCGAACCACTTTGGTGTGGACTCCGCCGATGTCCCAGCCGATTGTGGACGTGTCAGACAGGTGCATTGGAGAACAGGGAGTAGGGATTAGGGGGTAGGGAGTAGGGCGTGGAGGAGTAGGGTGTATCCAAATCCAAAATGTCCGGGTTCCAGCGCCCTACACCCTACCCCCTACACCCTACAACCTCTTTCTTATTTCCCTCCATGTCCACCAACCCCATCATCCCCGTACTCGACCTCGCCCACGGTGAGGCGGTCCAGGCGATCGCGGGGCGGCGGGAGGAGTATCAGCCGGTCGAATCGGTACTGACCTCGGGGCAGAGTGGCAACGCGCTGGCGCTGGCCCGCGCCTATCGAGAGCGGCTTGGTGCGACGCAATGCTATGTCGCAGACCTCGATGCGATTCAGGAGAAAGGCCCGCAGTCGTCGCTAATCGGCCGCCTGGCGGATCCGAACGGATTCGGCCCCGGGTTGCTGGTGGACGCCGGCGGCGCTGGCATTGCAGGCGTGCAGGATCTCCTTGACTTGGGCGTGGCGAAGGTCATCGCCGGTCTGGAGAGCCTCGATTCCTGGAGCGACCTCGAAAACATGGTCGGTGTGGCGGGAAGTGATCGGGTCCTCTTCAGTCTCGATCTCCACCAGGGCCGTCCCGTATACCACCTCGACACGGGGCCGCGGCTTGAACGGATCATGCCCGAAGAGCTGGTCAATCAAGCGGTCTCGATCGGAATCGCCGGTCTCATCGTGATCGACCTGGCCGATGTCGGCTCGGGCGCCGGCCCCTCAACCGGACCGCTGATTCAACAACTCGTAGCCAGGTATCAGATGCCACTCTATGCGGGCGGAGGTGTCCGAGATCGGAGCGACGTGGATGCGCTCCTGGAGGCGGGGGCGGCAGGAGTCTTGGTGGGAACGGCGATCCATAGAGGTGATTTCGGATTCAGGATTTCAGATTGAAGATCTTGAAGTTGCTGTGGTTCAATCTTCATTCTGCAATCTTCAATCCATGACAAGCCTGAACGTTGCCGCCTGCCCAAACGACTCCTCCACCTCGAGTTCGAGCGCGGACAGGTTCCGCATTCCCATCGCTTCCAGTTCCTTCCGCACCCGGCCCGCGAAGTATTCCGCGATCGCCTCGGCGGTCGTGTTCTGAATCGGCATCATCGCGCAATCCACCTTGGGAAACACATAGGTGGGCGTGCCGAAGTAGGACACGGTCAGACTGTCTCCGTTTTCGGCGAAGCCCAGCTTGGGGTTGTGAAGCGGAAGCAGGATCTTGTGGTCGATTTCATCGACCAGCTTCCGAACCACCTTCTTGAGCACGGAGAAATCCACGACGAACAGGGTCTCGTCGTCTACCGCGCCCTCGACGGTGACGCCGAGCCGGTAGTTGTGCCCGTGCAGAGTCTCGCACTGGTGGCCGCGAAACGTGATGAAGTGGGCGGACGAGAAGACCAGATAGTCTTTGCTGACCGACACCTTGAAATCACTGCGCACGGTGTCAACCTCTAGGTGGGGTTCCAACCATCCTCCAGCAGGGTCACGAACGTAGCTGCGGCGGTCAGGTCGGCGGTGGTGCCCGGGTTCCGTGAATTCTGGGGGTCGCGCAGGCTGGCGTCAAACTCCGCGAGTGCCTTCCGCCCTGTCTGGCTACGCACTCCGCCGGCCGCGAGAACGGCCCGGGCCCCGCCGGAGACCTCAAGTGCAACGTCTTTCCCAGCCTTCCGGGTGATCAGCGTGTCCGGCACGTCAGCCAGGAGGGTGAGGCCGGTCTCGGTTACGGCATCTAGCCATCCCAGTCCAGCCTGACGCGCGGCCCTCAGGGCCGGCACTCCGTGAGCAAAGGTGATCTCGAAATCGGTCACGTATTCCTGGGCGACACTGTCCCGGTGTTTGGCCAGCTCCATCGCCTTCAACAACGTCACCGTAGGCTGCTCTCCCACATCCTCTTCAGAAACCTTGCCCATCCCGCCCGGGTTGGCGCTTCGAATGGCGTTGTAGACCAGCCTGGCATCGTCAATCGTGGTAGCCCGCAGTACTCGCCGCACCCGCTCTCTGATGGTGCCCGCGGTCGGAACAGAAGCAGCCGCCAGCGGGGTCAGCAGAAGAACCAGTCCGAGGTTGGTGTTGGCACCGGTGACCGCTCTGGTCGCAGCGATGGCCCGCTCGATGGTCACGCCGATGGGAACCATTCCCGCTTCGGCGATGGCGGGGCCGATGGCCAGCGCGCTGACCAGGAAGTCCTCGTAGCTCATGTCCCGGAAGCGCATTCCGGGAGAGACGTTGCCTGGTTTGGGCGCGCTGACCTCGAGCAGGCAGGACAGCTGCGCCAGGGTCGCGATATCGAGCCTGGCCGTCACAGCTTATTCACGATGGCGCCTGCCACGTCGGTGCCGGTCGCTTCGTGCAGTCCCTGCCATCCAGGGATCCCGTTTACCTCCAGGACGTAGACCGTCCCGTCGCTCGCGGGAAGGAGATCCACGCCGGCGTACTCGGCGCCGACCGCCCTTGCCGCCGAGACCGCGAGATTCGCCAGCACCGGATCGATGGAGCAGGGGCGTGCCGTGCCGCCGCGCGACACGTTGGTCTTCCATCCCGGAGCGCTGCGGTAGATCGCTCCGATGACCCGGTCTCCGACGACAAACGCCCTTATGTCCGATCCCTCGTGAGGGATGAAACGCTGCAGGTAGAACACGCCGCGGGTCATTTCGATCGCCCGGAAGACCCGGAAGGCGGTGTCCTCGTCGCTGACTCGCATCATGCCCAGACCCATGGATCCGAACAGCGGCTTTACGACCACGTCTCCCATTTCGCGGAGCGCGACGAATGCGTCCTCGCTCCGTTCACAGACTACCGTGTCCGGAGTCGGCAGTCCCGCCTGCTCCAGTAAGGCCGAGGTCCACGCCTTGTCCACCGAGCGCTCGATGGCTCGGGCCGAGTTCATCACTCGAATCCCTTCGGCCTCCAGGCGATGAAGCAGATCCACCCGGAAGATGATCTGTTCCAGCGAGCCGTTCGGAATGATTCGAGGCAGGATTCCGTGGATGTCGCGCAGTGCCATCCCGTTCGCGATCACACCGCTCGCGGCTCCCAGCCTCGCGACGAGGGCTTCCCACGGCAGGATGACCGGCTCCATGCCTCGCCTCCGGACCGCTTGTTCCAACTGGTCGGTGTGCCAGCCGGTCTTTGAGGCGAGGATGATGACCGTGGACATGGAGAGCATTGCAGATTGAAGATTGCAGATTGCCGACTGAAAACGCCCTGGTCAATCAGCAATCAGCAATCGTCAATTGCGTCACTTCGTGGTCAGATGCCCCACCAAGGCGACCAACCCGCCATCCGCAAACTTCGGCAGGTCGTCTCCCACCGCCTTGAATGCGGCGGTTCCGGTGCCCTTCTTGAGCGCATCGGCATTCGGGAAGTAGAGCTTCGCCTGACGGTACACCGAGGCGGCCGACCCATCCAGGTTCTTGCTGAACTTGGTGAGTTCGGCCCTAGTGAACCCGATTTCAGCGGCACCCTGCCCAACGAGCGGAAGGTGGGTTGCCGAGTAGTATGACTCGAACGCGGACGGATCCTTGGGAATGTTGTAGATCACGGTTACGAAGGCCGTCGAATCTCCCTGCAACAGCTCGGAGTGATCGCTGGTCTCTTCACCAACCAGCGCCGTGAGGCCGCCGGTCGCGAAGTTGGCGAGGTCGTCGCCGATGGCCTTGAAGCCCGGAGTCGCAATGCCCTTCTCCAGGTCCGCCATGTTCTTGAACCAGAGGACGGCCTGCCGGTAGTAGGTCGGCTTCTTCCCATCCAGGGTGGCGTCGAACTTGGTCAGCTCCGCTCCTACGAAGCCGACCTCGGCCTGCTTCGCGCCAACCAGTGGGAGGTGAGTCGCCGAGTAGTACTTCTCGAAAGCGGCGGCGCTCTTCGGCTGGTTGTAAATCACCGTGACGAACGCCATCGGCTCCGGCTTGGTCGCGGCCGGGGCCATTGCCGCCGTGGTGTCGGCTGCGGGCTTTTCCGCCGGCTTGCTGCAGCCCGCGGCGGCCAACATGGCGAAGGCGCTGACGAGGGAGAAACGACGCATGCGTTACATCCTTTCCGCGATAGAGAGGAGAGAGTCAGGGATACAGCGACTGTGTGAGTACATCGGGATTCACGCCGCCCGCGTGATACGTCTTCCCCGACGCGGCACTGGTCAGCCACACCTCGGCGGGACTGAAGAGAAGCGGGTCGATCTTGTAAAAATCCTTGTTATACCGCTCGAAGATCTCGTAGAACGGCTTGCCGTAGTCTCGTGACGCGGAGGCCGGAACCTTGGGCGCCAGCTCCGCCAGCTCTCCATCGTCGGCCCGGACCAGGTAGTGGGCCTCGCCGCCGTAGAGGATGCAATCGTTGGTCCGGCCGATCGCGCGCAGGTCGTTCTTGGCCGGCGGTGCAAGCGGAGCGGTGCCGATCCCGCTCACGATTCGCTGCACATCGAATCCCAGGGCTTCAATCTTGTGCAGCCCGGTTTCCAGCACGCGCGCCGAGATCTGAGTTCCACCCGCAAGGCTCGCCGTAGGCGCAATGACCATGGTGAGCTGCGACGGCTTGAGCCGCGCCTTGCTCGCGATCCAGTCGGCGACCTCCGCCGTAGGAAGCTCCCGTCCTTCCAATACCAGCACGCCGTGATCGGCCTCTTCAGCGTAGGTCAGCTTGGAGAACAGTTCTTTCTCGACTCGCGCGTGTGACCGGAGCGGCCCCGATCCCATCGCGAAGTACTTGCCGGTCGAAATCGCCCAGCCCGCATACTGAGACGCCATGCAGGAGGTCGCAGGGTGATCGGTCGCGACCTGCACTCCCGGCCAGTTCTCTCCCCCGATCGAAATCGTCGCGTTGACGACTCGGCCGAGGCCGCCCATGCAGATCTCGCTCAGCAGGAGCCCAGCTTCAAAGCCACCATCGACCTGTGCTCCCGCGTCGATGACCCGTGCCCCGTTATCGAGGCTGTGCACCGCAACCCGGAGCCGATCGGCCTCCGCCACCATGCGTTCCGCCAGCTGGCGGGCGCGCCCATTCATGCCCAGTCCGGTCATGCCGTGCACCATTCGAGAATTTCACCCTTGCCCAGCTCGGCGAGGTCGCCGCTATGGCGGCGGTACAACCCATGAACCTGTGCCTCCGTGAATCGAGCTCCAAACGCCATTTTGAGGCGAGTAAGAATGAGGGGGACATGCGGTGGACGGTAGGTGCAGGCCAGGCGGAACCCGTCGAGAGGCTTGATGGAGCCGAGTGATACCAGGCTTCCTCGCTTGATCCCTTGTCCGGTTCCGGCCCCGGTCTGGCCGCCTACCACCAGTGTGCCCGCGATCATTCCCCGTCCGGCAAACTCCCCAGTCGACCCGCCGACGTAGACCAGTCCACGGCGCATACGCTCGGCAACCCAGGCGCCCGCGGAACCGAGCACGACGATCTCTCCGCCCACTACGCCCCGCGATGCCCCGGGCAAAGCGCCCGCAAGGTGGTCGCCGGCGTCTCCGGTGACGCGGATCGTGCCGTTCTGTAATGCCGTGCCGCAGTGGGACCCTACGTTCCCTTCGATGTCGAGCCGGCCGCCCCGCATTTCCCGTCCGAGTCCGTCGCCGAGACGGCAGTCGCCTTTGACACGCACCGAGCTGGACCGTTCACCCTCGATCGCGAACAGATCCCCCAGGCGCAGCGGCGACCTGGGCGCCGCCGCACTCCAGACCGGCAGGTTCCCGAGGTCCAGGTTCGACAACTCCGCGAACCGATCCGGCACCACGCACGACAAATCAGTCGCGTGCGTCAGCGCGGTCTTGAGAGTCAGTACAATGTCAGCCATTGCTTCCGATCACGCCTTTCGCTTGTGCCTTGCCATTCCGCCATTCCGCCATTCCGCCATTCCGCCATTCCGCCATTCCGCCATTCCGCCCTCACCCCATAATCTTCCGCAGATAGAAATGGTGCGGCCCCAACTTCCCACCGTAGTTACCCGCGGTGATGCTCCGGACACCCTCCCGACACGCCGCGTCGATGCCGAGTCGCATCGCTCCCTCGATCGCCGGTGTGTCTAGCCCGTTCAGCACGATTTCCAGTACCGAGTTCACGCCCTCGGGAATCTGACTCGCGGTCACCACCCTGAGCGTAGGACAAAAGGCGTCGTTGGTAGACGCGATCATCGTCTTGGAGGTCCGGCTCCCCACTTTGCTGCCGCTGCGAACAATCCCCCCTGGAAACGGCATGATCACTCCGGCGCGACCCTCCATCGTGGAGACTGCCGCTTCCGCCGCCTCCAGCGCGGCCTCGGCAGTCTCCGCCAGAATCAGGAAGTTTCCCCCGCCCACGGCCTTCTGCATACCGAACTTCTCCTGGATCAGGAACTCCCCTTCCATCACGGGAATCCGCCAGAAGCGTTCTCCGTGGATCACCTTGCTCCCCTGGAATCCGTCGCCGAAGAACTTGAGTGAGCTTCCTACCGCCACCCGGTCCGGTGCTTCGGGCAGACCGTCGAAGCAGGCCGTGGTGGGGCAGGTGAGGACGGTCTGACCGATCCGTTCGATCAGACGCTTGGACATGTCGTCCTTACTCATCGTCATGAACAGCACGCTCACGCCGGGCCGGCCGTCCGGAGTTTCGGAGGGATCCAGCTCACGATCGACGCTTGCCTCGCATTTGCACGCGATCACCGAGGTCGCGAACCCGGTGAGCTTGGTCGCCGCATGGCGTGCCCAGGTCAGGTTACGCGCGGTGATGATGATGCGCGCGGCCCGCATGGTGAACGCCTCGGCGAAGGTGTCCTCGATGAAAGTGCCCCGGATTCGCACTAGCCTCTCCCTCCGTAGTTGGCGAGGGAAACCGAGGAGTACTGCTCGAAGTGCCGCTTCAGATGGCCCTCGATCGATTGGTCGTACTGTGGCGCGAGGGAGAATCGTGCGCCTGCCGGTGCGCGCCGGAGTTGGCCTTCCTCCACGATGAGCTGACCCGCCTTCACCACGTAGCGCGGCGTCGCAAACATCGCGGCGATATCGTCGTTGCGGCTGTAGACCGTCACATCCGCGTCCGCTCCGGGGCCCAGGTGTCCCTTCGCGCCGAGGCCAAGCAGGCGCGCGGGCGCGGCTCGGGTGATGATCGCGATTTCGTTCAGCGTGTATTCCCGGGCCAGTCCGTCCAGCAACGCGCTCCCGGCGAGCAGGCGCAGGTTAATGGTCTTCAGCTTCTCGTCCCGGTAGGTGCGGTCCATCAGCAGCCGGATCAACTCGGGATATGAGAGGAAGGTTCCACCGTTCGGGTGATCGGTTGACAGGACCACCCGCCACGGATCAGCCGAGAGCAGGAACAGCTCGAGACCGACGGCCCACTGAAGCGCGGCGACCGCGGCCTTCTCCCGGTACGAGTAGGGCACGATGCCGCAGCCACTCTCCAGCTCGATGTCCACGTTCACCCATTTGCGGCCGCTGCTTGCGTGCAGCAGGTACTCCACCGCGCTGTCTGCGGTGACCGTGGTCGCGGCTCCGAACATCACCTGCCCCACGTCTACGCTGACTTCGGAGTGCTGGTTGACGTACTCGATGAGTTTCGGCGCGGCCGAGCTCCAGCCCCCGGGCGCTCCACCACCGGGTCCGTCGCCGTACGCGTGGAACTGGAGATGAGTAAAATGCGCGCGGCGTCCGGCCACGGCTTTCATGCTCTCCAGCGTCACCGTCGCGTTTCCCGGCCGGCCGAGATTGTTGCAGTGAATGTGGACCGGATGGGGTAGACCAAGCCCATTGCCCACATCGGCCAGCGTCTCGAGAATGCGCCGCGGCGTGACGTTGCTGGACCCGACGACGTCATCGAGACCGTTGACGTTGCGGCCGCCATTCTTCCACTGCTCGACCCCGCCGGGGTTCACGATTTTGATCGCGTAGCCGCCGGTGCGTTGCAACAACCATGCGGTGTAGTCCCGGGCGCGCGCCTGCTCGCCGGCGGCAATCTGGCGCAGCAGAAAATCGTCGTTGCCCAGCAAGACGAAGAACCCCGCGTCAATGCACGGCGTGTCGTCTAACTCGAGGTGAGTGTGCAGTGCGCCGAGAGGAGCAACCGCTGCGTCAAAGGCCGTGGTATAGCCGAGTCCGGCGTAGCGATAGCCGGTCGTGAAAGTGCTGGGGACCGTGCCGCCGGTTCCGGAGCGTGGGCCATCCTGCCTTTCCAGGAGTCGTGGGGCCGGCACCGGATCCCGCAGGTGCTCCTCGGGCAGGAGACGCCGGGCTTGATTGCAGGCAGAACTCGCGATGTGCGAATGGATGTCCACCCCGCCAGGCATGACGACCATCCCGCTGGCATCGAGCCTTCTGGCGCTCTGCGGCACGCTGTTTACGATTTTCCCATCTTCGATGCAGATGTCCTGCACCTTGCCGTCCACTCCATTGGCCGGGTCGTAAACCGTGCCGCCGGTGATTCGCAGTGGAGTCATCGCGAACCTCCGTTCGCGAGCACCCGCAGGTTCAACGTTTGGAGGACTTCTCGGGCCGCGGGAGGCCCGCTGAAGGCCAGCCGCAACGGAATCGGAACGTCGTCCATCCGGTAGGCCGTGCCTTCCTCGTGTATCCCGGCGACACCGGTATCGACGGCGATGTGAAAGCCGGGCGAAACCTCGCTCGCTCTAGGTCCGACCGCGATGACCTGCACTGACCCGAGGCCGACACGCACTGCCTCCGGCACTGTCGCCGGCGATCCGGCCAGCAGAACCAGGTCTATTCCGCCGGACTGGAGCAGCTGGGAGGCGCTCTCCTCGGGGAGGTAACGCGGAAAGCCCCGGGAAAAATCCACCGCGAAAGGAAAACCGGTCTGCCAGGTGCTGAGCGCTTCGATGCCGCTTCGGTTGTTTCCCGCTCGGAGTGCAGTCAGCGCCGCCCGACTCGGTCCATTCAACGCTTGCGTGAGTGCGACGAGCGCTTCGACCCTCACCTGGCTTCGCGTCAGCCCAGACGGCTCGGCATCATATACCAGGCTGGTGTACTTGGCTTTCTTGAGCCGATCAACCAGATCGGCCAGGGACCTCCCTTCGGGCTGTTGCCTGCCGGCGACGGCCGCCCGAATGGCCCCCAGGACCGCGATCTCCTGCTCGGGCGTCAGCGAGACCCGATGATCGGCATCCTTCGGCCCCTTGCTCGGACCCACATCGACGGCGATCAGAGTTCGGCTCGCTCTCCCCTCCGGCGCCGCGAGTCCTTTTCGATCCGCGGAGTAGCGCTCTCTGAATCGCGGGTAACGCTCGGCGGGATCTACTGCCCAGAACACCACCACGTCGGCCCGGTTGAACAGCTCGCCCAGTGTTGCGGCCGCGCGGCCCCGGGTCTGCTGCGCAACGAGGCCCGCAACCACCGTGTCGGACGCAGGACTGTCCAGCCGGGCGCGAACCCGGTCCGCGATGGAAAGCCCGTGCCGAGCCGCTTCGATGGTGAGATCACCCGCGAGATAGACCATCGGATTCTTCGCCGCCGCCAGAAGCGCCGCCGCGCGATCCACTGCCTCCTCGAGGGTCGCCGTCTTCCCTCCGATCAGCACTTTCGTCGGGACCACGCCGTCACCAAACCAGGCCCGCCCGAGATCGCAGGCGTTCCCCGCCTCTGTGATGCGTCCGCCAGCCACCTCCAGAGCGATGTCGTCGCAGGTGCAGCCGCACCCGAGGCAAGTCCGGAAAGGCAACGTGCCCTTGTCCTTCGTCACGCTGCCCGTCCTTTAGCAGTCGCCAGCTCGGAGTACACCCTCTCGGCGCGAGCCCGAAGCCTGACCTCGCATTCGGCGCCTGAGTGCGCAGAGGCGAAGACGGTGCAGATCGGATGGCCCGGTCGGATTCGCTCCCCCGGCCACGGAATGTCCGCGACGCTCGGATCGTCCAGCCACCGCCGAGTGTCTCCCGCGGTCATGGCACGCCTGGCGTAAACGATGGCCTTGCCAGTCGCGGGGAAGCGGCGAGGGATTTCCACTGCGGTCGGCAATCTCCCCTGACAACCGAGCAGGTGTAGCTGGAATACCGAGATTCCGAAGGCCCGTTCGACCAGCTCGAGCGAAGCCGAGTAACGTGGATTCACCTCGATCAGGAAGGGGACTCCATCCTGGGCGATGAAGTCAACGCCATTCACTCCCTTGAGACGGCACGCTCCGGTGACAGCCTCCGCTATCGCCTTGGCCCGGTCGAACAGAGCCTTCCCTCGGGGGAGTTGGGAATCGTCCAGCGGCGCCAGAATGTTGCCGCTGTACCAGTACGTCCCGGCGCCCAACCATCGAGTTCCGATGAGTTGGCGCGTGATCGCCAGCGGAATGATCCTCTCACCATCGGCGCTGAAGACGATTGAAGCTGATATCCCCCGAATCCGTTTCTGCAGGTAACAGGAGCGCGGAATGGGCTCACCTTCCCAAGTCCTGATCGCGCGCCCGCCCCCCGAACGGCGCCGCTTGAGCAACCATTCTCCACTGGAAGGACGCGTCGTGCGAACGTTTGCCACCGCGAGCTGTTTCCGGTGCAGCATCTCCGCCAGCCCCCTCGGATTGCGGGCGAGGCGAAGCTCAGCGGGTCCATTGCCCAGGAGAGTGCGTCCCTCTGCCAGTCTGCCGACTGCACCGGGATGGTTCTCGAGATTGGCGCCGTAGGCGAATAGATCGGCCGTGACCAACCGCGAGAGTGACACCAGGCGCTCAACACTATAGGGGCGATTGAGATCGCGGCGGGGTGTGAGAACGCCATCCGACGCCCGAATCGTGTCCAGGTCTCCGAAACCATCCAGGGCGGTTACTCGGTAGCCGGCCTTCGCCGCGGATTCGGCCATGGCTCGGACCGACATGCCGGTCAGGAGAACAGAGGGGACAGGAGCATGCATCAGAGTCCCAGCCGCTCCCGGGCCCGGGCCGGAGTGATCACGGTGAGATGGTCGAGCGCCGTGCCCGAGGCCTCTCGAAGCCGCATGGTGTCCACCAACTCGGCCCAACGTCCACCTGCCAGGCCATTGGCGATGAGGGCCGCCCCCTGCGCTCCCTGCTTGGTAACCTTGGCAAAGCCGCTGAGCTCCCGAACTGGAGCAATGTCTTCCAGTCGTGTGACGAGCGGGTAACGGACTCGAGGATCCCGGGCCCGCCGTCCGGCGAGGAGTATCTCCGACGGCTGGGGCAACGATGCGGTGAGGGCCAGGACGCCTTTCAGCACACCTTCGACGTATCCCTGAATCCCGATCTCGGCAGGGCTGGAATCACCACCCTCCGCGGCCGCAATCGACTCTACACCGCCTGCGAAGAGCATCGCCTTGTCCACTGTCTCCGCGAGGAAGGCGACTTCGCCGTCCCAGGCGCCCGACGACTGCCAACCCATTGGTCCGCTGGTGCCTCCCATCCCATCCACCACCTGGCCGTCGCTCACCGCGACGAGCGCCGTGAATGCGCCCCCCAGATCGACCAGAATGAACGAACTGTCGCTGGGAGCGAGCTGGCTCCGCCGCATTTGGTCCCATACTCCGAGCACCGCTGCCGCAACTTTCTCGGCGGTACCCATGTCAACCTTGTTGAGTTTGCGATGTTGGGGCACGGTCGGCAGGTGGATCACAGCGGGAGTGAACACCACGGGGAGCCCGCTTGCCGCGAGGGCGCGAGCCAGCCGGCTCAACCCTCCGATCCCGCCCGGCTCCCCGGGCCGGGACAGGTAGGCCAGGCGCAGGTCGTCCTCGTCCAGTTGTTCGGCGGGTATCATGGGAAGACCGTACCCTGACGGGCCGGCGATGAGGTCCGGGCCCGCCTCGCGCAGCAACTCTATCAATGCTTGGGGCGACGCCAGCGCCGAAGCCGTAGGCAGCGATTGATCCAGCCACACCTGTTCGCCGTCCAATCCGCAAAGATCGAGGCTCACGGTGCCGGGGTCGATCCCGATGACTCGGACCATGGTGAAGCTCTAAACGGACCTTTTTCAGGACCCCGCCAGCATTCCCCGCGCGATATCGGCGATCCCCTCGGCGTCCAGCACGAGGTCATTCTTTTCAAACAGTTTGGCGACGCACCGCTTGTGGAGCTTGGTCTTGAAATTCCCCACGCCGAAGGCG
>DATBGE010000128.1:0-33904 GCA_036558125.1 Gemmatimonadales bacterium | reverse complement strand
TCAGGTGAGCTCGATTTCGCCGGCATTCAACCAGCCCACGCCCAGTTCGTGAAGAAGAACCCGCGATTGGCGGTGTATGATTACCCATTGCTCTTCGACTACGTGCTGGTACTGAATACTCGAATCCCTCCATTCTCCGATTTAGCGGCGCGAACCCGAGTGGCGGAGGCCGTTGATCGTCAGGAGATCGTGGACGGTTTCCTGTTCGGTTTCGGCGCTCCAATAGTGGGCCCCGAGACGTCCGCCTTGACCGCCGCGTCCGCCCCGACCGCCTCGTCCGATTCTCAACCTCTTTCCTTCGAGCTTCTCACCGTGGGCAGCGGCGAGGCGGCGCTCGAACAGCTCCTGCAGCACCAGTTTCAGCGTCAGGGCATCGCGATCAGCATCCGGCAGCTCGAGCTCTCCGCGTTCCTCGACCGGGTGCAGGGTCCGAGTCACGAGTATCAGGCCGCTGTCATGGGAGTTCCGGGCGACCTGGCCCTGGGCTACCTCTCACCCTTGCTGCGTACCGCCGGATTCACCCCCGCGGCCGACACCACCGGGCAGCTCAGGCAACTCGCCGATTCGACTCCGGTGGTGTTCCTGTATCAGGCACGGGGGGTTCAGGGGATGAACCGCAGAGTTCGCAACGTGCGGATGGATCAGCGTGGGGAGCTCGCGACCGTGGCACGGTGGACGGTCGTTCAATGACGGCCCAGGAACGCCGCGTATTCCATGCAGCAGCTCCAGTGCGACTCGACTTCGCCGGGGGCTGGACCGATGTGCCGCCCTTCTCGACTCGTGAGGGTGGACTGGTGGTGAACGCCGCAATCAGCCTCTCGGTCCGAGCCGAGGTGGAGCTGGGTGGTACGGGAATGCTGCTGCGAGCGGAGGATCTTGGAGAGGCGGCCGTGATCGCTCATGCCACGCAGCTGGCTGGCCACGGACCACTGCCCTTGCTGCGCGCGGCGCTGCGGATGTTCCCTCCGGGACCGTGCACCCTGCGCACGTTCTCCGAAGTCCCCGTGGGATCGGGTTTGGGAAGCTCTGGTGCGCTGGATGTGGCCCTGGTGAGTGTGCTCGCGGTGGCCCGTGGAGAGGCGCTGACCCGCGAACAGGCGGCGGCGTACGGCTGGGAGCTCGAAGCTGTTGAAGCGGGGCTGCCGGGTGGGCGGCAAGATCAATGCGCCGCGGCATTCGGCGGTTTTCATCTGCTGGGCTTTGATGACGGCGAGCCGACGATTGAACCGCTGGATCTCACCGAGGACTTCCTGACGGCGCTGGAACAGAGGATTCTAGTGTGCTTCACCGGGCGATCCCGAGTTTCGGGAGACACGATTGCGCGGGTGATGGGGGCCTATGAACGGGGTGAGTCAGGGGTTGTCGAGGCCCTGCGAGGGTTGAAAGAGACGGCCTCAAGGATGGCTGAGGCCATGCAACAAGGCGATTGTGACAAGGTTGGCGCGTTGCTGCAGCGAAATTGGGAGCTCCAGCAGGCCCTGGATTCCTCTATGTGTACCGAGGAAATGGGCGGTCTCGAAGCGGCCATGACGCAGTTGGGTGCGCTGGGCGGAAAAGCCGCCGGCGCCGGGGCAGGGGGATGCATGTTCTTCCTCTTCCGGGACAGCGACCAGGTTGCCCGGGCGAAGGCGGCGGCCACACACCTCGGCGCCACTGTGCTGCCGGTTGAATGGAACGGGAATGGAGTGCGCACATGGTAGTTGGTGAAGAGATTGAAGCCCGCCGCGAGGAGATTGCGGGCTCTCCAGAGTTGTCGGCCCAACTGGAACGGCTTATCGAGCAATCCCGGCACTTTCTCGAGCAGCAACCTCGAGTTCCGCGATGGAAGGCACAGCTTTCGATCGACGGCGGGGTCTGCCCCAAGGACGGGGCCCCGTTGGTGTTCGACCCCTGGCACCCCGAGTCCCATCGCTGTTCCCGCTGCGGTTCCGCGGTTTCCGGCGACCGGTACGACCGGTACGCGGCGCGCTACCAGCACCTCTGGCTTTCCGAGCGCATCGCGCACCTGGCGACCGCGGGAATTCTCGCGGGTGAGGAGACGCTTGCCGACGGTGCAGCAGCGTTGCTCCGCGACTACGCCGGCAAGTATTTCGATTTCCCCAACCGCGACAATGTTCTGGGGCCGACCCGGCTCTTCTTCTCGACCTATCTCGAGTCCATCTGGCTCTGCAACGTGGTTGCGGCGGGGCAGCTGCTCCGAGAGGGAGGGGCGCTCGACGATGCGACCGCCGAGGCGGTCGGAGCAATGGCGGAAGAGGCCGCAAACCTTATTGGGGAATTCGACGAGGGCCTCTCCAACCGCCAGACCTGGAACAACGCCGCGCTGCTTGCGTCGGCGGTATGGTTCGAGGACGAGGATCTCGCGCGACGCGCGATCGAAGGCCGCTCCGGGCTGGTCGGCCACCTGGTCGATGGGTTCGGGGAGGATGGCCTGTGGTACGAGGGAGAGAACTATCACCTCTTCGCCTTGAGGGGACTCCTGACCGGGTCAGGCTGGGCACGACTCGCCGGTGTGGATCTCCTGGAAGAAGATGAAAGCCGCGCCCGAGTGGCCGCGGCGCTTCAGGTCACCGGCCTCACGGCCTTGCCGGATTTCACTTTCCCCGCGCGCCGAGACGCGCGCTATGGCATCTCGCTGGCGCAACCGATGTATCTGGAACTGTGGGAAGTGGGGCGCGCCCGATTGCGAGCTGCGGGAGACGAGGCCGCCGCGGAACCCCTCGATTCATGGTTGAGTACGCTCTACTCAGTTCCAGCGCCGGCCGCCGAGGTGTTCGACTCCTATCTCCACGAGGCGGGGCTTCCCGCTCCCGCAGAGCGGGCTCGGAGCGCTCTCTCCTGGTGGACGCTCCTCGAAATGGAGGCGAATCCGCCGGTGCCCGAGCCGGGATGGCATCCGCCCAGTACGCTGATCGAGTCTCAGGGCCTCGCCGTGCTGCGCGACGGGGACCACTACGCCAGCCTCGAGTGTGGAACCTCGGGCGGGGGACATGGTCACGCCGACCGTCTTCACCTGACGGTGCACGCCGATGGAGTTCACTGGCTGCCCGATCCTGGCACCGGCTCCTACGTGACCTCCGACCTGTTCTGGTATCGCTCCACGCTCGCGCACAATGCCCCCCGCCTCGATGGGCAGGATCAGTCACGAATCGACGCGCAGTGCGAAGCATTTGCCACAGCGGACGGATGGAGCTGGGCAAAGGGCCGGTTCGGCGGCATCACCAGGACTCTGGTGTCTGGAAGCGGATACCTGGTAGACGTTGTCGAAATGGCCGGTGAGGTGAGTCGCACGCTCGAACTGCCCTGGCACCCGAGAGGTGAATCAGAGCTGATGACTCAGGGAGGATGGGAACCCGGGAAGTGGAACGAGGAGTTCATTGCCGACAGCGCGAGCCTTGCCGCCGAGGGGGATCAGCCGATCGCGCTCCGATCCCAGTTCAATGATCAGATCCTCGATCTCTACCTGCAGGGCAGTGCGGAATTCCTCAAGGCGAGGTGCCCTGCGCTTCCAGGAAAGACCGAGGAGGCCTGGGTCTACCTCGAAAAGCAGCAGGGCCGCTACACGCGATTAATCTCGCTGGTCGTCCCGGGAGGGACGGCGGCAAGTGCATTGCGAGTCTCGGCAGATACCATCACTGTTGCTACGCCGAGTGGGGAGCACAAGCATCGCGTTACGCCTGAAGGTTGGGAGATTCAATCTCTCCAGGGGCGAGTGCTGCTCCGGGGGTTCCGCCGAGCCCGTGGTGAACCGCTGCTCCGCCTCCAACTCGAACAGGCCCTCACCACCGCCCGCGCAGTCGCACCTCATGTTTCGCAGGCACCCAGCCTGGACGGTACTCTGGCCGGGTTCGACCTTGCCTCGCCGCTGGAGCTCGATCACGACGACCAGTATCGGCGAAGCGAGGACCCGTATGGAGGGCCCGAGGATTTTGCCGCGGAAGCATGGGTCAACTGGGACATGGGACACCTCTATCTTGCCGTCTCGGTCCGCAAGCCGGAGCTGATCTTCCGATCTCCCGACGATCCTCCGCTCAAGCTCGACAACGAGAACGACTTCATCCACTCCGATGGATTGCAGGTCTACTTCGAACTCGGCCCGGATGCCTCGTATGGATTTCTCATCGTGCCCGATCCGCGGAACAACGGCCTGACGGTGATTTCAGCAACGCCGGGAGCGGCCGCTTCGGTGCAAGGAGCGTGGCAACGCACGGAGTCGGGGTATGTGGTGACCGCTGACATTCCGGTCGCCGCCTGGAAAAGTGCCGCGCCTCACGAAACCATCCGGTTCGACCTGCTGGTGAACCAGGCGACCTCGGGGCGGGAGCGTCGCGCGGGACAACTGGTCTGGAGCGGTGGTGGGGGTTGGGTTTATCTGCGCGGCGATCGCCACGATCGGGCCCGCTTCGGCGTCCTGGAGATGGTGTGAGAATCCCGGGCTTCACTTCGACCGGAAGCAAGCGGCCCGACGCCCTGTTCGGCCCTGCCCCGATCGTCGAGGGATCGCTGCCGGTTCGGATGACCCGGGCCGAGGGCTGCGCGGTGTGGGATGAACAGGGCAAGCGGTATACCGACTTCATCATGGCGTTGGGTGCGGTCTCTCTCGGTTACGGACATCCCGATGTCAACAAGGCGGCGATTCACGCCATCGAGCAGGGTGTAGTTGGCCCCTTGGCGCCGGTCCTGGAGGAGGAGCTGGCGGGTCGGTTGCACGAACTGCTGCCGTGGGTGAAGCAGGTCCGCTTCCACAAGACCGGTGCAGAGGCGGCCGCCGCGGCACTGCGTATCGCGCGAGCGGCTACCGGACGGGAACGGATTCTTACCTGCGGCTATCACGGCTGGCTCGATGGCTGGCAGGAAACCGGAACCGCTGGAGTCCCCGAGGCTGTGTCTTCACTCAACGCGGCGTTGCCCTTCAACGACGTCGAGCGGGGAAGACAGGCGATACGAAAAGACGGGGATCGACTCGCCTGTGTCATGATCGAGCCGGTGGTCGTCGCCGAACCCTCGCTCGAATGGCTCGCCATGTTACGCCAGGAGACCGAGCAAATCGGCGCCGTGCTGGTGTTCGACGAGATCAAGACCGGCTTCAGGATTGCCTTGGGAGGCGCCGTCGAGCGATATGGTGTCGAGCCCGATCTCGTGGTGCTGGGGAAGGCACTCGCCAACGGATTCCCGCTGGCCGCGGTGGGCGGTCGGGCCGAGTTGATGACTCAGGCCACCCATACCTGGATTTCATCCACATTGGCCACCGAAATGGTAGGCCTTGCCGCGGCGTTGGCTACGCTCGACGTCGTCGACCGAGAAGCTGTGCCGGCAAGACTTCACCGGCGCGGCCAGCGTTTCATCGCGGGTCTCAATCGGCTGGCCCGGCAGCATCCCGCGGTGGTTGCCGGGGTGGCCGGGATTCCCGAGATGTGCTTTCTCCAGTTCCGGAATGAAGCCCTGGGTGCCGAGCTGGCGCGGGAAACGGCGCGACGCGGTCTTCTTTTCAAGCGCACAGCCTACAACTTCGTGTCCCTTGCCCACGACGATGCTACGATCGGTGCCGCCCTGGAGACCCTGGAGGATGCGGTGACGGCGCTGGGAGCCCCGCATGCTGGTTGACGTTCACGCCCATTTTCTCCACGACCGGACTCCCCGAAGCGACTGGCGGGAGCGCAATGCGAGTCGGCTTCGTGCAGGGGAGAAGATGGGCATTACGATCCACGTCGCCTCGATCCTCGGCAGCTGGGGTCTCACCTCACCGGTCTATTTCCCCTCGCCGGCCGATCTCACCTACGGCAACGATCAGTTGCTGGCCCTCCAGCGGGACCACCCGACCCGGATCCGGGGCTACGTCGCGGTCAATCCGAATTTCGGTGAGCACGCCCTTGCCGAGATCGGGCGCTGTCTGGGCGCCGGCATGATCGGCATCAAGCTTGCGGCCAGCCGCAGAGCAAACGACCCTCTGTTGGATCCGATCTGCGAAGCAGCGCGGCGACACCGGGTGCCGGTGCTGCACCACATCTGGCAACACCGCCGGCGGGAGTGGCCCGGACAGGAAGCCTCTGACGCGGTGGAGCTCTGTGAGTTAGCGGAGCGTCATTCGGAAGTGATCTTCATTTTGGCGCACATCGGTGGTGGTGGAGACTGGCAACATTCGTTGAACCGGGTGCGGCATGTATCCAACGTGATGGTGGATCTGTCGGGAAGCGGTGTGGACGGTGGCATGCTGGAGCAATGCCTCGACTCGGCCGGGCCCGAACGCCTGCTCTGGGGCTGCGACCTGACCATGGATACCGGTCTCGCCAAGCTCCGATATCTCGAGAAACTGCTCGCCGCTCCGGATATGGAGCTGGTCCGATCGGGGAACGCGCTGCGGATCTTCGGTCAGGGTCTGCGATGATCACCGACGTCAACGCCTTCCTCGGTAACTACCCGTTTCGGCGAGTACCCGGTACCTCTCCTGAGGCTTTGCTCACCGCGATGACGCGCGTGGGCATCACCGACGCCTGGGTTTCCCACCTTCCAGGGCTCTGGTGGCGCAACCCGGCCGAAGGGAATCACTGGCTGTACGAGACGACTCGCCGGTTCCCGAGGTTACGGCCGGTTCCCGCGATTCATCCCGGCATTCCAGGCTGGGAGAAGGCACTGGACGACGCGTCGGCGAACGGGGCGCCGGCGATCCGGGTCGATCCCGGTCAGTACGGACTGGGGGCGACCAATCCCGTCATGGCTCGGCTGGTTCTGGCCTGCGCCGCGGCAGGCGTTCCGATCGTGCTCGCGGTGCGTCTGGAAGACGGGCGGCAACGGCATCCGGCGGATACCGCCCCTGAACTCAGCGCAGCCGCCGTCCGGACCCTTATTCGGCTGGACCGGCGGACCCGCTTGCTGGTGACGCACGCGGAGCGCAGTTTCATAGAAGAGGTGCATTTCGGCAGTACCCCGGACGAGGCCAGCCGAATCTGGTGGGATACTTCCTGGGTCTGGGGACCGCCCGAAGATCATTTTCAGCAACTATTGGCCACGATGGGCTCCGACCGGTTCGTGTTCGGCACCGGTCAGCCGCTCAGGATACCCGAAGCGGCAGTCGCCAAGCTCGACCTCCTCGAGCTTGAGCGGGAAGCCCGTCGGGCCATCGAATCTGGTAATATCCGCTCCCTGATGACGGCAAGGAGTCTTGCTTCATGAATTCACCGGCTCGGCGACAGCATTCCCGGATCTCCTTCACCGCGTCTGGGCCCCAGCTCCAGACCAGCGGCAAGAC
The DNA here is from genome assembly GCA_036558125.1 of Gemmatimonadales bacterium. GTDB lineage: Bacteria > Gemmatimonadota > Gemmatimonadetes > Gemmatimonadales > GWC2-71-9 > DATBGE01. The sequence continues at coordinate 26,658 of DATBGE010000128.1, read as the reverse complement.
TTATGAGATCATTGATCTTTCCTCCGGCGGTGTTCGTTTCCGCACGGCGGGAAGGGGGGCGCCGGTCAAGGAAGGGGAGCCGATCCGAGCCATCATCCAGTTCCGTCCTGACAAGGCAGTCGAGGTTCGCGGAAAAGTCCTTCGCGTGGTCAATGGCCAGGTAGCTGCCAAGCTGGAAACGGGGATTCCGCTGCAGACGATTCTGGAAGAGCGGTATTACCCGCCGCGCCCTCGTACGGGTATGGTGTGGTAATGCCGCGAGACGCTGCCCCCGGGGATTCGGCGCGCGAGTTTTACCGCATCGCCTATCCGGCCAAAGCCAGGCCCCGTCTCCATGTATCGGGGTTCGACTTCGAGGTGCTCGACCTCTCCGAACGGGGAATCCGCTTCCGGCTGGGTGAGGCGATGGCTCCGGAGCCGGGGCACCACCTTCGCGGGACAGTTCGTTTCGTTCGCGGTGTCAGCGCCGAGGTGGGTGGTACCATCCTCAGGGTGCGTGACGGTCAGGTAGCTGCTGTTCTGGAGGAGGGAGTCCCCGCCAGCGTCATCCGCGCAGAACAACGCTTCCTGCTCGAGAACGCCCGCCGCTTCACTACGTGAGCCAGCAGTTCGATGTCGCGGTCGTCGGGCTGGGCGCGATGGGGAGCGCGGCCCTCCTCGAGCTCGCGCGCCGTGGAGTTCGAGCGATCGGATTTGACCGTTTTCACCCGCCGCACACCCTCGGCTCCACGCACGGCCATTCCCGAATCATCCGCCAGGCATACTACGAGGACCCGGCCTATGTCCCGCTGGTACGGCGGGCCTACGAACGCTGGGACCTGCTGACCAGGGAAACCGGAGTTCCGGTCTTTCAGCAGACCGGCGGGCTCATGCTGGGCCCGCGCGACGGCCTACTGGTGAGTGGATCGCGCCTCAGTGCCGTGACCCATGGAGTGCCCTTCGAAGAACTGGATTCGGCGGCCATCACCCGACGCTTCCCCGACCTTCGACCGCAACCGGACACCGCGGCGATCCTTGAACCCCACGCCGGCATCCTGCACCCTGAGGAGGCCGTAGCTGCAACCGTGGGTCGAGCGAAGGCGCTTGGAGTCGAGACCCATCTGGGAACTACCGTCGAGGGATGGAGTGCAGGCAGTGCCGGCGTCGTGCTGGAGACCACGGCAGGTCGGTTCGAAGCCGGCTCGGTGATTCTGGCGGCGGGGTCGTGGCTGGGCGACCTGATCGGGGGGGCGATTCCGCTGAGCGTAGAACGACAGATCACCTTCTGGTTCGACCCGCTTCCGGGAATGCCAAGGCTCTCACCGGAACGGCTGCCGGTCTTTATCTGGGAATGGGCGCCCGACCGTCTGTTCTATGGCCTGTCGGATGTTGGCGAGGGACTCAAGATCGCACGGCATCACGAAGGCCAGACCACGACTCCTGCGACGGTGGACCGGAGCGTGTCACCCGACGAGATGACAGATGCCCGCTCGCTGCTCGAACGATTCATCCCGAATGCGGCTGGGCCATTCCGGTCCGCGGTGGTTTGCCTCTACACCAACACTCCGGACTTTAATTTCGTGCTCGGCCCGCTACCCTCGGATCCCAGGGTGGTCGTGGTGAGTGCCTGCTCCGGTCATGGCTTCAAGTTCGCGAGCGCCGTGGGTGAAGTCGCCGCCGATCTCGCGACTGTTGGGTCCACTACTTTGGATATCTCCGTCTTCAGCCCCGACCGATTGATCCGGAAATGAGCCTGCCGATTCGGAATGCCCTTGCGGTCTTGCTCTCAGTCGCCGTTGTCGCTTGTGGGCAAGGGACGCAGGTAGTGCCTCACGCTAAACCCGTCGCTTCCAGCATCGGGGCGTACGCCGACTCGCTGTTCCGTGCCTATGCCGACAGCAATGGTCCCGGTGCCAGTGTGATCGTGCTGCAGCGAGGACAGGTCGTCTTCTGGAAGAGTTATGGCGAGGCGAGTCTCGAGGAAGGACGGGCGGCGACTCCGACGACAAACTACCGGCTGGCCTCGGTCACCAAGGAATTCACTGCCATGGCGACGTTGCTGGTCGCTCAGGATGGCGGGCTCAGGCTGGACGACTCGATAGCGAAGTTTTTTCCCGAACTACCGCCCAGGCTGCAAGCGATAACGGTTCGGAACCTGCTCACCCACACCTCCGGACTGCTCGACTACGAAGACTTCATCCCCGATACCCAGACGGTCCAAGTGCACGATTCCGATGTCCTGGCGATCCTCAGTGCCTACGACTCGGTGAATTTCCAGCCTGGTGAACGGTGGCAGTATTCCAATTCGGGCTATGCCATGCTCGCGCTGATCGTGCAGAAGCAGTCGGGGATGCGGTTCGCCGATTTCCTGGCCGAGCGGATCTTCAAGCCCCTCGGCATGACGAGGACGGTGGCGTTCGAGAACGGCATCTCGACCGTGGCCGAGCGCGCCTACGGATATTCGCGGCGGGAGGGGAATGGAGGGTGGGTGCAGAGCGATCAGAGTAACACCAGCGCGGTGCTGGGAGACGGCGGGATTTACACTTCGATCGATGACCTGACCCACTGGGCCGCGGCGCTCGATGCGGGGAAGCTGGTTCGGTCGGACCTGCTGCAGCAGGCTTTCACCGCCTACACCCTCAAGGACGGGACCTCGGCGAAATACGGATTCGGTTGGTATGTGGGGCCGTTCGAGAATCTCCCATCCACCTGGCATACCGGAGAGACCAGGGGGTTCCGCAACGCTATTCGCCGCCTCCCGACCGAGGGGATCACGATCATCGCGTTGACCAACCGGAATGAGGGTGAGCCGATCCAACTGGTGGATTCCCTGGCGAAGCGGATGTTGGACAACGCCCGACCCTGAAATGCAGGTTGGCGGACTGCGATCGTACCGCAGAGTTGGTTGGAGCGAAGCTGGGAGGAAGGGATGGATAAGCCACGGATCTTTCTTGGTTCGTCGGGAAAGCAGCAGAAGCTGCTCCAGGCGCTGACGCGCGGTCTCGAAGACGTTGCGGAGGTCGAACCCTGGACAACTTCATTTAATCCTGGAACTACGACGCTGGAGCGGCTCCTCGAGCTGACGCGGGAGGTCGATTTCGCCGCGTTCGTGTTCGCCCACGACGACTGGACGACCAATCCACCCGGATCCGACCCTTCGGCATCCGGTCAGGCTTCTCCGCGAGACAACGTGGTCTTCGAAGCGGGCCTCTTCGGTGCTGCCCTCGGAATGCGCCGCACGTTCATCCTGCATGCCCGTGACGCAAAGCTTCCAAGCGATCTCCTCGGTCTCACCTGCGTCCGATACAGTGGAACGATCACCCCTGCCGAGATGAAAGCCGTCAATGAGAAGCTCAGGCAGGCAATAGAGAGCGAATGGCGTGCGGCCCGCATCGAAGGGCTGTGGTGGCAGTTATCCCAGACGGAGCGCACTACCCTGGAGCCTTCGGCCGTAAGCCTGCTGCGGATCTCGCGAGGCCGGGATGGGGCGCTGGAGGTGAGCGGCCGGTCATGGCAAGAGGATGGCACCTTGTCGGCGCGCTACAAAAGCGAGGCGGTGAAGGAGAGGAAAGACCCTCCCGGCGTCTTCTACTACTGGAATGGCGAAAGGCCCCGTGATCCGAACGCGCCGCAGTTGCACGGGACGGGAGAGATCCGACTCGAGTCCGCTGATCGCGCAGCCGGGTACTTCACGACTCGTTCGGACACTGACCCCCATGTCAACGCGCGGACGTCCGGTGTTTACTTGCGGGCCAATCCCGACGACCTGAGCATCCTGGACGGACGGGACGATCGGCGACGCGCCGAGTTGATCGGAGAGCGGCTGGCCCAATGGCGGGCGAGCATGAACGCCTGAGTCGAAACCCGGCACCCAAGCCCGGGGATGTCGATCCGGGCTCCGCTCGTTCGACTAATTAGTATGACGCTGCCTTGGAGTCGCCGCGGGGCGGGTTCCGCCCTAGATTTCGGCATGTTCCGCCGCGGTAAGGGAGCCGTCCTCAACTCGATCACCGTGGGCGAGCGCTACACGCTCGACCGAGAGCTGGGCCGGGGCGGGATGGCGGTGGTGTATCTGGGACGCGACCGCAAGCACGACCGGCCGGTGGCGATCAAGATCCTGCGCCCCGAGATCGTCACTGGCGAGGGCGCGCAGCGCTTCCTGCGCGAGATCCAGATCCTCGCCCGTCTGCAGCACCCCCATATCCTCGCCCTGCTCGACTCCGGCACAACCGATGAGGTTCCGCACCGGCCGTTCTACGTCATGCCGTACGTGGATGGTGAGACTCTGCGCCAGCGCCTCACGCGCGAGGGTCCCCTCCCCGTCGCGGAGGCGCTCCGCCTGGTACGGGAGGCTGGCGAAGCGCTTCACTACGCCCACGGGCAAGGACTGATTCATCGCGACGTGAAGCCGGAAAACATCCTGCTCTCGCAGGGCCACGCATTGGTCGCTGACTTCGGCATCGCGCGTGCGGCGGGTATCGCGGGCGGAGACGGACTGACGCAGCCCGGGCTGACTATGGGGACCCCGGCCTACATGAGTCCTGAGCAGGCGGTCGGCGAACGCGAAGTCGACGCCCGGGCGGACCAGTATAGCCTCGGCTGCGTTCTCTACGAGCTGCTGGCGGGTGAGCCGCCCTTCACCGGACCCAACATGTTCGCTGTGTTTGCGCGCCAGGCGCGTGACCCGGTGCCGCCGTTGGCAACGATTCGGACCGGAGTGCCGATGTCGGTGCAACGGGCGGTCGAGCGCGCGCTTTCCAAGGTTCCGGCGGACCGGTTCGCGACGGTGCTGGAGTTTCTGGCGGCCCTGCAGGCCGCTGAGGCTCCTGCGACCCCCGCGGTCGCACCGAAGAAGGCGATCGTGGTGTTGCCGTTCGCCAATCTGAGTCCCGATCCCGCCAACGCCTACTTCGCGGACGGGCTGATGGAGGAGATGATTGCCGACCTCTCCCGGGTCCGGGCGCTCACCGTGATCTCCCGGACCTCATCGGTCAAGCTGAAGGAGACAGGGTGGGACCTCCGACGCATCGGGCGCGAGCTCAACGTCCGCTACGCGCTCGAGGGAAGCGTGCGCAGGGAGGGCTCCGCGCTCCGGATCACTGCCCAGCTGATCGACATCGAAACCGATGTCCACCTCTGGGCCGAGAAATACGCTGGGACGGTGGACGACGTGTTCGATTTGCAGGAGAGACTCTCTCGCCAGATAGTCGAAGCGCTGCAGATCACCCTGACCCAACCGGAGGATCGCGAGATCGCGCAGCGTCCGATCGCGAGTCTCCGCGCATTCGAGTACTACCAGCGCGCCCGGCAGGAGTACTACCGGTATACCGCCGAAGGCATGGCGGCGGCGCGAGCGCTGGCGGAACACGGGCTCGCCATGGTCGGCCCGAATGAGGCGCTGTATGGGATGCTGGGCACGGTGTACGCGTGGTCGCCGGTGGTTCTCGCCGGCGACGAGGAGACCATGCTGCGGGAAGCGGAGGCCTGTGCCCACCGAGCCTTCGAGCTGAACCCCAGCTCGGCGCAGGGGCTATCGATCCTGGGTCAAGTCGCCTACCGCCGGGGCAACGCGGGGGAGGCCGTGCGGCTGCTGACCCTGGCCTGCGCTGCCGATCCCAACAATCCCGACGCGATGCACCAGCTCGGTGGGGCGTACCTGTTGGGCGGGCGGATCGGCCCCATGCGGGAGGTGCTGACCCGATTGACCGAGCTGGACCCGCTGACGGCGAGCAATCACTGCCTGCTGGGCTTGAGTTTCCTGCTGGGCGGCGACGCCATCGGGGCGCTGCCCTCGCACCGGCGGGCAGTCGAGCTGGATCCGCGCAGCACGATCTGCCGGGTCTGCGACGCAATCGCGCTGGTGGCCGCTGGGCGCGAGGCCGAGGCGGCGAGTCAGTTCGAGTGGCTGGAACACCAGCCTTCGGACGATCACCTGGCGGCCGTCGCGGTGCGCTTCCGGCGCGGCCTGACGGGCGACCGGGAGGCGGTGCTGTCGCCGCCGAGCGCGGCGGAGCGCGCGATGGCGGAATCCGACGAGTACTGGTCGTACCTGATGGCCGGGGCCTACGCGCTGGTTGGGGAGGTGGAGCAGGCGCTGAGCTGGCTGGAGCACGCGGTAAACGTGCGGGGGTGGGTAGACTATGTGTACTTCACCCAACACGACCGTTTCCTCGAGCGCGTCCGGCCGACCCGGCACTTCCAGGAGCTTATGGCGTCGGCGCGGGCACGGTATGCGCGGTTCACGGACGCTGGCATTCCCACCGAAGCGAGGCCAGCCGAGATAGGCTGAAGAACCGTTAAGTCCAGCGAAACAGCTTCAGCGCCAACGCAAACGAAAGCACCAGCCACACCCCGAGCACCGCGAGTTCTGGAAGCACACCCGCCAGGCCCGCTCCCTCGAGCATCACTGCCCGCAAAGCATCGTTCACCGCGGTGAGGGGCAGCGCCTTGATGACCGGCTGCATCACCGCAGGAAAGTGACTCGAAGAGAAGAACACGCCCGAGAACACCCACATCGGCAGCATTACGAGATTCATCAGCCCCGACGCCGCCTCCACGGTGCGGGGGCGCGCCGCGATGCAGAGCCCCAGTGCCACGAAGGTGAGACCCGCGACGGCGCAGGTGACCGAGAGAGTGACGAACGAGCCCCTGACCGGGACGTCGAACACCAGCATTCCAAAGAGCAGCAGCATCCCCACCGCGAGCACCAGAAGCACCAGCTGAGATATCAGGAACGACTCCAGGTACTCGCTCCGCGACATGGGTGTCGCGGCGAGCCGCTTGAGCAGTTTTCGCTTACGCGCGTCCACGATGGTAAAGCCGGTGCCCCAGATCCCACTGCCCATCAGGTTGAAGCCAATCAAGCCGGGGATGAGGAAATCGATGTAGCGTGACCCGCGTTCCCTCACGATCTGATCACCGGTCGCGACCTGCTCGGTCCGGCCTGCCGAACGTTGGACCACATCGTTGACGTGTTGCCGAGCCATGCGGGCGTCGGGGCGGGTATCGTCGTAGCGATACCGCAGTCCGGTCGAGTCAGGCACCAATAGCAGGGCGATTTGCCCGTTGCGGAGAGCCTTCGCTCCTGCCGCCGAATCGGCAAACGGCTCCAGCTTGGTTCCCGAATCTGCGCTCAAACCCGCAATCGCCTGGGCGGAAACGCCGGGCAGGTGCCCGACCACGATACGGTCTGCCGGGCGATCGCGGAACGCCAGCCCCAATCCCGCGGCGAGCAACAGGGGGAAGCCGTACACCCAGAACAAGGCTTCCGGCTCGCGGAAAAAGTCGCGGAACCGCACCAGGATCAATTGCTGCAGGGAATCGCTGATCATGGTTTCATTCGTCCCGCAGCGACCGGCCGGTGAGAGAGACGAACACGTCCTCCAACGTCGCGGTGTGAGTCCGCAATTCGGCGAAGCCGGTGCCGAGCCGGTCCAGCATGTTCAAAAGCGGCGGCAGGGTCTCGTGCAGCTGGGAGATCTCGAGAAAGATCCGCTCGCCGGTCCGTCGCACGGCGTGCACGCCGCCGAGTGCCCGGAGCTGGTCGTCGTCCGGCGATTTGCCGTCGAGCAGGGTGAACTCCACCACATGCTCTGATCCGAGAGACGCGATCAATTCACGCGGAGTCCCCAGAGCAATCACCCGGCCGTGATCTACGATGGCCACACGGTCGCACAGCCGTTCTGCCTCTTCCATGTAGTGGGTCGTGAGAAGCACGGTGCGGCCCTGGGCCTTGAACTGCTCGATCAGGTCCCAGAGTTGGCGGCGGGACTGGGGGTCGAGACCGGTGGTGGGCTCGTCGAGGAAGAGCAGCTCGGGATCCCCAACGAGGGCGCAGGCCAGCGCCATCCGCTGTTTCTGCCCGCCGGAGAGCTGGCCCACCCGGGTGCGCCGCTTTTCGTTGAGCTGTACCTGGCCGATCACGGAATCCACCGTCGGTCCGCCGTGGTAGAAGCTCCGGAACAGCTGGAGCGTCTCCTCCACCGTCACCTTCTCGGCGAGCTGGGTCTCCTGCAGCGACACGCCGATCCGGGGCCGGAGATCGGCCGCATCGGTGGCCCAGTGTCGGCCGAGGACTGTTACGGTGCCGGAGTCGGGCTGGTTGAGACCCTCGCAGATCTCGACCGTCGTGGTCTTGCCGGCACCATTGGGGCCGAGCAGGCCGAAGCATTCACCGGTTTGGATCTCGAGGTCGAGGCCGTCAACAGCACGGGTCTCCCCGTAGTACTTGCGGAGCCCCTGGATGGAAACGGCTGGTGGAGCGGGCACAGTGTCACGCGGTGAGAGTCAGGGGATCAGGCTGCGAGCCCGGTTCCAGAAGCGCACCAGCTCCCGGGTGCTTTCGAAGACCCGTACCTCGGGATCGCGGAGTGCTTCGTCCCTCGGCGCTAACTTGAGATCAAGATGGGGACGCTCGGGGTTCTTCAGGTGGAGTGCCCCGGGGGGCGCTCCCAACCGGGTCCGAAACGCCTCGAGCTCAGCGAGGTCGTTGGTGGTCGAGAGGACGTGGGACCACCCGGGTGCGTGCAGGTTCTCCCGGTCCATGATCAGCATCGTTATAAATTAGTCGTACCTCGGTGAGGAGGCGGCGTGGCGGCAGTACCGGACATCTGGGCCGACGGAATCCCTGTCCCGGCATTAGTCGGGGAACAGATCGTCGCGCAGTGGGACGATGTAGACCTATTGCTCATCACCAACGCGTCTTCGGCCGAGCAGCGAGCCATGGCGGAGCAATTGGCACAGCGTGCCATGTCCGACACGCCGTTCCACACCCCGGCCTACACCAGGGCCGATACCGACCCCGACATCCGCATCTTCGTGGCACGGCGAGCGGGGCGGGGGATCGGACTCGCGGTGCTGCGCCCCCGTCCGCGATGGGGCTGGTGGTCGTGGGATGACTGGGACGAAGAGCGGCGTCCCTCGACCGGGGTGGCCCCGCTCACCTCGTGGACCGTGGAGATCATCTGGACCCTTGCCCAGGCGCAGCAGCGTGGTCTGGCGCAGCGACTGCTTGAGCAAGCGTCCGGGATCGTGGACCAACCGATTACCTCATTCGGCTGGCGCCGCCCCTTCACCCCCTCGGGCGAGGCTTTTGTACGCCGCCTCTGCCCCGAGGGATTCTGGGTTCCAGATTGAAGCTCTAAGATTTCAGGCGGGCATGTTTCCACATCAGAGCGCCTAGCTCACGGAAAGTCGCCGGCTCCGCGCCGGCCGCTACGTTCGCCGCCGCGATCTCGAATAGAATCCGCCACTGCTCGAACAAGGTGCGATACGCTGTTCCCAGGCTGTTTCGCGGGTCGTAAATGCTGGTCGCCTCCGCCGTTACTCCGTTGAGCTCAACCACCTTGAAGTTCCGGCCCGCCCGAAGGTCGTCGAGGTTCGGCGTCTTGATGTCGTAACGACCGAAGAAGAAGCCTTCGTAGCTTTGGCTGATGCGGTCAATCACCGCGTCGAGCGCTGCGGTGCGAACCCACGACCCATCGAGAAAAAGGGCGCCCCGCGAATGCGTCCCCACTTCGACCAGCTGAATGATTTCCCCTGACCCGGGGACCGAGGTCAATTCTCCCGCGTGGCGACGGAGATGGAGCGGCGCCATGCAGACCGCGCGATCGTCCGCCAGGATCAATTCTTCGAGCGTGCGCCGCCCGTCACCGGTGAGCGTCAGGAGGCGCTTCTCGGTCACCGAGAAAATCGTCCCCTTCGATTCCCCTGGCCTTCGGTAGTAGAAGACTCCGAACTCGAGACCCGGCAGAAATTCCTGAACCAGGATCTCGCCCCTGGAGTGGGTCAGGTATTGGACTGCCTGGTACTCGTCCCGAATCACCCTCACGCCCGCGCCGCGCTCACCGATATCCGGTTTCAGCACGACTGGAAATTCCAGTGCGTGGCGCTGCCGGAAGGTGCGGATCCGATTCAGCTTTTCGCCATAATCGAGTCCCCGGGGGAGGCGTTTGGTGCGTGCCACGAATTCGGCGGAGTGGCGTAGACCCTCCAGGATGTCGGCCTTGGATTCTCCGACAAAGCCGCCACCCGGGATCGCCGGGTTCCCCGCCGTAAAGAGCGTCAGGCTGCGGTATTTCAGCGCGAGGTACAGCACGTACAGGGCGACCGGCGGATAGAACGCCCATCGGGGCCAGAACTCCCAGCGAGTGATGCGCCGCCACCGGGAAAGCAGCAAACGCCGGCCGCGCCAGGAGAACAAAGGCACGACCAGTTTAAGGAGCAGGAAGGTGATGAGGCCGGTGATCAGCAGCCAGGTCCACGCCCGGCTCCGCACCGCGCCCAGAACCATCTGCGCGCTTTCTCCGACCGCAGCCGAAAACCCGACCAGCAGCGGAGTCCATAGCGCGCAGGCTACGAAGAAGTAGCCGGTGAATCGCCAGAAGCTGGTGTGCAGCATTCCGGCCGCGAAGTAGGTGGGGAGTCTGGTTCCCGGCAGCAACCGAGTGGCCATGACGATCGCAGCGCCCCGCTGGCGAAACCACTGCGAGCTCCGCTCAACGTCTTCCGGGCGGAGGAACCAGCGCAGCGGGGCGCGATACAGGATCGCCCGGCCCAGCCAGCGTCCGGCGAGATAGAGCAGCACGTCTCCCACGAAAATCCCGGCGAAACAGGCGAGAGTGCCCGGCACCGCCGCCAGGGTTCCCCGCGCGATGAGCAGGCCGGTCGCGACACAGGTCAGATCCTCGCTGACCAGCGTGGCCGCCGCGATCAGGAAGAGCAGAATGACGAGGGCGAGCCCCGCTGTCGGGGGGACGGTACGAGGATCGAAGGGCCGAGCCGCCGCCGCCACTCGTTGCGGCTCAGCCGTAGCACGAGTTGCCGCTCTACCCGCCTCGACCCGCTCGATGAAGTCCGTCAGCGGCCCTTCGATCATGTCGGGGTGCTGGAAGACCATGAAATGGTCGCCGCGATACATCACGAGTTCGCTTTGCGGTACTAGGCGGGCGTGCTCATGCGCGGCGGCCGGCGTCACCAACGGGTCTTTGACGCCGTGGAGAATCAGCATCGGGCCGGCGTAGTGCGACAGAATATCCCGCAGCGGCCGCTGGTCGGTCTCGTAGAAATTCCTGGCGTATTCGACGCTCAGCATCCCGCCATCAAACGCACCGAAATGCGGGACCAGCTCCCGGAGTGCCCAGAGTCCGGCGAGCTGCAGGCCGTGGATCGCATGGTTCAGGTGATACTCGCCCGCCAGCTCGTATTCCTGGGCGCCGATCGATGAGAGGAGTGTGAGAGAGCGAACCCGGTCCGGTGCCAGGTGCGCGATGCTGAGCGCAACGCCGCCGCCAAGGCTGAAACCGACGATGTGAGCCTGCTGGATGTGGAGGCTGTCGAGCAGCTGAAGCACGTAGTGCGCGTGCGCCACAATCGAATAGTCGGGAATCTCCCTGGTCGAGCCGCCGAACCCGGGTAGATCGGGAGCGACCACCCGGAATCGATCCGCCAGGGCTGGACCCAGCGCCCAGAACGCGCCGTTGTCCCCCGGGCTGCCATGCAGGAGAACAACCGTCGGCCGATCTCCGGCACTGTCGGGATGCTGGTCCCGAAACGCGATGCGCACCTCGTCCCGCTTTTCAACGCCATGATCCACGGCGTGCAGGATGAAGGACCGTTCGTCCTCGTCCGGGATGCCGTCCCGGGGGTTCGAAGCGCGAACGATGTGTGAGGCGATCAGGAGGACTAGATAGACGCCGAGGAACCAGGCCCCACGGCGCGAGGTACCAGCCGGGGAATTACTCAACGGGAGAGAGGAGAGGGTTCCCTGCTGCGCGCGACACCGGCTCTGACCGTTGCGCTGGTGACACAGGGCGGACCGAGCACATGACGAATCTCTACCGAATCGGGTGTCACCTCCACTCGGCAGAGGCTTCTGGTCTCGGCCTCATCACGGTGCATGCAGGGAGAGAGCGGGCCGCGCACCGGCAAATGTGAGCGGTGAAATGCTTCCAGGACTTCGGGAGTGAGCGGACCATCGCCCTGGATCTGTGAGAGAGTGGCTCGGCGCGCCGCTTCCGCCTCGCTTGAGAATCCCGAACTGATCGCCACCAGGCCCGGTAAGGCCACGGTCAGTTCGTCGAGGCTTTCGCCATTCCACCCCAGCAGGAATACCGGAGAGTCCGGCGCCGTGGTGGCGAGGGTGAACGGCTGGTAATCAGGCAGGGCACTGGCAGCGAGCCGCCGGCACACCTGTTCGGGACTTGGAGTCGTCGCGAGCGCCCGTACCAGGTGGCCCCTGCTTTGTCGTCCTGCCGAGCCCGCCATCTCCGGTCCGTAGCGATTCAGGACCGCGACGGTCACTCCAAATGCATTGGCGGCTATCCAGGTGCCGCCCTGATCGCTGTCGAGAGGAGCGACGAGGGAAGCCTCGTCCCACCGATGGGCTGCCGCCGGGACTTCAGGACCGCGAAGCCGGCTCTCGTCCCGATTGAAGAACAGGCTGTAGCCGCCTTGGAACGGGAGCCAGCTCAGCGTGCACATGCGGCTTGACGGCGCAGGTGTCCCTTGGTGGATGGCGCCAGGCCGAACTCCTCTCCGGCGTCGAAGCCGTGTTGCCGGAGAATCTGCTTGATCAGGGCGCAGTGGTGCACGGTGTGACTCACCAGGAACTGCAGCTCGCGCCGCACAGTGGATCCGCTCCAATCCGGGGACTCTTCGTCGGCCAGACTCCTGGTCGAGACCTGGAGCGGTCGCGATCCCAGGTCTGCCGTGACATGGCCGAGTTCGTTTCGCAGACCGAGTGCGACATTGATGGCATATCCCCGCTCCTGCTCCAGCCGAGGATCGCGCCGTCGCTCGTCGTAGTCAATCCGGCCTGCGGCCAGGCCCCCGAGGACGACCTGATAATGGTCGAACACGTGGCGGAAGTGGGCTCCAACCGGGGACCCTTCAATCGCGCCGGCGGTGGCGTAGGTCTGGTCGTCCATGCGACGCAGCACCTCGATACACTGGTCGAGGACCTGACAGTTGCCGGCCACTGCTTCCATTCTCTCCACTCAAACCTCCTGAGGATTTGGCACCACCGGTACAAAGTGCTCACGCACGGCTTGATGTAACTGCTCGGCGAGGCGGCGCCGGTCGGATTCCTGGATCGGTGCTTCGCCAAACACGATGGTCGCACTGATTCCGGGCAAGGCCGCGAGGGCGACCAGATGCGACCCGAAGGTCATGTCTCCCCACCAGCAGACCGCAAGATGGGCCGGCGCCGAGCCTTCGGGCGTGCGGTAGCTCAGGCTCGCGTGATACACCGGGTACTCATGCCTCGCGGCCCATTCCAGCAACGCCGGGCGAAACGGCAGAACATCGGAGCCAGGGGAGCTGGTCGCCTCGACGAAGAGCACCACTCCGTCTTCGGCTTCCACCGCCGCTTCGAGCCGCCCCATGACGCGGATCGTGTCGCGGGGTGCGTTCCGGTCCACGAAGATCGTGTCCATCAGGCGCGCCAGAAGGCCGATCACCGGCCACTTCTCGACCTCCTGCTTGGCCACGAAGACCGCCTCCAATCGAGCGGCCAGGATAACAACGTCGAGATAGCTGAGATGGTTTGCGACGAGGAGGAATGGCGCCTCGGGCGGCAAACCGACCGGATCAACCCGGACGCCGAGAATCCGCTCGACGCCCCGGGCCCAGGTCTGGAACACGCGGCGACGGACCACCCGCCGTTGCCGAGCGATACCAAGGGTCAGGCAGACGGCGGCCAGGTAGACCACGCAGCCGGTTCCCGACCAGATGATCAGCCCTGCCAGCCGGAGCCAGGATCGCAACAGTCCCATTGCGACGATCAGCGAAAGAAGAAGCGGAAGCTGGGCAGATCCAGCGCTTCGATGTCCAGCACAACCAGGAAGTCGATCGTCTTGAACAAGCGATCGATCGCGGGCCCGCCACACACCTTGGCGCCGAGGTTCAGATAGCTCTGGAAGAGCGCGGGGATGTGGACCTGCTGGTTGGCTACCGCATCGGGGTCGGCGAGGGACTCGCAGTTCAGATCCGGCAGCGGTGGAGCCGAGAACTCGGCATGGAGCAGGTCCCGCTGCTTCAGATATTGCATCGTCGCTACCCCGAGCGCCGGCTCCTGGCTCGTGAGAGAGCAGCATCCGAAGAGGTAGCGCTTGGCGTTGCAGGTCAGGTACTGCGCCAGTCCCCGCCACAGCAGGTTGAGGACCCTTCCGTTCCGGTGTTCCTTCGCAACACAGGCCCGTCCTACTTCGACCGCGCTCGCGAGAAAAGACGCCGGCAGCCCCGAGAGATCGTATTCTCCCCTTGAGTAGAATCCCCGTCCCGCGGCGGCCATCTCGGCGGTTTGCAGCCGGTAGGTGCCGACCACCCTGCCGCTGTCGCGCGACAGAATCATCAAATGGTGGAACCAGGGATCCAGGTCGTCGTGATCCCGGCCGGTTTCGAAGGCGGAATCGAGGCCCTCTCGCAGCTCGAGGTTGAACACTTCGAAGCGGAGACGCTCGACCGCCTCCAGATCCTGCGGCGAGCGGGCGAACCGCATGAGGTAGCGGCCGGCGATGGTCTGCTCGGTTGGCAGCAGGTCAGGACGTATCGGGTAGCCTGTGAGGGCTGGCGCCGCCTCGGGGGACGTGACGGGCCGGGACGGGGCCGACAGTCCGGTCTCCAGTAGGCTCATCCGGGGTCTCCGATCCTGGTGATGCACGGAGAACGTTTTGACGCGGGGTTTGGTTCCGCATCAATGTGCCTGAAACAACCTTGGGCGCCAGAGGCCGTGCCCATTCCGACCGAACCCTTGCGCGTCCAGCAGCATGTTCCAATAGTACGAGTGGCGCCGGTGCGTTCTCTGGGCCGCAGGGAGCGACCGGGAAGCCGCCCATTTCCCCCACGGCATGAGGCCGCGATGCAGGCCGACATACTCGCCATGCTGTCCGGCGTAGGGTCGTGGACCCTGCGCACCGCACTCATCCTGTTCGTGCTTCTCAATGGAACGGCAGTGGCACTGGTTCTCATTCGGCGGGACCGCACGATGGTGAACCGCTGGACCTCCCGCTGGCTGGCCGCCAATATCGCCCTGCTCGGCGCCGGTGCCGGGATCCCGCTGCTCACCGGCCTTCTCCGAGCCGGCCTCTCGCTGTTACCGACGTTCTCGGCGGCGGCGGCGACTGGACCGAAGTGATTTCAGCAGGCTCGCGCCCTCCCGAGGAGGTTCTCATGCCCGACACCCCGCCACCGCAGATCAAGACCGAGCAGGAGTATCGGGACGCCGTTAAGGAAATGGAGCGGTTGTTCGAAGAGGATCCCGAGCCCGACACCCCGGAAGGCGAAAGGTTGGAACGGCTGAGTAAGGAAGTCGCAAGGTATGAGGACGAGAACTACCCGATGCGAGAGTGACAGTTTGTCGATCTCCCGCCGGAGCCCCGCCGATGTACCTTGTGGCGGGGCATTTCATTTCAACCAGGAGGGAGCTTCATGTCGATCCGTGCACTCGGCGGCGCCGTGCTTCTCCTCGCCGGACTCGCGAGCTGTAAGTCGGAGAAGCCAGCTCCAGCGACCGAGAGCGCCTCCGCGCCCGCCCCGGCTGGTCCCGCAATGGTAACGGTCACCGCGACCGACTATGCCTTCGACTTGCCGGCTCAGGTCCCCGCAGGAATGGTCACGATCCATCTCACCAACAACGGAAAAGAATTTCACCAGGTGCAGGTAATTCGGCTGGAGGACGGAAAGACGG
This sequence comes from Gemmatimonadales bacterium, assembly GCA_036558125.1. Taxonomy (GTDB): domain Bacteria; phylum Gemmatimonadota; class Gemmatimonadetes; order Gemmatimonadales; family GWC2-71-9; genus DATBGE01. The sequence continues at coordinate 10,994 of DATBGE010000128.1, read as the reverse complement.
TAGCCGATTTCGGTGAGGCGATGAAGCACCCGGGGCCGCCCCCGACCTGGGTCAAATTCCTGGGCGGCCCGAACGCGGCCAGTCCCGGTGGTTCGGTCGAAGGAAGCGTGGTGCTGGAGCCGGGGAGTTACGCGGTGCTCTGCTTTATTCCTTCCTCCGACATGGTGCCCCACGTCATGAAGGGCATGATCCATCCCTTCGAGGTGACCGCATCGCCGGGTGCTGGGAATCAGCTCACGGGTGAGACCGACACGCTTACCGTTACGGATTACGCCTTCACCCAGTCATCCCAGCTCAAACCCGGGCATCACGTCATCCTGGTGAAGAATGACGGGGCGCAGGTCCACGAGGTCGTCCTGGTCAAGCTGCCTCCAGGCGTGAAGATCGAGGATGTGGGCAAATGGGGCGACACGATGAAGGGCGCTCCACCCGGATTGCCCTTCGCAGGAGTAACCGGCCTCGAGCCGGGGGCGAGCGCCACGTTCGTGGCTGATCTCTCGCCTGGTGAGTACGGACTGATCTGTTTCCTCCCCGATTCCAAGGATGGCAAGCCGCACTGGACCCATGGGATGATGACCCAGTTCAAGATTGGGTAGGCAACCGGTCTGCTCGGCTGGCGCGCCCATGCGGCTCCTCGTGATCAACTGTGGCAGCGCCACGCTCAAGTGGAAGCTCTTCGCCATCACGGAGGGCCGGCAGGAGCCCCTCACCGCGGGAGCCTTGCCACTGCGAGAGAACGGCTGCGGCGAGGCGGTCGGGATAGCGTTGAGTGCGCTTCCTGTCCGGCCCGACGCGATCGTGCACCGGGTGGTCCATGGCGGCGACGTTGCCGAGGATATTCTACCCATCGACGAAGCGGAGCATGCCCGACTCCGGGGGCTTACCTCCCTCGCTCCGCTCCACAACTCTGCCGCACTTCAAGCGATTGAAGCCACACTGGGCCTCGGCGTGCCGTTGCTCGCCGCGTTCGACAGCGCATTTCACCGGACACTGCCAGAGCTCGCTTTTCGCTACGCTCTCCCTCCGATACCGGGTGTACGGCGGTACGGCTTCCACGGCTGGTCCCACCGGTACGTCACCGAACGGTATGCGGACCTGACCAGGAGCGCATCTCCCACGATTATCACCCTTCATCTGGGGAACGGGTGTTCCGCTGCGGCGATCCGTCGCGGGCACCCAGTGGATACTTCCATGGGATACTCGCCGCTGGAGGGCCTGGTCATGGGGACAAGGCCCGGTGATCTCGATCCCGGCATTGCGCTCCACCTGCTGCGGACCGGGATGACGCTCGAGGAGGTGGAACGCCTGCTCAACTTCGGCTCCGGGCTGCTGGCGCTGGCGGGGACTCACGACATGAAGGAATTGCTCTCCCGTTCCGATTCGGCGGCGAGGTTCGCGGTGGAGTTGTTCTGTTACCGGGTGCGCAAGTACGTGGGGGCGTATCTCGCGGTGCTGGAGGGCGCCGAAGCCGTGGTCTTCACCGGCGGAATCGGAGAGCGTTCCCCCGAAGTTCGACGACGGATCACCGAGCCGTTGGCATGGGCCGGCCTGCGACTCGACTCCGGGAGGAATCGCCGAGGGGAGGAGTTGATTTCGGCCGACGGCTCCGGCCTGGCGGTTTATGCCATTCCCACTGACGAGGAGCGAATCATTGCTCGGGAGGCGGCCCGGCTACTCGAGGCCGCCTCTGATCGAGTCAAGCCGAAAGGCCTTTAGCTGCCGGACGCGACTCGCGTCCTTGTTCGGAGGAAGGAGAGCACAGAAACCGTTCAAACCAGTCCCGGGCGAGCTCGGCTACCTGGTCGAGTGTGCCCGGCTCCTCGAAGAGATGGCCGGCGCCCGGGACGATCATCAGCTGCTTCACCCTGGGCTGAAGCAGGTCGAGTGCCTGGCGGTTGAGGGCGATCACGGTAGTGTCATGTCCCCCGACGATGAGCAGGGTTGGGGCTTTCACGCGAGGCAGGTAGATGCCCGCCAGATCGGGGCGTCCTCCGCGAGACACCACCGCTTTAACGGACTGCGGCCGCAGGACCGACGCGACCAGTGCTGCGGCCCCGCCGGTGCTCGCCCCGAAGTAACCGACCGGAAGGGCCCGCACCTCCGGTTGGGAAGCCAGCCAGTCAGTAGCCAGAGCCAGCCGATCCGCCAGGAGCGCGATGTTGAAACGCAGCTCGGCCGTGGCCGCGTCGAGCACCTCCTCACCCGCGGTGAGGAGATCGAATAACAGGGTGGCAAGGCCGGCTCGCTGGAGCTGCTCGGCGACCCGCCGGTTTCTCCGGCTATGCCGGCTGCTGCCGCTTCCATGAGCGAACAGGACGATGCCCCAGGCGCCGGCGGGAACCATCAGATCACCGTCCAACGTTACCCGTCCGGTTCTGATCTGCACCGACCGAGCCTGACTCTTGAATCCCGTATCCGACATGATCGCCTCCCCGGGGACTAACCGCGGCCGTCACAGGGCAGACGGGTAGGTCTCCAGCAATTCGGGTTCACCTCGTTCCCAGACCGGGTTCCGCTCCAGCGGTTCCACTGCCCGCGTGCGGTCATAGTGCAGCACGGCATCGAATTGCCGTGCCAGGACCGCCGCGAAGTAATGGCTCGGGCGCTCCGTTTCTGGACGGTAGATCACGCCGATCGCCCGCTCGAGGCGCGGCACCGCAAGAGCGGCAACTGCCTCGTTCGTTTGGTGGAGATCAAGAAAGAAGTTCCCGATCCCACATTGGTGGAAGAGCGCCTCGTAGCTCCCCGGCAGGGCAGGCCTTACGGTCTTTCGCTCCGCTCCCGCGTCCCAGTCAGAGGCGGCCGTCACGGTTCCGTTGTAAGTCGTGAACCCGGTCAGGAAAGCTGCGCGACCGAATCGCTCCCGAACCAGCTGGCCCACGTTCAGCTCGCCGCGATGGGTTCCCATTTCCGTGGCCCGGGCATCTCCAAGGTGCGAGTTATGGGCCCAGACTACGATCTTCGCGTGCCGGGGATCCTTCCCGAGAAAGGTGGTCAGTGCCCCAAGTGTGCCCGCCATGTGCTGATCTCGCAGATTCCAGGAGGCGGCGTGATCCTGAAACATCGCGCGGTAGTAGCGCTCGGCGTTGGCCACGACCTTGGCATTCTGCTCCGCGAAGAACAGGTCGTCCGCCGCGACGCGCCCATCGCGCCCGGCGTACTCGACCGCGGCCGCGCGGAGTTCGACCAGCTGATTGATGACGGCGGTCTCACACGACGGGGCGAGGCCGAGTGTTGTCGCGTAGCCGTATTTCTGGGGGTCGCCGTTGAAATGCTCGAAGCAGGCGTAGCGCTCGACCGCCCTCACCGCCGCGTCGGGATCCACGACTTTCAGGTACTTGATGACCGCGTCCATCGAAGCATGCAGGCTGTACAGGTCGAGCCCATAGAACCCCACCTTGGCTGCCTCGGCGTCTCGTGAGTCGTTGTATTCCCGCAACCACCCCACGAAATCCAGCACGTCCGCGTTTCGCCACATCCATTGGGGGAACCGCAGGAAGCCGCCCAACGCCTCGACCGAGTCCGCGTCGCTCGATCGTCCCCGGACAAACCGGTTGACCCGATAAGCATCCGGCCAGTCGGCTTCGACCGCCACCGCACTGAAGCCCTTCTCTCGAATCAGGCGCTTGGTGATTTCAGCCCGGACCCGATAGAAGTCGTGGGTGCCGTGCGACGCCTCGCCCAGCAGCACCAGCCGCGCTTCGCCTATAGCCCGCATCAAGGCATCGAAGTCGGCGGGTGTCCCTTCCAGCCTGCAGGCGGCCGCGCGCAGCGCGGGGAGCAGCGATTCAGTTGCGCGCCGCATAGCGCTTCTCCACGTCCCGAGAGGCTCGTTGCTGGAGTACGGCCCTGACTTCCTCGTCGCTCGTCTGCTCGAAATTGCGATACCACTGGCCGACGGCCTGGAACGGCTCGGGCACGGCCACTGCCGCGCAGCGGTCGGCCACCCGTCCCAAGGCATGCCAGGCGCTCTCCGACATCACGGGGGCTGCTGCGATGATTGCCGCGGGCTGGTGCTCCCTGAGAGCATGAACGGCAGCGAGCATGGTGGACCCGGTGGCCGCACCGTCATCGACGAGGACCACCTCCATTCCTCGCAGGACCGGAAAGGGGCGGTCCATCCGATACTCCTGGTCTCCCAGAGCCAGTTTCTGTTGCTCGGCTCGGGTGACGGCCTCCACCGCCTCCCTCGAGATGTTGAGGGCCTGGATCAGACCGGGGTTCAGAACTCGCACGCCGCCACTGGCGACCGCTCCCATCGCGAATTCTTCGTGGCCCGGTATGCCCAGTTTGCGTACCAGAAATACGTCCAGCGGCGCTTCCAGCGCGTCGGCTACTTCGGCCGCCACCGGCACGCCGCCGCGCGGGAGGCCAAGAACCACCACATCACTGCGTCCCGCGAGGTTCAGCAATCGGTCCGCGAGTTGTCGTCCCGCATCCTGACGGTTGAGAAAGGGAAATGTCATGGAGCCACCTCCGCGGATATCGACCCTTCGAAAGATGGGCTGCCGATCATGAAACAACCGTGAGAAAGCTCCGAATCGACTGTGAGGTTCGCTGTGGCGGGCCTCAAAGCGGGGACCCTGCCCGATTCCGAAGGGCCTCGTCCAGGCTCCGGTCCTGACCGTAGATGTCGTCGTAGAACCAGGTCGTACCATCGGGTCGCACTACTGCCGTGGTATAGAAGATTGCCAACTGAAGGGGGTGTCTGAGCCAGATCCGGCGGGTTTCGGGCCCCTGGATGCCAGCGGCGGTGCTGTCGGGTTGCCAGCCCGGCTCGTCGCGCATCACCCAGTTGGCAAGCGCTGACGGATCTTCCACCCGGATGCAGCCGTGGCTGAAATCACGGCGGGTCCGGCTGAACAGTTCGGGGGATGGAGTCCCATGCAGGTAGACCTGTGTCGCGTTGGGGAACCCGAATTTGATGAGCCCCAGAGGGTTGGCCGGGCCTGGCTGCTGTCGGATTGCGAGTTGGCCGCGCCGTAACTGGCGTAATACCACGGGCGTCACCCGGTCTCCCAGAGCTTTGTTCCCCGGGCCGACCAACTCCATCCCATTGACCCTCAGATAGTCGGGTTTCCGCTCCAATTGCGGCAGGACTTCCTCGACCGCGATTCGCCGCGGGACGTTCCACCAGGGCCAGAACTCGACGTATCTGAGCTGTTCGAGCAGCACCGGGGTGCGCCGGTCAATCGCGCGACCAACGATCACCTTCATCTCCAGACTGGGCGTTCCGCTCCGGCCCGCTGAGTCGAACGCGAAGAGCTCGAACCCGGGGATGTTCACCACCAGGACTCGATCTCCTTCCAACGGCGGGAGCCAGCGCAGGCGCTCGAGCGCGAGTTCGATCTGCCGCACCCGCCACTGGAGTGGAGTCCGGAGACGGGTGAGAGTTGCAGGGCCCACCACGCCGTCTGGCTTGAGACCGTGTCGGGTCTGAAAGCGGGTCACCGCTTCAACGATCGGTCCCAGGTACAAACTGTCCGGCGGTGTGTCGTTTGCGGCGAGATCGCCGAACGCAATCAGCCGCCGAGCCAGAGCCGTGATGCCGGGATACGGATCGCCCGGGTGCACTGTGGTTGTGGCCTGAAGTGGAAGAAGGGCAGAGTCGCCCGCGAGCCCGCGATAACGGGCGAGAGCCGCGAGAAGGCTCCGGTACTGGATCAGCCGAGGCTGCAGCGCAGCAATGAGCTGAGGGAGGGTGTCGGCCCGGATCGCCTGACCAAGGGCGGCGACCAGGTCGAGCTTCGCCATCTCCGAACCGCGGTCGCCGAGAGGATTAGGATGGAGACGCCCCCGGTGCAGGTCGTCGACGTAGCGGAGCAGGTCGATGCTCAGAAGCAGGTCGAATGAATCACGCGTCGCCGAAACAAGAAGGTGTACCGAGGACTCACGTTCCAGGCTATCCAGCAAAGCGGCATCGTAGTCCGCGGGGTCGAGTCCCCAGTCACCCGCGGTGCTGAGTTGGGCAATGGCGGCAGAAGCTGCGGGGGACAGTCGCGGACCATCGTGCCAGATGAGCCTGGAGTCGTTGGTCAGGTAGAGGCGTGACAGGTCGGCGGCGTAGGAGCCGAAGTCGGGACGGCGCGACCAGACATGGTGACCCGTTGCGATCAGCGGGCCGATGCTGCCGGCCGAGATTTCCTGAGCGACCAAGGGCAGCGGAGCCAGCAGGAACGGGAGGATCAGAAGTATGGGTTTCATAGCCTGCGGCAGAGTACGTGGCGCTGGATAAAGCCGACATGGAGGCAAACTGAGGACTTCTTTAGAGCAGCGGAGGTGCCGGTAAAGCGGTGACTGGAAACAAGAATCCCCGCGAGGGCTTACCGCGGGGACTGGTCTCGGGGCCGCATGGGGTCCCGGCTCATCACTTCAGCTCCGATAGGTCCGCCGAAAATGCCGCAGCGCATCCCGGAGTTCCTCCGGGCTCATGAGGCCGAAATGCAGCTCGGATTGGGAGCCTGGCGCGGCCAGCACGAAGCTCTCGTTTCGTTCCTCCTCGGCGTGACTCGCGCTGAAGTTCCCATCTGACGTCACGATGCGCAGCTGTCGCGTCGAGCGGATCTCGAGCGTAAACCCTTCGTCCTCGGCGACCTTCCGGAGTGCCTCCACCACCGGTGGATGCAAGAGGATGGCGGAGCGGGCGTCCCCCAATGCTCCGGGGTCGTCCCAGGCAATGAGCGTGGGGCCGACTAGCCGCACCGGGCTTGCAGCCTTACGGATGAGGACGGAATCCTCGGTCACAGGACCGGGGAGATTCATCAACGAATCGCGCAGCGTCACCTGGCGATCCGCTCGATCTGCGACGATTGTGGGCTTGGAATCAGGGTGGGCCCACCGCTGCTGCACCAGCATCCCGCTCAGTGCCGCGACCAGCATCAGATGTCCGAGGAGAACACCCCGGGTTGCGGCATGTGGTGACATCCTGCTCCTCCTGGCGTAGCGCGGTCCAGCGAAGTGCCTTCCAACGCGCACTGGCACCAGGAGCAACTCTCATGCTGTTGCCGACTTCGTCCACTATCAATTTTGTGACACGTCGAGGGATTTGACACCAGCCTGCGGAAGGCCTCCCGAACGCACGAAGGGCCGACCCTCGGCCGGCCCTTCGTTCACGTCCTCCTCAATCCATGCCGGCTAGAACGTGCCGGGTAGAGTGGCGAACTTCACGCTCGCGTTTTCTGTGCAGACCGAGCCGGAAATGTTGCTGCCGTTCCCTATCGTGTTCCAAGTGCCAGTGCTCGCCGAGGCCGGGGGCCAGGTGTTGTCCCACCCCGCCAGCCCTGAGTAATCGGGCATCGCCAGCGTTGTGGCGGTCCCGCCCAGGTAACCGAACGTCGCGGTGAGGCTGACGGTGTTAGTTCCCGCTCCGTTGCTGTAGGTGAACCCGGTAAGGATCTGGTACTCTGCGGGCAGCGTGTACACCGCCTGCAGCCGTTTGTAGGCCCCGGCCAGTGTAGTGATCGTCGGCGTCGGCATTGCGGCGCCGAGGTTCACGGTGCTCGTGCTCAGCGTGTGGTGATACTCGATGGTCGACCGGAATGCCGTGGAGGCCGCTATCGCTGTAATGGAGATCCCGTGGAAATCGCTGGCCCGTTGCTGGGCCCCGGGGATTCCAGAGGCAGTGAAGGCCGCCCCGCCGATCCCGCCGGCGTACAGGGTGGCCGCCGTACAGCTGGCACCGACCTGGTAGAACATGCTCTGGGTCACCGTTTCACCGCCGACCAGGCCGCCGACCGTGATGGTGGCGGTGGCCGGCACGAACGCCTCGACGCCGGCAAAGTCCATCGTTCCTACCGAGCCGTTGTTCGCGATGTTCTGGTCCCGGCGGATAATGGCGGCCGCCGCCCCGCCGACGAGGCTCCGACGGAAGCCCACCAAGTCGTGGACGCCGTTTGCGACATTGGTGATCTGGAAGTTGAGCTGTGCGAAGGTCGGCAAGGCGGACCCACCGCCCAGCGACACAATGGTCTGATCGGTGGCAGTGATGCCTGCCGCGGTGCCGGTGATGGTCTTGCCGGCCGGGGGCGGCGGGGGACAGATGTCCAGAGTGCCCGCCGTGAACTCCGCTTGGGTCCGGTAAATCACTGTCGTCGCCGTCGTGCCGCCGGAGATGACCACGTAGGCCAGCCCGCCGCGACCGGCGGTGATATTGAAGCTGTAGACGTCACTGACACCGGTGACGACGATCCAGGGACCGGTGCCGTCCTGATAGGCCACCCAGACGGCGCGGTCCGCCATCGCACAACCCGAGAAGTCCACCGTAACGTTGCCACCACCACCCTGCGCTTCAACTGTAAGAGTCAGCGGTGTCGAGCGGTTACCGGCCGTCCCGGTGCCGTCCACGGTCAGGTTGTAGACCCCGGGGGCCACGGCGGCTCCGACGGTCACCGTGAGCGTGGAGCTGGTCCCGGTGGGGGCCGCCGGATTGAATGCGCCGGTGACTCCGGCCGGCGCACCGCCCAGGCTCAGCGTCACTGCGCCGGTGAAATTGGTCCGCGTAATGGTGACCGTCGAATTGTCGTTTGCCCCCTGCGTGATGGTGAGCGCCGCCGGATTGAGCGAAAGCGAGTAGTTCGCCGTGGCAGTGACGGTGAGGGTAAGTGGGGTTGAGCGGTTACCGGCTGTGCCGGTGCCGTCCACGGTCAGATTGTAGACCCCGGCAGCCACCGCGGCCCCGACGGTCACGGTGAGCGTGGAGCTGGTCCCGGTGGGAGCCGCCGGATTGAACGCGCCGGTGACTCCGGCCGGCGCGCCGCCCAGACTCAGGGTCACCGCACCGGTGAAGTTGGTGCGGGTGAGGGTGACCGCCGTATTGCCGTTGGCGCCCTGGACGATCGTGAGCGCCGCCGGCGTGAGTGACAGCGCGTAGTCTGGGGTTGGGCTGACGGTGAGGGTGAGCGGGGTCGAGCGGTTACCGGCCGTGCCGGTGCCGTCCACGGTCAGGTTGTAGACCCCGGGGGCCACCGCGGCCCCGACGGTCACAGTGAGCGAGGAGGTGGTCCCGGTGGGGGCTGCCGGATTGAACGCGCCGGTGACCCCGGCGGGGGCACCGCCCAGGCTCAGCGTCACTGCGCCGGTGAAATTGCTGCGGGTAATGGTGACCGTCGTGTTACCGTTGGCACCCTGGTCGATCGTGAGCGCCGCTGGCGCGAGCGACAGGGTGTAGTCCGCGGCTGCGCTCACGGTGAGGGTGAGCGGCGTCGAGCGGTTACCCGCTGTACCGGTGCCGTCCACGGTCAGGTTGTAGACCCCGGGGGCCACCGCGGCCCCGACGGTCACTGTCAGCGCAGAGCTGGTCCCGGTGGGAGCCGCCGGATTGAATGCGCCGGTGACTCCGGCCGGCGCGCCGCCCAGACTCAGCGTCACTGCGCCGGTGAAGTTGGTGCGGGTGAGAGTAACCGTCGTGTTGCCGTCGGCACCCGGCGCGACCGTGAACGCCGCCGGATTGAGTGACAGCGAATAATCCGCCGCTGCGGCGGTGACGGTAAGGGTGAGCGGGGTCGAGCGGTTACCGGCCGTGCCGGTTCCGTCCACAGTCAGGTTGTAAACTCCGGGGGCCACCGCGGCCTCAACGCTTACTGTGAGTGCAGAGCTGGTCCCGGTGGGAGCCGCTGGATTGAACGAGCCAGTGACCCCGGCGGGCGCGCCGCCCAGGCTCAGCGTTACCGCACCGGTAAAGTTGGTGCGGGTCAGGGTAACCGCCGTGTTGCCGTTGTCGCCCTGGACGATCGTGAGCGCCGCCGGCGCAAGCGACAGGGTGTAGTCCGCGGCAGCGCTCACCGTGAGGGTGAGTGGCGTCGAGCGGTTGCCGGGGGTGCCAGTGCCGTCCACGGTCAGGTTGTAGACCCCGGGGGCCACCGCAGCCTCGACGGTCACCGTGAGCGTGGAACTGGTCCCAGTCGGGGCCGCCGGAGTGAACGCGCCGGTGACTCCGGCGGGCGCGCCGCCCAGGCTCAGCGTCACCGCACCGGTAAAATCGGTGCGGGTCAGGGTGACCGTCGTGTTACCGTTGGCGCCCTGATCGATCGTGAGTGCCGCCGGCGTGAGCGACAGTGTGTAGTCCGCCACCACACCGGTCCCGCCGCCGCTATCGCAGCCTCCCGTGACAGCCAGGCCGGCGACCAGAACCAGGCCACCGCGCCTCCAGTACTTCGAGATTCCGGAAAGGAGCGTGAGTGAACGCCGTGAAAGAACTTGTGCCATGGGAACCCTCTGACCGAATGGCGGAAATTCCGCGGTCCAACGCCGTGCAAATCAGCGTGTGAAATGCCAGCCTGTCCTGCAACCGATGTATCTGCTAAGAGATTGCGGCGGGCCTGACGCCGCTTTGCGAGCATCGGCCATCTCCAGCGACGGCCGTAAGGAACGCCTATGTGGGCAGGGTTCTTGGAAGCGGTCCAGTGCTCCAACCAGACGCTGCCCCGTTTCGGGCCCCCACCACGTGTGTGCGGACATCATCCCTTTGCACCAGGTAACACCAACGTGGCGTCTTGTATCAGGCGTCGCGGCGGAGGGCGAGGACCCGTGGCTTTGCGTCGCCGGCTTTCGCCGGTCTGCGTGTGTCGGGTGGGACGTCCTGCACGGCTATGACCTACGGTGCGGAATGCGGTGTGTCAAGCGGCCGGTTGGAGCGGACTCCCACGAATGCCGATTGAACGCGTCGCATTAGCTGCACGACTCACTGCCTTCCAAGCGGGCTTGGAAATCATCTCGCACAAGATTCTGCCCATTCGACCGCCGGCCGATTGATTCTTACAAGAGCGATAGCTCACGACATGCCAATTTGGGGGCACCCCAAAGCAGAGGAGAGAGCCGCGGGCAAGGTAGTCATGTACAGCTCGGTGTCGGTCGATGGCTTCATAGCGGACGAGAACGACCTGCCCGGACCGCTGTTCGACTGGTTGCTCAGCGGTGACGTGCCGTTGGACGAGAGCGGCGTCTTGAAGGTGTCGCAGACGTCCTGCGACTACATCCGGCCGTACTGGGACCAGATC
>DATBGE010000127.1:0-14743 GCA_036558125.1 Gemmatimonadales bacterium | reverse complement strand
GTGCATGTCTCCGGTCTTCCTCTTCCTGGAGACGAACGCCGGGAAGCTCACCCTCTTTGCGGATGCCCCGGTCGAAGCCCCGACCGTCCGGGGATTCGTCGCCCTGCTGGCGCGGGAGATCAAGGACGCGTCTCCTGAAGAGGTCGCCGCAATCCCCAGCGACCTGCTCGATCGGCTGAAGCTGACGGAGTTGCTGGGGATGACGAGGATGCAGGGGCTGACGGCGATTGTCGGGCGAGTGAAGAGAATGGCTGGAGAAATTCCAAATTGATAATTGCAAATTGGTAATTGAAAAGCCCGGTGAGCAGCGTTCCCAATTATCAATTTGCAATTACCAATTTTCAATCATCTCTCGATCGGCACCCTCACGCTATTTCCCCACTCAGTCCACGATCCATCGTAGTTCCGCACCATCTCGAAGCCGAGCAGGTAGGTCAGGGCAAACCAGCTATGACTGGAACGCTCGCCGATCCGGCAGTAGGCGATCACGTCGTCCTTGGGTCCCAGGCCCTGCTCTTCGACATACAACCGCTTGAGTTCGGCGGCAGTCCGGAAGACGTGGGTGTCGGGGTCCACGGCGCGAGCCCAGGGAATGCTCTTCGCACCGGGAATGTGTCCGCCGCGGAGGGCTCCTTCGTTGGGATAGTCGGGCATGTGCAGCCGTTCGCCGCGGTACTCCTCGGGACTCCGCACATCCACCAGCTTCCCCTTCTTCGTCACGTGAGCCAGCACATCCTCGCGGAAGGCGCGGATGGCGCGGTCGTCCCGCTCGCCAACGTCGATGTTGCCTGGCGGGTAGGACGGCAGGTCGGTCGTCAGAGGGCGTCCTTCGTCTACCCAGCGGGCGCGCCCGCCGTCCATCAGTTTTAGCCGCTCCAGCCCGAAGAGCCGGAAGACCCAGAACGCGTAAGTGGACCACCAGTTGTTCTTGTCTCCATAGAAGACCACGGTCGTGTCGGCGTTGATCCCCTTGGAGCGGAGCAGGGCCTGGAATCGCACCCGGTCGAGATAGTCCCGCTGCACTGGATCGTTCAGGTCATTAACCCAGTCGATCTTGACGGCCCCGGGGATGTGTCCCGTGTCATACAGCAGAAGGTCTTCGTTGGATTCGATAAGCCGGACCGATTGGTCATTCAGCCGTTCGGCGACCCAATCGGTCGAAACCAGGACCTCGGGATGGATGTAGCCCCGCTTTTCGATCGGCGTGATTGGCGCCGCTTTCACCTGCGTCATAGGAACCTCCGAAATGAAGCGGCCGCAGCTCCGTCAGGGGGCCGCGGCCAGCAGACCAACAGGTACGGTCATTTTGCGCGACGGCTTACCCCCGCCACCCGGGCGGCGATAGGTAGTTACAACACAAGCCGTTCACTTCGCGCTTCATGAAGGTACAAATACGACCGCGGCTGTCGGGATGTCAAGATGGGACATTCGGCTGTAACGCGAAAAGATGCGCCCCCCGGGTATTTCGGATACTATAGTAGCATGAGCAAGCGATACCGCCGGTCGGGCGAGACGATTGCCGCCGTCGCCTGGGCCCAAGCTGCGCCTGGGTGTGCCGACATCCTTCGGCGGGGCGCATGGTATCCTATTATCAAAGAAGAAGATGACGGCCATGTCGTACTGGAGGTGGACCAGCAGCCGGTCCGGGTAAGCCGGGAGGATCTTCGGATCCGTGCCGACCGGCCCGAGACTTGGAGCGTCGTCGTGCGTACCGGGGTCATGCGACCGACGCTCTCAGGGGTCAAGCTGGTAACCACTTACGCAGTCTGCCCCGATTGCCATGCCCGCCAGGAGTTCGAAGGCCATCCGGACATTCTGATCTGCGCCCGCTGCCGCCGAGCTGCCAAGGTGGACTGGTCAGCCACGCTCTGAGGCGATGAAAAGCGCGGTCTGGGAATGCCAACGCTGCCTGCACGCCATCCGTACACCCGGGTGGCGCGAATGGCCGCATGACTCGGCGCCAAAGCGCGTCAACCGGACGGCAGCGAGGCGAATTTGATGATGCGGCGGGCTGGTGGCCAATGGGCCCAGTTGCGAGTCCGACGGCCGCTGACGCCGGCGCGGGATCCGCGTCATCCCCCGATTCCGGGACTCAAGGTCCCATCTCGAACTCCCCCCCGATCCAAGTGGCTGTCCGGGCTCGGCAGCCTGCTGCTACATCTCGCGGTCGCAATCGCGGTGATTGCCAACCTTCGCAAAAGCGAAACCGTTGCGGAGCAAAAGGCTGCGGGAGAGAACAAAGGCCCCAGAGAAGTCCAACTGGTTTACATCGCACCGCCGCCCAAACCAGTAGCCAAGCCTCAGCCACAGCCTGAGCCGCCGCCACCGACTCAGCCTCCGGCAGCACCACTCACGCCGGGCCCGGACAAGACACCCGGTTCACTGGCGAAAGTGACCCCGAATCCGGAACAGAACCCTAACGCTCCCCCGCAGGCGAAGCGGTCGGAGGCCACCGCCCCCGAGACCGAAGTCCCACCAGATGATGGTGGGGCGACGAAGCACGACGAACAACCGGTCTCTGCTTTCGCGCCCTTGGCGAAGGCGGCCGAGATGCCGAGTATCGAGTCGGAGGCGCAGCGGATCTTTGGGCGGCCTCTCACCAAGGCGGGACAGGAGTCAGGCGTTCGGGATTCCCGGCCATGGGAATCTCCGCTGAATTGGACCTCGAATGGATGTACCGCTCCCAAGCAGGATGACTCCACCGCGGGCGACAGCATGGGTGTCGTGCAGGGCCGGGTCTTTCGCGAGAATGGCCGGCCGCTTCCAGGGGCGCACCTCCAGGTACTCGGCACACCCTACTACACCTATTCGGATCCGACCGGAGCATTCCGGCTGGTCTTCGATCGGTCGCTGGTGGACAATTGCCGGACCCAGTCGGTGCGAGTCTGGGCACCGGGGTACTCGGCGCGAGACCTGATTTTGTATGTGGGACCGGCGACCAGCTCGGATGTGGTGTTGCATCAGCATTAGCTGTGAGCTGTTAGCTGTTAGCTGGTGGCAATCAGCAGTGCTTACAAACGACGAGACCCTCCGGTGGCAACCCATCGGAGGGTCTCTTTTCGTTGAGCCAGCTAACAGCTAATAGCTAACCGCTAATTCGGCGCGTGCACCGACACGTTCCCATAGTCCCGGTTAAATCCGATCCCCGGCCCATGCACGTTAAAGCCGTAGTTATTGTCGATCTTGGCAATGTACTGGCGCAATGAACCCGGGAATGAGTGGGTGCGCGCGTTCTTGCCAAAGGGGTCGGTGTACCAGGTCGTCGGACCATCCTTGTTGTCGATCTGGTTGCTGTTGATGTCCACCCCGCGCCGCACGCCATCGAACAGCGAGCGGGGGTCGTCGTAGGTCAGGTTCAGGATTGTGCCGTGCTGCGTCGAGTTGTCGCACAGCGAGCCTGACGCCCGATTGCCCGAGGGGGTGACTTCGTAGCAGACCGAAATCGGCCGGCCGGTAATGTCGGTCAGCGACGGATCGTAGAACCGGCTGGGGAAGAAGACCTGGTAGTAGGGATCGAAGTGGGCCAGGGTGTGGCCGTCCTGAGTCCGAACGCTGTTGGAGGTCTGCCAGCTTTCATGCAGCGCCGAGAAGAAGTCCGACTGCTGGCCCGGGGGCACCAGCATGAACTGCTCGACGCAGGTACGGTCGGGAATCACCCGCTGGCCGCCCCCGTTGGGAGAGTTGGCCGGCGTCGCCGGACCCACTGTGACGTGGACATTCCCGTCGCAGGAGCGAGTGAACTCGCCGGGCGTTCCGATCGCCGCCATGAAGACGGTGTGGAGCTCGGTCCCGTCGCTGCACTTCAGGTGATAGACCAGTTCGTGCAGGTTGTTGGTGAAGGCATCCTTGGAGTGGGTGCCCTGATGGAGCTTGGTGAGCACGTCACACTTGATCTTGAAGAGCGACCCCGCGACGTCGCTGCCGAGGTCGAATTCGATGTCGTTTTCCCATTCGACCTTGTGGCCGAAGTGATCTTCGTGCCGCACGTTCTGAGGATCGTAGGTGTCGAGCGCCTCATTGGCCAGCCCGAACGGAATAGGACCGACGTCCTGATAGAGCTTGGACCCGCGCGGGTCACGTCCGTGGTCGTGTCCGAAGCTGCAGCCGGTCGCGGGATCCACCGGTGGGTGCCAGGTCGGATAACGCTTCCCATCCGGCCCTACCACCGAATAGGCGTCGTGCTGAGCCTTGGTGCAGGTGTCGTTGGGTCCCGGAGTCCACTGCCCGTACTGGAAGCTGGGGCCGGTCTCCGGCGGCGGATCATATCCCTGAAAGCCGTCGCTCCCGCAGGCCGCCACCCAGAGCAATGCCTGGGGCAGCAGTATCCAGCGAGCGGCACGGCGCGAAGCTCTCATCGAGCGGATCATCAGGACCTCCTAGTGGAACGTCACCGACAGGCCGACCTGAATCAGACTGCTGTTCGCCGAGCCATCCACTACGGTGTCATTGAAATGGAATTCGGAGCTGCTGGTGCCGATGAAATTGGCGTACGGGCCGATGGCGACACTCCTGGAGATCGCGACATCGTAGCCCACACCGATTTGCCCGCTGAAAGCGGAGGTCTTGAAGTGATCGTCGTCCTTGGAAGCGGAGTACTTGGAAAGACCGCCGCCGGCCTTCAGATAGAAGCCACTGGTCCGGCTCGGGTACATCCAGAACGAGAGGCCGAATGAGCCGAGCAGCTTGCTGACGTCCTGCTTGTCGTACCAGGCATTCACCTCGAGACCAAGCAGGAATTGCTCGGTCAGAGCGTAGCCCATCTTGGCGAAGCCGGTAACGTTACCCTCGCGGCTTTCCTGGCAGAGGTTGCACGACAGCTTAGCCGACCCGTAGCCGAACCCGAACCCGATGAAGGGACCGCGGCGGGAAGGGACGTCCTGGGCCTGGAGAGTGACCGCACTGCCAAGCAACACCACGATGGTCGTTGCCAGACAAAGCAACGTTCTCGGCTTGCCATTCATAGCAAAGCCCCTCGACGCAAGTGATCGGATCACGAGGAATGGAGCGAAGGTGCTTACCGCAGCGTTAAAGAACTGTGATTTGGGCCACAGGAGGGAGGCGTGCGAATGCTTGACGGCAAGAAATGAGACGGGAGACGCCCCGGTTGAGCGCCTCCCGTTTGAGTAGGCAGCGGTCGAGCGGCGGTCTAGCGAAGGATCCGCTGGCCTACAATCCGGCCCTGGTCATCCACCAGGTAGATCGGACCCTTGCGAACGTCGTTCTGCAGGTGGATGCCGGCTCTGGTGACCGACGCCATGAGCGGCGGCGGAGCCGGGATGGTGTAGGGATCGGCTTCCAGAATGTTTGTGGTGTAGCCCAAGTCCTGGAGCGAAGCGATCGTGGTCGCGCTCAACGGATTGGGAGTGCCGCTGATGAAGCCGGTCATGAGCTCGTTATCAAAAACGCTTTCGCGCCAGTGGGCGTCGGCCGTCCCCGCGCCAAAACAGAACTCCACCGGGACCGGGAGGCCGGTGTAGGCGTTTCCACCGTTCGAATTGTTGAACCGAGTGATCGCAGCGCTGCCGCTGAAGTGGGTATCGCACCCTGGAGGTGGAGGGTTCGTGCAATTTGGCGGTGGCGGCGGAGGCGTACCGCAGGTCGTCGATGCCAAGGCCAGGAAATTCTTGGCCGGATTATCCCAGAGGCTGCCGAATCCAAGCACGTGATTCATCTCGTGCAGAATGACGTCGTCCAGGGTGCCGTTCGCCTCCATGCCGGCGAGATCGGCAGTATCGAACTTCATGATGCCGATCACGGTGAGCTTGTTGCTATTGCGGATAAAGCAGGGCCCCGCCTGACCCAGAATCTTACCCGGTCCGTCGATGGGTACCAAGCTCACGAAGATGAGCAGGTCATCCACCAGTTGGTTCGTCATGGCCGGGTCACCCACTCCACAGGCATTGGCCGCCTTGGTGGAAACCACGTCGGGGAGATCTCCAGTCACGACCCGGGACCAGCGGGCAGCGGCGGCATCGAAGGCGGTCTGCTGAGCAGCCGTGGGCGTCTGCAAGTACTGCAGCTGAATCGTGAAATTGGAAACCACCGTCGAGGCGTTCGCCGTGAAGGTCACCGGGCTTCCATTCAATCCGGTGACCGTAGCGGTCACGGTATTGATCCCCGGGTTTGGACCGGTAGTCCAGGATCCCAGAGTCGCAATGCCCGCGTTGTTGGTGACCGGCGTCGCTCCGGTGAGTGTCCCGCCCCCGGTGGTGACCGCGAACGTCACGGTCACGCCACCGACCCCAAAGTTGTTCGCGTCGGTGACCTTCACCGACGGTTTGGTCGCAACCGCGGCGCTAGTGAGCGCGCCCTGGGCGGTCGCCGAAGTCGCGGCGATCTTGGTGGCAGGCCCGACGTTGTTGCCGCCGTCGTCCGTCGAGCTGCTGCAGCCCGCGATCGCCGCCGCGGCCAACGCGACGAGCGCCGCCTGAATGGAATGGAAGCGACTCATGCTATCCCTAGTTGTATGGTTGGAGCCGAGCGGCCCGGCGGCCGTTGGCACTGGCTGAAGGATAGGACCGCCGCACTAACTGCGCCACCTCGAGCCTCGACGACCGCTTCGATTGAGGAAACGCTTGACCGTGGCCGCTCCAACACACAACCGCGGCTACTTCGGCCCGTCTCCCTGCAGCTGGCGGAGGCTGCGTTGCTGCCACAGGACGATGGCACCGAGCAACAACAGGCTGCCGGCCAGAATCGCGGTCGCGAGCACGTTGATCTGGGGAGGGAATGCCGCCCGCCGGGCGCCGTACACGTAGAGGGGGTAGGTCACCCGGCTGCCGGCGTTGAACAGCGTAATGATGAAGTCGTCGAGCGAGAGCGCGAATGAGAGCATGGCCGCCGCCGCAATGCCGGGCGCTATGAGCGGCAGCGTCACTTTGGTCACCACCCGAAGCGGAGCCGCTCCGAGGTCCATCGCGGCCTCTTCGAGGGTCCAGTCGAAGCCGCGGATGCGGGCGCGGACCGTCAACGCCACGTAACTCACCGAGAACATGATGTGGGCGATGACGATGGTCCAGAAGCCGGTCCGCACTCCTACATTAAGAAAGAGGGACAGCAGCGACGAGCCGAGTACCACTTCCGGCGTGGTGAGCGGCAGTACCAGGAGCAGATTGATGAAGTTGCTGCCCCGGAACGTGTAGCGGCAGAGCGCCAATGCAATCAGCGCCCCGAAGAGAGTCGCGACGCTGGTCGAAAGCGCGGCGACCTTGAGGCTCAACTTGAGCGCATCGAAAAGTGGCTGGTACTTGAACGGATCCCGCCAGGCATCCAGCGAGAAGGCCTTCCAGACGAAATTGAACTTTCCTTCCGGCCGGTTGAAGCTGTAGAGCACGATCACGAAAATGGGCAGGAACAGATAGAGCAGGACCATCGCCGCATAGATGTCCAGCAACCGGGAACCGACTTTCCGGTACCAGGGGATCACTGCGCCGGTCCGGGGAGTCATGCGAGGTCCTCGGTGCCCAGCACGCGGGCGTAGAGCAGGACACCAGCGGTAATGACCACCATCAGCACGAACGATAAGGCCGCCGCGAGCGGATAGTCCCGCACATCCAGGAATTGATTCTGGATGACGGTGCCGATCATCTGCTGATTGGGACTGCCCAGCAGTTCGGCATTGATGAAGTCGCCGAGTGCCGGGATGAAGGTCAGCAGGCTCCCGGCGAACACGCCCGGCAGCGAGAGCGGGAAGATCACCTTGCGGAACGCGCTGGACGGCGGGTTATAGAGATCCTGCGCCGCTTCGACCAGCCGGGTGTCGATCTTCTCGAGACTGACGTAGATCGGCAGGATCATGAATGGCAGGAAGTTGTAGGTCAGGCCGCCAACCACCGCCATCGTGGTGTTGAGCAGGCGACCGCCTTCCGCCAGGACATGGAGCGACTGGAGGAAGTTGACCGCGAAGCCACCGTCGTTGAGGATCGTCTTCCAGGCGAAGGTGCGGACCAGGAAGGTGGTGAAGAACGGGAGGATAACGAGGCCGAGCAGGAGGTTCTTGAATCTCCCCGCCCGGAAGGCCATCACGTACGCCAGCGGGTATCCGAGAAGCGCCGCGATGATCGTCGCGGCCAGCGCATACTCCGCCGACCGGAGGAAGTGATCACCATAGCCGGTGAGCGCCTGCCGGTAGCTCTCCCACCAAGGCGCGCCTCCCCCGGCCAGAGAGGTCTTGGCCAGGGTCAGGGTCGGGATGACGTAGAAGATGATCAGCCACAACACCCCTGGGGCGACGAGCAGGTACGGCGCGAGCTTGCTCTGCCTCGCGCCGCCTTGGGCTGCTCCGGCCATGTTGTGCTAGGCTCCGATCGCGTCCTGGAACATCTTGTTGAAATCCGTGTCCTCGGCGTCGCTGAGGGCGCGGAACACGTGGAGCCGGGCGCGCAGGTCGTCCGGCGGATTGACCAGCGAGCTCTTGGCCAGATCGGGCGCGATCTTGGCCAGCTCATCGCCGGCACCCTTCACGGCCGAGATGTACGGCGCCGCCGCGACGATCTGGGCCGAGTGCGCCGGATCATAGCAGTAGTTGATCCAGGCCATCGCCAGGTCCTGCCGGTCGGACGTCTTCGGAATGAGCATGTTGTCGGAGTACAGCATGGCCCCTTCCTTCGGCGCGATCCAGCGGAGATCGGGATTGTCGGCAGCCAGGCCCTGGATGTCGCCCGACCAGGCGATTGCCACCGCGATGTTGCCGGCCGCCAGGTCCTCGGCGTAGTCGTTGCCGGTGAAGGCGCGGATGTGCCCGCTCTCCCTCGCCTTCTTGATCCGATCGCAGGCCTTCTGGGCGTCCGCCTTGGTGCAGTTCGCCGGATCGGCGCCGTTGGCCAGCATGATGAGACCAAGCGTGTCGCGCATCTCGGTCAGCATCGTGACCTGACCCTTGAACTTCGGGTCGAAGATGTCGTTCATGCTGGTCAGTTCTCGGCCGGTCTTCTTGGGGTTGTAGCCCACGCCCGTCATGCCGGAGAGCCATGGCACGCTGTATTTGCGGCCGGGGTCGAAGCTGACATCGCGCAGGTTGTCGACCAGGTTCGCCTTGTTGGGGAACTTGCTGTCGTCGAGCGGGGCCGCGTAGCCCAGGGTGATGAGCCGTCCCGCCATCCAGTCCGTGAGAACGATGATCTCGCGATCGATGCTCTGCGACCGCTTGAGCGGCTCGTCAATCTTCGCGAAGTATTCGTTGTTGTCGTTGATATCCTCGGTGTACTCGACCTTGATGCCGGTGGCCGCCTCGAAGTCGGGCACCGTCTTGGCATCGATGTACAGCGGCCAGTTGGAGACCCGCACGACTTTGGTCGCGGATCCCCCGGCCGCGGCACCTCCCGCCTGCTCCTTTCCTTTGCACGCGGCGAGGAAGCTGCTCCCGAAGGCGAGGCCCCCGGCGGCGGCGGCGGTACGGCCGAGAAACTGGCGGCGGCTCAGCGCGCGACGCAGGATGCGCTGGATTTCGGCGTCGCTATCGCGGTCATCGGTACGGCTCATGGGCGCTCCTTGCGGGTTAGGACTGCGTTTGTACCGCACCGGTCGCAAGCTCGGCGGTGCTGGCGAGGGTGAGTTCCAGCGGAGAGGGCGTCTTGCTGGGGGGGAGCAGGCAGGCAGCGTCAGAGTCCCAGGACACCCAGAGGGATTGGCCCGTGTCGAGACCGGGCAACGGGTCGTCGTGCCCGACGTGAGCCACGATGGGAGTGCCGTCGGCCGCCTTGAGGATGCAGCGGATCGAGGATCCCTGGAACAGAACCGCATCCACTACGGTCGGGAGGGCGGAAGCGCCGTTAGCCTCGCGGCTCAGGTGAAGCCGCTCGGGCCGGACCATGACGGTCGCGGCGTCTCCCACCGACCAGGAGCGGGAGCCAGCATCGACCTGCACCAACCGGTTGCCGCCCACCTTCACGGTCACGTCCTTGCCGGCGTTGGACTGGACGGTCGCCGGCAACAGGTTGGCTGTGCCGATGAAATTGGCGACGAAGACCGAGCTCGGAGAGTGATAGATCTCCTCGGGCGAGCCGATCTGCTCCACCTTGCCCTCGTTCATGACCGCGATGCGGTCCGACATGGTGAGGGCTTCCTCCTGGTCGTGGGTCACGTAGATGAACGTGATCCCCACCTCGCGCTGGATGCGCTTCAGCTCGATCTGCATCGCCTGGCGCAGCTTCAAGTCCAGGGCGCCGAGCGGCTCATCGAGAAGGAGTGCACTGGGGTAGTTCACCAATGCCCGCGCCAGCGCGACCCGTTGCTGCTGGCCGCCGGAGAGCTGGGTTGGCTTGCGGGTGGCAAACTTCTGCAACCGGACGACTTCGAGTAGCTCCGCCACCCGTTTCTTCACCTCGGCCTCGTCGAGCTTCCGGCTGCGGGGACCAAAGGCGACGTTGTCGTACACCGACATGTGGGGGAAAAGGGCGTAGTGCTGGAAGACGGTGTTGACGTTGCGCCGGTAAGGAGGAACCCGGGAGACGTCCTTTCCTTCCAGCAGGATTCTACCGGTGGTCGGCTGCTCGAACCCGGCGATCATGCGGAGCGTCGTCGTCTTGCCGCAGCCGGAGGGACCTAGCATGGAGAAGAACTCGCCCCGCGCGATCTCGAAGTTGGCATCGTGCACGGCGATATAGTCCCCAAACCGCTTGACCACGTGGTCAACGGTGATGACCGGATCCATGGGGCGCTTTCTACCTCTGAGTGATCGAAGGGAGGGTCTATCGAGCCCAATCTACGTCTTGTCGGAGAGTTGACAACCCGGGGGCCGGGGAGCAGAGTTATTCCAAGACCGGCGACCGACTGCTTTTCCTCCCGCAGCAGGCGATAGCACCCAGCTTCCTCATATCCAGCCAGGACGCGTTATGAGCACTACCGTCGCTTCATCGAAGCCCGGGGTGAGCGATCAGTTGCTCGCCAGGGCCCGCCAGATTGGCGAACAGGAAATGGCCCGGCTCCTCGAGCGGACCAAGGCCTCGGCCCGTCTGTATGAACGGGCGGTCCGCCTCCTGCCCTTTGGGGTCGTCTCCTCGTTTCAGAAGATGCAACCTTACCCGATATACGTGACCCGGGGCCGGGGCAGCCATATCTGGGACCAGGACGGTCAGGAATACCTCGACTTCCATTGCGGCTTCGGCGCCATGGTGGTGGGGCACGCTCATCCCCGCATCGTCGAGGCAATCAGTCACGCGGCCAGCCGCGGAACCCACTTCGCGGTCACGACCGAGGAAGGGATTGCCTTCGGAGAGGAAATCGCCCGGCGGTTCAACCTCGAAATGGTGCGGTTCGCCAACTCAGGCACCGAGGCGACGATGGATGCGATCCGGGTCGCCCGCGCTGCCACCGGAAGAGACGTGGTCTGCAAGATCGAGGGCTCCTATCACGGACATCATGACGCCGTCATGTTCTCCGTGGTGCCAAATGCCGACGTCATGGGCGGGCGGGAGCGGCCGGCCAAGGCGCCGGTCTCCCGCGGCCTGGTCAAGGACGCGTCGAAGTACATCGAAGTAGTGCCCTTCAACGATCCCGAGGCCGTCGAAAAACTGTTTGTGGAGCGGGGGAAGGAAATCGCCTGCATCATCATGGAGCCGGCGATGATGAACATCGGCATCGTAGTCCCCCAGGCCGGATATCTCCAGAAAGTCCGAGAGCTGTGCACCCGTCACGGCGTGATTTTCATCTACGACGAGATCAAGACCGGGTTCACGATCGCGGCTGGCGGGGCAACCGAGCGGTTCGGCGTCCAGCCGGATCTGGTCTGCCTCGCCAAGGCGATTTCGGGCGGTCTCCCGGCGGCGGCTTTCGGAGGCCGGGCCGATCTGATGCGGCTCATCGAGCAGGGCGTTTCCCAGATGGGCACTTACAATGGCAATCCTCTAGTCTCCCATGTGGGACTGGTGACCCTGCGCGAGGTACTCACCCCCTCGGCCTACCAGCACTTCGCCAGGCTGGGCACTCGGCTCGCCACGGGATGCCAGAAGGTGATCGACCAGTACGGAATCCCCGCGCACATCGTGGACCTGGGCGCCAAGGGGTGCGTTTCGTACCGGCCCACCCCGATGAAGAACTATCGTGATTTCCTGGAAACCAAGCCGGAGCTCTTCGCGGCTTCCTATCCCTGGCTGCTCAACCGCGGCGTCTTCATGACGCCCGGCGACGAGGAGCAGTGGACCCTGTCGGTGCAGCACACCGAGGCGGACGTCGATGTCTACATCAGCGTATTCTCCGACTTCTGCCGCGCGCTCACAGCCTGAAGGCGCGGCGTTGAAGTATCCTGAAGTCCGGAACTACATCTCCGGCCGCTTTGTCGCGGGCGGCGAACGGTTCCAGGACATCAACGATCCCGCCGATGGCAGCGTCATCGCCCGGGTGCCGATGGGCGGCGCCCCCGAAGTAGATGCGGCCGTCGCGGCAGCACGCGCCGCGTTGCCGGGCTGGTCGTCTACACCGATCAAGGAGCGGGTTCAGGTTTTCTTCCGCTACAAGGCGCTGCTCGAGCAGAACCTTGCGGAGCTTTCGGCGCTCATCACCGAAGAGCATGGCAAGGTGAAGAGCGAGGCAGATGCCGAGATTCTCAAGGCGATCGAGCTGACCGAGTTTGCCTGCTCGATGCCCCAGCTGGTTGCCGGGGAGACGATGGAGGTCAGCCGGGGAGTCGAGTGCCGGGTAGAGCGATACCCGGTGGGGATCGTCGCCTCGATCGTGCCGTTCAACTTCCCGTCGATGGTTCCCCACTGGACGATTCCCAACGCGATCGTGTTGGGGAACTGCTTCATCCTGAAGCCGTCGGAACGGGTGCCACTCAGCGCCCAGCGAATTGCCGAACTGCTGACCGAGGCCGGTCTGCCCCCTGGCGTCTTCAACACGGTGAACGGAGGACGCGAGGCGGTCGAGGCCATCCTCGACCACCCGGGAATCGAGGGGGTCACGTTCGTGGGGTCAACCGTGGTCGCCCGCGAGGTCTATCGGCGGGGGACATCTCACCTCAAGCGCGTGCTGGCGTTGGGCGGGGCCAAGAACCACGTCATCGTGCTGCCTGACGCCGATCCCGAGATGGCCTCGACCGGAGTACTGGCCGCGATGTCGGGATGCACCGGGCAGCGCTGCATGGCCGCGTCGGTCATGGTCGCGGTTTCGGCCACCGATCATGTGATCTCGCAGATGAGCGATCAGGCCAGGAAGATCGTGCTGGGGCGTGACGTGGGTCCGGTGATTTCCAGGGCGGCGAAGGAACGGATCGAGAAGGCAATCGACGAGGCGGAGGCGGCGGGCGCCACGGTGCTGGTGGATGGTCGGAAGGCGACGGTCGCCGGAAAAGAAGGCGGCTACTGGGTTGGCCCGACGATTCTCGATCAGGTGAAGCCGGACATGCGCATCGCGCGAGAGGAGGTCTTCGGGCCGGTGCTCTCGATCGTGCGCACCAAGAGCCTGGAAGACGCCCTCGCGGTCGAGAACGCATCGCCCTACGGCAATGCCGCGTCGGTCTTCACCGAGAGCGGTGCCGCGGCACGCTACGCAATGGAGCGGGCCAGTGCCGGTATGGTGGGCGTCAACGTCGGCGTGCCGGTGCCCCGCGAGCCGTTCGGCTTCGGTGGCTGGAACGACTCCAAGTTCGGCGTGGGAGACATCACCGGCCACGGATCCATCGAGTTCTGGACCAAGGCGAAGAAGATCACCACCAAGTGGAATCGAGAGGCGGGAGTGAATTGGATGTCCCGCTAAGCCGTGAGCCATAAGCCATAAGCCTTAAGCAGGCGTGTGAAGCCTCGAGCTCTGCTTAGGCTTACGGCTTACGGCTTACGGCAGCAAACTCTGACTACAATCGACTAATTCGCTATGACCGCAACGACCACGACCCGCCCCGTCATGCCGCAACACGACCACAAGCCGCGCCCCTATACCGGACCGTCCCGGCAGGAGGTGCTCGCGATGCGGCAGCAGTACTGCAATCCCGCGATCTTCACGCTCTATCAGGATCCGCTAATGATCGTCGAGGGGCACATGCAGTACCTCTACGACGAGACCGGGCGCCGCTACCTCGACCTGTTCGCCGGCATCGTGACCGTTTCCTGCGGTCACAGCCACCCCAAGGTCGTGGCCCGGATGAAGGACCAGCTGGATCTCATCACCCACACGACGACGATCTATCTCCATCCCAACTTCCCGGCGTTGGCCAAGAAGCTCGCCTCCAAGATGCCGGCGGGACTGGACGTCACCTACTTCACCAGCAGCGGCAGTGAGGCCAACGACCTCGCGATGCTGATCGCCCGGCTTTACACCGGGAGCAACGACATCATCGCGGTGCGGAACAGCTATCATGGCGGTTCCCCGACGACGATGGCGGCGACCTCCCACCACACCTGGAAATACCCGGCCCAGCTGAACAGCGGCATTCATCACGCGATCTGCCCCGATCCCTATCGCAGCCCATTCTCCGGAACTCCGGAACAGGTGGCATCACAGGCAGCGGACGACATCCGGCAACTGATCCGGTATTCGACGCCGGGCCGGGTGGCCGGCTTCATCGCCGAGCCGATCCAGGGTGTGGGAGGCGCAACGCACGGCGCTTCGAACTATCTGAAGGAGGCATACGCGGTGGTCCGGGAGCACGGCGGCCTTTGCATCGCCGACGAAGTGCAGACCGGCTTCGGCCGCACCGGCGATCACTACTGGGGCTTCCAGAACTACGGCGTGGTGCCGGACATCGTGACGATGGCCAAGGGCATCGGCAACGGCGCGCCGCTCGCCGCCGTCACCACTCGCCGCGACATCGCCA
>DATBGE010000126.1:0-7572 GCA_036558125.1 Gemmatimonadales bacterium | reverse complement strand
CTGCTGAACGAAGGAAGCGTGCTCCGGATCGGCAACATCAAGATCGAAGCACTACACACTCCCGGTCATACTCCGGAACACTTGAGTTTCATGGTCACCGACTGCGCCGTGGCTAACTCGCCGATGGGTGTGGTGACCGGTGACTTCCTCTTTGTGGGAGACGTGGGGCGTCCCGACCTGCTGGAGAAAGCGGCACGGGTGGCAGGTGCGTCGGAGAGTTCAGCGAAAGCCCAGTTCGCCAGCGTCCAGCGGTTCCGCTCGATGCCGGATCACCTGCAAGTCTGGCCCGGCCACGGCGCGGGCTCGGCGTGCGGCAAGGCCATGAGTGCCGTGCCGCAGTCTACGATCGGTTACGAGAAGCTCTTCAACTGGGCTTTTCAGATCCCGGATGAAGCGGAATTCGTTCGCCAGGTACTTTTGGGCCAGCCCGATCCGCCGCGCTATTTCGGGGAGATGAAGCGACTGAACAAGCTGGGTCCGGCGATACTGGGCGGTCTGCGCCGTCCAGCGAGACTGCCGGAAACCCGCCTCCGTCCCCTGCTCCGCGATGGCGCTCTGGTCGTGGATCTCCGCACTGCGCCTGATTTCGCCGCCGGCCACGCGCCCGGGTCGATCAACATTCCACTCAACCGCGCCTTTACCGGCTGGGCGGGATGGCTCCTGCCGTATGACAAGGACTTCTATCTCATCGTGGACGAGAGCACGACTGCCACTGTGGACGCCGCGGTCCGGGATCTCGCGTTGATCGGGCTCGACCGGATCGGCGGCTTTTTCGGCAGCGAGGCTCTGGCGGCCTGGAAGGAAAATGAGGGGCCGCTTGCCACGGTCCCCCAGGTCGGAGTCGAGGTTCTCGCTGGGCCCCGCGACGGACGCCTCGTGCTCGACGTGCGGGACGACTCGGAATGGGCCGGCGGCCATGTTCCGGGAGCGACCCACATTCCGCTGGGCCGGCTGCCCGACCGGCTGGATGAGATCCCGCGGGACAGAGAAATCGTGGTCCACTGCCAGGGCGGATCTCGCTCTGCAATCGCCGCGAGCCTGCTCCTCGCCGGCGGATTCACCCGTTTGGCCAATCTTACGCCTGGATACGCTGGATGGCTGTCGGCGGGGATGCCGGTCGAGCGCAGCTCGACTCCCTAACCCCGTTCGAACGCACGGCGTTCCGCCTGGTTCGCCGGATGAATCAGGGTCGCTGGAAGCGACTCTGGTGCTGGTGTGACCGGCAGATCGGCGCCCGCTGGATCGAAGCCTTCATCGGGTCCCGACTCGAGATCCACGGCCTCGAACGAATTGCCAGCGCCAGCCGAGAACGACCGCTTCTCCTCGCAGCAAATCATCGCAGCTTCTTCGACATGTACGTGGTGATGGCCCTGCTCTTCCGGCGAACGAGCGGGTGGCGGGACATCTACTTCCCGGTGCGGGGCCGGTTCTTCTACCAGTCTCCCCTGGGCGTGCTGGTCAATTTCGTCGGAGCCTGGTGGGCGATGTACCCGCCCTTCTTTCACACGGCTGGGAGACGCCGCTTCGACCAGTATGCGTTTCGGATTCTGGCGGACCTGTGCCGAGAGGGAGAAGGAAGGCTGATCGGCTTCCACCCTGAAGGGACTCGGAACAAGCGCGAGGATCCTTACTCCTTCCTCGACGCCCAACCTGGCATTGGCCATCTCATCCTCGAGGCTCGGCCCCAGGTCTTGCCGGTCTTCATTGCGGGACTCTCCAACAGCCTGGGGCACGAGATTGGCAAGGGACGGCGGGAGGCCTCACGCGTTCGGGTGCATTTCGGAGAGCTGGTGGATTACAGCGCGTCGCCGGACCTGACTGAGCGGGTTCCGGCCCGAGCGGTCGCCGAGGACGTGATGCGAAGGATTCGGGCCTTGGCCGAGGAGGATAGATTAGCTTGTAGCACCCCTTCCACTCCCGGATGACCAACGACGCAGGCCTGATTTCCTACCTCGGAACCTGGGTACAGCTGGGCGGAATTCTCCTTCTGCTCACGCTGTTCCGGCTTCTATCCCGCCACGCGGGAAGCCGCTCCTATTTCGTCATCTGGGCCCAGGCGTGGCTGGTGCTGCTGGTCGCCGTTACGGCGATTCTGCTCCGTTATTTGCTGGCTCCGGGACTCAACCCGGTCTTCCTCGCTGAAAAGACTCCTCTCGCGACTCTGCTTTACCTCGTCTACCAGTCCGCGAAGCTGCTGTATCTAGGTCTCCTGGTTTCAGGCACGATCGAATTCGCCCAGGGCCGGCACGTCCCGAAGAACTGGCTCCCGTGGGCCGCGGCAATCGGGATCTACGCGGCCGCGACGGTAGTCCAATCGCCCGATCTCGACCGGATCGTTTTCTGGCAGGGTTTCGTTGGGGTCGTCGTCTACGGAACCTGCGCGTGGCTCATGCTGTCGCTTCCCAGGGAGCGGAGGACTCCGGGCACCTCGGTTACCGGAGTCACATTCGCGCTGCTTGCGGCGCTTTGGGTGGTTTACCTCCCGGTCTTCGGCGGGTTGCAGAAGGTTGGACCGGAGGTCGTAGCTTCACCACTGTCGACCTTCGCGAATTTCAATTCCTACTTCGACATCGTCCTGGCGCTGCTCCTGGCTTACGGGATGGTGGTCATTCTGCTGGAAGACTCACGGCGCCAGGTTGACCACGCTCGCATAGCAAGACAAAGAGACGTCGCGGCCTCGGAAGCCCGGATGGTGGGTTTGATCGGTGCCGCTACCGAAGCGATCGTCACCCTCGACGAGTCCTACTGCATTGCGATCTTCAATCCCGCCGCGGAGCGGATGTTTCACGTCCCGGCGTCGGAGGCCACCGGCAAGCCCTTCACCGACCTCATCGCTCCTCGGGCGCGGGGCCAGGTCGAAGCGCTGCTCGCCCAGAGCGACGACCCGCTCAACCGCCCGGGGCCGCCTTCCCTCTTTCCGGGCCTGCGTCCCGACGGCAGCGAAGTGCCGCTGGAATGCTCGGCTTCCACCCGGCGCCTCGCCGACTCGCTGATGCGGATCGTGGTACTGAACGACGTTTCGGAGCGATTGACGGCCGAGGCCGAGCGGGAGGAGCTCACCAGCAGGCTTGCCCAGTCATTGCGCATGGAGGCGGTCGGGCGACTGGTCTCCGGGGTTGCCCACGAGCTCAACAACCCGCTCGCCGCGATCCTCACCTTCAGTGAAGACCTTCTGCGCGAGCCCGCGCCGGGCCTTCCCACCGAGGCGCTCGTCGTCATTCGGGATCAGGCCCAACGGGCCCGTGCCATTGTGCGTGACCTCCTGGCGTTTGTTCGCCGGCGCGAGGAACGGCGGGAACACATCGCGACCCTAGACCTGATCGAGCGAGTCACCAAAGCGCTGCGAAGGGAGATCGAACGGCTGGAGCTTCGGATGGAGGTTGAAGTCGGATCGGAGCTGCCATCGATCATCGGAGACTCGGTCGGCCTGGAGCAGGTCCTGACCAACCTGCTCGACAATGCCATGCGCGCTGCCGGCAAGGGCGGGTCGGTTGCGCTTCGGGCTCAGACGGTCCGAGAAGGGTTGCAGATCACGGTCGAGGACAACGGAGGGGGTATCCGGCCTGAGTTGTTGCCCCGGATCTTCGAGCCATTCTTCACCACCCGGGCGGCGGGCCAGGGAACCGGCCTGGGACTCTCCGTCTCGCTGGGCATCGTGGAACAACACGGCGGCCGGCTCACGGCCGAGAACCGGACCGGCCCGGAGCACGGGGCGCGCTTCACCGTCCTGCTTCCGTTCGGAGTTGCCGCGTCCGACCGCCGCCTCACGCCGAGGGTTCCGCCGGTGACCGCGGAGGATCCGCTCTCCTCCCTGCCGAAGGCCGAGTCCGGACGAAGCCCGCGGGTTCTGATCATTGACGACGAGGAAGCAGTCCGAGCGGCGATGCGCCGATTCTTCGAGCGGCGCGGGTGGACCGTCGAGGAGGCTGAAGATGGACAACCCGGTCTCGCCGCGGTTCTCGCCGCGCCCGATGATGAGTTGTATGACCTCGTGATTTCGGATCTGAAGATGCCCGGGATGTCGGGCATCGATGTGCACAACGGACTCGCGGCGACCAAACCCGCCATGTTACGTCGCCTGGTCATCGCAACTGGTGATACCGCCTCTCCGGATGCTGCCGTCTTTCTCAGCAAGACCCGCTGCCCGATTCTCGAAAAGCCGTTCGCCCTCGACGACCTGGCCCGGATTGCGGATCAGGTGATGGGGCCGGCGCGTCGGGCTAACGATCTCTCGGTCTGATCGCGCTGCGTCCGATCGGTGAGCAGCGCGTAGTTCTGGTTAGGTCGCTCCGCTTTTACCCGCCGATATTCTTTTTACGGGGGGGGACCCCCAGCCTGCCGATTTGGTCTCCAAGCCTGCCTTCTCCGCCTCTTCCCCTGTCAAACTGGCCATTCATTTGCGGCACACCGGCTGCACTAGTGCCGAGTGCCGGCCCGACGAATCCACGCGGGCCTGAACTCAAACACTAGAGATCATTTCGGAGGTAACTATGTCCCTGATGTTGCGCCGTTTCGCTCCCGCCAACGATCTGCTCGGCGTGCGCCGTCTGAACGCTTTGCTGGACGAGGCCTTCACCGGCTGGCCGGCTGGCAATGGAGTCGCGACGTCCGCGTGGCTGCCGTCGGTTGACGTCTTCGAGGACAAGGAGAGCCTCAAGATCGTGGCCGAGCTGCCTGGCCTGAAGCCGGAGGATGTGAAGATCACCCTGGAGAACAGCACCCTCACTCTGCGGGGCGAGAAGAAGCAGGTCGCCGAGGAGAAGACCGAGCGGGTGCATCGCTATGAGCGGAGCTACGGCAGCTTCGAGCGGTCCTTCTCGCTGCCTAACACCGTGGATGCCGAGAAGGTGGCCGCGTCGTTCGAGAACGGTGTCCTGACGATCACGCTGCCCAAGGCCGAGAAGGCGAAGCCTCGCGAGATCGCGGTTTCGGTGAAGTGAATGTAGCCGTCAGTCGCTAGCCGTCAGCTATTAGCTATTAGCGGCAGTCATGAAGAAACCCTCCGCTGAGCGCTTCAACGGAGGGTTTCTTGTATTGGAGCTGCTAACAGCTAACAGCTAATAGCTGTTGTTCAGTACCACCCGATTGGCGCCTCATCCAGATTGATATATACCTGCTTGGTTTCCATATACTCCTCGACCCCCCAGTGGCCGAGCTCCCGGCCGAAGCCCGACATCTTGTAGCCGCCCCAGGGCGCCTCGAGCATCGTCGGCTGCATGTGATTGACCCAGACCACTCCCGCCTCGAGGCTCTTCACGACCCGGAACGCCTTGAAGATGTCCCGGGTCCAGACCGCGGCGGCTAGGCCATAAGGTGTGGCATTAGCGATCTCGATCGCTTCCGCCTCGTCCTTGAACGGGATCACGCTCATCACCGGTCCGAAGATTTCCTCCTGCGCGATCTTCGCGTCGTTGTCCACATCATAGAAGATCGTCGGCTCTACGTACCAGCCCTTGTCGAACTTCTTCGGTACTCCGCCGCCGACGGCGACTTTGGCTTCCTTGCGGCCAATCGCCTGGTACCTCACCACCCGGTCCCGCTGTTCAGCGCTGACGAGCGGACCCATCTTTGTCTCCCGCTCGATCCCGGGTCCCAGCTTGATTGTCTTAGCCTTGGCGGCGCATGCCTCGACGAACTTCTTGTAGATGTCCTTCTGAACCAGCACTCGGCTCCCCGCCGAGCAGACCTCGCCCTGGTTGATGAAGGTCCCGAACAGCGCTCCGTCCACCGCGGCTTCGAAATCCGCATCGGAGAAGAAGATGTTGGGTGACTTGCCACCCAGCTCCAGCGAGACCCGCTTCAGCTGATCCGCAGCGTTCTTCATGATCAGCTTGCCGACCTCGGCCGAGCCGGTGAAGGCGATCTTGCGAACATCGGGGTGGACCACGATCGGTCCGCCTGCAGCGGGACCGAGGCCGGTGACGATGTTGACGACGCCCGGAGGAAGTCCGATCGCCTCGAAGTCTTTCGCCAGATCAAGCAACGACAGCGGTGTCTGCTCGGCCGGCTTGATCACGACCGTGCACCCTGCGGCGAGAGCGGGCCCAAGCTTCCAAGCCGCCATCGCGAGCGGGTAATTCCAGGGGATAATCTGACCGGCCACGCCCATGGGCTCCTTCACCGCGAGAACCATGGCGTTGGTCGGAACCGGGATCACTTCGCCGTTGATCTTGGTGGCGAGCCCGCCGTAGTACTCGAAGCAGGTCGCCGAATCGTCCATGTCGTACTCAGACTCAACGATCGGCTTGCCCGAATTGAGCGTCTCGATCTTGGCCAGTTCGTCCCGCCGGGCCCGCACTCGCTCGGCGAGGCGGAGCAGGATTCGGCCGCGCTCCTGTGCCGAGGTGTTTTTCCAACCACCGTAGAA
Source organism: Gemmatimonadales bacterium (assembly GCA_036558125.1). Classification (GTDB taxonomy): domain Bacteria; phylum Gemmatimonadota; class Gemmatimonadetes; order Gemmatimonadales; family GWC2-71-9; genus DATBGE01. The sequence goes on along the minus strand of DATBGE010000126.1, from coordinate 1,205 downwards.
CGCCTTCTTGGCCGCCTGTACCGCCTTGTCGATGTCCTTGGCATCACCGGCGGGGCAGGTGGCGATCACGTCTTCAGTCGCGGGATCATAGACGTTGAAGGTCTTCTTGCTGGTCGCGTCGACGAATTTGCCGTTGATGTACATGCGGTACTTGCTCACGATAATCACCGAGTCTGGAGTCTGGAGTCTGGAGTCAAAGACAGCTCGCCATCCATCATTGGAGGCCGCGTATTTATGCCTACCGGTGCAATCGAAGGATTAGCTCCATCAATACGCTAGGGGGCAGCTTTAGAGATGGGCGATTTCAAGAGCCTTCGCGTCTGGAAACGATCCTACGCTCTGAGTCTCGGCGTCTACAAAGCGACGAGGGACTTCCCCACTTCAGAATTGTACGGCATGACTTCCCAGCTTCGACGCGCGGCCGTCTCTATCGTATCCAACATTGCCGAGGGATGCGGCCGAGCCGGAGACCCGGATTTGAGACGATTCCTGAAGATGGCGCGCGGCTCGCTTTTCGAATTGCAATGTCAGCTCTTGCTCGCCGTAGATCTAGGATACGGTAATAAAGACTTCCTGGCACAGCTCGAGCTCGAAACACGCGAGATCAGCCTGATGCTCCACTGTCTGATTCGGTCTCTGCAGTCGGGAGCTGGGGGTCGGGGGTTGGAAGTGTGAAGTCGGGGAGTCTCCAGACCCTAGACCCCCAGACTCCAGACTCCCGACTCTCAGTCCTTCAATATCTCCCTCGCCGCATTATACCCGCACGCCCCCATGACCCCCCCACCCGGATGCGTCGCGGCACCACACATGTATAGGCCCTTGATCGGCGTCCGGTAATCGGCATAGCCCGGAACCGGTCGCATGAACGAAAGACTCGAGAGCGACATCGTTCCCTGCATGATGTTGCCGCCGGTCAGGCCGAAGCGGGTCTCGAGATCGGCCGGAGCGAGGACCTGATAATTGATTACCGCTTTTCGGAAGTTCGGCGCGTACTCCGTCATGATGTCGATGCAGCGTTCCGCGTACCGCTTCTTGTTCTCCTCCAGTGTCCCCGCGTCAGCCGCGAGCTTATAGGGGAAGTACTGGGTGAACATCGACATCACGTGCTGCCCTTTGGGGGCGACGGTGTCGTCCAGCGAGCTGGGGATCGTAGCTTCGACGATCGGTGAGTCGGAGATGTAGCCGTACTTGGCGCGATCAAAGGC
>DATBGE010000125.1:0-4924 GCA_036558125.1 Gemmatimonadales bacterium | reverse complement strand
CTCACCGAGTCGGATGGTTGTGCGCCGTAGGTGCGGGCCAGCGCCGAAATCAGATCTCCCACCCGTTTCCCGACTGGATGGTCACCGGGTACCAGCCGGTCGAGTTCGCGGTCGGGCAGGGAAGGATCGGCCAACGGACGGTACACCGTTTCCATCGTTACTCGGCTCGAGCCCGGCTTGGTCGGATTCAGCCAGGCTCGCACCTGGACCACATCGGGGCCCAGGCGTCGAGCATCGGTCACGGTGAGGGTCTTGGCGTCGAACCAGGGAGTCTCGATCAGACCATCGCGGGGTTCGACCAGGGAGACTGGCAGGCTGTCCTGCTTCATCGCATCGGCCACAATGCCGGTGGCCCGCGGTACCGTGAGATTCAGCTCGGCAAAGGGCGCACCGGGGAGGGGCGGAAAGGTCGGACGGGTGGTATTGGCATGGCACCCGAGAGCCAGAATGATCTGGCACCCGAGCGCGAAGCACCACCCGGTCTTCTTCATTGAGATGGAGCCGGCCCGGGGACAGAGTCGGGAGACTGGTGCTCGTCGTGATCCTCGTCCTCTTCGCCTTCTTCATGGTGGTGACCCGCCGCCCGCGACTTGATCTCCTCCTCGAGCGCCGGAGTCTTGATGCCCGCGGCGTGATCGAATACCAGCTGTCCACCGTGCTGGCCGGTGGAAACCAGGAACCCGGATCCTACCAGAGCGAGCAGCAACGCCGCCATCCGCTCCCCCCGGCTCATGACTCGTTCCCTCCAGAGTCGCCAGAGAGCGACGACGGCGAAGATCCCCGTCGTGATGAGGGCGAGCTCTTCGTGCTCTTCCATGATTTCATGCACCGCCTCACCGTGGGCGATCCGGTCCTCCGCCCCCAACCCACTCAGCACCGCCAGGCCCGCCCCGATCACACCGGCCATGAGCGTCCAGTATGCTACAGTCCTGAGCGAGTCCCTCTTGGTCAACAGGAAAAGGATCTCGAAGATCACTGCCGCTATGAGCAGCCCCACCGGAAAATCGTTGAGCACCGCGTGGAGCCGGGGAATATCGTAGCCGAGGAAACCGCCACCATCACCGTGTAGTAGAAGCATTAAGCCTCCGTGTGGTAGTACCGCGTACCGAGTACCGCGTACAAAGTGGTTCCGAGTTCCGAGTTCCGAGTTTTTTGCCCGATTGGCTCCGTCCGCCGGTCCGCTCCGTTCGTCCGCCGGTCCGCCGGTCCGCTCACACTCCTAAATCAACCGGCACCGGAGGGTTCTGCGAATAGTCGTAAAAACCCTTGCCACTCTTCCGTCCATACAACCCCGCCAGCACCATCCGCTTCAGCAACGGTGGTGGCGCGTAGCGCTGCTCCCGGTACTCGGCGAACATGATCTCGGCGATCTTGTACGTCGTGTCGTTGCCGACGAAGTCAAGCAGGGTAAGCGGTCCCATCGGGTAGCCGCAGCCGAGCTTCATAGCGTTGTCGATATCCACCGTGTTCGCCACACCGTGCTCGAGCGCCCGGATCGCGTCGAGCAGATAGGGGACCAGCAGCAGATTTACGATGAATCCGGAGTTGTCTTTGGCCGACACGGCTTCCTTGCCCAGGCTCCTGGCGAAGGCAAAGGCGCGGTCGAATGCTTCCTGACTCGTGGTGACGGTCCGGACCACTTCGACCAGCGGCATCAGCGGAACCGGATTGAAGAAGTGGAGGCCGACGAACCGGTCGGCCCGCCTGGTCGCCGCCGCCATCGCCGCGATGGTGAGGCTCGAGGTGTTGGAGGCAAAAATGGTATGGCCGGGGCACATCCCGTCCAGCTCTTTCCACAGCCCGTTCTTGAGCTCGAGATCCTCGGTGACCGCTTCGATGACGATGTCGCAGCTCCGGAGGGAGGCCATCTCCGTCGTGAAGTCGAGCCGCTTGAGCGTGACATCGCGGTCGGCCTGGGAGAGTTTCCCCTTTTCGACGAACTTGTCGAGCGACTTGGTGATGCCGGCCTTGCCCTTGTCGAGCAGCGCCGAGGATACCTCGCGGACAGTGGTCGTGTAGCCTGCTGTGGCCGCGATTTGGGCAATGCCGCTGCCCATGAGGCCGCAGCCAAGGACGCCGACGTGTTTGATGTCTGGCATGGTGGTTGAGAGTCGATGGTACAGAGTCTGGAGTCTGGAGTCTGGAGTCAAGAGTCTGGAGTCTGGAGTCGGGAGTCTGGAGTCAGAATCGTGAGTTCCGAGTGGGAATGAGTGGTCGACTCTCGACTCTCGACTCTCGACTCTAGACTTCAGACTCCAGACTTCAGACTCCAGACTGCTTACGGCTTCAACGCCTTCCTTACCTCCTGAATCACTGTCCCCACCAGGCTTGCCGTCGTGCTCGGCATGGCGTGGGTCGGCTTCACTTCGCCGCGTTCCAGATGGTCGAGCGCCCGCTCGAGCCCCAGTTGGACCCGCTCCGCGACCGGTGGGAACTGGCGCAGGACTCCGACCCCGGCGCCCAGAAAAACCGGGACCGGTATCACGGCGATCAACCAGAACGGTGTCATGATCGCCAGAATCCCCGATGCCACGACCCCCACACCGGTGAGGGCTCCCAGCCCGCCAAGGAATGCGCTGCGGACAGAGTGAAGATCCGCGTTCAAAGAGACGTGGCAGAACCCCGGTTCCAGCGCCGTGATGGTCGCATTGAGCGTGCTGGCGCGAGACAGCATGAAGGGACGCTTGGCGCTGCCGAGCACCGCGGCCGATTTGCGGAACGCCACCTGCATTCCGCGGAGCGGTTCCCAGGAGATCCGCCCCGGCTGTTGCCGCTGAATGGTGAACAGCTCGTTGTCGTCGATCCAGCGCAGCAATCTCTCTTCCACCTCTTCCGGCGTTCCCCGCACCACCCGTTGCGCCGTGCAGACCGCCGGTCCCACCGCACGATCGATGAATCCGTGTCCCCGGGCCGGATCGATCCGGGAACGTTCCTCCAGCATCGCCTGCTGAAGGTAGCCCGGAGGGATTCCGACTTCCTTTCCGAGCGCCATCACCTCTTCGGGGGTGAGCCCTTCGCCGATGTCGCGCTCCCCGGTCTGCAGCTCGGCGGCGCGCTGCATGATCCGCTCGAGCGCGGCACGATCGATCTTCCCGATTGGAGAGTCAGCCATGGGGGACGGAAGATCAGCCGGCGGGCTTCTCGCCCTTCTGGCCGGCCTCCAACCGCAGCTTCTGTATCATGTCGGCCAACTCTCTGGCCGGCAGACCGCTTTCCGGAGCGGGCAGGGCCGTGCTCACCTGGGGCAGTGGCAGTGCCGCGGGCTGACCGGCTCCGGCCTGACCCGCCGCGCCCGCCATGTTGAGGAAGGGTCGGAACATCTCGATCGGAATGGGGAACAGGGTCGTGGAGTTGTTTTCCGCCGCGATTTCCACCACGGTCTGGAGGTAGCGCAGCTGGAGCGCCGCCGGCTCGGTGGAGAGGGTGCGCGCCGCATCGGCCAGAGTCTGCGAAGCCTGCAATTCTCCCTGGGCCGCGATCACCTTGGCCCGACGCTCCCGCTCCGCCTCGGCCTGCCGGGCCATGGCGCGCTTCATCTCGGTGGGGAGATCAACGTCTTTCACTTCCACTGCCGACACTGAGATGCCCCAGGCGTCAGTTCGCTCGTCGATGATCTTCTTGAGAATGGCGTTGATCTTTTCCCGGTCGGCCAGCAGCTCGTCCAGCTCGGTCTCGCCCAGCACGGCGCGAAGCGTGGTTTGTGCCAGCTGGCTTGTGGCGTAGAGGTAATTCTCGATCTCGATCACCGCACTCTGCGGCGAATTCACCTTCATGTACAAGACCGCATTCACCTTGACTGAGACGTTGTCCCGGGTGATCACGTCCTGCGGCGGAATGTCGAGTGCCACGATTCGCAGGGAGACCCGTTTCATGTGGGCCAGCCCCAGCGGCACGAAAGTGAGCCCGGGTCCCCGCTCCCCGGTGAACTTGCCGAGGAAGAAGTTCACCCCACGCTCGTACTGCTTGAGCACCCGAAGACTGCCGAGGCAGTAGGCGACGGCGAGGATGGCGAGAGCGGGCAGGATTTCCATAGTTCCTCATTTACGACGGGCGGAAGAAAACCATCACCTCGCCTCCGTTCCTCGACCACTGGGCTGGGAGACCAGATCCCTCGCTACGCTCGGGATGAGGTGTCGTTGCCCGGCCCCTTTACCAACTACAACGCCTCAACTATCACCGCGGCTCCCTGTCCACCCCCGATACACGCACTCCCCAGGCCGAACCGCTTGCCCCGGCGATGGAGGGCGTGGAGAAGGTGCAGGGTGATCCGGGTGCCGCTCGCCGCAAGCGGATGGCCGATGGCGATGGCGCCGCCATCCACGTTGGTCCGATTGCGGTCCAGTCCCAGCTCCCGTTCGACCGCGATGTACTGCGCCGAGAAGGCTTCATTCACCTCGACCAGGTCCATCTGCTCCAGCTTCATCCCGGCTTTGGCGAGCGCCTTTCGCGCGGCCGGAGCGGGACCGATGCCCATGTATTTGGGCTCGACGCCGGCGATACCCCACGCCAGCAGTCGGCCAATCGGCTTGAGATTCTTGGCCGCGACCGTGCCCTCGCCCGCGATCACGACCGCGGCACCACCGTCGCAGATCCCGGAAGCATTCCCCGCCGTTACGACACCGTCCTTCTTGAAATAGGGCGGCAGCTTCGCCAGGCCCTCGGCGGTGGTGTCGGGGCGCATGTGCTCGTCCGCGGTCCACGGCTCGTCCTGCCGGGTCTTCCGGTTCCGGATCATGACCGGCACCACTTCATCCTTGAAGGCACAGCTGGTCCAGGCCTCTTTCGCGCGCAGCTGGCTGGTGAGCGCGTACGCGTCCACCTCCTCGCGGGCAATCTTGTACTTGTCGGCGAGGTTCTCGGCGGTTTCCGCCATGGAGAAACCGCACTGCGGGTCCTTGAGCGATTCCCACAGCAAGTCTTCGAA
>DATBGE010000124.1:0-6916 GCA_036558125.1 Gemmatimonadales bacterium | reverse complement strand
ACTCCTCACTCCTTACTCCTTACTGTTCTTCCTCCTCCTGCACGACCCGCTTGCCCCCGGCATACTGGGCTTCGGTCCGGGCGTGCAGCTCGTCTACTCCGACCACCGCACGCACCGAGGCAACGATTCCGGCCACGACATCTTCGGACCAGTAGGGATCAGGCCGCTCTGAAGCCGGCAGACCAGCCGCACAGGACTCGAGAAACTGAATCGCCGTCGTGATCCACTCCGACTGGGCACTCGGGACGAGGGCCCAGGATCCCGTGGCCTTGAGTTCCAACTCGGTGAGGCCCGCGAGCTCCTTCTCGACTCCCGCAGTCACTGCACCCGACGTCAGGCGCTTGGCGACGAGAGAAAGCACCGTGCGACGCTCGGTCTCCTGCGGCTCGGGCAACGGGGCTAAATAATGCCGTTGATCCGCCACCATCTCGCCCAAGCGGATGCAAACCGCGCGCACCGCTGGTTGCAGCGCAGGCGGCGCCTCTCGGGCCCAGCCTGCTGCAGCCTTCAGAATATCGTTCACCCGCTGGTCCGCCTGCGCTTCCGGACTCGGGCGGTCGGTGCTGTCTGCCATAGGACTCACAGAATCGCCCCAACGCGCCCGAAAGGCAATGCCCCATCATGATCTGGGTCCGCGCCGCATCCGCACCGGATCGGGGCGACCGTATCGCTCTTCAGCCCAGGGCTCGCCCCGCTTGTGATAGCCGTTCTGCTCCCAGAATCCTGGATAGTCTTCCTCGAGGAACTCGAACCCCCGGATCCATTTGGCGCTCTTCCACAAGTAGAGATGTGGAATGAGCAGCCTGACCGGACCACCGTGTTCGGGGTCCAGGTCGCTGCCATTGTGAGTCAAGGCGAGCAGATTGGCCGGCCGATCGAGATCGGAGAGGGGCACATTCGTGGTGTACCCTTGCTCTGCATGCACCAGGACGAAGCGAGCCTCAGGCTTGACTTGCGCCCGCTGTAGGATGGAGTGGACTGGAATCCCGCCAAACACGTTGTCGTAACGGCTCCAGCGCGTCACGCAGTGAATGTCGCAGACCGTTTCCTGGCGCGGTAGCCGCACCAGCTCGTCCCAGGTGAGGTCGAAAGACTGTTCCACTGCGCCCCAGACGCGGAAGCGCCAGGCCGCGAGGTCCACCTTCGGCACCGTGCCATAGTGAAGGACCGGCCACTTCACCGTGACAATCTGTCCCGGTGGAAGCCGTTTCTCTCCCTGATTGCGGACATCGACGCGATCGGTCATTGCCGGGACTCCTGCAAGAATGTGCCAATGAACCAGATCTTAACGCCGGCTGGGCCCGGGCGGTTCCTTGCGTCGACCGGCTAAAGGCCGGCGCGGTTTGGCTCAGGCGGGCACGGCAGGAAGGAAACGGGCCAGTTCGGCGGCGATCGGATCTCGGTTCATCACCTTCGCGATTTCCTGAGTCACAGTTTCCCGAGTGGCATGCCACAAATCGATCCCGTGCAGCCTGGTGTCTCCATCCGCCGCATCGGCCCAGGCGCCTTCCCGTTCGACCGATGTCATCTCCACGCCGGGAATTCCACAGGGGATGATGAGATCGAATCCCGAGTCCTCATCCAGCACGTTCAACGCGAAGCCGTGCGTCGTTACCCATTGCCTGACGTGAATGCCGATGCTCGCGATCTTACGCCCTCCGGTCCAGACGCCGGTGAGCCCGGCCTTGCGCTCGGCGGGGATCCCCAGCCTTTCGAGCGCTGAAATGAGACCGGCCTCGATCTGGCGCAGATACCAGTGCAGGTCCTGACGGTGATTGTGGAGATCGAGGATCGGATACCCCACCAGCTGCCCTGGTCCGTGATAGGTCACATCGCCGCCGCGCTCCACCTCCACGACATCGAGCCCCTTGGCAGCCAAGGCCGCGGGAGAAAGTGGGAGGCTGCTCGCGCGAGTGCCCCGACCGAGAGTTACCACCGGATCGTGCTGCACCAGCAGAAGGAGGTCGTCCCGGATCTCGCCGGCGATGCGGCGATCGGCCAGGTCCCGCTGCAACCGGTGAACGGCGTCGTAACCCTGGCGCCCGAGATCGATGGTGTAGAGCGGGGAAGTCCTCATCGGGTGCGCGGATGGCGGGTCCGGCCGAGCCAGAGACAGCCCAGGACCGCTGCAGCTGCGAAAGCCAGAAGGCCCCCGCGTCCGAAGGCGCGGTCGAGGGGCATGGCGATGAGAGCGGCGACGAGCGACGCGAATCCTGCCACGAGCGAGAATGCACCGCGTCGGTACAAGGAGTCGACCGGCCTCAACAGCGACCAGGTCGCGGCTCCGCCGGCCAGCACGCCGGCCAGGGTTCCCACCAGCAGGATCATCGCCTGCGGACCGCCGGTTTCAGGTGAGGACGTGGGCGGGGACTGCATTTGCAGGGTGCGCACGAGCCACAGAACCATCGCGATGAATGCCGTGCCGAAGAGGATCCCGAACGGGAGGGCGCGTAGCACGAGGCTGAGCTGCTGCGTCTCATCGTCCTCGTTCACCAGTTTGCCTTCCGTTCGATTGAAAATTCAAGATTCTGCAATCTTCAATTCCTAGATGTGCAACACCCGGCCCATCGAATCGAGCGCCGCTTCCGCGATCGCTTCGGACAGGGTCGGGTGTGCATGGATCGCCAGATCCACTTCCTCGACCGTGTATTCGTTCTCCCGGGCCACCGCGAGCTCATGGATCATTTCTGATGCGTGAGACGCGACGATGTGGGCTCCCAGGATCTCACCGTACTTCTTGTCTCGAAGAATCTTGACGAAACCTTCGGTCTCGTTCGATGCGCGGGCTCTCCCGTTGGCGCTGAAGGGGAAGCGGCCGGCCTGGTAGTCCAGCTTCTTTTCCTTGCACTGATCCTCGGTCAGCCCGATGCTGGCGACCTCCGGATGACAATAGGTCACGCTGGGAACGTTGTCGTAGCGGATCGGGTGCGGCTTGTGCCCGGCGAGCAGCTCGGCCACGAACACACCTTCACGGCTTCCCTTGTGGGCCAGCATCGGAGGTCCGGCCACATCGCCGATGCAGTAGACCCCGGGAGCGGTCGTCTCGAGAGTCGCAAGGTTGACCTTGACGAATCCTCGTTGGTCCAGCTGAACCCCCGCTTCCTTGAATCCAATGTTTTCCGTGTTCACCGCGCGACCCGCGGCCATGAGCACCTTCTCCGCCTGCACAGTTTCGGTCTTGCCTCCCACCTCGACGGTCAGCGTCACCTTGTCCTTCTCGACGTTGGCCTTGGTGACCTTGGCTCCCGCGAAGACGTCCATCTTCCGCTTCCGGAAGCTCTTGGCGATCGCATCCGATGATTCGGCATCCTCCAGCGGCAGGATGCGGGGTAGCGCTTCGATGAGTGTCACCTTCGAGCCGAACGCGTTGAAGATGTCGGCAAACTCGCAGCCGACGGCTCCCGCGCCGATCACGGCGACCGATGCCGGCAACTTCTCCAGGAAGAGCGCCTCGTCGGAGCTGATGACGGTCGTCTTGTTGATCTCGAGCCCGATCTGCGGAATGCCCTTCACCCGCGAGCCGGTCGCGATGATGACCGCCTTCTTCGCTTCATGAGTCTCCCCGCCCACCTTCACCTTCTTACCTGGCAGGAGAGTGCCCTCACCCTTGAGCACCGTCACCTTGTGCTTCTTCATCAGGAACTCGACGCCCTTCGAGTTCTGCTCGGCGACTCGCCGCGACCGCTTCATCGCGACCCCGTAGTCGGTCTTGACACTGCCGACTTCGATCCCGAGGTCCTTGGCGTCGTGCGCGATGAGATTAGCCGTGTAGGCGCTGTGAAGGAGCGCCTTGGTCGGGATACACCCGATATTGACGCATACCCCTCCGAGTTTGTCTTTCTCCACGACGGCGGTGGCGAGCCCAAGCTGCGCACACCGAATGGCGCAGACATAGCCTGCGGGGCCACCGCCGAGGATGATCACGTCAAACTGGGCCACACCGCCTCCAATAGTTGTAAGGAGTAAGGAGTCAGGAGTGAGGAGTGGGGTGGTGACCAGAGGCATCACTCCTTACTCCTCACTCCTTACTCCTGACTTTCTACCACACCAGGGCCAGCGGATTCTCCAGCATCGTCTTCAGCGTACGGAGGAACGCTGCGCCAGTCGCCCCATCGATGACCCGATGATCACACGACATCGTGATCCGCATCCGGCGACGGGGAACCACCTCGCCATCGTGAACCACCGGCTTCTGCTCAATGGTGCCGACCGCCAGAATACCGGCCTCGGGCGGGTTGATCACGGCGGTGAACTGGTCGATATCGAACATCCCGAGATTCGAAACCGAGAACGTTCCGCCGGTATACTCGTTCGGCGTCAGACGGCGCTCCCGGGCTCGGGCGGCCAGGTCGCGCGACTCCAGGGAGATCTGGCGCAAGGTCTTCTGGTCGGTGTAACGAATCACGGGGGTGATCAGGCCCTCCTCGACCGCCACCGCCATGCTGACATGCACTTCGTTCCAGTAGCGGATATGGTCTTCCTGCCACCATGCGTTGCAGGCCGGGTGCTGTCGCAGGGCACTGGCAACCGCCTTGATCACTATGTCGTTGAAGGAAATCTTGGGGTTCTCTCCCTCGGCGCCCTTTCGAGCTCCCGCATTGAGCGCCTCGCGCGCATCCCAGACCCGCTCCATGTCCACTTCGGTGGTGAGGTAGAACGTGGGCACCGGGCCGAGGGACTGAACCAGCCGCTTCGCGATGGTCTTCCGGATCTGGGAGAGCGGCACGTCCCGATAAGCTTCTCCCGGCGCCATCACCACGGCCGCCCCAGCCGCGGGTGCCGCAGCCGGAGCAACTCTTCCGCTCCGGGCGGACTCGAGGTCTTTGATCACGATGCGACCGTCGGGCCCCGATCCCTGAACCAGCGCGAGATCCACTCCGCGCTCGGTCGCGATTTTTCTCGCGAGCGGTGACGCCTTGATCCGATCTGACAGACGGGGAATTGGCGCGGCTGGCGGGGTTGCTGGCGCTACCGGAGCCGTCATCTGAGCCGCCGGCGCTGGCGCCGCTGGAGCGGGAGCAGGAGAGGCAGCCGGAGCCGGCGCGGGTGCTGGTTTCGCGGCGGGAGCCGTTGCCTTGGCGCCCGACGGCTTCTCGACGCTGACCTCCTCGCCAGGCTGACCGATCACCGCGACAACCTCGGCTACCGGCACGGTGGTGCCCGCGGTGACCAGCTGCTTGAGCAGGGTTCCTCCCGCGCGGGCGACCAGGTCCATCACGGCCTTGTCGGTCTCCACCTCGGCAAGCACATCGCCCGCGGATACCGTGTCGCCCTCTTTCTTCTTCCACTCCACCAGGCGGCCTTCCTCCATCGTCGGAGAAAGGGCTTCCATCAGTACCTTGGTAGCCATTAGCTGTTAGCGGTTAGCTGTTAGCCGTGTAGGTCACCTTCCGCACTGCATCCACCACCTTGTCCGCATCAACCTTTGCGGCCTTCTCCAGGCGCTTGTTGTACGGCATGGGGACATCGGCGCCGGTGACTCGCAGGACCGGGGCGTCCAGCTCGTCGAATACCTCTCGCTGGATCTCATCCACCACCTGCGCACCGACACCCGCGAAGGGCCAGCCTTCTTCGACCACGACACAACGGTGGGTCTTCCCGACCGACTCGAAGATGGCCGCCGTATCCAGCGGTCTAATGGTCCGCAGGTCGATCACCTCAGCCGAGATTCCATCAGCCTCGAGCTGCTGAGCCGCCTTGAGCGCGATGGCGACTGTCTTGGCGTGACAGATAAGCGTGACGTGTTCGCCGGGACGTTTGATGTCCGCCACACCGATCGGCAGGGTGTACTCTCCCTCCGGCACCTCACCCTTCACGTTGTAGAGCATCTCGCCTTCCATGAAGACGATCGGGTCATCGTCCCGGATGGCGCTCTTGAGAAGGCCCTTTGCGTCCGCCGGCGTCGCCGGCATCACAACCTTCAACCCGGGGATGTTGGCGTACATGCTCTCGAAGGACTGCGAGTGCTGCGCGGCGAGCTGGAGGGCGGAGCCGGACGGTCCCCGGAAGACAATCGGACATCCGACCTGTCCACCCGACATGTAGCGCATCTTGGCCGCTGAATTCACCAACTGGTCTATCGCCAGCAGGGCGAAATTCCAGGTCATGAACTCGATGATGGGGCGCAGGCCAACCATCGCGGCTCCGACTCCGACCCCGGCAAATCCCAGCTCGGTGATCGGCGTATCGACAACCCGATTGGGGCCGAACTCTTCCAGCAGGCCGCGGCTCACCTTGTAGGCGCCCTGGTAAACCCCGACTTCCTCGCCCATCAGGAAGACGTCGGGGTCCCGCTGCATCTCTTCGCGGAGCGCCTGGTTGAGGGCGTCGCGATATGTGAGTGTCGGCATGAGTCTGTGTTCGGCAGGTGGTAGGGGGTAGGTGCTAGGGAGTAGGGCGTGAACCCAACCATCTCCCTACACCCTACTCCCTACTCCCTATCTCCTTTCACCGGGGCGTAAACGTCCGCATACAACTCCTCCAGCTCCGGATCCTCCGCCGAATCCGCGAAGTCATAGGCATCCTGCACCTCTGCCACGATCTCCTTGTCCATCTCGGCGATCTGCTCGTCGGTGATGATGCCGTCGGCCTTGAGCTTCTCCGACCAGAGGAGAATTGGATCCCGTTTGCGGTGGGCCTCCACTTCTTCCTTGGTCCGGTAATGACCGTGGATCGGGTCGGACATCGAGTGCCCGACAAACCGGTACGTCCTGATTTCGAGAAGCGTGGGTGCGGCCGGGCGCCGGGCCCGGACGACAGCACGATCCATCGCCGCCATCACCTCGAGCAGATCCTGCCCGTCCACCACTTCGCGAGACATATCATAGGAAGCGGCGCGCTCGGAGATGTTCCAGGTCGCGGTCGCCCGGTCCAGGGCGGTGCCCATCCCGTAGCGGTTGTTTTCGCAGATGAAAAT
>DATBGE010000123.1:0-16367 GCA_036558125.1 Gemmatimonadales bacterium | reverse complement strand
GACCCGCGGCATCGTCGCCAGCGGCTCGCACGCCTCCGGTATCAATCCTTCATCCTCGAACTCCTGGGCGACGACCTCCGCGGTCTGCCAGGCGCGAACCCACGGGCTGCTGAGCAGGACGGTCGGGAGGTAGCCGCGGCGACGCAGCCGCTTCGCCATCTTCGCCGTTTGCCGGTCGCCCTGTTTGGTCAGGGGCCGCTCGGTGTCGTCGGGCCACTTCGTCTCGTCGCGGGAGCCCGCGTCTCCGTGCCTGATCAAGAGGAGAAGCATGGTCGTTCAATTGCAAATTGTTAATTGCCAATTGCCAATTGCTTGTGTCTGACGGCTGACGGCTTATGGCCTACGGCACTACCCCTACTTCTTCTTCGAAACCGCCTTCGCCAGCGCGACGACCACGCTGTCAATCTCGGGCAGCATCGTCTTCCCGCCCAGTACGTGGTGATTCGCCTGCACCGAGAAGGTATAGGTCTTCCCGTTGTTCAGCTCGAAATAGCCGGAGAGCGTGTTGACTCCGCTGATGCTGCCGGTCTTGGCCCAGACCTTTCCTTCGAGCGGTGTCGCGACGAACCGGCGCTTGAGCGATCCGGTATTGCCCGACTGGGGCAGCCCGGCGACAAAGGTCTGGAAGTTCGGATGGCTCCGCATGAAGAGCAGCAGCTTGGTGAAGGTGAGCGGCGAGATGAAGTTCACGCTGGAGAGGCCGGAGCCATCGCTCAGGCTGAACTGGGTCGAGTCCGCTCCCACCGAGTCGATCAGAAAGCGCCGTTCGACCTCGAGTCCTTCCGACCAGGAACCCGCCTTGCCGAACTGCCTGCCGAGCTGTTTGAGCAGCATCTCGGCGTACCAGTTCTGGCTGGTGTTGAGGATCGGGAACACCCAGTCCTTGAAAGGGCGCGACTTGAGCTCGGCGAGAGGGGGTGCCGTCCGCGCACCGGCGTACTTCACCGAGTCGGTCGTCGACCGGGTGGTTCCCAGAATGCTGATCCCCGCCTGGTTGAGCATCCGGCGAAAGGCCCGTGCCGTGAAGAGATTCGGATCGGGCATCGCGAAGTATTCTGTCCCGCCTTTGCTGTCGGATGCGACATTGCCCTGGGCCCAGAGTGTCATCGAGCCCGGGATCCGGAAGAAGTCGATGGTGTCGTCGCTGCCGGAGGCACCGGTCTGTGTCCGGTTCTCCAGGGTGACGTCTCCCACATCCGGCGTCATGCTGATCGAAGCGGGTGCGTATTGCGCTCGTCCCGGCTCCCAGGCGAGGTCCACGCTGTTGTCATTGAAGCCCAGCCCGGAGACCGGCGCCGCGTACCACCAGCTCAGGTCATAGCTCTCCCAGGCGGGATGGATGATCTCGCCATCGAACCAGCTCCCGTCGCCGATCAAATCTCCGTTTACGACCTTGAGGCCCCGTGCGCTGAGCGACTCGGCCAGCGCGCGGTACGGTGCGAAGGGATCGCTGTCGCAGACTCCGGGAAGGGTGCTGTCGGTCGCGTAGCAGCGAATCCCCGAGAACGGCGATCCGCGGCCGTAGAGGATGAGGTCGCCGTCCAGAGTGCCGCTCGTCATCGTCCCGCTTCCATACACGCTGGTCGTGACCGTCCAATCGGGAGCGAGCCGCGCCGAACCGACCGCGCTCACCACCAGCTTGGTATTGCTCGCGGGGACGAAGAGCCGCTCGGCGTTCCTGCCGTAGAGCAGCTTGCCCTTGTCATCCACCAGTGCAATGCCCCAGAAGTGGCGGTTGAATGGCGGCGCGTCGAGGAGGGAGTCAATCCGGCGGGTGTCGGACTTGGAGAACTGGGCGGTAAGGCGGTTAGGCGGTGAGGCGGTAAACAGAGCCAATGCGAGCAGGGTCCTTATCGCACTCGCCCGTCCGCCGAGTATGACCGCCCAACCGCCTGCCCGCCTTCCCGCCTTATTCATATGCAACCCTCGGATCAGCTTTCGCATAGAGGAGATCGGTAAGAAGATTGACCAGCACGAAAGTGGAACTTCGCGGTGGACCGCAGGTGGAACGTGTAATGCAGGCTGGTCCGATCCGCTCCCAACTCCGGCCAGTTCTGGGGTCAGCGGGCCCTCGGTATCGAACTGGGTGAGGTTATCGACACGAAGGCGAGAATGGGGCGGCGGCAGGTCATCCGAGTGGGCAGGTGACGTCGTTGACTCTTTGGGCTAACTCCGCCAAAATACAGCACTTAAACGATGCCGTCAATCACGGTACGGACCGCTCCAGGGGCAGGCTCATCTGTCTGATTTTGTGACGCGCCTCTGCGGCATCGTCGGGGGCTTGTTGATGTGTACTGCTGTCTTGCAGGCTCAGGATTCGGTCAGGGTCGTGCGCGGGTTGGACTTCGAAGGCAACAAGTCCATCGACGACTACTCCTTGAGCGCGGCAATCGGGACCACCAATTCGAACTGGTTCGCCCGGACCCCGCCCTTCAAGTGGATCGGGCTGGGTGAGAAGCGTGAGTTCGACGAGATCGAGTTCCGGCGGGACGTCCTGCGGATCATCCTGTTCTACCGGCAGAGCGGCTTCATGGAAGTCCAGGTGGACACGGTGGTCACCCGGACTCCCACCAATGTGAAGGTGAAATTCCTGATCAAGGAAGGTCCTCCGATCGTCGTGACTTCGTTCACGGTCACCGGCCTCGATTCCGTGCCGAACCGGGCAGACATCACCGACGAGCTTCCACTTCAGGAGGGGAAGCCGTTCAACCGCTTCCTATTCCAGGCCAGCTCCGATACGCTGCTCCAGCGGCTTCGCAACAAGGGGTATCCCTCCGCGGAAGTATTCCGCAACTACTCGGTGGACCGGGTTGAGCGAAAAGCAACCGCCTCAGTAGGCGTAGTGGCCGGTCCCCGTGCCCGGATTGGCCCCATCGCGGTTCAGGGAAGCGACCGGGTGGACTCGGTCTTCGTTCGCCAGCTCCTGACGCTGCGCCCGGGCGCCCGCTACTCCCAGGAGCGGCTCTTCGAGAGTCAGCGCAAGCTCTACCAGACCGAGTTGTTCCGGCTCGCTACGGTGAAGGTGGATTCCAGCCAGTGGCAGCCCGGAGACACGGTGGTTCCTCTCACTGTTGACCTGCGCGACGGGCTCAGGCACCGGATCCGGAGCAGTGTCGGGTATGCGACCGAAGACTGCTTTCGCGGTGGAGTAGGCTGGACTGACCGCAACCTGCTGCGAACCGGACGTCTCTTCGACATCAGCGGCAGAGTCTCCAAGGTGGGAGTGGGAACTCCCACGGACTGGGGCCTGGAGAATTCGATCTGTTCCGGATTGGTGGACGACACGATCGGCTCCTCCAAGCTCAACTACAACGTCACCGCCTCGGTCCGGCAACCACGCTTCGTCTCCCCGATCATCGCCGGAACCTTCGCGCTCTTCGCCGAGCGCCGGTCCGAGTTCGAGGTGTACCGTCGCGAGGAAATCGGTTTGAGTGCGACGCTGTTGCGGGAAGACTATCACCGGATCCCGATCACCGTTGGCTACAAACTCTCCTACGGACGCACCACGGCCAGCGCGGCCAGTTTCTGCGCCTTCTTCAACGCCTGCACCCCGCAGGATGCCCAGCGCCTCTCGGAGCGTCGGGTGCTCGGCATCTTTGGGGCGGGCATCGCCTGGCCCCGTTCCAACAACCCGCTGGACCCGTCGCGGGGCCACGTGTACTCGATCGAGAGTGCGGTGAGCTCGCCCATCACGGGCTCGGATGACTTCGAGGAATTCCTCCGGTTTACCGCCGACGGCTCCTGGTACAAGCAGATCGGTCGAGACGTCGTGCTCAGCTGGCACTTGAGGGGCGGAATCATGTTTGCGCCCTCGATATCTCTGGATAGCGCCTCGGGGAATTTCATTCCGCCGGAAGAGCGCTACTACGCCGGCGGGCCGAACGACGTCCGGGGCTACAATGTGAATGAGCTGGGGCCGGTGGTGTATGTCTACCCTGCCGATAGTCTGACGGCAGGGCTGCAGGACTCGCTGAATCGGGGTCTGGTTCAACCCAGATTCTCCGCCACCGGTGGGAACACGGTCACCATCGGGCAGTTCGAAGTGCGGGTGCCTGCTCCGATCTGGTCGAGTCGGGTCCGGCTCGCCGCCTTCGTGGACGCGGGAAGTTTGTGGGAGCGAGGGAAAGGAGACCTGGCGCCCTTTACCCTCCGGATCACTCCCGGCGTGGGTATCCGCATCGCGACACCGCTGGGGCCTGCCCGGCTCGATGTGGGGTACAACCGGTACGACCGGCAAACCGGCCCGCTCTATCTCGAGCGGACCGACGGCACGCTGGTGCTGGTCCAGGACAGTTTCAAGCAGGAGCGGCCCAGCCGCTTCACCTTCCACTTCACCTTCGGGCAGCCGTTCTGATGCGGCGCCACGTCATCCGGCTGTTCATCGCGATCCTCCTCGGCACGGTCCCCGCGCTGCTCGGCGGAGCTACGGCGCTGCTGTTTACGGAGACGGGCCGTTTGCTCACCGGGCGTCTGGTCGCCGGAGAGCTGGGACGGATCATGCGCGGGCGCTTCGAGGTGGCGCGGGTGTCCGGCAATTTCCTGCGGACTCTCGAATTCGATAACGTGGTGATCCGTGATACGACGGGAGACCTCCTGGCTGATGTCCCCCACATCGGGGTCACCTACAAGCTCCCCAATCTCATCGCGGGCCGGATCATCCTCGACGATATCGAATTGGACCGGGGAACCATCCGGATCGTGAAGCAGAAGGACGGCCGGCTCAATTTCCAGGAGATCTTCAAGCTGGGAGAAGGAAAGGGCGGTGGAGGGAGCTCTCCTCTGATCGAGCTGCGCAACGCGAGGCTGCACTCGACGACGCTCGAAGCGCTGTTGCCCTGGAACCCGCCCGACACGGCGAAGACCGACGCCGCCAAAGCCGCAGCCCTCGCCGCCGATCGAGCCAAGCCCGGTCGAGTCATCATGGAGACCCGTCACGGGTACCGGAAGCTGGTCACCCTCGATGCGATCAATGCGAGACTCAGCCGGCTGCTGATCAGCTCGCCCACCCATGAGCCGCTCACCTTCGAGATCGACTCGCTATCCACCCGGATCAGCGATCCCGCGATCACCATCGTCCAGCTGGATGCCAACGGCTGGACCCGCGCCGACACGCTGCAGTTCACGGTGGAGCAGGCGAGGCTGCCCAATACCCGCGCCTCTGGCAGCGGGACCCTGACCTGGCCCAAGGGTCCGGTGCTCTACGACTTCGCCATGGTCGCGACCCAAGCCGACCTGAAAGACTTCTGGTGGATCACACCGAAGCTGCCGCAAATGACGGGGAAGGCGCGGGTCGTGGCGAAGTCCAGGGACGAAACCTTCACTTCGTACGCGCTGCGCGGCCTCGAGCTGCAGGGTGAAAAGGGTCGAGTCACCGGTCAGGTCACCCTGCTGGTCGACAACAAGCGCGGCCTCGGCGCCGACAACATGAAGGTGGATCTCGCGGCGGTGGACATGGATGTGCTCCGTCCCTTCCTCGATACCCTGCCGTTCTATGGCACCCTGACCGGCAAGATGTCGGGTCGCGGATATCTCGACGCGTTGACCATCGACTACGACGGAATCTTCAGCGACTCCGCCGTCGAAGGCGGCGCCGAAAATCGTCTGAGTTTGGCCGGGCTGGTGCACCTGGGCGGGCCACCCGGTGCGGTGTTCGACACCATGGAGCTGCGGGAGACCGACCTCGATCTGGCCACGATCAGGAAGGTCTCACCGTCACTGCCTTTGCAGGGGAGGCTCCAGCTGGTCGGAACCCTCTCGGGACCGTGGAAGAATGTGACCTTCTCCGGCACCGTTCGTCATCACGACGACGGCCACCCCGAAACCGTGGCCGAAGGAGTTTCGCGGCTCGATACCCGCGATTCGACCACCACGCGGTTTGCCACTGATGTGCGGCTGGATCCGCTCGACTTCGATGGTCTCCGCACCAGCTTCCCCACGCTCAAGCTGCCCGGTCACCTCCAGGGACCGCTCAAGCTCTCCGGAACGATGGACAGCATGCGGGTGGATGGAGACCTGCACGGCGAGATCGGTCACTTCCGCGCGACCGGTGGCGTTCGGCTCACCCCCGGCAAGATGGGTGGCGACAGTCTCCTGGTGGACTTCGAGGGAGTGGACCTCGCTCAACTCCGCCAGACACCGCCCAAGACCCAGCTGACCGGCACGCTGTTCGTCAACGGAACGATGGACTCGGTGACCGGTCCGCAGGGCACCTTCGCGATCTCGCTGGCGCACAGCACCGCGGCGGGAGTTCCGCTCGACACGGTCATTGCCACGCTGAGCGCCGAAAACGGGATTCTCACTTTCGATACCCTGCTCGCCCGGCTTCCCGGTGTCGCGGCCAACGGCGAGGGTACGCTGGGCTGGCGCGCTCCGTCGGATGGAGAGATCAACGTCGCGTTTCGCGCTGATAGCCTGGTCACGCTGGATCCTTTCCTGCGCGACACCCTCACCCCGCCCAGCGATAGTGAGCCGCCCCATCCGGTTCAGGGCCGGGTCACCGGCACGGTCTCGATTGCCGGTGCGGTGGACGCACCCGCGGTTCGCGTCGATGCCGACGCCCGCGCGCTCGAATACAAGGGGTTCAATGTCCCTACTGGCTCTGCCACCCTCGATTGGAGCGGTTCGGAGCGCTCCCAGCTCGGATTAGTCGTCACCCTGGATTCGGTGCGCAGCGAGCAATGGACCATGACCTCGTTGACCGGGGAAGCGCGGGGCTACACCGATTCACTGCTCTGGAGCGGTTCCGCGAAGCTGCCGGACAGCGTCTCTCTTGCTGCCAGCGGAGAATGGTGGAAGCATCCGCCGGCGCAGGTGGTCGCGGTGGACAGCGCCCGCCTCACGCTGCCCGACCACACCTGGCGGCTGCAGGCACCGGTGTCGCTGACCCTGGGACAGGAACGGTTCGATTTCAGCCCGCTTTTCCTCGAGGCCTCGGACGGATCCGGCCTGGTCCGGGTTGAGGGAAGTCTGCCTCGTGAGCAGGAAGGAAAACTCACGATCAGTGCCATCGGGCTCGATCTCCGAGATGTCTATCTCGCTTTGCAGCGGGATACGACCCGGGTGGGAGGGACGGTGCAAGCCGACATCGAGGTAGGCGGCACCGCCGCGGCCCCAACCTTCCAGGGCACCGCCTCGCTGGCCGACCTGGCACTCGGTGATCTCGCGTCGCCCTACGTGCAAGGCGTCGTCAACTACGTCGACCGCCGGCTCGATGCCAATGTCCTGTTGTGGAAGACCGGCACTCCCGTCATGCGGCTCGAGGCTGCGCTACCAATCGACTTGGCATTAAAGAGCGTGCCCAAGCGACAGCTGCCGGGAGACCTGCTGGTGCGGGCAGTGGCCGATAGCACCGACATGAGTGTGCTCGAGGCGTTCACCAATACGGTTAGAGGCGTCCACGGCAACCTTCGCATGGATGCGCAGGTCACCGGGAGTTGGGACAAGCCGTCCCTCGCCGGCTTCATCGATATTCGGAATGCCGAAGGCAGCGTGCCGTCGCTCGGGACCTCGTTCAGTGGAATCAATGGTCGCGCCCGGCTGAGCGGCGACTCCATCCAGATTGACACCCTCCTGGTAAAGGGCGGCAAGGGAAGCATGGAGGTTACCGGCGCGCTCCGGCTCGAGGAGCTTACCCGGCCGATTCTCGGGCTGACGCTCCGGGCCAACAGGTTCCGCGCCATTGCGGACCGCCGGTTCCTCACCCTCGACGCCACCGGCAACCTTGAGCTGACCGGGCCGGTGATGCAGGCTCATCTCACCGGCCGCGTGGTGGCAGACGAGGGCAACTTCCGCTTCTCCGACCTGCTCACCAAGCGAATCGTGAATCTGGAGAATCCGGCTGACTCCGAGCTGATCGACATCTCGGAACTTCGTGAGGAGTTGAGTGCCGCGTTCCAGAACCGGTTCCTCGACTCGTTGACGATCGAAAACCTCCGGCTGGTGATGGGCGAATCGTTCTGGCTCCGTTCGAGCGAGGCCAACATCCAGCTGGACGGAGATCTCACGGTCAACAAGGTGCGTGACCAGTACCGCATGGACGGCACCCTGAGCGCGCTCCGCGGCACCTACAGCGTCAGGATCGGCTTCGTGGTCCGGGACTTTACGGTCGAGGAGGGGACGGTCCGCTACTTCGGGACCCCGGACCTGAACGCCGAGTTGAACGTCACGGCCAAGTACCTCGCGGAAGACATTGATACCCGGCAGGAGATTGAGATCATCGCCAAGATTACGGGCACGCTGCTGCAGCCGAAGCTGGCGCTGGAGAGCGATCAGCACCCGCCGCTCTCCGAGACGGAACTGGTCAGCTACCTCATGTTCGGTCGTTCCAGCTTCGCGGTGAACTCGGGCGGTGCGGCAAGTCAGAATCAGTCGGCAGCGCTTGCCACCGGCATCTCCTACTTCTCGAGCGCGCTTTCCAGCGAGATCCAGCGGACCCTGATCAGCGACCTCGGCGTCCCGATCGACTACCTCGATATCCGGCCGGGTACCGTCTCCAGCGGAAGCGTTTCCGCGACGAGCAGCGGCGCGTCGCAGGTGGCGCAGGTGACTGCCGGATGGCAGGTGGGCCGGAAGTGGTATCTCGCTCTCTTGACCGATGTCTGCACCAGCGGGACGAACTTCTACCCCAGCGCGGAGTACCGGCTGAACCGGCCGCTCCGCTTCAAGCTGGCGGTCGAACCGACCACGCCCTGTACCATCAACACTTTCGATCCGTCGCAGAATCGAAAGCGCTACCAGGTCGGCTTGGACACGCTGTGGTCGCTGGACTACTGACGTGACCCGGGCGCTGCTCATCACCAATCCCGCGGCGGCCCGAACCGAGGATGTTGCGGTACGCGCGGTGACGGAGACCCTCGCGCGCGGAGGCTGGAAGGTGGAGTTGTCGGCCACCGGGGGTCCCGGCGACGCGAGGCGCCTGGCCGAGCAGGCGGTGGCGGACCGGATGGACGTGGTGACCGTGTTCGGGGGTGACGGCACCACGATGCAGGCCGCCGCGGCGCTGGTCGGCACCGACGTGGCACTCGGCGTCATTCCGGGCGGGACCGGCAACCTCCTCGCGGGGAACCTGAGAATCCCGACCCATCCGGTTCGGGCGGCGAAGGCCCTGCTGGCGGGCACCGCCCGGCCGCTCGATCTCGGGCGCATGGAGCGGGCGGACGGGCTGCATTACTTCGCCGTCGCCTGCGGCGCCGGCTACGATGCGAGAGTCATGGCCGGCACGAGCGCGATCGACAAGCACCGCTGGCGTTTCGCCGCGTACGTCGCCACGACTCTACGGCTGGTTCCCGAGATGCGCAGCATCCAGCACCTGATCACCGTGGATGGCGTTGAATACGAAGCTCAGGCCACGATGGTCCTGATCGCCAACTGCGGCGAGGTCATCCCGCCATTCGTGAAACTCCGGACCGGGATCTCCCCGCATGACGGCCTGCTCGATGTCGTGGTGGTGCGGGCCGACAGCTTCGTCGAGGGGATTCGGGCGATCTGGGAGTTGCTCCACGAGGGCGTGCCGGAGGGCACCGAAGGACGCATCGGGTACGCTCGGGGCCGCGAAATCCGGGTCGAAACCACGCCGCCAGAACCGGTACAACTGGACGGCGAGCCCGGAGGAGAAACACCATTCGTCGCCACCGTGGTACCCGGGGCTGTTCGTGTTCTGGTTCCACCACTTTCGTGAGCGTTCGCGCCGGGTTGGGGCCGGGGATTGCGTCCGTGACGCACAAGCGCATCTTCGAGCCATTCCTCCCCACCAGGGCATGGACCATAAGGTCACCCGTCTGACGGGAGTCGCTGATGGCTGATTCCGTCCTGCTGATTGATGACGACGCCGACGTGCTGCGCACGGTCGGTACCTATTTCGAGCGCGTAGGCTGGGAGGTGGCGCGCGAGCTGGACGGCGAAGCCGGCCTCGCCGCCTACGACCGGCTGCGGCCGGAGGTTGTGATCCTCGATCTGCATCTCCCCGGACTGGACGGCATGGAGGTGCTGTCGCGGCTCAAGGAGAGAAATGCCGCGGTCATTCTGCTGACCGGCCAGGGTGATGTCCCCACCGCGGTAAAGGCCATGCAGCTTGGTGCGGAGAACTTCCTGACCAAGCCGGTAGACATGGACCATCTCACCGCCGCCGCGACCCGGGTGTCGGACAAGGTGCGGCTCCGCCGGCTCAACGAGATGCTGCTCCTCCGCACGTCGCCGGGAGAGGGCCTCGAGTCTCTGGGCGACTCGCCCGAGATGAAGGAGCTCACTCGGCAGATCGGTCTGGTGGCTCTGAGCGATCGCACTGCGGTTCTGCTCAAAGGTGAGAGCGGGGTAGGGAAAGCCTGGATCGGCCGGATGCTCCACCAGCTGAGTCCCCGGGCCTCGGGCCCCTTCACCGAAGTCTCCTGCTGGGGGCGCAGCTCGGCGGGACTCGATGCCGAGCTCTTCGGTGTCGAGCGCGCGACGCCAGCGGACGTGCGGGAACGGCGCCAGGGTCTGATGGAGATCTCCTCGGGTGGGACCATTCTGTTCGAGGAAATCGGAGACCTTCCGGCAGAACTCCAACCCAAACTGCAGCGGGTGCTGGAGACCCGGACTTTCCGCCGAGTTGGCGGGACACGGGACGTGGCGACCGACGTGCGCATTCTCGCGGCAAGCAGCCGCGATCTCGCGGCGGAAGTCGAGGCAGGGAAGTTCCGGGAAGATCTTTACTATCGGCTGAGTGTCATGCCGGTGGCGCTCCCGCCGCTCCGGGACCGGCCGCGGGAAGACCGGCTCACGCTGATGTCGGCGCTCCTGAACGAGCTGCAGGGAAAGGTTTCCGGAGTTCCCGCGGCACTCTCTCCCGAGGCCATCGAACGGATGCTGGGCCACTCCTGGCCCGGCAACGTGCGCGAGATGAGGAACGTGCTGGAGCGCGCGGTGATCCTTGCCCGGGGCCAGTCCCAGATCGGCGTCGAGCATCTGCCCGGTGAATTCCGGGCCCGTCCCGGCCCGGGCGACCGTCGCCACACGCCGCAGACCCTGGACGATCTCGAACGGGTACACATCGAGCGCACCCTGCGGCACCACGCCGGGAACCGGACCCGCGCCGCCCAGGAGCTCGGCATCTCACGGGCGACGCTGATTAACAAGATCAAGAGGTATGCGATTCAGGTTTAGGGGTAGGGCGAGTGCCATAAGCCGTAAGCCGTAGGCCTTAAACCAGAAGCCGTGAGCCACTAGCCGTGAGCGCGACTGACGCGCGGGCTGTTAGCTTACGGCTTAAGGCTTATGGCTTATGGCAGTCAAAGGGAGCGCCTATGCCGGAACTCAAAGAACACGACGCCATGATCTGCCGCGCCTGTGAGCGGGAGGAGCGCGCGTCCGAGGGTTATCCTTGCGAGCGCTGCGGTACCTTTATCTGCCTGATGTGCACCTTCCGCGGGGTCACGCTCTGCAAAGCCTGCCAGGAGAAGGAGTCTGCCAGTCAGTGATTGGAGCGCTCATCGGGCGCTCGGGGGTGGCACCGGTCGTCCGCGAGCCATCCACCCGCGCCGAACAAGTCACCCAGCTCGTCCTCGGCGAAACCGCGCAGATTCTTGAAGAGGCAGGCGAGTGGCGCCGCATTCAGCTCGATGGCGACGGCTATCAGGGCTGGGTCAACCGCGGCTACGTGCTGGAGATTGATCCCGAAACTGCGGTGGAGTGGCGCGAAGCGGCCGAAGGCTGGAGCGAGGGCGCGGTCGTGCGGGCAGGCTCGGAGATCGTTCGGCTGCCGCTCCGCTCGAGGGTACGGCTCAGAGGAGATCGGATTGGCCTGCCCGATGGCCGTCGCGGACTGCCGATCGCGGGTTCGGTGCTGCATTTCTCCAAGGTGCGCCGGCGCGCCGCTCGAACTTCTCCCGACCGCTGGGCCGCCCAGGCCTTCGCCGGAACCGCCTACCAATGGGGTGGTGTGACACCCTGGGGCGTTGACTGCTCGGGACTGGTGCAGACCACCTTCCTCGCCCGCGGCGAGACCCTTCCCCGTGATGCCTCTCAGCAGATCACCTGTGGTTTACCGGTTGATCCCCCCGAACGGAGACAGCCTGGCGATCTTCTCTTCTTCGCCGAAGAGGGTCGCGTCACCCACGTCGCCATCTCTGGTAGAGAGGACACGCTGGTTCACGCGGCACTTTCCTGCGGCGGATTCATTCAGGAACCGTGGGGACCCGGCACCCGTGCGGAGTACATGCGGGAGCGACTGGTCGGCGTTCGGCGGGTGAAGTAGCCGTGCCCGAGCGGCTGGTCCTGTTCGACATCGACGGCACTCTCCTCCTCACCGCCGGGGCCGGGCGTCGCGCCATTACCACGGCGCTGCGCGACCACGTCAGCGATCCCGGCGCCTTCGAGCGCATACGTTTCGACGGAAAAACCGATCCTCAGATCATGCGGGAATTGCTCGAGTCGGGCGGACATCCCCAGTGGGGCGATGCCGATCTGATCGCCGGGCTGTGCCGGAGCTATGTGATGCTGCTCGAGGTGGAGTTGCAGCAGCCCCGCACCAGGATCCGTCTCATGCCGGGCGTTCCCGAAATTCTCGACCGGCTCGAAGCCGAATCGGAAGTGGTCCTGGGACTCCTCACCGGTAACATGGCGGAGGGAGCCGCCCTCAAGCTCAAAGCCTCCGGCATCGATCCCTCCCGGTTCCGGGTCGGCGCCTACGGCTCCGACTCGGGGCACCGTCCCGATCTTCCGGCGATCGCCTCGAAGCGGGCGCACCCCCATTTTGGACGGGAGCCGAGGGGTACAGAGGTGGTGATCATCGGAGACACACCGGCCGACATGACCTGCGGCCTGGGCATCGAGGCGCGGGCGATCGGTGTGGCGACGGGCTCGTTCAATTGTGAGGACCTGACGGCGGCCGGAGCGTACGCTGCGTTCCCTGACCTGAGCGACACCGAGCGGGTGGTCGCGGCGATTCTTGGCTGACGAGCTCGAGCTCAAGGCGGTGGTCCAGGATCCAGCCAGGACTCGCGAGCGACTGAAGGCGGCAGGAGCCCGCGAGGTGTACCGCGGGATGATGCGCGACCGGCTGTTCGATTCCGACGGCTGGCTCACGGCGAAGGGTGAAGTGCTTCGGATCAGGACCTTCGAGCCCCGGGGCGAGCCGGCACACGCGATAGTCGGATGGAAAGGGCCAACGCTCCGTTCTCCGGATGGCTACAAGCTGCGCCAGGAGATCGAGTATCCGACTCCGGATGGCGCCAACGCCGCCCGATTTCTGGAAGCACTGGGCTACCGGGTCGTACGCAGCATCGATCGCTACGTTGAAGTGTTCTCCATTGCCGGCGCCACCGTGCGCCTCGAGTGGTATCCCCGGATGGACGTGCTCATGGAGATCGAAGGCACTCCCGCCGCCATCGAAGCTGCCGCCGGCCAGACCGGAATTCCGCGTGCCGCGTTCCTGGCCGACCAGCTCGCTGTTTTCGTGGAGCGTTATGAAGCGCGGGAGTCCCATCCCGCGATCGTCGCGGAGCACGACCTGGGTAACGCCACCCCGTCGTGGCACGGCCTGTGAGCCTCGCCAGCGAGCACCACGTGAGCCTCGAGATCCCGGAACTCGGCCCCTTCCTCGGCCGCCTGGTGGCGCCGCCGGTGATCGAGACCGGGCAACGGCACTGGATTCCGCTCGAAGACATTCGCTATGCGCTGGTGACCGAAGTCTTCGTGCGCTCCGGCGAGGCGCGGGAATGGTGCGCCGCGGACGACCCCGATCTCACCATCGCGACGCTGGGACGGTCGGTCTGGCTCGGACTCTGGGAGCATGCGCTCACCGCGGTGAGCCAGCGGGCAGCGCAGGCGATCAACGCGCGGCTCGACGCAGCGGCGGCCGAGTCTCGGATGTTCAAGCGGTTACGCCAGCGGTTGCCTCTCGGTCCCGACGAGGCCTTTGCGCTGCACTCGCGTCTCGACGCGGGGAGCGGCCCCTTCCGCGAGGCAGTGGATCGGCTGGAGACCGCGGCAGCCGCGGCTCGAGCCGCACAGGGTAAAGGGCCGGCGGCTGAGACCTGGTCCAACCTGCTGACAACTGTCGCGCGCCGCCTCGAATCGGCGTGGCTCGGTCTCGAAGAGGCCGCCGAGAAGGAGTGGGTCCGCTGGGCGCGCGATGTGGAGGAAGTGCGGGCCTGGAAGCGACCGCTCTGGCCACTGGTGCTGATTTCCGTGTTGATCCTCGCCACTGCGGTGTACCTGGGTTTGCTGCTCGGCGGCTTTCTGCCGGTTCCCGGCCCGCTCGAGGGACCGGTCCAATGGGTGTGGGAGCGATGGACCTGATCGGGGTCGGCATCGACCTGGTGGATATCGCTCGGGTCGAACGGATGTTGGAGCGCCATGGAGAACGGGTAATCACCCGTTTCCTCACCGAGGCCGAGCGCGACTACGTCATTGGAAGATTCCGGCCGGCTCTCCACATCGCGGCGCGAATGGCGGCAAAGGAGGCTGCGTACAAGGCGCTGCAGTCGCTGCCGGATGCGCGGGCGGTTTCGTGGCAGGACCTGGAGGTGGAGCGGGCGCATGATGGGCGTCCGTCACTTAAGCTGTTGGGACTCGCGGCCGAGTTAGCGGCCAAGCATGGGCCGTTTGAGATCCAGCTTTCGTTGAGTCATTCGGACCGGACGGCGGGGGCGGTGGCGGTGTTGGTGCGGGAGACGGGAGACGGGAGACGGAAGACCGGTGGAGACTAGAATCGAAACAATTGGTGCAACTCAGATGTCCCAGGCTAATGATTAGTTAGGCGTCCCCAAGGAGGGCCTATGTTGCCCATAGATCCTATCCTTCTTACGACTATCGCAGCGCTCCCCGTCAGCCTGATTTCGTTCGCGGCACTTCGTGCCAGGCGATCGGCGCGTCGCAATCACGAGGACCGCTGTGGGAACTGTGGCGGCCCCCTGTACGCACCCGGGTCCTTGGCGGGTCCCTCTCTGCTCCAGGGCCACCTGATCTGCGAACCGTGTGCCGCGAAGGAGCGGCGCACTCTCAGGGGCAGCCTGATCGCCGCCGCAACCATTACCGGAGTTGCTCTACTAACACTCGGTGCCGTGGCCATTTGGGCCCCGGCCCAACTTGGTTCCCACCCCTGGGTGCCGGTAGTTGCTACAATGCTCACTTATCCTGCAATCTTCGGCGGCGCCATCGCCTGGATGAAACGACTAAATCGCCGCGCAGCGCAGCGACTCGGCCTACAACCAGGCTCCTCGCGCGTTGGGTCACCCAGTTCACCGGCCGCACTGCCGGCGGGTGCTATGGCGGCAGGTTCGGGCCGAGGACCGGACGCCTAACTACCGCATGGACCTGCCGGGCGTCAGTTTAATGGAAGCCATCCAGTAGTTGACTCGTACACTCGTCGCCCGCAGGTGAAGCGAGGGGCCAGATCGCGGAGACTTATGCGCTTTGCCAAAGCCTATCTCGCTGCAACCCTCGCGGCTCTGGTCATTTTTCTCACATGCATGTTCGTAGCAGGCTGCTGCGAGGATTTTCCGCCCAACGACCTCCCCGAAGCTTTCTTATTCTTCGGCGTCTACGCGCTCGGGTTTACGGGAGCGTTGGGGCTTACGGGTTGGCTGGTGCTCCGGCTTGCTCGTCTCGATCGGCCATGGGAATACGCAGTCGTTGGTGCCGTCCTTGGGCTCATCGCGGCTGGAATCTGGGATCGCGAGCTGTTGAGCCTAAACCGTTTGGCCATCGGGTTCACTTTGGCGGGGCTAGGAGCGGCGGTCGTCTTTCGGGGTGTGTACGGGCCAAGTCGCACGCTCCCATCCAGTCGTTGACTCGAAAACCCGTCGCCCGCTGGTGAAGCGCGGGCGTTACATCGGCAGAATGGAGTGTCAATGCAGTTCCTTCACATCAATGAGACAGCCGCTTGGTGTCGGGAGCATGGAGCCGAGGTCGCGGACGACTGGCGCCTTCTTGCGGACCCGAACCTCGGTGCCAGTGCACGATTGCTCTTCGCGCCGAATGGGTCTCTTGGCTTGGAGCCACGGGTAGCGTCCACGTGCTTGGCTGCCCTGGGAAGTTGGGATCGCTGCTTGCTCTGGGTCACCGAGTGGGGTGTCTGGCCCAGTAGCGAGAACTGGCCTGCCTTCTACGGTGCTCGCGGTACCCGCGGGGAGCTGGGCTCCCTCCACTACAAGCCTGGTCACTTGTTCGAGACCGATGAGACAGATGATTTGCTGTTATTTCTCAGCATAGTCCTCGAGAATGGGTGGGATGCGCATGTGCTACCAGGTTGCGCTGAGAAGCTGCTCTGCCGGATTTGGATCTCGCACGACGGCTGGGCCGAACTCAACACGGTAGAACCCCGGAGCTTCGAGTTGGCAACTGTCTAACCGGCACTTCGATTGGCTCCCGTTCTCCCGTTCTCCCGTTCT
>DATBGE010000122.1:0-12136 GCA_036558125.1 Gemmatimonadales bacterium | reverse complement strand
CCGCTGTGCAGCTCGACCCCGATGCTGACCAGCCCGAAGCCCAGGGTTCCTTTCCAGATGGCGCGCGCCATGATGATCGCCTCCTTATAAGCGCAGCGGGCGCGGTCGAGGCCGAAGCCTCCCGCGCCCGCAACTGACGAGCCTGTTTCCCCGCCCGAACGGACCTCGGAGCCGGACAGAACCGGCCCCCATAATGGCTCATTTTATGTCCGCCGGTGTACTCCACGCAATGGCGGGTCTCCCAGAGGAAATGTGGTGCAACTTCGTTATTTTTCATCCGTCACTATGAATGGTTAGCTGTCCCTTCAGGTTGCCTTTCACGCGCCGGTGGCGCTGGATCATGATGCTCGGTTTTCGTACCAAGGCTTCTCAGGCAGGTTTCCTCCTCCTCCTCGCTCTCGCCTGCGCCTCCGCTCTCGCGGCCCAAGGCCGTCCTGAGGGAGAATGGCGTCTCGACATGGCGAAGGCCGGGCTCGACTCGGGCACTGCCAAGGCCGACAGCCAAGTCCCGATTCGGCCATCCTGGGGGGGGACGCCACCTGTTACCGCCGGCGGAGAACCCCGGCAGCCTACTCCTGGGGGTTATGGCGGCCAGCGCCCAGAGTGGAGCGAAAAAGCCCGGTCCCGGATGCGGGAGACCATGGTCCTCTCACGCCGAGTGCCGCGGCGAATCAGGATTGACGCCCAAGCCTCTACCTTCACCGTGGTTGATGACTCCGGTGGTGTGAAAACCTTCCAAATCGACGGGAAAAAGCTCGAGGAGCCCCTGGATGGCGGGGGAACCGTCGAAACGACGGTCAAGTGGGATCACGACGCCATCGTGATAGAGCGAAAGGTGGGCGGCGGCGGGAAGGTGAAGACGCGTTACGAGTTGGGCCTGGGTGGCACTCGGCTCATTGCCTTTGTGGACTTGGATGGGATGGTGCAGGGGCGCTCCTTCACCCTGCATTATCTGAAGGTCCCGCCGGACTCGACCGGCAATACGGGGGCGAGTTCCGCCCCCTGACTTGCCTGGGGTGCTTTGCGGACGCAAGCGACGCAGGCGCTCTGGGGAAGGTACCAAAAGTGCGAGACCGCCCCCTAGCCCAGGGGGGAAGATTGCTGATCAACGAGGGGAGTTATGATCTCGCGAACGCGGAAAGGTTCCTCCCGACGCGCTGAGCGGGAGGCTGTCGGCCCGACGGATCAGTTGGTTCGCGGAACCACCGTATCGGCTAGCTCGGCTCGAAACTTGACCGCCTTTTCCGGCTGGCCCATCGAATCATACGCGGCGATCAGGTCCTTCCGCGCCGCCCGGAGGAAACTCACCGCGGGATCGGTCTGGGTAATCAGGACCTGATATCCTGCCAGGCTCTCCCGGCTCGCCTCGGCGAAACGGCCCTGTCTCAGCAGGCTCCTTCCCAGTTTGATCTTCCCGATTCCCACGTTGATGTTCGTCGGCTCGAGTGTGGTCTTGTAGATCTCCAGCGCTTCCCGGTAGAGCTTCTCCGCCCTGGGGTACTCCTTCCGATCCATGTACACGCCGGCCAGGTTCGCCATCGCGATCCCGATCCGGAAGTGGTGGTCGTGATACACCTTTCGGTAAATGTCCACCATTCGCGTGTAGTACGCCTCGGCCTGGGCCAGACTGTCTTTGGCGTAGGCGATATTTCCCAGTTCATTGAGAGTTGAAGCGACACTGGGGTGCACCGGTCCGTAGACGCGCTCCCTGATGGCCAGTGCTTCCTTCAGCATGACCGTCGCCTCCGAATCCCGTTTCTCGAAGACCAGTGCCCGGCCCAGCATAGTGAGGTCCGCGGCGGTCTTGTAATGGTTCGGTCCGTAGGTCGCCTGGGTTATGGCCAACGCCTGCCGGTAGTACTTCTCGGCTTCGGGGTAATGGCCCAGATCGAACTGCGAGGCGCCGAGGTTGATCAAGGCGTCGGCGACGAGCGGGTGCCGATCGCCGTACAGTTGGCGATAGATCTCGAGGACCCGAAGGTTCAGAGAGTCCGACTCCGCGTAGTGGCCGGCGTAAAAGTGCGCGTTGGCGAGCTCGTAGAGCGCAGAGGCCATGTCCGCGGAATTGGGTCCGGCCGGCACCCGAAGCTGGACCAGCTGCTCCAGGACCTTGATCGCCTGCTCGTTGTCTCCCTTCTCGGTCAGTACCTGGCCCAAGGCCTCGGTCGCCCGAGCTATGTCAGGATGTCCTGCAGGAAGGTCCCTGGTGCTCATTGCGAGCCCATCACGGATCAACTTCTCCGCCTCTTCATATTCCGCCTGATCTATTCGGAGCGATCCCAGCGCAACCAGGCTCCGCGCCACCTCGGGATTGTCCGCACCGAAGATCGTTTTACGGCGCTCGAGCGCGAACCGCAGGAGTGAATCGGCCTGGGCGAAATTGCCCAGCTTCTGGTAGATGCCACCCAGAGTCTGGTATAACTCCGCCTGCACGGCGGGTTCGGCATCGAGGCTTCTCGCCTCCTCCAGGCCGCGATCGATGAGCGTCACCACTCGCAGGCTGTCTGTAGGCCCTACCTCTTCATCGCCCCCCTCGAAGAGCTTCATCATGAAGCCCTGAATCCGCTGGGTGCGCGCCGCCTCGGCGACGGCGGTGTTGCGCGCCGTGGTCAGCCGAACCGTATAGAAGATGATCAACCCGAGAACGGCGGCGAACGCCACGCTCGTGGCTGCGACCGCGCGCCAGTTCCGTCGCACGAATTTCCCGACCCGGTATCCCAGCGTGTCGGCTCGAGCCTCCAGCGGCTGGGCGTTGCGGTAGTGATCGATATCGCGGATCAACGCCTCGACGGTGCGATAGCGCCGCTGGGGATCCTTGTGCATCGCTGTAAGGCAGAGCACGTCGAGGTCGGCCGCCGCGGACCGGCTACCTGGCCATACGGGAGCTTTTCCGCCGAGTGTGGCCATTCGCCGAGCTGCGACCGAGGGTCTCTCCGGCTCCCGCTCGGTGATGATGGCCTCGATTTCACCGGGAGTCTTGTCGGTAAGATCGAACGGGAGGCGTCCCACCAGCAGCTCGTAGAGCACCACCCCTAGGCTGTAGACATCGGTGTGGATGCCGATCCGGCCCGCCCGGATCTGCTCCGGGGCGGCGTAGGCGGGCGTCATGAGGCGCAGGCCGGTCCGGGTCTGTTCGATGGGGGCTTCGAGGCCTTCCAGCTGCTTGGCAATGCCGAAGTCGAGCAGCTTCACCGTGCGATCGGCAGTGACAAGAATGTTGGAAGGCTTGAGATCGCGATGCACCACCAGGTGGCGATGCGCGTGCTGAACTGCCTCGCACACGGCGCGGAACAACTCGAGCCTCTCCCCAATACTCGATCCGTGCGCGGCGCAATAGTGGGTGAGCGGAACCCCCTCGACGTACTCCATGACGAACCACGGAGTTCCGTCCGCGAGAGTATCCGCATCGTACAGGCGTGCGATGGACGGATGGTTCAGGTGGGCGAGGGTGCGCTGCTCGCTGGCGAACCGTTCGCGCCGAGCGGGTGAAAGCCAGGCGTCACGCAGCAATTTCACCGCGGCGAGACTCCCCAGATCCTCCCGTTCCGCGAGGTAAACCACCCCCATCCCACCCTCGCCGAGCATCTGGAGAACCCGGTAGGGGCCGAACCGCTGGGTGGGGAGCACAGCCGAATCGTCCAGCATCTGGCGCGCGACCCGGCTCAGATCCCGATCCAGCAACGAACCTCCTCGGGCGTCTTCCTCCAGCAGGGCAAGCACTTCGCTCAGGAGCGCCGCATCATCGCCGCACTCCCGTTTCAGGAAGCCCCGCCGCTCGGATGCGTCGAGCTCCACCGCCGCGTGAAAGAGCTCCTGCACCCGTCGCCACCGCGCCTGATCTATGAGGGCCTCCGGAGTTCATGGGCCAGCCAGGCCTTGGCCGCGCGCCAGTCGCGGAGAATCGTGGCCTCGGACACCTGCAAGAGCTGAGCGGTCTCGCTCACGTCCAGGCCTCCGAAGAACCGGCTCTCTACCATCTCGGCCTGACGGGGTTCCAGTTGCGCCAGCTGCACGAGGGCATCGTCCAGGGCCAGCAGTTCGTCGTCACAGCCGGTGGATTCCTGCAGCCCGTCGTCGAAGGTGATCGCGAGCGCGCCGCCACCGCGTTTGTCGGCCTTGCGGCGACGGGCGGCCTCGATCAGGACCTGGCGCATGGCGCGGGCGGCGATGCGCTTAAAGTGGAGGCGGGAGGCGGGCTGAATCCCGGGCGAGCTGGCCAACTTGAGCCAGGCCTCGTTGACGAGCGCGGTCGGACTCAGGGTCACGCCGGGGTCGTCCCTCCGGACGCTGGCGGCCAACCGGCGCAACTCCTCGTAGGCGACACTGAACATCTCGTCCAGTGTTTCCCTCTGCAGCCCTGGATGCGACATGACGGTTTTCCCTCGGGTTCCGCGCAATGCGGGGGAGCTTGCACTCCCGGGAGGCCGGCGCGGCCCCCCCCAAGGGAGATCATAGGCCCAGGTCCAAACTCCGCAAGCCGGGCCGGCCCCCCACTTGCCACCGGAGGCACGCCATGAATCTCGTTTGCCCGAAGTGCACCTCGACCGAGGTTCGGAAACTGTCGCTGATCTACAACGAGGGGCTGTCCACCATCAACACGGTGAGCCATGGCAGCGGCGTCGCGTTCGGGTCGGGGGGAGGGGCGGCTTTCGGCAGCCACAGCACCTCCACCACCGGGCGGCAGCAGACCGCCCTCTCGCAGCAGGCCGCACCTCCGGGAAAGAAGCACTGGCTGCTCTGGAGCACGGCCGCCTTCTTCTGCGGGCTTTACGCCATCGGCAGCATTGCCCACCCCAGCTTCGGAACCCTTGTCGGGTTGGGTCTCACAGCCCTGGCTGTGAAGTTTGCGATATCAGGAAGGCAGTTCAACAACGAGGTGCATCCCGGCCTGATGCAGAAGTGGGAACAGTCGTTCATGTGCAATCGCTGCGGGGCCCATTTTGTGGCGGCCTGAAGATCGAATTGCCGATTGCCGATTGCCGATTGGAGATTGACTCTCCCACCCCTCCAATCAGCAATCAGCAATCGCAATCGAGTTCAGAGCGACATCACGAACGCCACCAGCGCGGCCTGGTCGGTCGGGCTGAGTTGCTTGAACAGGCTGCGCGACGCAGTCGCTTCACCACCGTGACGGGCGACCGCCTCATCCACGGTCTCCGACACTCCATCATGCATGAACATGTCGAGGAACTGCATGCCGAAGAGCGGCTGGGTGCGGAACTCGCCTGGAGCGGCAACGCCGTTACACGCGTCCTTGTTGCCTTCTCCCAGGTTGTGGAGCAACAGGTCAGAATAGGCATAGACCGGACGGAAACGCAGTGCCGCGATCGGACTGAATCCGGTCCGGATCACGGGTACGTGACAGCTGGTGCACTTCACCTGGGCAAACAGGGCCCGCCCATGCACCGTCTCCGGAGTTTGCGCCAGCGGTGAGGGCGGTGCCAGGAACTTCACGAACGAGCTGGCGGCCTTGAGGGTTGTCGCATCGATCTCCGGATCGGGGGCCAGGTCCACTCCCGCCGGAAGCGGTTTGCCCGCGACACTCCCTTCCACCGGATTCAGCGGATTGGTCACCCCCATCTCGTTGAAGAATGCCCCGGCGTTGAACTCATCGAGCGACGCCACCGTCGCCTTCCGGCCGAAGCGCCCAACCCTTCCACTCGGAAGGATCGCCGGCTTGCCATGCACGCCCTCGGGATGCGGGATCCGCGAGAGGGCGATGATGGTCCGATCACTGACGGCATCGATCAGACCCAACCCGAAGACGATCGGTGTGGTCCGCATCCCAGTGCCGGTTCCTCCGGGCAGATTGGGTTCCTTCACGATTCCCATCGCCGCCTGCAGCTCGGGAGTCGCGTGCTGCTGGAGTACCGGCCCGCCGAGCGTGTCCAGCACGTCGCAGGTTCGCTTACCGTGGGTATAGGTCGTGACATGGACCTCGGCCGAATCGCCGTAGCCACCCAGCACCGGGTCATTGTGGCATTGGGCGCAGGAAGTCGAGTTGAAGAGCGGGCCCAGGCCGGTGGCTGGGGTGAACTCGGTCGCGAATACTGCCATCCCCTGATGGAACAGCGCGAGCTGCGACGGGCTCAGGAATGGAAGGGGATCGCCAGGAGCAGTCGGGCCCGGCGAAAAGTTACTGGCCGGCTCGCCAGGTGGTTGAGTAGGACTGTTCTCGTCCTGGCACGCCAAGACCAACATGCTTGCGGCTAGCGCAAGCGCGGCCGCCGTGTATCGACGCATAAATACCCTCCCCGTGAATGGCGTCGATGTCGCCCCCATGGTCAGGACCATGGGATGGGTGAACGCTCGGAGCTGGGGGTCGCTCGAAGGCGCACTCGCTCCCCGCTCCTCAAGTCAGATTTCTCCGCTGAGGGATTTGGCGGTGCACGGCGAGTGGATTGGCAGAGCTGCGGCATTACTCCCGCAGAGCGGCCCGACTGCGATGCGCCGTTGTTGAGTCTTGAATGCTGCCGAGGGGGGTGGCAGCGCCCCATCTAGAACGCAGCGCGATCTTACAACGATTCGATGCGAGGCGCGGCGATCTGTATCACACAGATTGTATTAATATGTATTTCGAATCGATTTAATACCTGTGTATTTCGAATCGTTAATACCCTGCGGCTTGCCCGTCTTTGCGATGGTCTGATCCGGCTACCCATCCCTTATCCAGCCGAATGATCATCTGTGCCCCGCCGGCCGATCCCGGTGCCAGATTGACCACCTGGTGCCCCATCGCCTGCAGCTTGGCGCGCACCTGATCCGCCAGTGGAGCTTCCAGCGCAACCTTGAGCCCGCTCATGTGTCGGAACCGCGGTGCGTCAATCGCTTCCTGCACGTTCATGCCGAAGACGAGAAGATTCAGCAACACCTGGACGTGCCCCTGCGGCTGCATCGAACCTCCCATCACCCCGAAACTCATCCAGGCTTCCTCGCCCTCCGGTGTCGAGCGGGTCACAAACCCCGGAATCAAAGTGTGAAAGGGCAGTTTGTTGGGACCCACCGTGTTGGGCAGACCAGGTTCGATGGTGAAGCCTGATCCCCGATTCTGGAGCGCGAACCCGGTGCCCGGCACGATGACGCCGGAGCCGAAGGCGTCATAGAGACTGTTGATGAAGGAGACCATGTTTCCCTGCGCGTCGGCGACGGTGAGGTAAATGGTCTCGCTGTGCGTCATGGCCGGGCCCGGCTCCGGGCGTTCGACGGCCCGCTTCAGATTCAGCCTGGACCGGCGTTGCGCGATGAATTTGTCGGAGTAGAGCAGGGAAACCGGTGTCTTCATCGCCGAGGGATCGCCGACATACCGGTCGAGGTCAGCATAGGCGAGCTTCTTGGCCTCGATCAGCCGATGGAGATACGGCGCCGAATTGTGTCCTAACGCGGCCAGATCGTAAGGCTCGAGGATCCGCAACATCTCCAGCACCGCGACGCCCTGGTTGTTGGGCGGCAGCTCCCACACGCGGTAACCCTTGAACGGCACGGAGATCGGCTCAACCCAGTTGGCTTGTTGGCCCATCAGGTCGTCGAGCGTGATGAATCCCCCCAGCGCCTGCACTCGGTTGACGATGCGCTGTCCCAGCTCTCCTCCGTACAACACATCCGGTCCACCCTCGGCGATAGCCCGGAAGCTGCGAGCGAGGTCCGGGTTCTTGAACCATTCGCCCGCCTTCGGTGCCCGGACCCCGTCGATGAGAAAGGTGGCCCTGGCCCCCTCGTCCTTCTTGAGCCGTTCTGTCTCGTCTGCCCACTGTTGGGCGATGATGGGGGACACGGGGAACCCCTCTTCCGCCAGTTGGATCGCGGGACCCAGGGCCTGGGCCAGGGTGATGGTTCCGTAGCGTTCGAGCAGTTTGGCCCAACCACTGAGCGCGCCCGGAACGGTGATGGTTTCTGCTCCGAATTCGGGAACCTCTTTCTCTCCCCGATCGAGCAGAACGTCGCGGGTCATACCGGACCCCGACTTCCCGCTCGCGTTGAGCCCGATGAGGCGGCTTTCCTTGGCCGACCAGACCAGCGCGAACATGTCGCCGCCGATCCCGGTCATGTGCGGCTCCACCAGGTTGAGAACCGCGGCCGCGGTCACCGCGGCATCGAAGGCGTTCCCGCCCCCCTCGAGCACGGCGAGACCCGCGGCCGTCGCGAGCGGCTGGCTCGTGGCAACCACTCCGTGGGGAGCGTACACCGGGGAGCGACCGGGTGCCGCGGCCGGCGAGGACACTTGGGCCGTCATCACCGAAACCTGGAAAACCATCGAGGCAATTGTGAGAACAGGAAACGACAGGTTCTGTTTCGCGGGTGAGGAACCCATGCCGGACTTATCGCCTGAAGGAGGAGAAGATCGCAAAACTATTCCTGCCCGCCTCGCTTGGGTAGGCCGGAGTGATTCAGGGAACGGGAAGGTTTTCCAGCATGGCGCAGCTGGGGCCCGCGCAGGTCATGAGCTGGTGGAGGCGGGTCTTCAGGACGGGCGCAGCCGACGTGTCTCCCTTGATGAAAAAGAGATTGTTCAACTCGTACGGGTCGGCCACCAGATCGTAGAGCTCGCGATCGCCGGTCTCCCACTCGACGTATTTCCAGCGGGCGGTCCTGATGGCATTCCAACCGGTGCCGGGGAAGCCTCGGGCGGCGGCGTCCCCCAGTTCGATCTGATTCTCGCTCTCACCACCCCTAAGGAAGATGGTCACTGTATCGTTGTTCCCCCGTTCGGCCTGGAAGCTCTGCCGCCAGCTGGCGGGCGGAGCCCCCTTGAGCAGGGGAAGCAGCGACCGGCGGGGGAGGCGGCGGAGGCGCCATCCCAGCGTTGGAAGCGTCGGAACAGGTGAGCAATACTGACAACACAGCCGGCCAAAAGGCCCGTGGAGAAAATCGTCTCATGCCCAACAACCACCATTAGGACTGCGAAGAATACTGCTCAAGCCGAGAGTGCCCACAACACCACGCCGGCTTGGGGATTCTGTGTCCGCCGCTACGCGACCGTTATCTCCTTGCAGAGGTAGACGTCCTGAATCGCGTGGAAGAGGGCCACACCATCCTTCATCGGCTTCTGGAAGGCCTTGCGGCCTGAAATGAGGCCCATTCCTCCCGCCCGCTTGTTGATGACGGCCGTCATCACGGCATCCTGAATATCGTTCTTGCCTGAAGCGCCGCCGCTGTTGATGAGGCCGGCCCGTCCCATGTAGCAGTTGGCCACCTGGTAACGGCACAGATCAATCGGGTGGTCGCTGCTGAGCTCGGTGTAGATCCGTTCGTCGAACTTGCCATAACTCGAGCCACCCATGTTCAGCGCCTGGTACCCGCCGTTGTTCTCCGGAAGCTTCTGCTTGATGATATCGGCCTCGATGGTTACGCCGAGATGATTGGCCTGGCCGGAAAGATCGGCCGCCAGGTGATAATCCTTGTCTTTCTTGAATGCCGGATTGCGCAGGTAGCACCAGAGAACTGTCGCCAGTCCCTGATCGTGGGCCGTGGCGAACGCCTGGCTGATCTCGATGATCTGGCGGCCGCTTTCCTCGGACCCGAAGTAGATCGTTGCTCCGACCGCGGCGGCGCCCATGTCCACCGCCTGCTTCACCGTCCCGAAGAGAACCTGGTCGAACTTGTTGGGCACCGTCAGCAGCTCGTTGTGGTTGATCTTCACGATGAACGGGATCTTGTGGGCGTACTTGCGGGCACAGAAGCCCAGCACACCGAAGGTCGAGGCGACCGCGTTGCAGCCTCCCTCCATCCCCAGGCGGACGATGTTCTCCGCATCGAAATAGTCCGGGTTCTTGGCGAAGCTGGCGCCGGCCGAATGCTCGATGCCCTGATCGACCGGAAGGATCGACAGGTACCCCGTGCCGGCCAGCCGCCCGGCCCCGGCCAGCCGCTGCAAGTTGCCCAGGACTCGATTGTTCCGGTCGGATGCGGCGAAGATCCGGTCGATGAAGTCGGGCCCCGGCACATGGAGCCGGTTCTTGGCGATCTTCGGTGAAGAAAACTTGAGAAGGGGATCGGCCTTGTCGCCGAGCACGGAGACGATCTGATCAATACTCGCCATTGAAGCCTCGGTTCGGGGTGGCGGCGCCGACCCTGCAAGCCGGGTGCCGTGAAGGGGTCAGGCAAGCCGGTGCCGCAGCCAGTATAATGTCCTCCGGGAGGCTGCTGAGCCACCCCGGTCCCGCCGGCGCCTTGTCACCCGACTGCCTCGAGGAGAAGTTGTCATGCCCACCAAGTCAGGGAAGCGGCGGCCCAGGAAAGCCGCCAAAGCCGCTCGGTCCACCAAGTCTGCCGCGAGGCGGCCCAAGCGTAGCGAGCCGCAATCGCTCCGACTGCGGCACATCACGCCTGGTATCACCGTGAATGACTTGGGCCGCAGCATCGCGTTCTACACGGAGGGGCTGGGGTTCATCATCGCCGACCGGTGGGAAGAAGAGGGCAAGCTTGCCGGCGTGGAACTCAAGGCGGGAGCCGCCTGGCTGGTGCTCACGCAGGACGATTTCAAGAAAGGCCGCGACCGGGTGAAGGGAATCGGCCAGCGGCTCTGGTTCTACACTACCCAGGACGTCGATGGGCTGGCCGCTCGTGCCAAGGGAAGCGGCATCGTGCTGGATCAGGAGCCTTCTGACATGCCGTGGGGCGCGAGGATCTTCATGCTCACCGACCCGGACGGGTTCAAGATCTCATTTTCCAAGGAGAGTTAGGACGACTATGCGAGCCCTTCCCCTGTTCGGCTGTATCGCACTCGCGGCTGCGAGTAACCTCGCGGCTCAGGTTCCGTCGGCCGACGTACAGATCGCCGGTGCCGTCTCGGCAGCCCCCGAGAGCATGCGAGCGGACGCCACGGTCATCGGCTACAGCAACTACCACCGGATGACCGTGCTGCGTCAGGGCAGTGGAGCGATGGTCTGCCTCGCCGACGATCCCTCGGCGGCCTCGTGGCATGTCGCCTGTTATCACAAGGACCTCGAGCCCTTCATGGCGATGGGTCGCGACCTCGAGGCCCAGGGAAAGACCTCTCAGGAGATCAAAGAGGCCCGGCGCGCGGCCATCAAAGCCGGCACGCTCAAGATGCCCGATGGGCCGCGCGCGCTTTACAACCTCTATGCTCCGGCCGACAGCGTCGATTCCAAGACCGGACTCGCCAAGTCTCCGGAGGGGCTGCAGGTGGTTTACATCCCTTACGCCACCGAGGAGACGACTGGCCTGCCGACCAAGCCCGAGAAGGGAACCCCCTGGATCATGGGAGCCGGCGAGCCCTGGGCCCACATCATGATCGTGCAAGCGACCGAGCAGTGAGGGGGCTGGCCTGAGCGGCAGCACTCAGCGGGACGATCGGACGATAGCAGCGTTGCTGGAGCGGCCCGTCGAGCAGGCCTGCTTCTGGCTTGCCCAACGGAGGCCGTCGCAGGTCACGGTTCAGCAGGGCAAAGAAGAGGCGACGGTCGTCGTGGTCGGGGGCGGTCTCACTGGACTGTGGACTGCCCTCTTTTTGCGCGAGCTCGATCCGACGGGGCAGGTCGTGGTACTCGAGCAGGAGCTGGTTGCTTACGGCGCCAGCGGCCGTAACGCCGGCATGCTGTCGGAAACGGTTGACCATTCCCATAGCCTCGCGGTTGCCCACTTTGGCGCCCGCGAGGCTGCTCTCCTGGCCCGGATCGGCGAATCGAATGTCGCGGAGCTGATCGAGTTCCTGCGGTCGAGGGGACTGAGCTGCGATTTCGAGCCTACGGGACGGATCGTGATGGCGCTGACCCCGGCCCAAGTCGAAGATGCCCGGAAGTCCGTGGAGAGTGCCAATCAACTGGGCATCCACAGCTTCCGATTCATCGATCGCGACGAGGCCCAGGCCGAGCTTCACTCACCGCTGTATCAGGGCGGAGTCGCGGTCAGCGGCGGGGGGATTCTCGATCCGGTGAAACTGGTAGACGCCCTTCGTCAGGAGGCGGAGCGGCTCAGTGTGCGGGTCTACGAGAAGAGCCCGGTGCGGTCGTTCCACCGCGATGGCGCCGGCGTCGTGGTCGAAACGGCGAACGGGACGCTACGAGCCAGGAAGGTCGTGCTTGGGACAAGCGCCTACACTCATCAATTGCTACCAAAGATCACTCGCCGCTTCATCCCGCTCTATGACTATGTCCTCGTGAGCGCGCCGCTCACGGCT
>DATBGE010000121.1:0-3036 GCA_036558125.1 Gemmatimonadales bacterium | reverse complement strand
CATCGCCACATCCTCACGATCGAGAACCCGATCGAATTTCTCCATCGCGACGTGAAGTGCTCGGTCACCCAGCGGGAAGTCGGCGTGGATACCGATAGCTTCGCGGTGGGTCTGCAGGCGGCGCTCAGGCAAGATCCCGATGTCGTGGTCATCAGCGAGCTGCGGGATCCGGAGACGTTGGAGACCGCGATCCGTGCCGCCGAGACCGGTCATCTGATCATCTCCACGATGCCTACGGCGGACGTGATGGCCACGATCGCGAGACTGCACTCGATGTTCCCCGCCGCGGAGCGCGAAGTTGGGCTCCTCCGGCTGTCGGAAGCGTTGCGAGGGGTCGTCGCCCAGCGTCTTCTGCCGAAGAAAGACGACGACGGAAGGATCTCAGTGGTCGAGGTCCTGGTCAGCACGCCGACCGCCCGCGCCTGTCTCCGCGATTCCGACAAACTCGAAGAACTGGAAGAGGAGATCGAAAGCGGGGAAGAGGGAATGCAGACTTTCGCCCAGCACGCAGGCCGCCTGGTGAAGGAAGGAGAGGTCGCCAAGGAAGCCGCCCAGATCCTCACCGGGGTCAAGGGCTCGAGGAGAGGCGAGCGCTGACAGCTCGGCAGCTCTTCGACCTCCTCACCGCCGGACCTCGCGAGGCGGGCACCCCGCCCGCCCATCAGGCCAGAATCCAGCTCCGACAATTTCTCGAAGCCCAGGGCTACTCGGTTCGCGAG
The DNA here is from genome assembly GCA_036558125.1 of Gemmatimonadales bacterium. Taxonomy (GTDB): domain Bacteria; phylum Gemmatimonadota; class Gemmatimonadetes; order Gemmatimonadales; family GWC2-71-9; genus DATBGE01. Next base: position 2,317 of record DATBGE010000121.1, on the reverse strand, counting down.
CAGCCCTTCGAGTTTTCTGCCCAGTCGCTCTGGGCATTCCCGATCTTCGGCGCCGGGATCGGGCTGCTGGGGCTCATCCTCCTGCCTCTGCTCCGTTCTCCCGCCACACCCGCAGGGACCGCCCTGATCGTCTGTGTTACCGGCGTACTCCTGTTCGAGATCCTGGCGTGGAAGATCGGGATTGGCGCTCGACTACCGGGAAGTACCCTGCGCAGCGACTCGAATCTGATAGCCGTTCGAGGCAATGCCCGGGTTACCACCTGGCTCGTGGCCCATGTCGATACCAAGGCTCAGGCCCAGTCCATGGCGGGACGCCTGATCTCCATCTGGGTTGTCGTGATCGCGGTGGTGGTTCTGATTCTGTTGGCAGGATGGCGTCTCATCGGCGGAACTCCGCTGCCGTTGCCCCTGGCGGCGGGGGGAACCTGCGTTGCACTGATCGCCACCATCTTCGCGGCCGGTAGCCGGCTCCGGGGGAGCAGTCCAGGGGCCCGCGACAACGGGACCGGCCTCCTCGCCGTCCTCGCGGCAGCGGAGGAACGCCCCGATCCGACTTTGGGAATCATCCTCACCGGTGCCGAGGAGTTCGGGTTGCTGGGTGCCCGTCATATGGTTCGGGCCGAACCTGACCTCGTCCGGGGCGGCGAGGTGATCAACCTGGATACTCTCGCCGATCGGGGCAGCTTCTACATCGTCACTCACAACAGTTCGGCGGTCCCGCTCGCGAACCGCCTCCAGCGCCGGCTCGAAGCCCTGGGGTTATCCATCACCCAGCGCCGGCTTCCGATGGGGATTCTGGTCGACAGCCTCGCCGTGGCCCGTATCGCCTCAGGGGCCGTCACCATCGCCCGACTGGACTGGGCGGTTCTGCGACTGATGCACACCCCGCGGGACGCGAGCCAAGGGCTGGATCCGGGATTTGCGGAGGCGGTGGGCCGCCTGATTGGAGGGAGCTACCGGGGTGGCCAGGCTGTTTGACAGGGTCATTGGCGCCGCCTAGGTTTTACCAGAGGATGCAGCAGCCCCGCGAGGGGCTTTTTTGTTGGCTTCGCGACGGAGAATCCATGTTCGATCCCAAGACCCACTGTGTGGTGGTAGTGGGCGCCCAGTGGGGCGACGAAGGGAAAGGCAAGCTGGTTGATGTGATGGCCGAGCGGGCCGACTTCGTCGTGCGCTACCAGGGTGGGGCCAACGCTGGTCACACCGTCGTGATCGGGGATACCCAATTCATCCTGCAGCAGATTCCCTCGGGCATCCTCCACGAGACCACCTCCTGTATCGTGGGGAACGGTGTCGTACTGGATCCCGAGACCTTCCTCTCCGAGCTCGACGGCCTCGCCGCCAAGGGTATCAACTCCGACGGACGGATCTTCCTGTCGGACCGGGCGCACCTTGTGATGCCGTTCCACAAGATGCTGGACCGAGCCAGCGAGAAGAGCCAGAACATCGGCACGACGGGGCGCGGCATCGGGCCGACCTATGAAGACAAGTACGGCCGCCGCGGACTTCGGCTGGGAGACCTGCGCCATTTGGACCATGCGCGGGATCTTCTCAAAGACCGGGTTGGCCGCGCCAACCGGCTGCTGGAGTTGATGGGGGTCCAGGAGCGGGCCTCGGTGGAAGACCACGCGAAGCTGCTGGAGCGGCTCGCTCCCCGGCTTGTTCCCCTGACGACCGATACTGGTTGGCTGGTTCATAAAGCGCTGCAGCAGGGCAGGAATGTGCTGCTCGAGGGGGCCCAGGGGGCGCTGCTCGATGTGGATCACGGTACCTACCCGTTTGTGACTTCTTCCAACACCACAGCGGGCGGCGCCGCGACGGGCTCAGGCATCGGGCCGACCGCAATTGACGGAGTACTCGGCGTGGTGAAGGCCTACACCACCCGGGTCGGCAACGGACCGCTCCCGACTCAGGCCGAGGGCGGAACGGAAGAGGAACTTCGCAAACTGGGAGGCGAGTTTGGTGCGGTGACGGGACGGCCCCGCCGCTGCGGCTGGTTCGATGCGACCGTCGTACGCTATTCGGTCCGGGTCAACGGTCTGACCGGACTTGCAGTCACCAAACTCGATGTCCTCGACACCTTCGCCGAGATCCCGGTGGGGACCGAGTACGATCTGGACGGGAGCCAGTGCCACGAAATGCCGGCCGACGTGAGGGCGCTGGAGCGAGTCCGGCCCAAATACGAAGTCCTTCCCGGCTGGCGGAAGCCGACCGGCGGCGCCCGTCGCCTGGCGGATCTACCTCCCGAGGCCCGTGCCTACCTCGACCGGCTGCAGGATCTGGCTGGGGCGCCGATCCGCTACGTAAGTGTCGGCAC
>DATBGE010000120.1:0-22450 GCA_036558125.1 Gemmatimonadales bacterium | reverse complement strand
CATGCCCCGCCCAATTCACTTCGAGATCCACGCTGACAATCCGTCACGCGCCGTCAAATTCTACGAAACCCTTTTCGGCTGGCAGTTCACCAAGTGGGAAGGGCCCATGGAATACTGGCTCATCAAGACCGGCAGCGAAGGCACTCCGGGAATCGATGGCGGCCTCGTGAAGCGCATGGGCTCCGCTCCGGCGGAGGGGGCCGCGGTGAACGCCTACGTCTGCACCGTAGATACCGATTCGGTGGACCAGACAATCGATAAGCTGACATCCCTGGGTGGCAAGTTGGCGGTCCCCAAGATGGCCGTACCCGGACTGGGCTGGCTCGCGTACGGCAAAGACACCGAGGGCAACATTCTCGGATTCATGCAGGCCGACCCGCTCGCCAAGTAGGAGGCTATGAGGCGAGCGCTGCTGGGACTCCTGCTTCTGCTTCCAAGCGGACTCGCCGCCCAGGCACGGAAGAGCGCCTTCTTCTTCGAATTTGGAGGCGCCGCCGGCTACGGCTCAGCCAATCTCGAGCTGGGCCTCAGCCGCCGGTTGCGGGTCCGGGGAGGAGCCGGCCTGATGTGGATCTGGCCGACCTTCCCCGTCACCGCATCGGTGTTGGTCGGACATGGCTCGCATCTGCTCGAAGTGGGTGGCGGGGCAACTTTCATCGTCACTCCGGACGAAGGCTCCGGCGACGAGACGCCTCCTAATGACTTCATCGAACACGTCTTCTTCGGCGAAGGTCAAGGTACGCTCACCATGGCAACCGGGATCGTCGGCTATCGCTGGCAGCCGGCGCATGGAGCAATGCTGCGTGCCACAGTGACTCCGCTCTATTTCGACGGGACCGTCCAGTTCTGGGGAGGCCTGTCGCTCGGCTTCTCCTTCTGAAACCCCGGTTTGTCACTCGGCCCCTCGCCCCCTACCTTACCGGCGGTTCCAATCGATCCCTCAAACGCTAATCCATGATTCGCATCCGCCGTTGGACCGCCGCACTGTGGCTCGCCTGTCTCCTGATTCCAGTTTCGGCTCCGGCGCAATCGAGCCCCTTCGACTACACCGCCCTGCGGGACGAGGCCGTCCAGCTGCTTTCGCAATACCTGGCGATCAACACCAGTAACCCGCCCGGCAACGAGCTGGCCACCGCGCGCTGGTTGAAAGACGTGCTGGCAAAGGAAGGCATCGAAGGGCAGATCCTCGATACCACCGAGCTGGGACCGGGCCGGGCCAATTTCTATGCCCGCCTCAAGGGCAGCGGGAAGAAGAAGGCGATCGCCCTGGTGCATCACATGGATGTGGTCCCGGTGACCGACACCCAGTGGACGGTACCCGCCTTTCAGGGCCTGGTCAAAGACGGCTACGTCTACGGTCGCGGTGCCATCGACATGAAGGGCCACGGTCTCATCCAGCTCATGGCCCTGATCGCGATCAAACGTGCGGGTCTACAGCTCGACCGGGACATCGTCTACATCGCCAATGCGGATGAGGAAGTGAACGGCGATGGCGCCATCGTCTTCGTTAAGCGCCATCCCGATCTGCTGCAGGACGTCGAATACCTGCTCACCGAAGGAGCCGACACCAGGGTCGAAGGCGGCAAGGTTCGCTGGTTCGGCATCGACGTGGGCGAGAAGCGCCCGCTATGGACTCGGATGGTGGTGGAAGGAAAAACCTCCCACGGCTCAGTCCCGATCGGCGACCAGAATCCGGTGCCAAGGCTGGCGAGAGCCATCGAGCGGGTGTCGGCCTGGCAGACGCCGCTTCGGCTTACTCCCGCCGTCGAGCGGTTCTTCAAGGCGCTCGCGACCATTGAGACGAGCCCGGAAGGCAGGAAGTATCTGGCCGATCCGCGCACCGCGCTCAAGTCGGCGGCGGGTCGTGCCTGGTTATTGAGTGAGCCGGAGCGGAACGCCCTTCTGCGAAACACCATTTCACCGACGGTGCTGGTCGGGAGCAATAAGACCAACACGATTCCCCAGGTCGCGAGCGTCGAGCTGGATATCAGGCTGCTCCCCGACGAGGACCCGGTCGCCTTCACCAGGGAGTTGCGCCGGATCATCGCGGACACGAGTGTCAAGCTGGAGGAGATTGCACCAATTCCTCCCCAGTACGATGCGCCGCTCGACACTGAGCTGTTCAACGCGATCGAGCATGTCGCCGGAGAGATGCTGCCCGGGATCCCGATCGCCACTCCGGTGAGCCCTGGTGCCAGCGACCGGCCTAGTTTCGCCCAGGCCGGCATTATTACCTATGGGCTCGACCCGTATCTGATTCCGATCGAGGAGAACCGCTACGAGGTCCATGGCAATGACGAGCGGTTGTCGATAGACAACGTTGGCTGGGGAATAAAGTTCTACCTGTTGCTCTTATCCGGGATGCGATAGCCATGGCGGAAGGACTGCACTTTCACACGCTCGATGTCTTCACCGATCGCCCCTTCGGCGGGAACCAGCTCGCGGTGTTTCCCGAAGCGCCGGACCTGACCAAGGACGAGATGCAGCGGATCGCGACCGAGTTCAACCTGTCGGAGACCGTCTTCGTGCGGCCGCCGAGGGATACGCGAAATACCCGGCGGCTTCGGATCTTCACACCGGCCGAGGAGCTTCCGTTCGCAGGCCACCCGACGATCGGGACAGCTCACCTCCTTGCGGCGATTCGGGCAGTGCCGCTCACCGGCGATCGGACCAACATGATCCTGGAGGAAGAGGCCGGCCTGGTGCAAGTCAGTATCGCCCAGCGAAAGGGCAAGTTGCCTTTCGTGCAGCTGGCGGCGCCGGCACTCCCGACCTTCGGTCCACCCCCACCGCACTCGACGGAGTTGGCCGCCGTGCTCAATCTCGAACCAGGAGATCTCCTGGACGGCGCGGATGCACCCCAGGCCTGCTCGTGCGGCGTCCCTTATCTGTTCGTGCCGGTGCGGGATCGGTCGGTTCTCGCCCGGGTCCAGGTTGACGGCGGCGCGTGGCGGGCAGTCCTCGCTCACTACTGGGCGCCGGCAGTCTACGTCTTCTGCCGAGACCCGGAGCTCAAAGGATCGACCTTGCGGGCCCGGATGTTTGGCCCCGGGTTGGGGATTGTCGAGGACCCCGCGACCGGTTCCGCGGCCGCGGCGATAGCGGGCTACCTCGCCGCGCGTGAATCAACCCGCGAGGGGACCTTGAAATGGCGGATCGAACAAGGCTTCGAAATGGGGAGGCCTAGCCTGCTCGACGTCGAGGCGGATATTCGCCAGGGAAAGGTGAAGCAGGTAAGAGTGGGAGGCACCGCGGTTCGGATGAGCGATGGAGAGTTTCGGACGCCCAAGCAGAAGGATTAGCAAGGGCTGCTAAAGCCATGGAACTCCTTCCTGCTGAAATCTCCCGCTATCTCGATTCGCTGGTCCCGGAACGCGATCCTGAATTGCAGGCGATGGAAGCAGCTGCGGCCAAGACCAACTTCCCGATCATCGGCCCGGCGGCAGGCTATTTCTGCTATCTCGTAACCCGCCTCACCGGCGCCCGCAGCGTCTTCGAACTGGGCAGCGGCTTCGGTTACTCCACCGCGTGGTTTGCCCGAGGAGTAAAGGAAAACGGCGGGGGCGTAGTACATCATACGGTGTGGGATGCCGAGCTCTCCGATCGCGCCCGGGGTCACCTCACCGCACTCGGCCTCGATGACCTGGTCCAGTACCACATCGCCGAGGCCGTCGCAACGCTGAGGGAAACACCGGGGCCGTTCGATCTCATCTTCAATGACATCGACAAGGCCGGATATCCCGCGTCATTTCCCGTTATCTCCTCCAAGCTCCGCCCTGGCGGAGTCCTGATCGTGGATAATCTGCTCTGGAGCGGGAAAGTGATTGATCGGAGTGACCGCTCCGCAGAAACCGAGGGTGTCCGGGAGTTGACCCGGCTGGTCATGAACGACCCTGGCTGGACAGCCAGCATCGTCCCGATCCGGGACGGGTTGCTCTTCGCGACGAGGCGGTAGGCCCCTGAACCCGGGGGAGGCCCGGCCCCGTACGGTGCGCCGTCCTTCCCTTCAGGTCCGTCTCCTCGAGGTGTTCCCATGCGCGGCCTGCTCGCCTGTGCGCTGCTTTTCCTCGCTGCCGATACCGGGACGGCCCAGATGGCCAATCGGGCCGCCACCTCCACCGACATCACCGCGAAGGACCTGCGGGTCAGACTCTACCTCCTGGCCGACGACTCCATGGGAGGTCGCGAGCCCGGATCCATCGGAAACTTCAAGGCCGCCGAATACATCGCGAACGAGTTCAAGCGACTGGGCTTGAAGCCCGGCGGCGAAGGCGGCACTTACTTCCAGCAGGTCCCCTTCGTTCGCGAGCAACTCGACGATCAGGCGACGCTCGAGGGAAACGGAGTGAAGATACTGGCGGGACGGGATTTCGTTCCCGCCATGTGGATTCCGTCGCGGTCCGGCCCTCTGGCCGGTGCAGGGACGATTTACGGCGGGGACGCGGCTGATTCGACAACCTGGATCGACAGCTCGACCGCTGCAGGCCATCTGGTAGTGCTTGACTCGAGGCGGGGACCAAAGGGCCGCGAGTATGTGAAGACGGGGATCGCGGGGCGAAGCGCGCGCTGGCAGGGAGCCGCGGCACTCGCCTTTGCCGAGCTGGACCTGCTCGACCCCGGCGTCAGGCAGATGGTGAACGACGGGCGCGTGGTAGTCGATGCGCCGACCGAGGCGACCGGACCTCAGGTCCTCATCATGACGCCGGAAGCCGCACAGACACTCTTCAGCTCACCGTTGAGCGGCTTGTCGCCCGGAGCAGCAGGAAAGGCAGTACAGGGGAAGGCTACGGCGAAACGGTCGCCTACGGCGTATCCCGCCCGCAACGTGATCGCCATCGTTCCCGGGAGCGATCCCAGGCTGCGCGGGGAGTACGTCTCCCTCACCGCGCACAACGATCACGTTGGATTTGGCCACGATCCGGTGGACCACGATTCGATTCGCGCCTTCAATCGCGTTGTGCGGCCCCTTGGAGCCGACAGTCCGGTGCGCGACGCGACTCCAGATGAGATGAGCAGGATCCGTCTCATCCTCGACAGCCTGCGGGCGATTCACAAGCCCCGCCCCGATTCGATCAGGAATGGCGCCGACGACGACGGCACCGGCACTGTCTCCATCCTTGAGCTCGCCGAATCCTTCGCGAAAGGAAAAGATCGGCCGAAGCGCTCGCTGATCTTCATCTCCCACACTGGAGAGGAGTACGGCCTGGTCGGCTCGGCCTGGTTCACCGACCACCCGACGATTCCCCGGGACTCGATCGTAGCGGAAATAGATGAGGATATGATCGGTCGAGGCGACCCCAGCGATTTGCCGGCCGGCGGACCGACTTACCTGGAAGTAGTTGGAGCTCGTCGCTTGTCGAATGAATTCGGCGACCTGCTGGAAGCCGCGAATGCGGCCCAGCGTGAGCCGTTTGTGTTCAACTACACCTACGACGCGCCCGGTCACCCTTCGCAGTATTACTGCAGGGCCGACCACTACAACTATGCCCGTTACGGGATCCCCAGCGTGGTATTCTCGCGGGGCGAGCATCTCGACTATCATCAAGTCACCGACGAACCCCAGTACATCGACTACGACAACCTCGCCCGGGTGAGCCGCATGGTCTACGACGCGGCGCTCAAGGTTGCCAACGCGGACCATCGTCCGGCGCTCGACAAGCCCAAGGGAGACCCCAAGGCACCCTGCGTGCAATGAAGGCGTTTGATTCCCTGAATCCGCTGCAGCGCTGATTTCTGACACCGACTCGTGGCTTGACGCCCGGTGTACTCACCGGTATCTAGTGGCACCTTTTAGACATACATCGGCCTGTCCTCGTGAGCTCGTCCCAAGCCACTCGCGGGGCTAGTCTCTGACACGGAGCCTGAGCGCCGCATGACGCCCCGCCATTCGTTCGTGATGCTCGCTGGTCTGACGACTCTCGCACTCGGCGCTTCCGCACCGGCTCCCTCACACCGGGACGCCGAGTCCATTGCACCGAACGACAATCGCAAGGCGGCGGGTACGCTCGCCGGCGACGTGCTCACGGTACAGCTCGAGGCAAGAGCCGGGACGTTCTACCCCGAAGGACCGACCGGTGTCGGAGTACCGGCATTCGCCTGGAGCGAGGTGGGAAGGCCGCTCCAGACTCCCGGGCCGCTGATTCGGGTGAAGGTCGGCACCACGGTGAAGGCGAGCATCCACAACGCGCTGGCCAAGCCGCTCACGGTCTACGGGCTCGCGAAGGAACGGGGCTTCAAGGACAGCCTGGTCATCGCGCCGGATTCGACGGCCGAGGCGGAGTTCGTCGCCTCCACGCCCGGCACCTACTGGTACGCCGGTCAGACAGTGCCCGGTCCCATACAGGCCCGGTTCGAAGAGGACGAACAGCTCAACGGGGCGATCGTGGTGGACCCGACCGACGCGCCGGCCAACGATCGCATCTTCCTGATCTCATGGTGGTTCACCCTCGACTCGACCAGCCGCAGCGGCCTGGGCCGCGGCACCATGGCGATCAACGGCCTCTCCTGGCCCCACACCGAGCGGCTGGATGCGACCCAGAATGATTCGCTCCATTGGCGGGTGATCAACACCACCCCGATCGACCACCCGATGCATCTGCACGGCTTCTACTTCCGGGTCGATGGGATGGGAGACGGGGTGGTTGATACGCTGTTGGCGCCGGCCGACCGGCGCATGGCGGTGACCGAGATCGTGGGCCCCGGCCAGACCATGGACATGAGCTGGTCGCCCAACCGGCCAGGGAACTGGATCTTCCACTGCCATTTCGCGGGACACCTGTCGTATCACGTGGCCATGGACACCTACGAGGGCGTGCCGCACCCGGAGATGGAGCACAATCACATGAGCGATGCGCCGCACCAGATGTACGGACTGGTGCTGGGCATTCGGGTGGCCCCGAGCGGACCAGTAGCGGCCGCGCTTAAACCGGCCCGAACCATCCGGTTGGTGGTCCGCGAGAAGCCCAACGTCTACGGGGACCATCCGGGCTACGCCTTCGTGCTCGGCGGGACCCCAGCCGAGAAGAATCCGGAGGCGATGCCGGTGCCGGGTCCGCCGATCGTGCTGGTCCGGGGCCAGCCGGTCGCGGTCAACATCGTCAATCAGTCGCAGGACCACGCGGCGGTGCACTGGCACGGTATCGAGCTGCAGCAGAGTTATCCGGACGGGGTTCCCGGGTGGAGCGGCTCGGGCAGTGAGACCCTCCCGGCAATCGCCCCCGGCGACTCGCTCACGGTGCAGTTTACCCCGCCCCGGGCCGGGACCTTCATGTACCACTCGCACTTCAACGAGTTCCAGCAGATCACCTCGGGCTTGTACGGGCCGCTCATCGTGCTGGAGCCGGGCCAGAAGTTTGACCCCAGGACCGACAAGGTGCTGCTCTTCAGCGACGGGGGGCCGACCATTAACGTGATCTCCGGTCCGTTCCCGCCCATGCTGATGAATGGCCAGGTGCAGCCCGGCCCGATCGACCTCAAGGCCGGGGTGAAGTATCGCTTCCGTGTCATCGGCATCACCGGGGACATTTCTACCCAGTTCAAGTTCCTCGACGGCGATAAACCGATCGAGTGGCGGGCCGTGGCGCGGGACGGGATGGCACTGCCCGCGTCGCAGGCGACAGTGCGGCCGGCGGCGATGATCTTCGATCCGGGGCAGACATTCGACTTCGAATACACTCCGAAGAAAACCGGTCCGCTCGCGATCGAGTTTGGCGAGCCGGCGAACGGCGCCCCGCCGGACAAAGCGCCGAAGCAGACGAGGGTGGAGGTGGTAGTGCGATAACGGCGCTTGATCAGACTTCGCCACTCATCATGATCCAGCGGCCCATGCTCATCTCGATCCTCAGGAGCCTGTCCCTGTTTCCGGCGGTGCTGACGATCGTTGCGCACCTCTCCGCGCAGGACACCGCCGCCACCTCCGTCGACCACGCCGTCCACCACGAGTTCAACCTCGGCACCTTCAGCATCGGCGGCACCGACATCCCCAACGTCAAAGTGGTCTACGGCACCTACGGCCACCTGAACCCAAAGAAAGACAACGCGATCCTGCTCCCGTCCCACTACATGGCTGACCATCACGGCTACGAGTGGCTCATCGGGCCCGGGCTGGCGCTCGACACGACGCGCTATTTCCTGATCGCGACCGAGCTCTTCGGCAACGGGCACTCCTCTTCCCCCAGCAACACGCCCAGGCCGTTCGACGGACCCCGGTTTCCAGTCGCGACGATTCGGGACAACGTGGAGGCGGTGCACCGGCTCTTGCTCGAGGATGTCGGAGTCACTCATCTCACGGCCATCATCGGGTTTTCGATGGGAGCCGAGCAGGCCTTTCAGTGGGCGGTCTCGTATCCCGACTTCGCGGACTGCGTCGTGGCCACGGCCGGCACCGCGCGTGCCTGGCCCCATGGGATCGTGCGGCTCGAGGCGGAGATCGGGGCCATCACGCAGGACCCGGGATTCCATGACGGGGACTACGCCGAACAGCCGGCGAACGGGATCAACCAGTTCGCCCTGGTGTGGGCCGGCTGGCTGTTTTCGCAGGAATGGTGGCGGAAGGAGTTGTGGAGGGAAGGCGCACCGGCCTCATGGACCATGGACTCGATGGTGGTCTCGCTTGAGAAGGAGTTCAGCGCGGACGCTGACGCCAACAACCTGATTCTCCAGGCCCGCACCTGGATGGCGCACGACGTCGGGAAGACTCCGGGATTCGACGGAAACACGGAGAAGGCGCTCCGCTCGATCAAGGTCCCCGTCCTCTACATGCCATCGGAGACCGATCTCTACTTCCCGATAGGAGACGCGCGCTACGAGGCGGGCTTTATTCCCCATGTGACGTTGACGCCGATCCCCTCCCTCTGGGGCCACCCTGCGGGAGCCGCGGCCAGTCCGGCGGACAAGAAGTTTCTCAATCAGAAGATCGCGGCGTTTCTGAAGGCGAATACAAAGCGGTAAGGAATGAAGACTGTCCGCCCCACGAAGCTCGACCTGATTGCCGCTGTCAACCGCCGCGTCCCCGACATCATCGCACCTGACCTCGCCGTCCTCTTCTGCGGCATCAACCCCGGTCTCTACTCGGCGGCCACGGGACACCACTTCGCTCGGCCCGGCAACCGCTTCTGGCCGGCGCTTCAGGCAGGGGGCTTTACTCCCCGGATCTTCGCTCCCCGGGAGAATCGCCTGTTGCTCGACTTGGGTTACGGCCTGACCAACATTGTAAGTCGCGCCAGCGCCCGGGCCGACGAGCTGAGTACCCAGGAACTGTTGGCCGGACGACGCCGGCTTGAAAAGAAAATCCGCCGCTTCACCCCGCGATGGGTCGCCATCCTCGGCATCACCGCCTATCGGATCGCCTTCGAGCGGCAGCGTGCCGTCCTCGGACCGCAGCCGGAAACCGTCGGCGCAACCCGGATCTGGGTTTTACCGAACCCCAGCGGACTAAACGCTAACCACCAGCCGGCCGATCTGGCTCGCGAATTCAGGATGCTTCGAGCAGCGGCGCATCCGCGGGGTTGATGTGAGAGTAGCGGGGGCGAGCTTGCCTGCCCGAAGCCCAGCCGCCACCTTTTGGCGAACGACTATCCGGGTGCACGCATCCAAATGCCAGTCGTGACATCGGTTCGGCCCGCCTCGCCCGCCCTGTCCGCCTCCCCCGCCTTGCCTTCATGAGCGATGTCATCCCTTTCACACTGAAGGTTTCGGGGAAGGACCAGTTCCGCGGCGTGAACGCCATCAGCACCTCCTACCGCTTTCATGGCCGGTTGAGGTTTGATGGGGTGTCGCTCTGGATCGAATGGACCGGTACCTACCGGGTCCAGGAGGTCGGGGCCCTCACCGTACGAGACGAGGAGGCCTCGCTGCCCAACGAGTCGTTGATGGTTCCCCTCGCGCGGGTGCTGAACGTCAGATTCCGAGGCAGTTGGCTGCGACCTCGTCTTGAGCTTTCCGGGCGGGACTTGGCGGTCTTTGAAACGGTGCCGGGGGAGGACGGCGGAATCGCTCGGCTCTGGATTTCGCGTCGGGACAGAGAGACCGCGGAGACCCTGGCAAAGCGGATCAATCAAGCGATCGGCGAACTGGAATAATTGGAAATTGAGTCGCCGCTCCTCTGGGCCTGGGTGGCGTTTGCACTCTCGGCTTTGACAACCTCGTGGCTTCTGGGACGACTGCCGGGACTCGTGTCACTCCTGGCCGAGACCGGAGCTGAACCACAAAAAGCCGCCAGAATCAAAGAGTTGCAGCGAATCGCCCTGTTGGCCCACGTGCTTTTCATTGCGGGGATCGTGATCGCAATCTATTTCGTACTGGCGCGAGCGGCCGCGACGTAGATTGCAGATTGAAGATTGCGATAGAAGACTGGACTGCCGGGTAATTGCCAATTGGCAATTGCAAATTTCCAATTGAACGGCCAAATCCGGAGGGGGCGCGCGATGAAGAATATCTACCTGACCCTCGCTTTCCTCGGAACCGTACTTCCGTACTCGCAGTTCATTCCGTTCGTTCGGGAGCACGGACTGAATGCTCGGCTCTTCGTCGAGCAGCTCTTCGCGACGAGGATCGGTGGCTTCTTCGGGATGGACGTCATCGTGTCCGCGGTGGTGCTCTGGGTGTTTGTCCGTGTCGAAGGGCGCAGGCTGGGAATGCGACACCTGTGGGCTCCGATAGCCGCAATGCTCGCAGTAGGTGTTTCCCTGGGGCTGCCTCTCTTCCTCTACCTGCGAGAACGGCGACAAATTGGAAATTGAAAATTGGAAATTGTCAATTAGATGACCATTCCTCATCGGATTCTTGCGCTCGCCGTCGCGACCGGCCTGCTCTCTTGCGGGAGCAATGCCCCGACCATGGCGCGCCCGGTTGACTATATCCCGCCTACAATACATCTGGCCTCCCCCGTCCCCGGTGCGGCGACCGGCATTGTCACGATCACGGCTAGTGCCCACGATGACCAGGGCATGGGAAGCGTCAAGTTTTTCGTAGATGGTCAGGGCTACGGCCCGCTGGATCAATCGGCGCCATTCACGACTCAGTGGAGTTCCACTGCCGGCGGGACGTACACTTTCGGGGCCACCGCGTTTGACAAGGCAGGAAACGCGACGGCGGCGATGCCCGTAACGGTGACGTACCTGCCCTGAACGGCGGCGCATGAAATGGATTACCTGGAGGCATCGATGAGGCCGATGGTCCTGCAACTCAACGTCAAATCCAAGACGCCAGGGGAGTACGGCCTCCCCAAGACGCCGGTGGCCGAGCTGCGGATCACCTCAGCTGGCGCCGAGGGGGACTACAATCATTATCGCGCCACGACGCTCAACGGCGATCGGGATCAGGCGATCCTGCTGGTTACCCAGGAACTTTTGTCACAACTTCGGAGCGAGGGATGGCCGGTCGAGCCTGGGCATCTCGGTGAGAACATCACCCTGGATCAAGTGTCCGAGGCTGAGTTGAGGCCGGGTACCCGGGTCAGAGTGGCGGAGGTCCTGCTCGAGGTCACCAAGCCTTGCGATCCCTGCACCGAGCTGCACTCCCTGCCTTACGTCGGTGCCCGCCGCGGTGCGGAATTCGTCCGAAGCCTGGTGAACCGCCGCGGGTGGTATGCCCGGGTCCTTGTCCCCGGTGTAGTACGGGTCAACGCGCCGGTTCAGATCCTTCCTCGAGATCCCGAGTCGCCTGCGGCTTCCTGATTCTCGTCCGCCAGAAGCGGCTGGTCATCGAAGTCGTAATCTGCTGAGGCTGTGTTTGGCCCATGCATACGACGTAGATTGAAGCCACCACCTCGCTGGCTAGCCTCACATGTTACCGGAGGGACCCAATGAAAGGGCCCAGCTCTCACCTGCACCTGCTCATCCTGGGATTCGCCCTCGCCGCCTTCGTCGCCTGCAAAGGGGGAGAAAAGGCTGGGCAGACCGCCGCCTCGGAATCGAAGCCTGCTCCAACGGGCGGCGATGCGGGGACGGCGGCTCCCGCGGCTGCGGCCACCGCTACCACGACCGCCACGGCAACTACCGCGAAGCCCAAGGAGAAGAACGCGACCACGGAGGCTGTGGATGCCACCGTGAAAGCGGTCATCGACACGGCGCACAAGGGACCCAGCGGGGAAGCAGCGCTGCTCGGCAAGCCTGCGCCCGCGGCAAAGGGTCCGCCTGCGCCGGTCATACCGGCCGGTGCAACAGCCGAATGCCACGACAGCACCTATTCCCTGAGTCAGGACAAAGCGATGACCTGCAAGGGACATGGAGGGGTCATGCACTGGCTGAAGCCGTGAGTCGCTTGACGGCCTCCGCCCTGTTGAAGTCGCGACTCGGCAGACGCTGGCTGTGCCAGCGGAGTGTCAGGTCCCACGTCGCACAGCGACGTTCTGCCGAGCCGCGATCTTGACGGCGTGAGTTACGGCGTGGCCCAGGTGGCCGCGTGGTCCACGTGAACGTTGGAGTTGGGTTTCTGTTTATTGCTGGTCCCCGCAATCAAACCATTCCGATTGATGGATCTGGCGCGCCCACGTTCCCGGTCGCCAGGAAGCCGAGGTCCTGCATGGTTCCAGCGACCCAGCGGAACACGTGGCGACCGCCACCGGTCACGTCGCTCGACCCCACGATTTGCCCCAGGTTGTTCACTCCCTCCCTGACTGACAATTCTGCTGTCGCCGATCAAGAGACGATGCAGGCCGCGAGGGACACGTATTGTAGGACAGTTGCTGACGAGTCGTGAGACGTGGCGACGGGAGACAGGAGACGGGAGAACGGGAGAACGGGAGAACGGGAGACGGCGGGCAATGCGGAGGAGTAACAGACTCTAGACTCTAGACTCCAGACTCTAGACTGCTACCACCCACCACCTCATCTCCCGCCCTCCTCCCAG
This sequence comes from Gemmatimonadales bacterium, assembly GCA_036558125.1. Taxonomy (GTDB): domain Bacteria; phylum Gemmatimonadota; class Gemmatimonadetes; order Gemmatimonadales; family GWC2-71-9; genus DATBGE01. Next base: position 9,601 of record DATBGE010000120.1, on the reverse strand, counting down.
ATTGCAACGCACCCTCCATCGTGGCATTGAGTCCGTTGCCACAAGTCGCCTCACCGGCGAAGAACAACGTCTGCTCCACCGGTTGGGCCAGAATGCGATGCGCCTCGATTCCGCCTACCGCGACGTAGGTGTAGGCCCCGAGAGTGAACGGATCGCGATTCCAGTCGTGAGTCAGACAGGTGACGGCCTTCTTCTCGATCGCAGCGCGTGGCATCGCAAGCGCGGCGCTGAGCGACGTCAGGGCCAGGTCCGCGAGCGCGTCGCCAGTCGCGTTGCCGAGTTGCGCCGCCTTCGGTCCGCCGGCCCAGCCGATCAGCAGTGGATCGTCCTCACGAGAGGGCAGCCACCAGGTGGGGATCGCCTGATCGGCAGCCTGAACGAACAACATGCCGCGCAGAGGTTGGATCTCCTTCCAGAATGGCTCAGTAAAACGGAATGCCAACTTCATGACCGGGCCCATCTCGATCTGGCCGAAGGCCGCTCGTTTGTCGGGAAGTTCAGGAATGATCCGGAGCCCGGCTGCAGAGTCCGGCAGCTTCAGGATTGGAAGCGGCACGGTCACAATGACCGAGGTGGCCTGCAAGGTTCCCGCCGAAGTTGCGATCGCCACCTCCCCGCGCCGCCATCGCAGCTCGCGGGCCACTGTCTCCAGTCGTATGGAACAGCGACCCTGAAGTTCTTTCGCCAGTACCGCCACAACGCGATCCAGTCCTTCCGGTATCCTCGAATTTGATTCTGTGACCTCGTCGTTCGCCTCCGCCTCGAGCAACCAGCGGACGCTGAGCCGCGTAGGGTCGGCGGCGTGAAACCCTTGCACATAGGAGATCCAGGAAGCCCGCGCATCCGCCCAGGCCGGCTCACTACAGCACTCGGCGAAGGCGGCAGCCAGCGAACGGTCGTCCCCTTTCAATGATCGCAGTTCCTGGAACAGACGCCCGCTGGCCGGTCCATGAGCGCCGATATCCTCCCAGCGTCCATCGCGGCGGACCAGGAATTCACCATGCGACTGCACGGTCGCGTTGCCGCTACGGAGCACGAGGTCGTGCATGGCTCCGTGATCCGCCAGCCACTCCGGGCCCAGCTCGATGGCACCGGAAATGGCGGGATCCCGGCGGGTCCACACTCGTCCCCCGATCCGGTCCCGCGCCTCGATCACAGTGACTGAACGGCCCGCCTCGACCAGGCGCGCGGCAGCAGCGAGCCCAGCAAGTCCGGCACCGATTACCACGGTCTCCATAAGAGGGAGAATAATGCATACCCTGATTCTGCCTTGCCCATGCTTGCGCAGTCCGGCATGCCGGTGCAACGTGGCTGGCGAGCAGCCTTACCCGACCCTCACCATGCGGAGGTCCCATGCCCCGTGTCACCGGCCTGGGCGGCATTTTCTTCAAAGCGAAGAATCCCGACAGTCTACGCGACTGGTACAGCAAGCATCTCGAGCTTCCGATCCAGGATTGGGGAGGTATGACCTTCAGCTGGCGCGAAACCGACCAGCCTGAGCGGGAGGGTACCACGGTCTGGAGCGTCTTCCCAGACAGTTCGAAGTATTTCGCTCCAAGCTCGTCGCCCTTCATGATCAACTACCGGGTCGCGGATCTTGCTCAGGTACTCAAGCAACTGCGTAGCGAGGGCTGTCAGGTAGACGAAAAGGTCGACGAGTCCGAATTCGGCAAGTTCGGTTGGGTGATGGATCCGGAGGGGAACCGCATCGAGCTCTGGGAGCCGCCACCCGGGAAGACCGCGGGATAAGCGTGAGGTTGGCATGAACGAACTACCAACGATCCGTACCACCCGCCTTCAGTTGCGTCCCATGGCCGTCTCGGACGCGCCGCGGGTTGAAGAACTGGTGAGTGACCCCGAGGTCGCGCTCACGACGGCAACCATCCCGCATCCCTACCCCAAGGGAGCGGCTGTCGACTGGATCGAGCGGCACAGCAAGGGCCCCGACTTCGGTGGTGAGGCTGTCTGGGCCATCACTCATCCCCAACTCGGCCTCGTGGGTGCGATGGGCCTACGGGTGGACTCCCAGCAGTCCCGCGCCGAGATGGGGTATTGGATCGGGAAGCCATACTGGGGACAGGGGTTCGCGACCGAGGCCGGCGCCGCTTTGTTGCGCTACGGCTTCCAGACTCTGGGCCTGAATCGAATCTTCGCTCACCACATGCGAAGAAATCCGGCCTCCGGCCGGGTCATGCAGAAGCTGCGCATGCGCTTCGAAGGCTCGCTCCGCCAGCACTTCCGCCGGAACGATCGCTTCGAGGACCTCGAATGCTATGGAATCCTGAAGGATGAGTATTCGGCAGAGGCGGTGAAATGAACAGCGTAACGGGTAGTGTGCGCGTTGTCCTTCGGGCCGAGGGATTCGCGGTCCTGGTGGCAAGCATTGTGCTTTATGAACGACTCGATGCCAGCTGGCTCCGATTCGCGGTGCTCTTCCTGGCTCCCGATCTTTCCTTCGCCGGGTACTTGGGCGGTACCAGACTCGGCGCGTATGTGTACAACGCCGCCCACAATTACGTGTTGCCGATCGCGCTCGGCCTGATCGGCATCATGCTGGGCTCCTGGCGATTGCCCGAACTCGCTTCTATCTGGGCCGCTCACATCGGCCTCGATCGGCTCCTCGGCTACGGACTCAAATACCCTGCTTCATTTCGGGAGACCCACCTCGGCTCGATCGGTCGGGAAGCGCGCCACGCGAGGAGCATTCCCTGACGCCACGCCCTCGGCAGAGTTAGAATGCCGGCATGCGAAGAATGCTGTCGGCCCTCAGCCTGGTGGCAAGCTCGTACCTCGCCACCGCTTGTCAGAGCAAGACCACGGCGGGTACCGGTCGCAGCGAACACGAGCGGGACAGCGTCATCGGGCAGTCCAAGCTGCCCGGTGCACCCGTGGTGCAGAAGGCGCTGGATGTCGCCGATTCTTCCCGGAACAGGGTGGCACAGGAGGATTCGGCGGCAGCGGCACCCTGATCAAGTTCAGGTGCCGGCGAGGGCAGTGAGTAGCACCGCCCATGCAAATACAGCTCCTGAGACCAGGCCGATGATCATGCCGGCCCCGAAGTTGTTCGCGCTGTCGACAGGTTTGATACGAAACGAGTCGATCTCAGCCTGGGCGATCGAGACCCGGCAACTGTCGCAGATCGGATAGCGATCCGTCCGCACGCCGGAGACTGAATCAGCGCCGACCACCACCTGGCGAAGCGTGACCGCCGTTGGGCCGGTCCAGACTTGCACCACCTTTCGGGCCTCGAGTGTTGCGGGCGCCGGGCGTGGAATGTTGCTCCACCCGGCGCAACCGGGAGCGACGAGACAGGCGAGGACGAGAACCAGCCGGCGGGGATGTGCCCTGGCGAAGGCGACAGGTTGCATGGGGCCTCGAGTGGGGATTCCCCCCGGTGACGAACTACCCTCCCTTCCCCTCACGGAATCGGCACCCCTCGAGCTTTCTCGTAGACGGTGCCGCTGTTCAATTTTCAATCGTCAATTGTCAATTTGCAATTGAGGGCCTCCATGCCTCTCGAGATGCGCGACCACTGCGAGAAGTGCCAGGCCGTTCTGACCCACGAGGACCTGGCCTTCATTTGCAGCTACGAGTGTACCTTCTGCGTCGGCTGCGCAGTCGGTATGGCCCAGCGCTGCCCGAATTGTTCGGGGGAGTTGGTGCGGAGGCCGAGACGTTCCGCGAATGGTGAGTGAATGGACTGAGGACCGACGGCTGGTACTGCTCAGTCCTCAGTCCTTCTTTCTCCCTCGGATCCGCTCGATCTGTCTCCGGTGCACCAGGTCATGAGCTGCGGTGAGCGCGCGAAGCCGGCGGGCGCTTTCGCGGCCCCGCTCGGAGTGAATCCCCACCCGATCCAGTTCTATCTCACTCAGCTGACGGTATAGACGGAGGTTCCGGCCGCGGAGCGCTTCGAGTTCCCGTAGCAAGTCCTCGATCTCGCTGTCCCGGTAGCGGAGACCTGCAGCCCAGCGGTCCTGATCGTAGCCTTGGATCACCGGCTCGTCTTCCGCGACGATCGCTCGCAACCGATAGCTGTTGACCAGCTCCTGGTCTACGAGGTGGCCAACCACCTCGAGAATGGACCACTTCCCCGCCGCCTCTGGCTTCAACAACTCTTCCCGCGACAACCCGTCGACCAGCCGCCGCACCGCGCCGAGGAGTTCTCCCTGAACGGCGAGCGGGTTCTGATCTCCCAGCAATTGAAGCAGGGCGGCGATATATGCAGCGGCATCCGCACCCGCGGTGCCTACTGGATTTGAAAAGACTGACACCTGTCCTCCTCATCAACACGCACTGTACTCGGTACTCAGTACTAGGTACTAGGTACTCAGTACTATTCTCCAAACACCTCCCTACCCTCAAAGAACGTCCTCACCACCTTCACCGTATGAATCTGGTTGGACGCCACCTCGAAGAGGTTTCGGTCCAGCACGATGAAGTCTGCCGACTTCCCGACCTCGAGCGAGCCGCGCTCCCGCTCCTGGTGATTGGCGAACGCCCCGTTGATTGTATAGGCCGCCAGCATGCGCTCCAGATCCACCCGCTCCTCCGGGATCCAGGACGGGCCACCGGTCGAGTCCGTGGTGTGGCGGGTGATCGCCACCTCGATCGCATCGAGGGGATTGAGCGAGCTCACACTCCAGTCGCTGCCGCCCACTACCACGGCACCGCTGTTCATGACGCTGCCGATAGCGTAGAGCCAGCGGGAGCGCGCTTTGCCCAAAGCCGGCTCCGTGAGCTCGGTGATGTACTCGTCGGGCTGGGCCCAGAAAGCCTGGAAACTCGCCACGATGCCAAGCTTCCGAAAGCGCGGAATGTCCGTCGAGTCGATCAGCTCGAGATGTGCGATGATATGCCGCGAATCGTGAAACCCGTTCTGCTTCGCCGCGTTCTCGAAGGCATCGAGAGTTTCCCGGATCGCGGCGTCACCGATTGCGTGTACGTGGACCTGAAACCCAGCGCGATCCAAAGCCGCGACCAGTGCATTCAACGAATCGGGCTGGTAGTTGAGGGTGCCCCGATCGCCCGGGCGATCGAGATAGGGAGCGAGCAACGCCGCAGTCTTCGCCTCGATCACTCCGTCCGCGAAGATCTTCATCGTCCCGATCTGCAGATGCGGACTCTCCAATTGCTCCTTCAGCGTTTGGAGCCGTCGGACCTCCGCGTCGGGGGCCTCGGCATGGCTCGACACCGCCGCCACAATCGCCGCGTTCAACTCGCCTCGCCGGTCCAGCTCGGCGTAGGCCTGCAGATAATCCGGATCGGCGTTCGCTTCGGACAATGCCACGATTCCGAACTTGTTGGCCTCGGCAATCGCCCGCTTCGCGGCCTCCACCTCCTGCCCCATCGTGTACGCGGGAAGTGCCGGGGTCGCCAAGTCTGTCGCGCTTTCCCGCAGCGTGCCGCTCGGCTCGCCGTTCGCGTCTCGTTCGATCCGGCCGCCGGGAGGGTCCTTGGTATTGCGATTGATTCCCGCTGCCGCGAGCGCCTTCGAGTTGAGCCAGGCCGAGTGCCCGTCCGCCGCCCAGAAGAAGGCGGGCCGGTCAGGCACGATTCGGTCGAGCATCGCCTTATTGGGATTGGCGTCGGGGAAAACCGGCAACTGCCAGCCGTTGCCGCGAAGCCAGCCGGTATCAGGATGGGCCGTGATGTACTCCCGGATGACTCGCTCGACCTCCGCGGGCGTTGTTACGTCGTAGAGGTCGCACTGGCCCAGCTCGAGGCCGGCCTCCAGTGGATGAACATGGTTGTCGTGAAACCCCGGCAAGACCATTTGGCCCTGCAAATCGATAATCTTGGTGCGGGGCCCGATGAAAGACGCGACACCGCTGTTGGTCCCGACGTAGATCAACCTGCCCTCTCGTACCGCCAGCGCCTCGGCCCAGCTTCGCACCGGGGCGACCCGGTAGAGCTGCCCTCCTCTGACCACCAGATCAGCAACGTTGTGCGGCGGCCAGCGCTGAACCGTGCACGAGAGGACGGTGAGGAAGACAAAGGCCACGACCGCGAGAGTGAGCCGGGAGGGAGAACGCATTAGTGGTAGTTGTTGTTTGGTTGACTCAGTCCTCGAATCGTTGACCCTGCCCGAAGCAGGCGTCATCACCGCCACCTAATCCCTGTCCCCTCCCCTTCTCCCGTCTTCCGTCTCCCGTCTCCTGCTCACCGTTCACCCCTCAGCCTCCAGTTTCGAATCCCACTCACCCACGAATACGGATCGATCGCCACTCCCTCGAGCCGGTGCGACACGGCGGCCACATTGGTCGGCGCGTAGAGGAAGAGAGCGGGAGCGTCATCGTTGATCCGGTCCATCGCTTCACGCCAGGCGGTACGCGCCTCGGGAAGCGAACGAACCGCGAGCGCCTGACCAAACAGCGAATCGAACCCGGCACTCCGGTAGCCGCCGTAGTTCAGGACCCCAATGCCAGCAGTGGTCCACTGGTCGGCCAGTCCACGGGGACTCGGCTCGTCGAGGTACGCCCCGATGTAGGCATCGAATTTCCCCTCGGCCAGTCTCTTCTGGAACACGGGAAACTCGACAGCCGCGACCGAAACCTGGGCGCCGACCTGCCGCCAAGCCTCCTGAAGCGCCACCGCGGCGTTCTTGCGGGTGACGCTCGTTGCGGGGACCAGGATCTCGAACCGTAAAGGCCGGCCGGCCTTCCGCCGATTCCCCTCGGACCCGCGCACCCATCCAGCCGAATCCAGCTCACGGCCCGCCGCAGCCGTGTCGAAGGGAAGCGTCCGGATTCCATCGTCCCAGATCCACAGCAGCTGCGACATTGGACCCGGCGGAGCCTTGCTGTCCGGACCGAAAATCGCCTTGGCGATTGCGGTCCGATCCACTGCCATGTTGAGCGCCCGCCGGACTGCCCTGTCCTGCAGCACCTCTCCACCCGATCCCGAGTCACCGAGCCGCTCGCGATATCCCACGAACCCATACGCCGCCGACGGATACCGAACCGCCGATAGAGACGTGTCTCCCTCTACTCGGGCGACCCGGTCGGGAGAGCCCACCGTCTCCATCAAATCGGCTTCGTGGCTCAGCACGGCGTTCAGCGCCGCATCCGGGTCCGGGGCGAAGCGCCAGACCAATCGCCGGATGGCGGGAAGCGGGGACTGAGCAGAATCGGCCTCGAGCGTGAGCGCCTGTCCGTGCTCCCACCGGGTGATGCGGTAGGGGCCACTCCCAACCAGGTGGGCAAGACTGCTGTCATTGATCCACTCCGCCCGCTGGATCTCGGCCCAGATGTGCGCCGGAATGATGCGAACGTGCCAGGTCGCGTCCAGCAGCTGCTCCGGATAGCTCCGGCTGAACCGGACGAGCACCGTGGAGCTGTCGGCAGCCTCGGCATGGAGCGATCCGCGCAGCTGCTCGCCAGCGGCGGTTTCCAGCGTTGAATCGGCGTAGGCGTCGAACGAAAACACCACGTCGTTGGCGGTCACCGGCCGGCCATCATGCCAGCGGGCGCCGGTGCGAAGGTGAAACCGAAGGGTGAGCGAGTCTACCCGCTCCCAGCTCTTCGCCAGCCGCGGCTCGTAACCTGTCGAGTCGAGCGGCGCCTTGCCCGGCTTGAGGTCCGCCAGCCGCTCGAAGACCTGATCGCTGATGTCGCGCCCGACCGTTTCACCGACCAGCGGAGGCAGCAGGGAGGAGGGCTCGCCCGTCGCGGAGACGACGACGGTATCGCAGTTGACGCAAGGTGGTTTCTCTCGACACGCCAGCAGCAGGAGCATGCCGGCAATACCGACCCCAGGAAACACCGAACCGCGGAACCGCCGAACCGCCGACCCGCCGACCCGCCTCACTTCACCTCGCCCAGATACTTTGCCTTGATGACGTTGAGGTGATGGCGCTCGTGTCCCAGGATGATGAACGCCAAGGCGCGAACCGAGATCGGCTTCCCGCTTGCGGTCCCGGTCAGTGCGAGTGTCTCGGCAGCCATGCTTCGAAACAGCGTGATGGTCCCGGCCCGGACCGAGGCAAATTCGGCAGCGACGTCGGCCAATGTCCGGTTGTCGAATCCGGCCACAGCGGCATAGTCGTTCTCATCGAAGGAAGCCAGCGGCGTCTTGTCGTGCCGGGCGATCCGCAGCGCGCGATAGGCAAAGATCCGCTCGCTATCGGCAAGGTGGCCGATGATGTCACGGATGCTCCACTTCCCTGGCGCATAGCGGAAGCCGGCGCGGGCTTCCGGAATCGTGGCGAGCAGTTTTGGAGTTGACTGAGCCTGAGCCTCCAGTTGGCGCAACACATCTTCATGCGCCACAGGGTCGATATAGGTGGCGTAATGCCGGTCGTACTCGGTCGACGCGGGCGCCTGGATCATGGTGGTGGTGGTCATCGGTTCGCTCCAGGAAAAGTGCAGCACACAAGCTAGTTGAGGCTATCGGTTCTGGCACGTCCTGACGGCCACTGGCTATAGCCGGGCGACAAGCCGCCAGTACATTTCCCGCCCATGTCCCGCAGCTTTGCCCGTGGCATCCAGTCCGCCCAGCTCGGCTTGCTGGTCAACACCGTCCTCGCGGTGACCAAGCTGGTTGCCGGGATTGTGGGCAATGCCTACGTCCTGATCGCCGATGCCGTCGAGTCTACCGCCGACATCTTCTCGTCCTTGATCGTCTGGCGCGGGCTCCGAATCGCCGGCCGTGAGGCCGACGAGGACTACCCCTTCGGTTATGGTAAGGCGGAATCCCTGGCCGCGGCGATCGTCTCGTTACTCCTGATCGGCGCCGCCATAGGCATCGCGATAGAGGCGGTCCGCGAGATCATGACCCCGCACCACACTCCGGCGCCTTTCACCCTCGGGGTTCTCGTCGGAGTCATCATCATCAAGGAGATCCTCTTTCGCCGGGTGAGCCGGGTAAGTCAGGAGGTTTCCAGTACCGCGGTTGCCGCCGACGCCTGGCATCATCGCAGCGATGCCCTCACCTCGCTGGCCGCGTTTGTCGGAATCAGCATCGCCTTGATCGGCGGACCAGGGTGGGAAGCCGCCGACGATTGGGCTGCGCTGGCCGCCTCAGCCGTGATTCTGTTCAACGGCATCCGCCTGCTCCGCCCCGCGGTGTACGATCTGATGGATCGCAGCCCGGGCGGAGAACTTCTGGAACGCATCAGCGCCGCCGCCACCGGGACTTCGGACGTCCGCGCCATTGAAAAGTTGAAGGTCCGGAAAGCCGGCCTGGGATACTACGTGGACCTTCATGTGCAGACCGACCCGACCATGCCGCTCCACGACGCGCACATCTTGAGCGGCCGCGTGAAGAGCGCGATTCGGCAGGCGGTGCCGGAAGTGCTCGGTGTGTTGATTCATATGGAGCCGCATGAAGGGTAGCCCGCAGTGTTGTGTGGTCCTTCCCTCCTTGTAACATTTCGTTGCAATCAGATCGTTTCGATTAAGCACAAAGCCTCGACAACAAGCTGTAACTGGCTGTCAACTAAGGAGATAGGAGATGCATTTCGGGGGCACCCCGATTGCCATCCCTTACAGGCGACCACCGTTCAATCGACCTGTAATGGGAGCCATCAATGTCCAGCAGATCCATCTCCGCCCTTGCCGTCCTCACCGCAGCGGGGCTGCTTGCCTGTAGTGAAGGGACA
>DATBGE010000119.1:0-10637 GCA_036558125.1 Gemmatimonadales bacterium | reverse complement strand
CGGCTGGGGGGACCTCGAAGGGTGCCTGCAGGCCCTTGAGCGGCAGAGGAACGACGCGGACCTGGACGTGCTGGTCGTGGATCGGCTCGGCGATGGAATCCGTGAGCAGGTGCGTCAACGCTTCCCGCGAGTCACGGTGATACCGGCGCCTTCCGGGACGACGATTCCTGATCTCCGCGCCATGGCGTTCGACCGGGCCAGGGCGGACTCCGTCGCTGTCATAGAAGATCACGTCATCGTCCCCGACGGATGGGCCGCACAGCTTCTGGCGGCACAGGCCAGAGGGGAAGAGGTCGTAGGCGGTTCAGTCGACAATGCGGCAACGACTCGGCTGGTAGACTGGGCGGCGTTTCTCTGCGAATACAGCCAGCTCCTCCCGCCGCTTCCGGAAGGGCCGGTTCAGGGGCTCACTGGGAACAACACGGTCTACCGAAAGTCGCTGTTGGAAAAGCACCGGGAGACCACCCGGGCCGGACGGTGGGAGAACTACCTTCATGATGCACTCCTCCGTGATGGGGTAGTCCTCTACCAGCGCCCGGAAATTCGGGTGGGTCACAAGAAGCACTACACCGTGTGGGAGTACCTCTCCCAGCGCTTCCTTTATGCCCGGTCCTACGCCGGGGTGCGACTCGAGGGCGCCCCACTCCTCCGTCGTTTGTCTTACGGTCTCGCGGCATTCGCGCTGCCGCCGGTTCTATTTCTCCGCGTGGTCCGAACGGTATGGGGAAAAGGGCGTCATCGTTCCGAGTTGTTGCGCTCCATACCCCTTCTCACCCTCTTTGTCTCTTCTTGGGGGCTGGGCGAGGTGGTCGGATACTGGTTTGGAGCTGGCGACGCGTTGAGCAAGGTTTGCTGAGAGGGCCACAGATGCGGAACATCCTGAGTTTGTACCTCGATTCCCCACCTGTCGCGGAGGCACGGTGACCGGATCAACACCAGCGCCGCGTCAGGTAACCCGGATCAAGCCCGGCGACCACACGGTCGTGATCGGGGCCGGGCCGGCCGGCCTCACCGCGGCGTACCTCCTTGCCAAGGAGGGCCACGCGGTCACCGTGCTCGAGGGGGACGACATGGTGGGAGGGATTTCCCGCACCGCGCAGTACAAGGGCTTCCGGTTCGATATCGGCGGCCACCGCTTCTTCACCAAGATCGCACCGGTCGAAGCCCTGTGGCGTGAGGTCCTGGGAGACGAGTTTATCAAGGTTCCCAGAATGTCCCGCATCCACTACAACGGGAACTATTTCGACTACCCGCTCAAGGCCGCGAACGCCTTGAAGGGTCTGGGGCTGTGGAACGCGATCCGGATCGTCATGAGCTACCTGCGCTGGCACTGGTGGCCCCATCCGGTGGAAGAAAACTTCGAGCAGTGGGTCACCAACCGGTTTGGTCGCCGGCTTTATCAGATTTTCTTCAAGACCTACACGGAAAAAGTCTGGGGGATTCCCTGTACCGAGATTCGTGCCGAATGGGCCGCGCAGCGGATTCAGGGCTTGTCGCTCGCCAAGGCGATTCTCTCCGCCGCGGCGCTCAATAAGCGATCCACCACGATCAAGACGCTGATCAACGAGTTTGAGTATCCCCGATTGGGCCCCGGCCAGATGTGGGAAATGACCCGGGATCGACTCGTCGAAATGGGTCATCCGGTTCACATGAAGCACTACGTGACGGCGATCGAGCTGAAGGATGGAAAAGCCGTAGCCGTGCGCGCCGCGACGCCGGACGGAGAGAAACGGTTCGAAGCCGATCATGTCATCAACACCATGCCGGTCCGCACACTCGTGCGGTCGCTGCAGCCCGCGGCTCCGGCCGCCGTGCGGGAATCGGCGGAGGGACTGGGCTATCGGGATTTCCTGGTCGTGGCCCTGATGCTGGACCGGAGCGATCTCTTCCCCGACAACTGGATCTACATCCACACGCCAGGGGTCATGGTCGGGCGGATCCAGAACTTCAATAACTGGAGCAAGGCCATGGTGCCGGTGCCGGGGATGACCTGTCTCGGCATGGAATACTTCTGTTTTGAGGGAGACGGTCTCTGGACGAGCTCCGATGCGGACCTGGTAAAGCGTGCGTCGACTGAGCTGGAAGCGCTGGGTCTGGCGCGAGCCTCGGACGTGAAGGACGGCACCGTGATTCGGATGCCCAAGGCCTATCCGATCTACGACTCCAAGTACCGTGACTGCCTCGACGACGTCCGGCGCTTTATCGATCCGATTCCGAATCTGCATACCGTGGGGCGCAACGGCATGCACAAGTACAACAACCAGGATCACTCGATGCTCACCGCGATGTTCGCCGTGCAGAACATGCGGGGGGCCTCGCACGATATCTGGGAGGTAAACACCGACTTCGAGTACCACGAAGAGCAGAAGCTGGAGACGAAAGAGGTCGGAACGGTCCCGGCAGGACGGTGACCGCATGCGCATTGGGGTGGACGCCACTTGCTGGGCCAACGGCCGAGGCTACGGCCGCTTTACCCGGCAATTGCTCCCGGCGATGGCCCAGCAGGCGCCGAACGACGAGTTCCAGTGCTTTCTGGATTCGGTGGCGTTCGAGCGATTCGACCTGTCGGGACCCAATGTCCATCCGATCCTGGTCGAGCAGGGCGCTGCGCCGACCGTGGCGGCAGCGGCGGACGGCTATCGTTCGCCCGGCGACATGTTGCGGCTCTCCCGGGCGGTCTGGCGGGCCCATCCCGACGTGTTCTTCTTCCCCTCGGTCTATACCTACTTTCCGCTTCCACCGGGACAGCGAGCCGTAGTGACGGTGCACGATGCCATCGCAGAGCGGTTTCCCGAGCTCACGTTGCCCACGCCGCGCGCGCGACTGTTCTGGAAGCTCAAAGTGGGTCTGGCTCTGCGTCAGTCCCGGCTGGTCCTCACGGTCTCGGATTTCGCGGCCCGGGAGATTGCCGAAGTGCTTCACATCGCTCCGGAACGGATTCGCGTGGCGGGCGAAGCTCCCGCTCCCGAGTTCCGGCCCTCGGACTCGCCCAGGGACATCCAGGCCGCCGCCTTCCGCGCGGGAATGCCGCCCGGCGCCCGTTGGTTCGTCTATGTCGGGGGATTCAATCCCCACAAGAACGTGGATGCCGTAGTCCGCGCCCACGCGGCGGTGGCGAAGGAGACCGGCTCAGCCGCGCCGCACCTCCTGCTGGTCGGCACGATCGACAAGGATGTCTTTCATGGCGATCAGGCAACGATTCGCCGCGCCATCGCGCAGGCAGGAACCGATTCGCTCGTGCACTGGACCGGCTTCGTTCCCGACAATGAGTTACGCCACTTGCACAGTGGAGCCGTCGCTCTCGTCCTGCCGTCGGCCAATGAGGGGTATGGACTGCCCGCGGTGGAGGCTGCTGCATGTGGCGCGCCGGTGATCGCGACGACAGCGAGTCCCTTGCCCCAATTGCTGGAGGGCGGCGGGATCTTCGTTCGACCGGGAGACGAGACGGCTCTGCAGGCGGCATTCCGGACCATGCTCTGCGATGAGCCGTCGCGCGCCGCCATGGCGCGCGTCGCACGGGAACGGGCCAGCCAGCTCTCCTGGGATCGTGGGGCGGCCACCACTCTCGCCGCTTTGCGTGAGGCGGCCACGTGAACGGGCTCCGGTTCTGCTTTCTCACTACCTTCTATCCCCCGCACAACTTCGGTGGCGACGGGATCGGTGTGCAGCGCCTGGCCCGGGGGCTGGTCAAAGCGGGTCACCAGGTCACGGTGGTGCACGATGTGGATGCGTATAACCTGCTGCACAAAGGGCCGGAGCCGGCGGAAGTTCAGGAGCCTGCCGGTCTCGATGTTATCCGCCTGCGCAGCGGTCTGGGCTCATTGTCCTGCTTGCTCACGCAGCAGCTGGGACGGCCAGTCGTCAATGGTTCGCGCATCCGCCGGATTCTGGACCAGGGACAGTTCGACGTCATCAACTTTCATAACGTCTCGCTGGTCGGCGGGCCGGGATTGCTGGCGTACGGCCGGGGTCTCAAGCTCTACATGGCTCATGAGCACTGGCTGGTCTGCCCGACTCACGTGCTCTGGCGCCACGGCCGGGAGGTCTGCACCGGCCGGGAATGCGTGCGCTGCCAGCTCAACTACCGGCGTCCGCCCCAGGTGTGGCGAGGCACCGGGCTTCTCGAGCGCCAGCTTCACCATGTGGACGCCTTCATCGCGATGAGCGAATTCAGCCGGGCCAAGCATCGCGAGTTCGGCTTTCCGCGGGACATGGAGGTGCTGCCGTACTTCCTGCCCGACCCCGAACCAGGCGGTGCCAAAGTCGGAGGTACCTCACCTCATCCGAGGCCGTATTTCCTCTTCGTTGGCCGGCTCGAGAAGATCAAAGGCCTGGACGACGTGATCCCGGTGTTCGGGGAGTATTCCGGGGCGGACCTCGTGATCGCGGGAGACGGGGATTATGCGGCAACTCTGCGCGCGCGGGCCCAGGGATTGGAGCGGGTGCACTTCCTCGGCCGGGTGGGGCTGGACGAGTTACGAGGTTACTACGAACATGCCGTAGCGCTGATCGTCCCTTCGGTCTGCTTTGAGACGTTCGGCATCATCCTGATCGAGGCGTTCAAGCAGGGCACGCCGGTCATTGCTCGAAGGATCGGGCCGTTCCCCGAAATCGTCACGAGTTCGGGCGGCGGCGAGCTCTTTGCAACAAAGGAAGAGCTGATCGCCGCGATGAGGCGGCTACAGGAAAATCCGGAACACCGGGCCCGGCTGGCTCAGGCGGGATATCAGGCCTTCTTGCAGCATTGGTGTGAGAGCGCGGTCGTCCCGGCCTATCTGGACATCGTTGCGCGAGCCGCGAGGGCCAAGGGCGATTCGCAGGTACTTCAGAAGTTGGGCGGCAGGCCGTCCGCCACCAGCCGTCAGCCGTCAGCGGCGACTGGTGCGACGACGGTGCATTCCGACGGTTGAAGGCTGACGGCTCGAGGTCACCATGAAAGTCTTCGTCTCCGGCGGTGCGGGCTTCATCGGCTCCCATCTCTCCCAGCGGCTCCTGGAGCGGGGAGACAAGGTCCTTGTGCTCGATGACCTGTCCACCGGCAGCATGGACAACATCACGCACCTGGTCGGTAAGCCGGGATTCGAATACCGGGTAGGGTCGGCGCTCGATGCCCCGCTCGTCTCGGAATGCGTGGACCGGTGCGACGTGACGGTGCACTTGGCCGCCGCGGTGGGCGTCCGGCTCATCGTCGACAAGCCGGTTCATACCATCGAGACCAACGTTCGGGCCACCGAAACGGTGCTCAATGCCGCGGCCAAGAAGCAGAAACTGGTTCTGGTCGCCTCGACCTCCGAGGTCTACGGCAAGAGCGAGAAGATTCCCTTCAGTGAGGACGACGACCTCAAACTGGGGCCGACCATCAATTCCCGCTGGGCCTACGCCTGCTCCAAGGCGCTCGATGAATGGCTCGCGCTGGCGTACTATCGGGAGAAGAATGTCCCGGTCATCATCGCCCGCTTCTTTAACACCGTGGGTCCGCGGCAGACCGGGCGCTACGGCATGGTGCTCCCCAACTTCGCGGCCCAGGCGTTGGCAGGAGAGCCGATCACGGTCTACGGGACCGGCACTCAGTCCCGCTGCTTCGGCCACGTGAAGGACGCGGTCGAGGCGGTGATCCGGCTGCTGGAGACGCCGGCTGCGGTGGGCCAGGTCTTCAACGTCGGCTGCGACGAGGAAGTGACGATCTACCGTCTCGCCGAGATGGTCCGCGATGCGGCGGGAAGCAGCTCCGAAATAATTCTGGTCCCCTATTCCGAGGCCTACGCTGAAGGATTCGAGGACATGCAACGTCGAGTTCCCGATCCCAGGAAACTGGAACGGGCCATCGGTTTCCGTCCTCGGACCCCGCTGGCAGAGATCATCGCGGATGTCGTCGCGGACCTGCGGGCCAGGTTGGCAGCGAAGTGAACATGCCGGACGTCGGACGTGGGGATGACTCACGACTCATGACCCGAGACCATTGACCATCGACCATCGACTGTCGACCGACATGCGCGCAATTCTGACCTACCACTCCATCGACTCCTCGGCCTCGCCAATTTCGGTGTCGCCCGCGGCGTTTCGGCAGCAGGTGGAATGGCTGGCGTCAGGGAGGGTTCGGGTGGTGAGCCTGGAGGAGTTGCTGAGGACTCCGCAAGGCGAGGACGCGGTCGCGCTCACCTTCGACGACGGGTTTGTCAATTTCGGAACCGAAGTGGCACCACTCCTCAAGGAGTACAGTCTACCGGCTACGGTGTTCATCGTGGCGGGACAGGTCGGCCGGACCAATGCCTGGAGCGGGCGGGCAGATCCCCGAATCCCAACGCTGCCTCTCCTGAGTTGGGAGCGCTTGGCGCTTCTGGGAGAGCGGGGGATTCGCCTCGGCGCGCACACCATGACCCATCCCCACCTGACCAAGCTCCCGCTTCACGCGCTGGATGAGGAACTCGCTGGCGCGTCGGAACTGATCCGTGAGGAAACCGGCCGGCGGCCTGACGAGTTCGCCTATCCCTATGGTGACGTGAATCCGGCGGTGGCCGCCGCGGTTGCCAAGGTCTATGCCCGGGCATGCACCACCGAACTTCGGGTGATTCGCCCCGGGGATCGCGCCGAGCTGCTGCCGCGGCTCGACATGTTCTATTGGCGAGAGCCAGGGAGGCTCGAAGCCTGGGGTAGTGCCCGGTTCCAGGGGCGACTGTGGATGCGAGCCCAGGCGCGGCGCCTGCGCCAACGACTGGATGCCGGGAGTTCCCGATGGTAACTCCGGACCGCCCGCTGCTATCGGTGATCGTACCGGCTCATAACGGGACCAAGGTCCTGCCTCTCACTCTCTCTGCGCTAGCGGCGAGTGATCTGCCACGGGCCTGCTGGGAGTTGATCGTGGTTGACGATGCCAGCCGTGACGCGACCGCTGAACTGGCGGCGTCCTATGCCGACTTGGTAGTCCGCCTCGCGGGAGCACCGCACGGTCCCGCCTACGCCCGGAACCGCGGCGTCGAGGTGGCGCGCGGTGATGTGGTCGCGTTCATCGATGCTGACGTGGTGGTGCACCCCGAAACCCTGCGACGGTTCGCCTGGCAGTTCGCTAACGATCCCGAGCTGGGCGCCGTCTTTGGCTCGTATGACGACCGGCCACCCAGCCCCGGCCTGGTTTCCCAGTACCGCAATCTTCTCCACCACTACCATCACCAGGAAAACCCTGGCGAGGCCGAGACCTTCTGGGCCGGCTGCGGGGCAGTGCGGACCTCGGTTTTCCGGGACGCGGGCATGTTCGACGAGTGGCACTACCGCAGACCTTCGATCGAGGACATCGAGTTGGGGCATCGGATCCGGCGGTTGGATCGCAAGATCCTGCTCCGGCCCGAAATCCAGTGCTCTCATCTCAAGCACTGGACTCTTACCAACATGCTCCGCACCGATCTGTTGGACCGCGGCATCCCCTGGATGCGGCTGCTACTGCAGGAGGGCAAACTGGGCCAGCGCACCTCGCTGAACCTGAGGACGATCGAAAAGGTGAAGACGGGTCTCACGGGCATCGCGGTGGCCTCATGTATCGCGGCTGGAGTGACCCGGCAGCCCCGCTGGCTCCTCGGTGCTCTTGCGTGCCTCGTCCTGGTCCTAGCGATGAGCCTGCCGGTGTATCGGTTCTATCGCCGGACCAGGGGATTCTGGTTTGCCCTCAGGATCATACCACTCCACCTCTGCTACTACCTGCTGAATGGCCTCGCCGCGGGTACCGGCTGGTTCATGCATCACATGATCGGCGCGCCCGCGCCGGCCCCGGAGGTTCAGGCTTTCGCCGAGGTGGGACTCCAGACCTGGCCGCCGCTGCCGCGCAAGGCGCAAGGCAGCGCATGGGGCCGCTGAAGCGGGGGTGTATATTTCCATGACCGTTCTCCCAGACCAGACGATGGCCTCCAGACCCTCGCTCGGCGATGGATCGCTGCCCCCCCAGTTGGCTCTCGCGTTCGCGCCGCTGCATAAGCGGGCGTTCGGGACGGCGCTCGGGCTTGCCTGTGGTCTGCTCTTCTTCGGATTCACCGCGATGTATCTCATCCGCGGTCCGGTGGAGGGCACCAACCTCTGGCTGCTAGGGCAATACTTCAAGTTCTACCGGGTGACCTGGCCCGGTGCGTTCATGGGGTTCGTCTGGGGCTTTGTGGTGGGGTTTGTGGCCGGTTGGTTCATCGCGTTCTGCCGCAATTTCATGCTCGCGATCTCCATCTTCGTGATCCGGGCCAAGGCGGACCTGAACCAGAGTCACGACTTCCTGGATCACATCTGACCGCGCTATAGCGAGCCAAACATGACCGAGAATGATGAATCCCTGAATGCCGCCATCCTTCGCCTCAACGGACGAGCCTGGGGCATTGCAGCGGGGTTGTTCCTCGGCGGCGGGCTGTTCATTGCGACCAACATTCTGGTCTTGAAGGGCGGACCGAATGTCGGGAAGCATCTCCGATTGCTGGCAGTGTTCTTCCCGGGTTACAGCGTGACCTTCGTCGGCAGCATCATCGGCTTCGTCTATGCCTTTGTGCTGGGTTACGCGGTCGGACGGCTCATCGGCGGGGTATACAACAAGCTGGTGGGACCGGCCTGATCGGTCTCACTCTGGTGGGGCCACGGTCACCGCGCCAGGTCCGGGCAGGTACACGCGCAGGGGTTCATCCCGAGCGACCGTCACCCTCGCCGGCGCTTCCACCTCTCCGTCTTCTCCCGCAAACGAAACCGCGTAGTCCCCTGCGGGGAGCCCAAAGATCTCCGCCTCCGCGGCTGTCTTGCCGCTCAGCACCGCGAGGAGGTGTCCATCCGGCCGCCGAAACGCGGCCGGGATGATCTGCCTGTCGCTGCTCTTCGCGTCTATCCTGACCGAACCCGGCGGGACATAGTGAAAGTATTGGCGGAGCACTAAGGTCCGCCGGCCCACGTGCCAGGTGTGGTTGGCACTATCGGAGAAGAAATAATGCCCGCCGTTGTCGCCGCCGTGGGGGCCTACCAGCGTGTATTGGGCCCAAGCGGAGACGTTCCCGACCGTGAGGTCCTGGGCCAGCTCCCAGTGATCGCCCCGGATGTGTTCCAGCATCGAGGTGCTCCAGCCGTGGGCTCGGGCCAGATCCCGAATGGATTCGAGGGTGCCCGGCTTAGGCGTCCGGTAGCGATGGTACGCCAGCTCGGTGATGTAGCGCTCGGCACTCGGCAGGGCGAGGATGTCGCGCAGATAGTTGGGAACCAGGTTCGGATCCTTGGTGCTGGGAACCACGAATCGCATCCGGTTGAAGCCAGCCTGGCGCGCCGCGTCTCCAGCGGCCCGGAGCAGTGCCCCCATGCGCGGCCCATCCACTCGTACCGCTCCATTGTCAGGCTCCAGGCGCATTTCCCACAGGTCGGGTTCGAGGGAAACAGCATAGCCATCCCGCAGCCGCCGCAGGACGTTCAGCATGAATTCGACGTATTCGGCCGGATTCTCCTGCAGGAAACGGCTGCTCTGCCGGAATCCCACGAAACAGACGTTCAGTACGAACGGCTGCCCTCGCGCCTCTACCCGCTGCTTGATGGGCAGGACGTAGTCCTTCACATGACGGTCGAAGATTTCCCACCAGAAGCGTTCGGGCACCGTCACATTGGGATCGTCGTTGTCGTTGGAGCCGACCGCCAGCTCCGGAGGGAAGTGGGTATGGTCGATCGACTCGATGACATTGCCCTGGGCCTGAAGCCGGAGCCGGTTGATCCCGTAGTCGTCCACCGTCACACGGATTAGGGAATCGCGGGTCGCGGGAGTCAGGAAGTCTTCGTCGATGGCGACGGTCGCTTCCCAGCCGTTTATGGTTTGGTGAGTCCGAGTCGAATCGATGGCGATCCGCGCCGCGCCTTTGGCTGCGCATCCCAGCAGCAGAGTGAGGCTGAGAAGCGCCGGCAAGTTCAGATGGTGGGTCAAGGTGTTCCCGAGATCGTGATGACGCCGGATGCAGGAATCGTGGTCGTGAAGGTCTGGCCCGAGAGGATCGTCTGCACAGCGCCTACCGCTCCCGGTTGTGCTGCGGTCGAGAAGCTCACCTGGTAGTCGCCGGCCGGCAGCCCGCCCACATCCAGAGTCACCGCGCCACTGGTATTGGCCACCAGCACGAGTTTTCCATCCGGTCTCTTGAAGGCGACCGGCTTGATTGTTCCACTGGTCGAAGTTGCGCCTATCCGGACCGCGCCGCGCCGAATGTATTTCATGTACTGACGAAGGTACCAGGCACTCGGGTCCAGGGTGATCGCACCGGTCGAAGGTGTTACGAGGATGTACTTGCTCGGTTTCGCATTTGGATTACCCGGTACCGGCCCCACCAGGGTATACCTCTGCCAGGCCGAATTATTCGCCTTGGTGAGGTCGTCGTACAGTTCGTTCTGATCCGCGCCGATATGCTCGAGCATCGAAGTATTGGCGCCGAGCGAAGCTGCCAGCTGGGCGATGTTCGGGAGCGTGTTTCCGGTCGGCGCACCGTAGCGGTGATAGCTGATTTCGTCGAGTGCAGGATTGCCTGGCACCGCCATGACGGCGTTGGCGTAGCTCACGGTCGGGTTGGAGTTGACCAGCGACGGAGCGATGAACTTGATGCCGGTGAACCCCGCCGCCTGCATCCGGGCACGCAGGGCAGCCCAGTCCTGCCCCAGCT
>DATBGE010000118.1:0-2503 GCA_036558125.1 Gemmatimonadales bacterium | reverse complement strand
CCGGGGAACGGCAGCAGCAGCGCGGCACCGAAGATGACGACCATGACCGCGATGAGAACGAGGTTCGCCACCGAGATGGTGAAGACGTTCCAATTCAGGTAGGAACCAGGCTGGTTCAGGTCGATAGCGGCGGGAGCGTGTCCCGCCAGAGCTAGGGTTTGCACCAGAGCCTCCAGGCTGGCAGCGATTCGATGCGCTGAGCGTTTCCGCTGGCCGGGGGCGGGTGTAGTGATATGTGTCATCAGGTTTCGGGACCTTGGTCCCGGGCTCTGGATGGGTTCTCCGGCGGACGGATATTACGGCTCGGGAACCTGTGGTTGCGAGGGTGCCGCGGGGCGCTCGGCCGCCCGTAGTATCAACACATTGCAATAAGTCTGATACGCAACGTGCCGGAGGGGCTGATGGCCTTAGACCGGCCTGATGACGATTTCGCCCGGCCAGAGCTTCCGGGTGGTGACGTTCCTGCCGTACGGCCGGATCCGGCTGAGTGGCGTAGTCACGAGGAATATTACGAGGCGCTCCGCGTGGCGGACGGTAAGCCGCCTGAGGCTGGCGACCCGCGGACGGATCGTTCGGGCTGGGATTCGGTGGATACCGCGGACCGGCCGGCCGTTGAGGAGATCGGCGTGAGCCCGGAGAGGACCACGCACATTCTCGACGGCGATCTCGTCGGTAACGGCGGCGGTCATCGGCACGGAGTCGGAAAGCCCGGCAAGACCGAGTTTCCGGCGAGCTGGGACGATGAAAGGATCGTGGACACTGTTGTCGACGTAGCTCGCCGACCGGACTCCACTCCTGAACTTCAGCACTGGAATGACCGGTGGGTTTGCAGCGGCATCCGTCACAGCGTAGAAGTCTCGGTTATCGTTCTGCGCAGTGGAGAGATATGGACCGCCTGGCCCGAAGAGGGCAGCCCCGGCGTCATACGCAATCCTCCGAAAGAGACATCATGACCGAAGCCGAAGTCATCGAGCGGGCTGAAACCCTTCCCGAACGATTCGCGGATCGAGTATCAGAGAGCACGCTCTGGAGTATCAGGCGCATGCGTGGCGGGGGCGAATATGGCGAGTTGACGATCGAGTTGGCCGCTTCGCTCGCGGCGCACAAGGCGCCTGTCACTCCTGAGGAAAGAGACGAATTGCGGGCGCTGCTGGAAGCCATGAACATGCCAACCGACCCCATCGACCAGCTCAACGTGCAGGCCTAGTGCGCCTGGCCAAGGGTCCCGACTGGTTATCTACAATGCAGCTGCGGTCTGGGAGCAACCAGTGCCGACGCAGGGAGTGGCAACGCCGCTGTCCGGGCCGACCATCGAGGGACGGACGATCGATGAGTGATCTGCATGAGGATGTTTTCGCGATCTCGCCGGATATTCGCTACGTCGCGGTCGCCCGCGGTCAGCAGGTGCGCATGCGAGCTCGGCCTGGTCTGCACGACGCCTCGAGCAGTGACAGTGACCTGTACGAGGAGCTCCTGGTCAACCCCACCCTGCTGACCCTGGCCACCCAACGCGGCAACATCGACTGCGGCGGGCTACGCTACCTGATCATCGGCTACGGCCATTTCGAGCAACTGGTTGTCCCTGGTGCGGCCGGACACGTCTCCATCGCCTTCGAGCTCGGCGCCAACCCAGCCGATTACCTCCAAGCCATCTTGCATGTGATGGCACGTCACGGCCAGCCCGAGTCCTAGAGGGGCTCGCCGAAGTACCAGCGGTGGCCTTCGAGGTCATCGACGGTGTAGGTGCGGGCCTGGCCGGCCCGGATGCTGATCTCGGATACGGTCGCGCCGGCGGCCTGCGCGCGATCGCGGTGGGCGGGCACGTCGGCCACCGTAATGCACTGCACCTGGGTTACCTCACCGAGCTGGCCGGGTCCGCGGAATCCGGGCCCCGGGGAGCCGAGCATGATGACGCCGCCGCCATCGAGCAGCAGTTCCCCGTGCCTGACGGTCCCGTCGCTGCGCTTGTCGCGCACTCGCTCGGTGAAAGCGAAGGTCTTGATCAGCCAGTCCATCGCCGCGCCGGCATCTGCGTACAAGAGGTAGGGGATGACTTGCGGATCGGAAGTGCGCTCCGGCATGGCAGTGACCATACCGTCCGTCAACCCTGGTGCGTTATCGTCGGCTTCCGGTGGGCATGCCAGGAGGACACGTCGCCGGGAGGGACAGTGGACATCACCGAACTGATCCTTGACGACCATCGTGAGCAGCGGCGGCTGTTCGCGATCCTGGAGCAGATCGACCGGGCGGATACCGGGGTGCTGTCTGCGATCTGGGACCGGCTGGCTTCGTTCCTCGAACTGCACGCAGCGGCCGAGGAGGCGATCTTCTATCCCGCGTTGCTGCAGGTAGGCCTGGCGGCGCACCGGGCGGCCGGGGTGGAGGGAGAAACCCTCGACGCCATCCACGACCACAACGAGATCAGGGACGCGGTCACCGAAGTCGCACGCCATCAGGTCGGTACCGACGAGTGGTTCGGCGCGGTCGCCGGGGCGAACCTGGC
>DATBGE010000117.1:0-6176 GCA_036558125.1 Gemmatimonadales bacterium | reverse complement strand
TCCCCACGGCTCACCCCGGCCGATCAGCATGCCCGCGACCCACGCACCGAAGCGGAGCCGGGCACCGGCCACTCGTTCGATTGGCGCGCCCTTGGAATGCGGTGTGCCCGGCTCCCTCGGATCGCTCCCGTGCCCCCGGGTAATGACGGTCAGTCCATTGGGGAGCAGGCGAGCGGTCGAGGTCGCCCCCGATCGGAGCTGGATCCGATAGTGGGCGACTTTCTCCGATACTCGTCCGAAGCGAGCGCCGGTCCGCGCAATGCGCTGCCAGAAGTCCCAATCCTCGCAGGTTCGCAGGGCCGGATCGAAGCCACCGGCCTTTGCCGTCAGCTCCCGGCGAAAGAGGCACACATTGATGGGGAAGGCACAGAGCTCGGCGAAACGAAGGAACAGATCGGTCGTGGGAGGCGCGAACTCGGTTTCCATCACCCGGCCGTCGCGCGCCACCCGGGCCCATCCCCCATGCACGGCGTCAACCGTACCCGATAACGTCGCATCGCCCAGCAGTTCGAGGGCCTTCGGCAGCAGCCAGTCATCGGCATCGAGAAAGAGAAGCCAATGATGGCGGGCCGCGGCCATGCCCCGGTTGCGCGCGGGACCCGGACCGTACTGCTGCTGGCGCAAGAGCCGAATTCGCCGGTCGTGCGCGGCATAGTCCTGCACAATGGTGGGAGTGGCATCATCGGAGCCGTCATCGACGACGATCGCTTCCCATGCGCCGTGGGTTTGCGCCGAGAGCGATTCGAGAGTCTCGCGGATGGTCCCCGCGGCATTGTGGGCCGCGATGATCACCGACACCTCAGGCCGCAGAGGGTTCGGGGCGGCGTTCGCCAGGCTTGGCACTCCGGGGATGCCCGCCGCCACACTCGTCGTCATGACCGCGAGCAGCGCCTGAGGCAATTCTTCGGCGAGGGCCAGGCGCAGATGCTCGCCTCGGAAGCGCTCGGCACCTGGCTTGGCACCCAGGATCCCGACTTCGAGGGGACCAAACTTCACGTGGATCGCTCCGGGTTTGCTCTGCTCGATCAGTTGCTCCGCCTCGTCCAGACCCTGCGCCAGATCGATTTCGAAGAGATCGGCCTGCGGCAGAATGGGCGACTCGCTCCGCGCTTCGAGCCTCCGGAGTCCCCGCCTGCTCCCTACCCCGTCGTGGACGCCGATCCAGTACCAGCCGTACATCACGCCCGCCTGAGCCTTCCGCCACGTGCCCCGCAGGTGAAGCCCCTCGAGCAGGGGGAGCGTGGCACCGAGCCCGCGAACCATCAGGTGGGCGATCCACGGCGCCGCGAGCGCGGCGCGGCGAAGCATTCCCAGGGGATTCCAGATCGCAGCCTCGGGCCACGAAATGCGCAGCTCGGGCCAGACTTCGGGATGCAGGCGCGCCAGCCGCACATCCGCCTCTCCCTCGGCCCGTTTGCGACGGATCAGACGACGGTAGTCCCGCAGCTCGTGATGCAAGCCGCCGGCGCCAGGCGCGAACAGTACCCGGACTCCCTGCCTGATTAGTCGAATCCCCAGCTCGGAATCTTCCCGACATGGGAAATTGACGTCGAACCCGCCGAAGGAACGAAACAGGTCTGCGGGAATCGAGAGGTCCCCGCTGAATACCTCAGTGAAGCTGAAGCGGTGCCCCGGCCTCGCCATGCTCGCGAGCTGACCCTCCCACCAGGCCCAGGCGCCGATGGTATCGAGATTCGAATCGGGAGTACGAACCGGAAGCGGGGGACCGATCACCAGGGCCGGCACGCCAGCCTCCGCGTGAGCCCGAAGATGCTCGGCGAGCAGAGCAGGCAACGGCTGGATGTCGTCGTCGAGGAATACCAGGAGATCGCCGCTTGCATGGCTCGCGCCCAGGTTGCGCGCGGGCCCGGCGCCGCGACCGGGATTCTGTTCCACCACCTGCAGCGAGAATCGCCACGGGACTGTACGCACCACGGCCGCGGTGTCATCGGTACAGCCATCCGCGATCACCACTACCTCGAACCTGGTCGGGGGGAAGGAACCGTCCTGCAACGCGTGAAGCAGGCGAAGCAGTGATGCAGGTCGATTGTGGGTGGGAATGATGACGCTGATCTCGGGACGAGGGTCGTGTGGAGTCATCCCACCTCCCCGTCCCGCCGGGCCAGCGCGCGCCGAGAGGCGAGATAAGCTCCCGGACCAGCGGCGCAGCCCCGCAACTCGGCGAGCACCAGATCGAGCGGCACGTGGCCGGGCCGTCGCAGCAGTGCCCGGAACAGCGTCGGGATCTGTTCCCGCAACCACCCCAACGGGAGCAACACGGCCCGCGGCTCACGGTTCCGAAGCAGGTGTCCCGTCAGGTGCGAGTAGACCCCGACTCCGTAGCCGTAGATCGTATCGCGCAGGCCGTGCCAGTCGCGACGGTGCCGGTGCCGGTTCAGCGCCGCCGGCTGGTACACGATCGAATACCCGGCCAGCAGGATCCGGGTGAACATGTCGTGATCGCCACCCGATCGGGTGGGCGTACCGGCGTCGAGCGCTTCATCGAAGGGGCCAACCACGTCCAGGGTCTCCCGCCGAAGAGCCATGTTCACTCCGGCCCCAATGCGGGCAACCAGAAATGGATTGTGACTGGTTCCGTGATACACGGTGCGGGTGAAGCCGCGGCCAAACCCGTTGGTCCGTTCGAACCACTCCTGGGCCGGCGTCTCCAGCTCGAGTGGCATCGTCAGGCCGGTCACCGCGAGTACCCGGCGGTCGTCGAAGCCTTGAGTGAGGTGGTACAGCCAATCGGGGTCCGGTTCCGCATCGTCATCGGTGAACGCGACGATCGAATGCCGCGCCTCGCGCAGTGCCCGGTTGCGGGCGATATCGAGTCCCGGCCGTTCCTCCCTCAGGTACCGCACCCCGGGAAATTGAGCCACGACCTGCTGCGTCTGATCGCTCCGAGACGCGCTGTCCACGACGAGGACCTCCTGACCCTGATCCCGCAACCTGGAAAGCGCGAATAGGCAGTTGCTCAGATCGCCAGGCCGATCGCGGGTGCAAACCGCTACCGTCGCGGGAAGAAGTGGCAGGCCAGAGCGCGAATTGCGATCGAGGTAGTCGTGTAGCCACTGGTGGAGGATGGGTCCCGATCGGTCAGCCAGCGCCTCGCGAATCCTGGCTCCCGAGATCCTGCCTTCTCGAGCCGTCAGCGTGACCTGGCCGACCGGCTTGCCCTTCCAGCGAAAAAGCACAAGCGCGTGGCCATACCTTGCGGGCAGGGCTATCTCGCCGGGAAGCCGCTCGGCGTCGAGATCGAGCACGGCGGTAGGCATCCTGAGGTGCGACTCTAGCTTCGTTCGAGTATGACGAGGTCCTGCGCTCCGATCCATGCATCGAATGCGCCCGACCAGTAGCCGGGCAACGGCTCCTGAACCAGGCGCAGAGCGGCATCTCGGGCAAGACGTTCAATCAGCGCTGTGCGATACGCAGTCATCCGCTCGGGATCCTTCGGCTCGACGGTCGCGAAATCGGGACCAAAGCCGCCGTAGGAATGGTTGAACTCGAAGCGGGGATTGTCGAAGCCGGTGCGGCGTGGCCGCGAGGCGACGTAGTTGTCCAGCAGGAAAAAACTGAACACGCAACGCCCACCCGGCGCCAGGACGCGGGCCGATTCGCGGAAATAGTGCGCGGTGTTCTCCGGTATCATGTGGGTGAAAACCGAAGCCGCGAAGACCAGATCCTGGGACCGGTCGGACGCCGGAAAGCGATACTCGGCCGCTCCCAGTTTGCCCGCGGGATTGTAGAAACTGTTGCGGACATCGGCCCAGACAAATTCATAGTTCGGATGGGCCGCGTGAAAGGTCCCTTCGAGGAACCCGATCTTTCCCCGGTCAATGTCGAATCCGATGTACGTCCCACCCTTGTTGATGTAGCGCAGCGCGAACGCCACCCGGCCCTGGCCGCAGCCGATCTCCAGTACCCGGCTGCTCGCTCCCAGTTTGCCATATACGCGGAGCAACATGCTCCACTCCTCGCCCCAACGAAACCACTCTTCCAGTACGTCGATGCCTTCCGCAGCCATGCGGGTGAGCGAGGGCACCAGAGCCGGCTCGTAAGCGACCCATTCGGGGTGAGGGGATTTAGGGCTCGACATCACTCTGTAGCATTCGTAAGCAGGCGTGCCCTGGCATTCATCTGCACCGAACCCTCGAATTCCTGGCCGCCTTCAACGCGCACCGAAGCGCCCGGGCCTCCCCCCAGCTCACGCCCGGCCATTCGATTCCACACGAAGCTCTCCAGCGGGTAGATCCCGGGCGGTAGATTCAGCTGCAGATCGATGCTCACCACGAAACGACCGGCTTGAGGCAGGTCATGGCCCAAAGACAGGGCGGTGGTTTCGAAAACCGGTTCTCCACTCTGAGCCGATCTGACCCGGACTCCGACGCTTTCCGAGGCTGACGGGCCGGGACCGGTGACTGCGCAATGCAGAGACAGGGTAACCCAGTCCCCTGACGGAACCGCCGCCGCCGGCTCGATCGCGACCGCTTCGATGACTACCGCGGTGGGGGCGAGTCCCCGGGAGGCGGTCTGGTCCGCAGCGAGGTATGCGGCGATACACTCCTGGGGAGTGCCTCGCGCTACCACCGCGCCCTGGGACAGGAGGATTGCCTCGGTGCAAAGGCGCGCGATAGTTTCGAGCTGGTGGGAAACCACGACCACCGGAATGTTGCTTCGCGCCAGCTCGGAGATCCGATCGAACGCCTTGCGC
The DNA here is from genome assembly GCA_036558125.1 of Gemmatimonadales bacterium. Taxonomy (GTDB): domain Bacteria; phylum Gemmatimonadota; class Gemmatimonadetes; order Gemmatimonadales; family GWC2-71-9; genus DATBGE01. The sequence goes on along the minus strand of DATBGE010000117.1, from coordinate 1,462 downwards.
TGAAAGGCCGCGTCGCCCACGGCCAGCGCCTCGTCGATGATCAAGACATCGGGATCGAGGTGAGCGGCGATCGCGAAGCCGAGCCTGGTGTGCATGCCGCTGGAATAACGCTTCACGGGAGTATCGAGGAACCACTCGACGCCGGAGAAAGCGACGATTTCGTCGAACTTCCGGAGGATCTCCTGCCGCGGCATTCCCATGATGGCGCCCTGGAGGAAGATGTTCTCCCGGCCGGTCAGATCGGGATGGAACCCGGCGGCTACCTCGATCAGTACCCCGACTCGTCCCTGGGTGTGACACCGGCCGTACGTCGGGCGCAGGATCCGGGTGAGCAGTTTCAGGACCGTGGATTTTCCGGCGCCGTTGGGCCCGATGATCCCCAGCGCATCACCCGGGCCCAGCGAAAAACTGACGTCCCGAACCGCCCAGAACTCTCCGCCCGCCAGCGCATCGTCGGCGGGTGGGCTGCGGAAGGCCCGGGACACCATGGCGGGGATGAAGTCGCGCAAGCGATTGTGCAACTCGCCGGTGCGAAACTTCTTCCAGACCGATTCAAACTCGACTCGCCCGACCGAGCGCGGCCTCACACGTACTCGGCGAAGACGAACTCGGAGCGGTGAAAGATCACGGCACTTGCTCCCAGCAGAACGACGGCCCAGATCGCGGCGTATCCCAGGTACCAGGGCGCCCAGACCAGGTAGTCGCCGTGGGCCGAGGTGAGGGGCTGAAGCAGGTTATGTCCGTGGACCACGGCGAGCCGCAACCCCTCGAGGACCGGGGCCAGTGGGTTGAGCATCGCGATCCTCGCACCCACCGGTCCGAAGGCATCGTGATCGAAGAACACCGGAGTGAAGAAGATTCCGAACGACAGTACCAGTTGTACCAGGTGTCGCGCATCGCGGAAGAACACGTTGGCGCAACTGCCCAGCAGCACGGCGCCGGTCGTCATCATGATCAGCATGCAGACCAGCGGAATGACCCACAGAAAAGCAGTGGAGAGGTGAACGTTAAAGAATGGCAGCGCCAGCACGAGAGCCAGAGTGCCGATGCCGGCATCCACGAGCTGGGTAAGCACCGATGCCAGCGGGAGAATCTCGCGGGGGAAGTAGGTCTTGGTCACCAGAGCCAGGTTTGCGGTGATGCTCGCGGTCCCGAAGGCGAGCGCGCCGACAAAGAAGGCCCAGCCGAGCGACTTGACGGCCAAGCCCGCCATCGCCATGTCATTGGGAGCTTCCCCGCTGAGACGACCAAAAGCCAGGCGGAGAATCCATCCAGAGAGCAGCAACACCAGAGGGGTCAGGATCGCCCAGAAGACGCCCATCGCCGCCTGTTTGTACCGGATCCGGATGTCGCGGAGGGTGAGCTCAACCAACAATTCCCGGAATTGCACCAGATCGGAGACAATGGCTCGCATATCGGCGACGATGGTGGTACGCTCTCCTCCTTCCGGCACCGCCAGCGG
>DATBGE010000116.1:0-4011 GCA_036558125.1 Gemmatimonadales bacterium | reverse complement strand
AGTCCCTTTACGCCGGCGGGGCCGGTCACTCTCTACTCCATTGCGCCGGACGACAAACGGTTCCTGATGCTGCGTGAGACGGCGGCGGGCGAGTCGGGACTGCTGGTGGTGAGCCAGAACTGGTTTGAGGAGTTGAGGGGGAGGATGAAGAAGTGATGGGAGAACGGAAGAACCGGAGAATGGGGGAACGGGGAATAGGTAGTAGGTGGTAGGGAGTAGGGAGTAGGGATGCGGAGCGGTGGATGGGGGAGGAGACGCCGCTTAACACATAGGGTTTCCCGATAATGAGCTGGTATTCGTGGCTCTGGGTGGCGTATGTGGTCATTGGACTAATCGTGGGCTTTATGCCCCGAGGGACGACGACGCGCTCGACGATCAGACTGGTACTGGAGGATCGGGGGCTTCATCCTCCTCATAATCGGGTTCGCAACAGGGCATTTGGCGTTCCGCTGATATCTGCTGATTTGAAAAAAAGGGAGAGATGACTCCGCCCAGAACCCCAAGATCTCAGGGAAGGCTGGGCGGATAGCGGCCGCAGATGTCCCGCTCAATGTTCGGCAGGCATGTCCGCCGGCTCCGGCGGCGGGAGGTCGATGCCTCTCGGAACGATCTCTTTCACATTTCGCGGTTGCTGGACCTGGGTCAGGACATCTGTCACCCGACGGAACTCTGTGGCCGCACGCCAGGTGTATCCGCCCCCGTTGTAGCTCGCCCCCGAGAACCAGAACTGGACGGCGTCGGCCGTGGGATCGACTGCGAAGGTCGACCGATAGACGATATCCCGGAATTCGTCTGTGGCGCCTCGGCTCAAGAGTGGCGAGGGATACGTCGTCCATCGCATCCCATCGACGCTGCGGGCCAGGTAAAGAGCATCCGTGACGCAGGTGCCGCCTGCGGGGTAGGTGTTGTAGAGCGCCCAGTACTCGTGGCGAGCCGGGATCCACTGCACATCGATGTGCCAGACGAGCTGACCCGGCTGAGCGAGGTCGGTGACGAGGGGCGCGCTCCAGTGCTCGCCATCCACCGATGTGCGCCGCTCTACCACGGTCCGGGAGGCGGTGCAGCCCGCCGGCCCGCTGTTGATCGACCACATGGCCCAGGCGGCGTGCGGGGCTCCGTGCACCACCGTCGGTGACACGATCTCGTGGCTCGGCGTGGAGACGACCTGCGACGGCGAGCTCCAGTGAATGCCGTCGTCGCTCCGGCGCAGGTGGACGACGTTCCGCCCCCCTATCACCTGGCGATAGTACAGCCACAGCTGAACCGCCTCCGGGTCGAAGACGATATCCGGGTCCGAGAGATAGCCGGAGGTCGGAAGTTCGATCGGATTCGTCGCGCCGACCGGTACGCTCCACCCGAGCCCGTTGGCGCTCTGGAAGATCGATGGATTCTCGAAGCCGGCGTTGCCATTGGGATAGGGTGTGATGCCCAGCCAGAACGAAAAGCCCCCAAACGCTCCCGCCAGCGCGACGTCAGGATGAACCACCTGACCCGAGTGGTCGTACGTACTCAGGTTCAGCAGGGCAATCACATCGAAAATCGGCGGGGAGGGCGGTGGACACTCGGCACATTCAATTGTGCTCGCCGTGGCACGGGCGGGCCTGAGGCCTGTCACCCGAGCCTCGAGAATCTGGTCGCCGGCGCCCGAGCCGAGCGTCCAGGTCGTACTCACTTCGCCCCGAGCGTCCGTCACGGCGGTGGAGCTGGGCACGGTCCCGGCCCCGGCGGTAACGACGAAGCGTACTGCAACGCCTGGCGATGGCGTTTGGTCTGGGCCCGACACGGCGAAGGTGATCGGGTTCGGCAACGGAGTGCCGGGGATCCCGGTTTGTGCGTCGCCGGCGACCACCGCAACGTCGCTCAGATCCGTCTTGGGGCCGGCGCTGTCCTGACAGGCGATCACGCCGATCAGGGTGAACACAGAAGCGGAGAAGCGTAAGGAGGTCATGCTGAGATAGGCTCGCGCCGAGGCCGGCGCGTCACATTCCGCCTACTCGTTTTGCATCGGTGTGACGAAACCGAGTGACTAGAGGTCTTTACTCGGTGAGCGAAAGCGATGCGAACCTGGTCTCACGAGCTTTGGATGGGGACCTGGCGGCTTATTCGACCTTGATGGCGCGATATCGTAGCGACTTGGGACGCTATGCGTTTCATATGCTGGGCGATCGCCACGACGCTGAAGAGGCGCTGCAGGACGCGTTCGTCCGCGCATTCCGTTCACTGGCGCAGTGCGAACAGCCCGAACGGTTCGCCGCCTGGCTGTTCCAGATCCTGGTCAACCGGTGCCGGACCGCGCGGACTCGGCGGCGGAGGCTGACCGCCGCGTTTGTCCATCACCCCGCCCCGGACCTCGCGGATCACAGTCAGCCGGCGGAAGCGATGGCGTGGCGTGAGGAAATCGGGCGGGCACTGGGGGCGCTACAACCGAATCAACGGGAGGCTTTCCTGCTCAGACACGTGGAGGGATTGAGCTACGAAGAGATGGCTACGCTGACAGGCGTGGGCGAGTCCGCGCTTCGGATGCGAGTCAAGCGTGCCCGCGACCGGATGCGCGAGCTGCTGATGGATGTGTATGTCGGAGGGCCGTGACCCCCCGCAGGTTCCCGCTATCGCTCTTGCTATCCCTCAGTTTCCTCGCCGATTCGCCCAGCGACATTCCCAGGCCGCGAAACAGGATCCCGCTTTAAACCCAGCACCGAGACATTCCCCGCCAGACAAAGCAGCACGCCCAGTACCAGGAGCGCGTTCCAATGCAGGCCCTCGAACAATCCCGAGAGAAGGAGGGCGACCACCGGAATCGCCACAGTCACGTACCCCGCGCGATCGGCACCAATCCGGCCCAGTAGAGTGAGAAAAGCGCTGAACGCCACGACGGAGCCGAGCAGCGTGAGGTAGGCCAGGGACATCAGGTAGTGCACTGACCAGTCAATCCGGAAGGGCTGTCCGGCAACCACGGCGTAAAGGGCCACGAACGCGGCCCCGTAGAGCATGCCGAAGGTGTTCATCTGTACCACCGGAAGACCACGGCGGTGGTTGCGCGATGCGACGAGGTTCCCCGCTGAGGCGGTCACAGCACCGGCCAAGGCGAGAATCAGGCCGAGCTTGGCGTCGCCCTTCGCGGTGTTGTCACGCAGCTCGGGGAGAAACACCAGCACCACTCCGCTCACCCCGAGCACTGCCCCCAGGACAGTGGACGATCGGAACGGGGTGCCGAAGAAGACCCGGGTCCCCGCAATGTTGAGGAACACCACCAGGGAGAACACCACCGCCACGAGTGCCGAGGTGATCTGTACTTCCGCCAGGTACACGCACACGTAATTCACCCCGAAGAGCAGCACTCCCTGGAGTGCCATCCAGAGATGCTCGTTCGCCGAGAAGTCGAGCCTCAGCCCTCGAGCCCGGCACCAGGCGAACAAGACCAGGCTGGCCAGTGCGAACCGGTAACACACCGAGATCGCCGGCGGGACGGGGCCGAACTGGAAGGTGATGACCCACCAGGTGGATCCCCAGATGAGGACTGAGGTGAGGTACAGGCCAAGAGAGTTCATTGCCTATTGTAGTTCGGGTACTTGAGTGTCATTCCGAGCGAAGCGAGGAATCTCGATGTCTCCTTTATAAGGCGTCCGAGGCATGGGATTCCCCTCGCTGTCCTCGGGGCAGGCTCTCGCTTCGCTCGGAATGACAGATGTACGCTGTCACGTCTGGCGTGCCTAAAACAACGTCACTCCGAACCGTGTCTTGATCGCGCGCCGGCCGGCGTTGGTGAGGCGGAGCGCCCGAGGCGTGGGAGTGCGCTCGATCCACTTCAGCTCGAACAGCCGTGCTGCGAGGGCGACGCCGAGTGATCCGGCGAGGTGGTAACGACGCTCGCTCCAGTCGAGACAGGCGCGGGCAAGGCCGCGACGTTGGCGGCTCAACGCACCGACGTCGATTCCCAACTCGCCGAAGGCCGCGCGGCCACTGTCGGAGAGAACGAAGACCCGATCTTCCCGGGTGAGCGCGCCCTCGGCG
>DATBGE010000115.1:0-16005 GCA_036558125.1 Gemmatimonadales bacterium | reverse complement strand
GGGACCCGCCATGCAGTAGCCGCTCTGCTCGCCGCGCGCGACTCGGCGCGAACCCGCGGCACCTACGCGGATCCGAGCCTGGGTCACGCCGATCTGGATTTTCTGGGGAACGACAGCTCGATGGTGATCAGTCGGACAGGCCTGTGGCTGACCGGGTGGCTTGAGAGAATTGCAAATTGACAATTGCAAATTGAAAGCCGCTCATACCACCCTGCTCAATTTTCAATTTGCAATCTTCAATTTTCAATTTCCGCAACTCCCCCCGATACCACAAACGCCATCACTCGCGAGCTCGGCGCGTCGATCCGGGTGATCCGGTCGCTCGGCAACACGAGTGTCTGTCCGGCGAAGTTGTAGGATTGGGGCAGGTACACGCTCACGTGATCGCGGATGCCGAGCTCGTCCAGTGATTCCTGGGTGAGAAAGCCCATCGCCTTGACCCCCGCCTCTCGATCCAGGGTTATCAGGACCGGCTGATTGAATCGCTTCTTCTCACCCACGAAAGCGCCGAGCACATCCTTGATGCCGGTGTAGAGCAGCCGAACTCCGGGGACCTGGTTGAGCAGATGCTCGATCAACGCAAGGGCCCGCTGCGCAAGGAAGTTCGAGGCGATGAACCCGACCAGCGTGATCAGCGCCACGGTCAGCAGGAAGCCCGCGCCGGGTATCGGAAGCTTGAGCCATCCATCGATCGCCCGGAAGAAGCGCCAGCACACGTAGAGGGTGAGTGCCACCGGCGCGGAAAGAATGAGACCGTTCAGGAAATAATTCAGCAGCCGTTTCATGGCAGGCTCGAAGCTGGAGTGTTCAGCAGCAGCGTGAAGGGGTGCAGCCGTAGCGGGACCGCAGGTACGACTCGAAGAATTCGCGCTCCGATGGAAGCGGGTCGGACGAGTGGCAGCGTTTGAGGTGCAGCAGGTATTCCTCGTAATCCGGCATGCCCAGGATCCGTCGAACAGCCCGCGCGAACCGCCTCATCGCGGCTTTAGTTGGCATAGGCCGTCTCCACGAAGGGAGATTCCCGCAGCACGGCGGGTTTCCGTTTCCTGAGGATCTGCAGCCACTCCCAGGCGGAGGACAGTACGACCAACAGCACGACGGTGACGAAGATGACCACCAACAGCGCGTCGAGCCGGTCGTTGAAGATGAGACGAGCCCCCCGCGTAGCCTCGAGCGACCCTGCCGCAACCTGGGTCAGGAGGGTAGCTGCGTGGGACAGGAATCCCAACCGGGGATCGGGAGAGAAGATCTTCTGCCAGCCCGCCGTCAGTGTGACGGCGAGGAGCCACATCAGCGGAACGATGGTAACCCACGCATAGCGGGCCTTGCCGCGTTTGATGATCAGCGTGGTGCCAACACAGAGGGCCACCGCCGCCAGCAACTGATTGCTGATGCCGAACAGGGGCCAGAGCGAATTGATCCCTCCCAGCGGATCGAGGACGCCCTGCACCAGGAAGTAACCCCAGCCTCCTACCACCAGTGCTGAAGCGAAGATGTTGCTCGGATACCAGGAGGTGCGGCCGAGGGGCGCCCAGACGTGGCCGGCCAGCTCCTGCAACATGAAGCGGCCGACCCGGCTCCCCGCATCCAGCACGGTGAGAATGAAGAGCGCCTCGAACATGATCGCGAAGTGGTACCACAGTGCGATCAGCCCCTGGCCAAAGGCATGGCTGAAGATCTGGGCCATGCCGACAGCGAGTGAGGGAGCACCACCGACCCGTCCCAGCAGGGTGGCTTCGCCGACGGATGCGGCGAGGCCGGTGATCTGCTCCGGGGTGACCGTGAATCCCCAGGTTCGAATGACCTCGGCGGCCGACTCGGGCGTTCCTCCCAGGGTCGCCAGCGGAGCATTGATGGCGAAGTAGATACCCGGATCGAGGACTGCGGCGGCCGCCATCGCCATGACCGCGACGAACGACTCCATCAGCATGCCGCCGTATCCGATGAGCCGCGCATCCCCCTCCCGGCGGAGCATCTTGGGTGTGGTCCCGCTGGAGACCAGCGCGTGGAACCCGCTGATCGCACCGCAGGCGATGGTGATGAACGCGAAGGGAAAGAGCTTTCCGGCGAAGACTGGTCCGGTACCATCGATGAAGCGAGTGAGTGCCGGGAGCTTGAGTGGCGGGAGCACGAGCAGGATCCCCGCCGCCATGAGGAGGATCACCCCGATCTTCATGAAGGTCGAGAGATAATCCCGCGGCAGGAGCAGCATCCAGACCGGCAGCACGCTCGCCAGGAATCCGTAGCCGATCACCGCGTAAGCCAGCGCCGGGCCGGAGTAGGTAAACCACGGAGCGAGCGAAGGGTTCTCTGCGACATAACGCCCGCCCAGCAACGCCGCGAAGAGCAACACGATGCCGATGGCCGTTGCCTCCATCGTTCGTCCCGGACGCCACACCTTCATCCAGAATCCCATCAGGACCGCGATCGGAATCGTGCACGCGATGGTAAAGACGCCCCAGGGGCTTCCCTTGAGCGCGTTTACCACGATGAGCGCCAGCACGGCGAGGAGGATGATCATGATGGAAAGCACCGCGATCATCGCCGCTATACCGGTCACCGGTCCGATTTCTTCCTTCGCCATCTGGCCCAGCGATTTCCCGTCGCGGCGCATGGAGCCGAACAGGATTACGAAATCCTGAACCGCGCCGGCCAGCACGACGCCGAACACGATCCAGATGGTGCCGGGGAGATAGCCGAACTGCGCGGCCAGCACCGGCCCCACCAGCGGACCCGCGCCGGCGATCGCCGCGAAGTGGTGGCCGAAGAGCACCCAGCGCGATGTCGGGCAGTAGTCCCGCCCGTTGTCGAGCCGCTCGGCCGGAGTGGCCCGGCGGTCGTCGAGCTCGAAGACCTTTTCAGCGAGGAACCGGCTGTAGAACCGGTAGCCAACGAGGTAGGTGCCAACCGCGGCCAGCACCAGCCACGCGGCACTGATGGTTTCGCCCCGATGCAGCGCGAGCACGCCCCAGGAGACAGCCCCAACTGCAGCGATCAGGAGCCAGATGATTGTTCGCATGGAGCCAATGTAAGAGGAGACAGGGAGTAGGGAGTAGGGTGTAGGATGTGGGGCGGAGAGAGGAGATTGGCGACGCGCCCTACACCCTCCAACCCACTCCCTACTCCCCGCTTCCATTCCTACGCACCGTCACCGTCACGCCCATTGCCCTCCCCCCATCCCACCCGTACCTTGCCCCGCCTATGCCCAGTTCCTTCGAAAGCTTCGGCCGGGGCCCCATGTGGGAGGCCGAGGGTCGTGAGACTTCGCCCACACTTCTGGAGCAGCCTCAGCTGCAGCCGATCCCGGCCGGCTTTCGCGGCAAGGTGGCTGTCGTGACGGGCGGAGCCACCGGGCTGGGGCGCTGCATCGCGATGGAGTTTGCCCGGCTCGGTTGCCACGTGGGCTTTTGTTTCGTCGATCTTCCGGGCCGCGACGTCACCGAACAGGCGCTGCTCACCGAAACGGCATGTACCGCGATGGGCGGCAGTGTGTACGCGGCGCGCTGCGACGTGCGCGACCGTGCGGCGGTCGATCGCTTCATCAGCGACGTAAAGTCCCGCTTCGGTACGGTGCATTTTCTGGTCAACAATGCGGGCATCGCGATCGATGGCGCGCTCTGGCGACTCTCCGAGGATGCCTGGCGCGAAGTGCTCGAGACCAACGTTACCGGCGCTTTCAACTGCATCCGGTCGGTGGCGCCGATTTTCCGGGGGCAGCATTACGGAAAGATCGTCAGCGTGAGCGCTCACCAGGCGGAACGGCCTGGCTTCGGGGTGAGCAACTACGCCGCCAGCAAGGCCGCCCTCCTCGGCCTGACCCGCGCTGCCGCCGTCGAGCTGGGCCCCGCGAACGTGAACGTCAACGCCATCGCGCCGGGATTCATTCGCACCGAGCGGATGCGCATGTTGCCCAAGGAGGTCATCGAGCGAGCCCAGAAGAGCTCCGTCCTGGGACGGGTCGCCGAACCCGAGGACGTAGCCCATGTCATCACCTTTCTCTGTTCCGAGGAGGCTCGGCACATCACGGGGCAGACGCTGGTGGTGGATGGAGGGTTGTCGCTGGAGTAGACCAGAGGTGTCAGGTATCAGGGGTCAGTGGTCCGCTCGCAAGCTGTTGCCTTCTCCTACCGCTCCGACTCCGAATCCCTGACACCTGACCCCTAGCGCCTGATCCCTGACGCCTCTTCACTCCCCCCGCCGTTCCCACTTAGCTTTGTCCCGTGCCAAACCCCTCCAACCAAATGCATTCCATGCGCAGCGGTCGCCTGGCCCTTTTGCTGCTCGCCGCCGGCCTGGCCTGTGGCGGTAGAAACGAGACGGAAGAGGCAACTCCCAAGAAGGAGAAGCCGGAGCCGATCGCCGCGCTCGCCACGGCACCCCTCGCCGGGCAGGTGGTAGCGGTCATCCCGCTAACGATCCTGGTCGGGGACGAAGAGATGATGACCCAGCCGCCGTTCAATGACCACACGAAGGCGGTGGCGTGGGGGGATTCGATCATCCAGCAGCGAATCCTGTCGCTGGCTCCGGAGCCCAAGTGGGTCTTCCCCCCTGATCTGCGTCGTATCGCCCACCGGGCAGTTGGGGTGGCGCCCGACCCGGATCACATGGGGCAGGGGATTATGCGGGCTCACGACCTGGAGGACGTGCCCGATCCGCTGCGGAGCTCGCTCCGCTCCCTGCTCGCCGTGGCCGGCGGGCGGTATGCGTTCATCCCCGCCGCGATCAGTTTCACACCGGATTCGGTGGGACTACGAGTCGACGCCTCCCTGGTGCTGACCGATGTACGGCTTGGCAAGGTCCTGTGGCGGACGGTGACCTATGCGAGCGGAACGACCCCGGAACGGGCGCTCACCAACGCGATCGACGCGGTGTTCCCGATGGAGTTGTCGCAGTGACCTATTACGCGACGTTGATTCCCGGTGACGGTATCGGGCCCGAGATCACCGCCGAGACGGTGAAGGTGCTCGGGGCCACCGGGGTCGCGTTCGAGTGGGACGAACAACTGGCGGGCGTGACCGCGGTGGATGCCACCGGTACGCCGCTGCCCGATGCCACGATCGAGAGCATCCGGCACCGCAAGCTGGCCTTGAAGGGGCCACTCACTACACCGGTCGGCACCGGCTTCCGGTCGGTGAACGTGGCGCTGCGGAAGGAATTCGAGCTGTTTGCCAACATCCGCCCGGCGCGGTCCTTCGTTCCCGGCGGCCGGTTTACCAACGTGGATATCGTGTTGATCCGGGAGAACCTCGAAGGACTCTATGTCGGGGTCGAGCACTTCATCGCGATTGGTGGAGATGCGCGGGCCGTCGGCGAGTCTACCGCGATCGTGACCCGGGCCGGTTGCGAACGGATCATCCGCTACGCCTTCGAGTACGCCCTTCGCCACAGCCGCAAGAAGGTCACCATCGTTCACAAGGCCAACATCCTGAAGATGGTGAGCGGCCTGTTTCTCGAAGTGGGCAAGCGGATTCAGAAGGAATACGAAGGGCGGGTCCAGTCCAACGACATGATCGTGGACAACTGTGCCATGCAGCTGGTCCTCAAGCCGGAACAGTTCGACGTGATGGTTACGACGAACATGTTCGGCGATATCCTGAGCGACGAAGTATCGGGGCTGGTGGGCGGCCTCGGTCTGGCGCCGGGGGCCAACATCGGGACCCATGCCTCGATTTTCGAAGCGGTGCACGGCAGCGCGCCCGACATCGCAGGGAAGGGGATCGCCAACCCGGCAGCACAGATGCTCGCCTCCGCGATGATGCTGGATCACCTGGGAGAGATCAAAGCCGCCTCCCGAATCCGCGAATCCATCCAAAAGGTCATCGTCGAAGACAAGGTCCGCACCCGGGATCTGGGCGGCACCGCGTCCACCCAGGAGTTCGGCGATGCTGTCGCCAAGCGGGTGGCCTGAGGTCCCTTGCGCCCGCTGCGGCAACCGGGTCACAGGCATTCAATGGGGTGATCTCTGTCCTGCGTGCAGCGCGGACAACCTGCGCCGTGCAAACCGGCTCGCCAGCCGCATCTCCCTCGCCGCTACTCTGCTGGTCGGACTCTACGTTGCCTTCCGCATGCCGGAGCTCCCGCTGGCCAGGATTTATGCCATCATCGCGATCCTCGTCACCTACATCGTGACTCGGCGGATCGTCCAGCGGGTGGCGCTCGAAGTGTTTGCGGAACGGCCCAAGGCTAAGGAGAAATGAGATGAGTTTTCGGATGCTCGGCGCTTCGTTGTTCCGCGCTCTAGTCGCCGGATTTGTTCTTCTCCCGTTCACCGTTCACCGTTCACCGTTGGCGGCCCAGAGCATCACCATCTACAACGACGGCCGCGTCCTCGTCCGCCGCTCGGTACCCGCGGACATCCCCAAGGGAGAGTCGAGTCAGAAGGTCGCGCTGGGACAAGTCGATCCATCCTCCATCTTCTCCACCGACTCCCTGATCACGATTGTCGCCGCGAATTACGACGGTGGAACCGATTATCAGAGCGTTCTGCGCCGCTCGATCGGCCGGAAGCTGCTGTTCCGAAGCGGCAAGGACACGGTGAGCGCCACCGTGCTGGGTGTTGATCCCGAGCGTTATCGCATGGCGGATGGCACTGTTGCCTTCAGTCCGCCGGGCGTCCCGCTCTTTCCCGAAGAACTCGTAGTCGTCGACCCGGTCGTGAACCTTGGCCTCAAGAGCAGTCAGTCTCGCAAGGCGCTTCCCCTCGGCTACTTCACCGGCGGCGCCTCGTGGCAGGCGAGCTACCAGGTTCTCCTTGGAAGTGGAACCGCGCGGGTAACCGGCATGGCGGTCATCGGATCCGGCACGCTCAATATGCGCGACGCCGAAGTCCAGCTCCTCGCTGGAAGTGTCGCACAGGCCGCGGCGACCGACCAGTTCGCGAAGCGCAGGCCTATGGCCGCTCCGATGGCCGCGCGGGAGGAATTGGCCTACGCGTCCGAGCAAAAGGTCGGCGAGTTCCATCTCTACACCCTGCCAGGCAAAGTGACCCTGCTCCCCGGAATCACCAGCTCGACCGCGTTGTTCGAGCCGGCGAACGTGTCGTACACCAAAGGTTACGAGGTCACGGGAAACATTCCGTACTGGGGCGGCTTGCCACAATACGGTGACGAAGAGGACGTTCCGGTGCAGGTCACTTACGCCCTTCAGCGTCCGCGCAAGACCGACTTCGGTGACCGCCCGCTCCCCGGCGGCGTGGCCCGACTCTTCGAACCGGACAGTGGCGGCCGCCTGCAGCTGGTGGGCGAAGCGGCGATGGACCATACCCCGGCAGGCGAGGATCTCCGCCTCGGCGCCGGTGAGGCGTTCGACCTCAAGGCCAAGCGGGTGCAGACCAACTACACCACGAAGCGGGACAGCACCGGCGGGTCCTGGCGCACCGTCGCGACCGCCGATTACCGGGTGACCGTGACCAACGCGGCGGACAAGGCCGCCACGGTGGATGTCGTCGAGGTTCGCGGTGGGGAGTGGTCCGTGGTATCGAGCAGCGTCAAGGCCGAGAAACTCTCCTCCACCCGGACCAGGTTCCGGATCCAGGTACCGGCGGCGGGGAAAGCCACTCTGACCTATCGGGTTCGGGTGATCTGGTGACGGAAACCGTCCTCGTGCACGTCTCCGACCTGCACTTCGGCGTGCACGCGGATCTGGAGCAACTCGAGCGGCTGCCGGCGTATCTCACGCAGCTCGCTCCATCCGCAATCGTCGTTTCGGGAGACCTGACCCAGCGAGCCCGCCATGGTGAGTTCATGGCGGCTCATCTGCTCCTGCGGGAGTTACAGCCGGTCGCCCCGCTGTTGGTGATGCCGGGCAATCATGACGTCCAATGGTGGACCAGTCCCTTCGGGATCTTTGGCCAGCGACCCAAGTATGCCAAGTACCGGCGGTACTTTGGAGAAGACCTCACCCCGGTCTTGAAAGTTCCGGGAGCGGTAATTGCGGCGATGCTGAGCAGCCACGGCATCGCCTTCGGGTCGCTAACCTGGAATCCCAACGATATGACCACGATCGGCCACCTGCCCGAGAGCGAAGTGAATCGGGTCCGGAAGCTCTATGCGGAGGCGCCCGCCGGCGCGATCCGGGTCGCGGTCGTACACCACAACATCGTCGGCGGAAAGATCTCTGGCCGGATGGGACTGGCGCGGTGGCGTACTGCCCAGAGGCGCTTGATCGGGTTGGGAGTGGAGTTAGCCCTTTCGGGCCATGATCATGAAGAAGCGGCGACCCAGATCGATGGCACCCTTGTCGTGAGCACCGCCAGCACCCCGACCGATCGCACTCGAGGCCATCGGCCTTCGGTCTTCAACCTGATTCGTATCGATGGCTCCCGGATCCAAATCGAGCATCACCTCTGGGATCCCGCCCTTGCACAGTTTCGTCAGGGAACCATCTCCGCATTCGCGAGGAATCGTGCAGCTCAGTCTGGCGTTTGACCGCCCGCCTCCCACGGCGGAGGCGTTGCGCGAGAGGCTCCTGGCCCTGGGGCTGCCGTCGGTTCCCCGCGTCGTCACCCATCGGAACCGCGCGGTTATGGTGTCATGGCATCCGGGAAGTGAGCTTCGGATCCACGAGGGCTATGCCCACGCGCCGGACTCAGTGCTCTCCGCCATCGTCCGCTTCCTCTCGCGGCGGCAGCGGCGGGAGGCACGGCTCGCGGCGCGGCAGGAATTCCTCGCCTTCCCCGTGGAGGATCACGCCCCGCCCGTCGCTCGGGCCCGGGGCAGGGAAGCCACGGCACCGGAAGACCAGACGCTGGCGGTGTACTTCACCGAGATGCACGCGAGGCTCAACCAGGAGCATTTCGCCGGCGCCCTCAGTCCGATCCCGATTCGAATCTCCCGTCGCATGAAGCGCCGGCTGGGCGAAGTGCGGCTCGATCGGCGCACCGGCGCTGCGCTGGAGATCAGTCTGAGCCGCCGCCACGTCCGCCGGGATGGTTGGCGGGAGGCGGAGCAAACCTTGCTGCACGAAATGATCCATCAGTGGCAAGCCGAGAACGGCCAACCGGTCGACCACGGCAAAGCATTCCGCCGCTGGGCGCACGAGCTGGGCATCCACCCTCGCGCTGTAAGGCTTTAGCCGCTTCCGCCGGACCTCCCACCGAGTTTTATTGAGCCCTCCCGGCTCCCTCCTGAGGCAGGCATGGCCACCGGCTTCACCGGCGTCGACTTCTACCATCTAGACGGCTCGCTATCCGAAGAGGAGCGCGCCGTGCGGGACACCGTTCGCTCCTGGGTGGACAGCGCGGTCATGCCGGTTATCGGCGAGGCCTACATCGCTGGACGATTCCCCAAGGAGTTGATCCCCGGCATGGCTGAGCTCGGTCTGCTCGGCGCGAACCTGCCGGAAGAATTCGGCTGCGCCGGACTCAACAACGTCGCCTACGGCCTCATCATGCAGGAGCTGGAGCGGGGCGACAGCGGCATCCGGTCCTTTGCCTCGGTGCAGGGCGCGCTGGTGATGTATCCCATCTTCGCCTTCGGCAGCGATGCGCAGAAGAAACGCTGGCTTCCCGCGTTGGCTCAGGGCCAGGCCATCGGCTGCTTCGGTCTCACCGAGCCTGACTTCGGGTCCAACCCCGCCGGGATGATCACAACCGCGAAGGAAACCAAAGACGGTTGGCTGCTGAACGGCGCCAAGATGTGGATCACCAACGGATCGCAGGCCACCGTTGCGGTAGTCTGGGCCAAGACTGGAGACCTGCGGGATTCCAAGTCCATTCGCGGGTTCATCGTCCCGACCGATACCAAAGGATTCAGCGCCCGAGATCAGAAGGGGAAACTCTCGCTCCGTGCCTCGGACACGAGCGAACTGAGCCTGCAAGACGTCCACCTTCCCAAGGACGCCCTGCTCCCCAAGTCGGGTGGCCTCAAGAGTCCGTTGTCCTGCCTGACTCAGGCGCGTTACGGGATCGCCTGGGGTGCGGTGGGTGCGGCGATGGCTTGCTTCGATGAAGCGCTGAGCTATGCCCGGCAGCGCGTCATGTTCGACCGGCCCATCGGTCAGACCCAGATTCAACAGGTCCGACTGGCGGACATGCTGACGGAAATCACCAAGGCCCAGCTGCTGGCGTTGCAGTTGGGCCGGCTCAAGGATGCGGGAACGGTGACTCCGCAGCAGGTCTCGCTGGCCAAGCGCAACAACGTCAACATGGCATGTGAATGCGCCCGGGAGGCGCGCCGGCTGCTGGGCGCCAATGGAATCCTGGTCGAATACCACTCGATGCGACACCTCGCTAATCTCGAATCGGTATACACTTACGAGGGAACTCACGACATGCATTCCCTCATCCTGGGCGAGGCGGTGACGGGCTTGGGGGCATTCTAGGCTGTGATGCGTTTGTAAGGTTTCTTGGCAGCTAAATTCTGTTCTGCTGGCCGAAATCGTACCGGCAGGGCTATGGTTCTCTGAGACGTGCAGGCGAGGGACCCCTGAGCGAAGTCGTTTCCCAACCACCAGAACTGCTTTCCGACCGTTACGCCATCGAGCGGGAGATCGGTCGCGGCGGGATGGCGACTGTCTATCTCGCGCGCGACCTGCGCCACGATCGTCTCGTCGCGGTCAAAGTCTTCCGCGGTGACCTGGCTCAGGGGGAGCAGGCCGAGCAGTTCCTGCGCGAGATTCAGATCGCCGCGCGGTTATCCCATCCCAACATTCTTCCTCTGCACGACTCGGGTGAAGCCGACGGCATTCTCTATTACGTCATGCCCTACGTGCCCGGAGAGACTCTGGGCGCCCGGCTCAGACGTGAGGGTGCGCTACCGGTAGACGAAGCGATCCGAATCACCCGCGAAGTGGCCGAGGCACTGACGTATGCCCACAGCCACGACGTTGTCCATCGAGACATCAAGCCGGAAAACATCCTGTTCCAGGGCGCCCACGCGGTCGTGGCCGACTTCGGCATCGCGCGAGCCATCAGCGCGGTAGGCTGGGCGGAGCGCGCGTTGGCGGGCGAAGCCCTGGGTACTCCCGACTACATGAGCCCGGAACAGGTCACCGGGAACGCACGCCTCGATGGCCGGAGCGATATCTACAGCCTCGGGTGCGTGCTCTATGAGATGCTCGCTGGTGAGCCTCCGTTCATCGGTCCCTCACTTGGAGTTACCGCCGGACATCTGGTTGATCCTCCGCCGAAGCTGGCCGCGAAGCGGCCATCTCTTCCTCCCGGCCTCGAGGATATTGTCTTCAAAGCGCTGGCCAAGATGCCGGCGGATCGCTTCTCCACGGCGGGTCAGTTCTCCGACGCTCTTGGAGCGATCCAGCCCAGCCGTGTCGCATCCCGTCCGGCCACTCGCAAACTGCTCACAGCAGTCATCCTTGTTCTGGCGGTCGTGGTGGCCGGGTTGATTCTCACCCGTCCGCGGCTGGCTTCGGGTCGGGCGCTCGACGATGGGCTCTATCTCGTCATTCCCTTCAGTCACCGGGGCGCCGCCGCGCCGCAGCTTCTCACCGGCGATCAATGCGAAACTCTTCTCCACTCGGCCCTGAGCCGCTGGGAAGACCTGCGCATCGTGGATCCGCTCTGGGTGGCCGATCGGAGGCGAAGACAGCCGGGTCCGCTATCCCTGTCTGACGGCCTGGCTCTCGCGAGGGAACGGGGTGCCGGCCGGCTGCTCACCGGTGAGGTCTGGAGTTTCCGCGACACGATCCACGTTCGGGCCGCGCTGTACGACGTAAGCGGCAACGGCGCCGTGATCCGGGAGCGGCAGGCCCTGATCGCCGCAGACCTGAGCGACGCCGAAACCCGCTTCAATCTCCTGGCCGATTCGCTCCTGATCGAGGCCCCTCGGGTGCAGGGTGCATCCGGCGGTGCGATGGGCACCCGGTCCGTCTCCGCCTGGAGGGCTTTCGATGCCGGTCACCTGGCGCTGGCCGGATGGGATCTCCCTGGCGCCGAGCAGGGCTTCCGCTCCGCCTTGGGCCTCGACGCGCAGTATGCCTTGGCCGAGTTGTGGCTGGCCCAGGTGCTATCCTGGTCCGGCAAACCGGTAGAGGACTGGCGTCCCCTGCTGCTGGGCGCGCTGGGGATCTCCGACCGGCTGGGGCCTCCGGATCGAGCCTGGGGCCAGGCGATGGTCGCCTTCGCCGAAGGGAGATTCGCCGAGTCGTGTGAGAAGTACCGGGCGATGGTGGTGCGGGATTCGCTGGACTTCAAGGCTTGGTTCGGCCTCGGTGATTGTCAGGCCAACGATCCCACAGTGGTCCGCGACGCGAAGAGTCCCTCGGGGTGGAGTTTCCGCTCCAGTTATCAAGGTGCGATCAACGCCTACTCTCGCGCGCTCACCATGCTCCCATCGTCGTACCGCGCGTTCAAGGGCGTCGCATTCGAGCGGTTAAGCCGGGTGTTCTTTACCGAGAACAACACCTTCCGGACCGGCTTCGCGGTCGAGCGGGATACGCTTCGCTTCGGCGCCTTCCCCTCGCTGGCGGGAGACACACTGGCTTTCGTCCCCTACCCGATTGGGGACGTTGTCACCATGAAGCCGGAGGCATTCCCCAGCTCGATTGCCGCGGCTGTTGTGCGGAACCGGGACCAGCTGCGCTCGATCACTGAGGCCTGGCTCGCTGCGTTCCCAACTAATCCGGATGCCATCGAAGCACACGCGCGGGCACTCGAGAGTCTCGGGGAGTTGCGGGATGATCGTCCTCCCACGCGTTCGGCTTTGCTGCTCTATCGCGACGGCCGCTCCGTCGCAGCGGATGCGGATCAACGCACCCGGCTTGAGCTCGGCCAATTGCGGGTGCTGCTCAAGCTCGGACGCTTCGAGGACGCCCGCGCTCTCGCCGACAGCCTGCTCACCGACGTGTCGCGCGCCAGTCCTGCCTCCGCGGTGGGGTTGGCCGGTGTGGCCGTCTTGACCGGACGCCCGAACCAGGCCGCGTCGCTGTTGGGACGGGGCGCGAGCACGGTGGAAGCGCAGGCGCCTGACGGTACCCCGATCTCGGTCACTCCCGCCTTGAGAGAGACTTGGCTCGAATTGCTGGCTTACGCGTCGGTCGGCGCTCCCAAGGACAGCATGACTGCCCTGGAGGGGAGAATGCAGGGGCAGGTGAAGAGTTACGTCGCGCCGGACCGCCAGGCTGAGATGAATGACGTGCTGCTCCGCCGAGTGCATAGCCTGGAGTTCAATACGGTGGGAGCTACCTCGAGCCATCGGGCAACGCCGGTCGGTGATCCTCTGGTCCGCCTGCAATCGATGGCGATGCAGGGAGACAAGGCAGGCGTGCGGCGCCGGATGGACGAGGTCACCAAGCTCCGGCGCAGTGGAACGCCCGGGGACGTTGCTCTCGACGCGACACTCGGCGAGGCCCGGGTCAGACTTTCCATCGGGGACACTGCGGCCGCAACCTCCCAGCTCGATCAGGTTCTCGATGCCCTGCCCACCCTCGGCGTCGCCCTTCTGGGCGATGTGCCGCAGGGTTCCATCCCCCAGGCGGCTGCGCTGCCTCAGGTGCTGGCACTGCGAGCCGAGCTCGCGGCCCGTGCCGGAGACAGTACGGCGGCGCGTAGCAGAGCGACGCAGGCGTTGGCGCTCTGGAGCGGTGCCGAACCCGCCCTTGCCAGCCAGGTATCCCGCCTTCGCGACTTGGCAGCAGGCCGCTGACCAATTCCTTCTAGAGTGAGGTCACCGCATGTGTCCTGTTTGGACTAATCGTGTTACACCCGTGGTTGCGGTGCTTGGTCTGCTGAGCGCATGCAGTCAACCGACCGCCACGTCGCGCGGGCAGGTTGCCGCTGCGCCGGCCGATCAGCGGCAACTGCTCAGCTATGCGCAGAACCAGCAGTTCTGGTCGAGGCTGGGCGCTGCCGACCGTGCGTTGATCGATGACAGCGTTGATATCATCATCGAACCGGAAGCGAACAGCTACAAGCTGACCCGGCAGGAGCTCGCGGCCGGGCGTATCGTGGCCAAATTCCATAAGTTCGGGGCTGGCGAGGTGCGTCGGCTGGGGCTGACTGAGAAGGATACCGTGTCCTACTGGACCGTTTCTCAACAGAACGGCGTCTACGTCGGACGCTTCGTCTCGGAATCGTTCGACACCAGTTACGCCATCGAAATCGACTGGCACGACTCGACTGCCAAGGCTATCACCGCCTCGGAGCCGAACCTGGCCTGGACCCAGTCCATCGCACAGTGGCGTTTCGACGTGCTGCCCGGCGGCGGCACGCCATTCCCGCTGTTGGCGGACAAAGGGACCGGGTGGGCCACCTGCACCGCGTGGGGTTGCTGCCGGACTCATTAGCCTGCAAGGGGACCGATGGAGGGGTGGGCATCCAGTGGATGCCCACCCTCTTACTTTTCCCCCGAGCGGTGACATTTTTTCCCCCCTCGCGTACTACTCACGAATGCCTGATTCGCGGATCCACTCCAGCGCTCCTGCGGCCGCACCGGCTGGCAAACAGTCCCGGGCTCGCGCCTGGTACGAGACTTACGGCCAGGCGGTGTACTCCTACGTCCGGTTCCACGTGGCGAGCGCCGATGAGGCGGACGATGTCACCGCGGAGACCTTTCTCAAGGTTCTGGCGGCGGAAGAGCGTTTCGATCCCGATCGGGGCGAGGCCCGGGTCTGGATCTTCCGCATCGCGCAGAACACGCTCAGAGATCATCACCGCCGGTCGCGGGTGCGGCGACACACCTCCCTCGGAGCCATGCGCGATCTGGTGGCCGACGCTCCCACCGCGGAGGAACGGCTGCTGTGGGAGGAAGAAGTGAGCCGGTTGCTCTCCGCCGTGGGCGAGCTGGGTGCGCGGGACCGGGAAATCATCGGGCTCCGCTATGGGAGCGGAATGGATACGTCGGCCGTGGCACAGATTCTTGGGGTTCGCGAGTCGGCAGTGCGGACCCGGCTTTGGCGCGCGCTTGGCCGCTTGCGCGTTCTGCTCGAGGATGACACAGCGTGATCGCGGACTTCGCAGATCCGCGCGATCTTGATGCGCTCCTCGGGCGCATTCAGTTTCGCCCCCGGGCCTCGCTGGAAGGTGAGGTGGCAGGCCGGTGGGCCCGGGGAGATCGCCCTACACCCAATCCTACTCCCGTCAGGAGCAGGCTGGTTTGGCTCGGAGTGATGCTGCTGCTGTTGGGCGCCGTTCTCTATCTCATGCAATCCCAGCTGGGGTTGGCCCGGGTTCGAACGGTGGACCGCTGCTGTGAGGACTTCGATGGCGGTGGCGATCGTGACGACGGGATGCTTGTCGTTTCGAGACGTGGATCCGATGTTCAGAGACTCGCGATTTACGAAGACCTGGACGGGAGCCGGAGCTATACCGCCGGTGACGCACTCCGCTTCGATCGGACCGGACGGCCGTCCTTGCAGCAACCGTTCACCGCGGGGATGAGAACCTTTGAGTTGTGTTGTCGGGACTATGATGGCGGCGGTCCGGCCGACGACGCCGTCGTCATCATGGCCCTGCCGCCCGACCGGATCGCGATGGCGGCGATCTACGAGCGGCTACCGGGTGCCGAGGACCGGTCGCTTAGATAGTACTGCTTACCCACACCCTTTCTAACCCGAAATGAAAATTCGACTCCTCCTGACCAGCATCATCCTGCTGGGTGCTACGGTCTCGCTTCAGGCCCAGCAACCTGATTCCACGAAGACCGACAGCTCGGCGATTCAGCTGGAGGAGATCGAGGTCGTCGGGGGGTCCATCGCGCCGACCGCTGGGGCGACGATCGGGTCCGGAGTGCCGGCGCGCATCTCGGTCGTCACCGGCGAGGAGATCGACAAGTGGGAGCCGCGGCTTCTCGCTGACGCCCTGGTGACCCAGCCCGGCATCTCGCTCTACGACGACCTCGGCTCGCCCTTCAAGCTCAATCTCAGCACCAGGGGTTTCAACGTGGGCCCGGTCGTCGGCCTGCCTCCCGGAGTTTCGGTTTTTCTCGATGGTGTGCGGCAGAACGAGCCCGACGCCCAGGAGGTCAATTTCGACCTCCTGCCGATGGAGCACGTGCGGCGAGTTGAGCTATTGAGCGGATCAGGGAGTCTCCTCGGAGCCAACTCACTCGGTGG
>DATBGE010000114.1:0-9340 GCA_036558125.1 Gemmatimonadales bacterium | reverse complement strand
AACATTCTGCGTCTCGCGACCTACGAGCTGCGCCTGGGAGAAGAACCGCCCAAGGTCATCATCAACGAAGCGGTGCAGCTGGCCCACTGGTTTGCCGGGCCCAAGGCTCCGGCCTTCATCAACGGTGTGCTCGACCGGATCGCTCACTCGCTGGGACGCCTGTGAACATCCTGCTGGTGAACTGGCAGGACCGGGATAATCCCCACGCGGGAGGAGCCGAGATCCATTTGTTCGAAATCTTCGGCCGCCTCGCCTCGCGAGGTCACCGGATCCGGCTGGTTGCCTCGGGCTGGCGGGGTTCTGCTCCACGCGCCATGCTGGAGGGTATCGAAGTGATCCGCGCCGGCGAGCGGAACAGCTTCGCTCTGCACGGCAGGGGAGCAGTCCGCCGCGCGCTACGAGCCGAACGGCCCGATGTGGTGATAGAGGACATCAACAAGGTTCCGTTGTTTCTTGCGGGGCTCACCGACCTTCCGCTGGGTGTGATCATCCCCCACCTGTTTGGCGCGACGGTATTCCAGGAGGCCCCGTGGCCCATGGCGGCGCTGGTCTGGCTGCTGGAGCGGCCCATACCCGCCGCCTACCGTCGAGCGGGATTTCACGCCATCAGCGACAGCACCCGCGACGACCTTGTGGCTCGTGGAGTTCCCCGGGACCAGATCACCGTCATCCGTCCCGGCATCGACGCCAACGCCTTTCGGCCCGACCCGTCCGTCCTTCGCACCGCACCGCCATCTTTCCTTTATGTAGGGAGACTGCGGCGCTACAAGGGCGTGGATATTGCGATTCGGGCCCTGGCCGTGGCGCGACCGCAACGTCCCGACATCGAACTGGATATCGCCGGCACCGGGGCCGACCGCCCGCGTCTGGAACACCTCGCGGATCAGCTGGGAGTAAAGGGCGCCGTTCGCTTCCGCGGCTTCGTGAGCGAGGCGGAAAAATTGCTTCTGTTACGAAGCACCTGGGCTAACATTTTCCCATCGCCCAAAGAAGGGTGGGGCATCACCAACATCGAAGCCGCCGCGTCGGGCACGCCCTCTCTAGCTTCGGACAGTCCGGGGCTGCGAGATTCGGTTCGAGATGGGGAAACCGGATTCCTGGTCCCCCATGGTGACGTGAACGCGCTGGCCTCCCGCATGGTGCAGTTGGCGGGAGACCAGGCCCTGGTGAATCGCCTCGGCGTGGGAGCGCGACGTTTCGCCGAGTCGCTGAGCTGGGACGCCGCGGCGAACGAGACTGAACGCTGGATCGAAGGGTTGCTGAACCATCCGGGGCAGTGGGCGGGGGCGGAGATTCGCAGGAACAAAGTCGGACCGTTGAATCTGAGCAGACCGATCGCCGAAACCCGATAGCCTCTGACCATCTTGTGGAGGTCTTATGCAGACTACCATCACCGCTCGCCATTGCGAGATTTCCGACGAATTGCGGACCCGGGCCGAGGAAGTCCTGGGTCGTTTGGGCAGCCTGGCGGACCGTCCGGTGGACGGTGCCGTTGTCTTCGATGTCGCCCCCAACCTCTGGCAGGTTGAAATCAGACTGCACATCTCCCGCGGCGACATCTTCGTCGGAACCGGTGAGGAGAAGGATCACCGAACGGCGCTGGACCGGGCGGAAGAAAAAGTCCGCCGCCAGCTCGACAAGGTCGAGCCCGGCAAGAAGGGGCGGCGCCCATTGAAGGACGCCGTGTGACGATATCGCTGCGCGACCTGCTGTCGCGGCGGACCGATCCGCTACAGCTCTCTCCCCTCACCGGTGACCTGGGGCTGGACCGGCCCATTCCCGATTCCGAGGTCGCGAGCCCCGGCCTGGCACTGGCCGGATACACCACGCGTTTCGCCCCGCGCCGGCTGCACGTCCTGGGCGAAACCGAAATCAGTTACCTGAATTCGCTCACTCCCGAAGAGCGACGCCAGCGTCTGGAGGCGTTCTTCAATTTCGACCTGCCCTGCGTCTTCGTGACCAAGGGCCAGGAGGTGCCTCGGGAGCTGCTCGACCTCGCGCGGGTTCGCGGGGTGCCGTTGCTGTTGAGCCGGCTCAAGACGGCGGAGTTCTACCGCCGCATCAAGCCGCTGCTCGAAGAAGCATTCGCCCCGCGAACGACGCTGCACGGATCACTCGCGGACGTGTACGGGGTGGGCCTCTTGTTCATGGGCCGCTCCGGAATCGGCAAGAGCGAATGCGTGCTGGACCTGGTCGAGCGGGGACATCGTCTTGTGGCGGATGACGTGGTGCAGGTAACTCGCCGAGGGAGCGACATCCTGATCGGTCAGGGGCACGAGCTGGCCGGCCACCACATGGAGATCCGCGGCATCGGGCTGATCGACATCCCCGCCTTGTTCGGAGTGCGGGCGGTGCGCCAGCAGAAGCGGATCGAAGTGATCGTCCAGCTCGAAGACTGGGAGTCGGCCCAGGAGGCAGACCGGACCGGCCTGGCTCAGCTGGAGACTACGATTCTCGACGTGACGATTCCCAAGATGATCATCCCGCTCAACCCGGGGAAGAACATCACGGTCATCTCCGAGGTGATCGCGATGATGCTTCTGCTCCGGTATTCCGGCGTGGATGTGGCCGCGGCCTTCAACGAGCGGCTCATCCGCCGGATGAAGGAGAAGCAAGGGGTCCGCGAGTATCTCGCCGAAGACTATGAGTGAGGGATTACGGGGTGTGGTGGTCTCCCATGGCGGACTGGCCGCCGCCATGGTGCAGGCCGTTGAGCAGATCAGCGGAGTTACCGGGGTGCTGTTCCCGGTCTCCAACATGGGATGCGACCCCGAAGCCATCGAGCGCAGGTTGGCCGAAGCCATTGGCCAGGGACCGGCGGTGGTGTTCGTAGACCTGCCCAGCGGTTCCTGCTTCTTTGCGGCGATGCGGGCCAACAAGACACAGACCGAGCTTCCGGTGGTGACCGGCGTCAACCTCCCCATGCTGGTGGATTTCGTGTTCCATCGCGGCGCTACCGCCGAGGAAGCCGCGCGGCGCGCCGCTGCCAAGGGCGGCGAGGCGATCCGGACCCGCTGATGCCGCTCGTGCTGCACCGCATCGATGACCGGCTGATCCATGGTCAGGTGGTCATTGGATGGGGCCGCCCGCTCGACGTGGGGTTTATCGCGCTGGTGGATGACCAGGTGGCTTCCAGCGACTGGGAGCAGGACCTCTACCGCATGGGAGTGCCGCCCGAAGTCGAAGTATTCTTTGCGAGCGTAGTCGAGGCGGCGCGGCTTGCGCCGCAGTGGCGCAGCGATCCTCGACCCGGCATCCTGCTCACGGCCGACATCCCGACGATGGCCGCATTCCGGCAGAAGGCCCCGCCGGTGGAGGAGGTCAACGTGGGCGGACTGCATCACAAGCCTGGCCGATCGCTCCGTCTCCCGTATGTCTACCTGACCGACGATGAATTCAAATCGCTGCAGGCGCTGGAAGCGTCCGGGACTCGGGTGACTGCGCAGGACCTGCCGACCACGGCGGCCGTACCGCTCGAGGCCCTGAAGTGAATGCCTTGCATGGAGGAACTCTGGCGTTCCTCCTGGCCTGGGGAACCGCTGTGGGTGTCGACCTCGTGAGCTGGCCGCAGGCGATGATCTCGCGTCCCCTCATCGCCGGTGCGGTGACGGCCGCCTTGCTGGGAGACTTGGAGGGTGGACTGCGGGTCGCCCTCGTCATGGAGCTCTTCGCGCTCGACGTGTTGCCGGTCGGAGCGTCACGCTATCCCGACTACGGCCCGGCGACGGTCGGCGCGGTTGCCTTCGCGGCGGGTCAGCCGTGGGAGGCGGCGCTCGGGCCCGCGGTACTGGTGGGACTCCTCGTGGCGGTGCTGGGAGGGTGGAGCCTGCAATGGATCCGGGAAGACAACGCCCGCTCGATTCAGCGCAACGCGGCGGGGCTCGCCGCGGGAGAGACCAGCACCATAGCACGGCTGCAATACGCCGGCCTCGCCCGTGATGTGTTGCGCAGTTTCGGGCTCACCGCGGTCGCACTGGCGGCCGCCGCAGCCGTCGGAGCACGCATGCCGATGGTACCGAGCCTTCGCATCGTTACCGCGGTTGCGATCGGGACCGGACTCGCGGCGGCCGCGGGCGGGGCGCTGCGAAGCGCGGGTCGCGGAGCCCGGATGCGCTGGCTCGCCGCCGGTGCTGGACTCGGCCTCCTGGTGACGCTGGTCCGATGACCGGGAAGCTGCGCGCCTTCTTGCGGCTGCTCGCGGTTCAGGGAGCGTGGAGTTATGAGCGCATGCTCGGTGTCGGGGTGGGGTTCGCCGCAACACCGATCCTCGAGGATCTGAAGGCAGCCGATCCGTCGCGCTACTCCGAAGCGGTGGTTCGCTCCGCGGAATACTTCAACAGCCATCCTTATATCGCGGGGTTGGCGTTGGGTGCCAGCGTCCGCGCCGAGTACGAGCTGGTTCCCGGACCCCAGATCAGCCGGCTGCGAACGGCGCTCTGCGGGCCGCTCGGCTCACTGGGAGATCGGTTTTTCTGGGCGGGTGTATTGCCGGCGTTGATCGGCGTGACCATCGTCGGCGTGGCACTAGGCCACGCCCTCCTGGCGACCGCCACGTTTCTGCTGGTCTACAACGGAATTCGCCTCGCGACCAGCGTGTGGGCGCTCCGGACCGGCCTCGCCTCCGGTATCAGGGTGGGTGCCGCGATCGGCGCGTCGTGGCTGCCGGCCGCGGCGGACCGCGCCGGCCTGGCAGCGGGTGGTGCCATCGGAGTAGCACTCGCGGTTGCCGGAGGGTGGCTGCTCGAGCCGATGCCGCTTCCCGAGGTCTTCCTCGCACTCGGTGTCATGCTTTTCGGACTGATCGGGGCCTGGCGGTTTGGAGCCCGGTTGCCGGCGCTCCGCTTTGCGTTGCTGGCATTGGGTCTCGCGGCAATCTGGGCCTGGAGGGTAGGGTGACGACTCGAGAAGCGACTGTAGTCAATCCGTTGGGACTGCATGCCCGCCCCGCGGCGGCGCTGGTGAAACTCGCCAGTACCTTCCAGTCTCATATCGAAGTCGCCCGAGACGAGGTTGCGGTCAATGGAAAAAGCATTATGGGGGTGATGATGCTGGCCGCTGAATGCGGCAGCACTCTGACCTTCAAGGCCGACGGGCCCGATGAAGAGAAGGCCGTCGAGGCGCTTGCCGCGCTCGTGGCGACGGGATTTGGTGAACAGTGACCGAAGAGAGCCGAACGCTGCAGGGAATCGGAGTCTCGCCCGGAGTCGCCTTCGGACCGGCTCTCATCGTGCGGCTCGATGTACCGGATGTGCCCAACCGCGGTATCACTCCCGAGCAGGCCGACGCCGAAGTCGCCCGGCTGCACGAAGCCGTGGCCGCCGTCGCCGAGACACTGGGTTCGCTTCGCGACCGGGTCCTGCAGCGCGCGGGACGGGAAGAGTCGCACATCTTCGACGCCCAGATCATGATGGCGCAGGACGCCGAGGTCCTGGGTGACGTGGAGCGACTGATCCGGCAGAACCAGCTGAGTGCCGAGACCGCCTACGAATTCAAGGCGCTGGAGACCCGCGCGCTGTGGGTCAATTCCGGGGAAGCGATGCTGCGGGATCGTCTCGCCGATCTCTCCGCCATCCAGATCCGGATACTCCAGAAGCTCCTGGGGAAACAGGTGGACGACCTGCTCCAGCTTCCCGCCGGGGAGCAGGTCATCGTGGTGGCCCGCGAGCTGGCCCCGGGGCTCACCGTCCAGCTGGATCGGGAGCATGTGTTGGCACTGGTGAGTGAAGAAGGAACCCGGACTTCTCATGCCGCCATTCTGGCCCACTCGCTGGGCCTTCCAGCCGTGATGGGCGCGGCCGGCGCGCTGGACATGATCAAGAGCGGGACGATCCTCCTCCTCGACGGGCAGAGCGGAACAATTCTGCTCGATCCCACCCGCCTGGAGCTTGAGGCGGCCAGGACCCAGCTCTCCCGGCGTCAGAAACTGCAGTTCGAGCTCGACGCGGCGGTTGCCCAGCCGGCAATCACTCCCGATGGTGTCGCGCTGACTCTGATGGGCAATGTGGATCTGCCCGATGAGATCGTCGCCGCGGCGCGGAACGACGCGCAGGGTGTGGGCCTGCTCCGGACCGAGTTTCTGATCACCGGAAGAACCTCGCTTCCGACCGAGGACGAGCAGACCGACTACTTCCTCCGGGTGAGTGATTCGTTTCCCGGTCTCCCGGTCGTGATTCGAAGCTTCGACCTGGGCGGCGACAAGTTCCCGGCCGCCTTTCGCGCTCCCCAGGAAGCCAATCCCTTCCTCGGCTGGCGCTCCATCCGGGTCTGCCTCGATCACCCGGAGATCTTCCGGCCCCAGCTGCGTGCCGTACTGCGAGCCGCCGCGGCTCGGAAGCTGCTGCTCATGCTGCCGCTCGTGACCACGCTGGAGGAGCTGCTCGAGACCAAGGACATGATGCTCGAGGAGGCGCTCGCCCTGGCTCGCTCGGGCGTGCGAGCCGCCGCATCGGTCCCGATCGGGGTGATGATCGAAACGCCGGCAGCCGTGCTCATAGCCGATCAGCTCGCCGCGCACAGCGCCTTCTTCAGTGTGGGCAGCAACGACCTGGTGCAGTACACCCTTGCGGTGGATCGGGGCAACGCCCGCCTGGCCGAGCGATTCACGCCGCACCATCCCGCGATTCTGCGGCAGCTCAAGATGATTCTCGATGCGGGCAGGGAACACGAGATCACTGTCAGTGTCTGCGGCGAGATGGCTTCCGACCCGCTCTCCGCTGTCCTCCTGATGGGTCTGGGATATCGGGTCCTCAGCGTGGCGCCGCCCTCGCTTCCGCTGCTCAAGTGGGTGGTACGGACTGTCCCGGTCAACGTCGCCGAGGAGGCGGCCCGGACGGCACTCCTGGCCGACCGCCCGGCGGCAGTCACGGCGGCCCTGCGGGACGCGGTCAAGGATTACATCGACGTGCGGTTGCTCTAGAGTCGTGCATGTTGCCGCGAGTGCACCGCAAGACTAGCTTGCCGTTCTGACGACCTGAATTCCAGGACTCTCAAAGTGAGGAGTTTGTCCGCATGGCCCGCACCGCCAGTCATGTTTTCACGTCCGAGTCTGTCACCGAAGGCCATCCTGACAAGGTCGCGGACCAGATTTCCGACGCGGTGCTTGATGCCATCCTGACCGACGACAAGAACGGCCGGGTGGCCTGTGAAACACTGGTCACCACCGGCATGGCGGTCGTGGCCGGCGAAATTACGACCACCACCTATGTCCACATTCCGGACCTGGTGCGGGACACGGTGAACAAGATCGGCTACACCGATGCCTCGTATGGCCTCGATGGCCAGACCTGCGCCGTATTGAGTTCGATCGACCGGCAGTCGCCTGACATTGCGATGGGAGTCGATCGGGAAGGCGCCGGCGATCAGGGCATGATGTTCGGCTATGCCACCAACGAAACTCGCGAGCTGATGCCGCTGCCGATCATGCTGGCGCATCGGATCACCGAGCGGCTGGCGGCCCTGCGCAAGGGACTGAACGGACACGGACCGATCGAGTGGCTCCGCCCGGACGGGAAGAGTCAGGTGTCGGTGGAGTATGAAGGCCCTCGTCCGCTGGGTGTCCGCACGGTGGTGGTCTCCACTCAGCATGCTGAACGGGTAGGTCGCCGCGAGCTGCGGCAGTCGACGATCAAGCAGACCATCGTTGATGAAGTGATCCGTCCGGTGCTGGAAGGGCACGGGCTCGAGTCCCGAGGCGTCAAGTTCCTGATCAACCCCACCGGCCGCTTCGTAATCGGCGGTCCTCACGGAGACGCCGGCCTCACCGGCCGCAAGATCATCGTGGACACCTACGGCGGCATGGCGCGTCACGGCGGGGGCGCCTTCAGCGGGAAGGATCCTTCGAAGGTGGATCGTTCCGCGGCCTACGCCGCGCGGTGGGTGGCGAAGAACATCGTGGCGGCGCGGCTCGCCAGGCGCTGCGAAGTGCAGCTGGCCTACGCCATCGGCGTGGCCGAACCCGTCTCCGTGCTGGTGGACAGCTTCGGCACTTCCAGACTTCCGAATGAGGCACTGGAGCGGGTGGTGCGTGAGGTATTCGACTTGACCCCGCGTGGCATCATCGCGGCGCTCGGACTGCGCAAGCCGATCTACAAGCCTACCGCGGCCTACGGCCACTTCGGCCGCAGGCCCTACCGTGGCAAGGTGAACGGCAAGAAAGTGGACTTTTTCACCTGGGAGCGCACCGACCGGGTCGACGCGCTGCTTCGGGCCCTACGTTAGCCAACAATGATTGAAGTCACCGTCGCGCACCTCGGCCTGGACCGTACGACCAATACGCCGGTGGTCATCCTGAGGGAAAAGGACGGCGAGCGGGTGTTGCCAATCTGGATCGGTCCTGCCGAGGCCAGCGCCATCGCGATGGAGCTGCAGGGACTCAAGCCGCCCCGGCCGATGACCCACGACCTGCTGAAGCAGATCATCGTCGGTCTCGGTGCCGGGGTCGGCAAGGTCATCATCAGCTCCCTCAAGGACAAAACGTACTTCGCCGAGTTGCTGCTGGTGCGGGACGGCCAGATCTACCAGGTGGACGCGAGGCCGTCTGACAGTATCGCGCTCGCCTTGCGGCTCAATGCGCCCATCTTCACCGATGCCTCGCTGCTGGAGCAGGGCAGCGTCGAATCGTCCGACCAGCCACCCGATCCGGGCCTCGATGCCGAACGGTTGCGCGCCTACCTCGAGAAGATGGACCCCCAGGATTTCGGCAAGTTCAATCCGTAAGCTGCCGTTAGTCTGTAGCCTCATCCTGGTACCGGCCGGGCTCGCGGCCCAGGCGAACGTGCGCGCCGGCGGGCGGGTGATCGAAGTGCGCGGCTCGGATTCGATTCCGGCGCCGCGGACCAATGTCGTGCTGCATCGAATCGGCCGGGACGTGCAGGGGCCGGTCGATTCCATGAGAACCGACGCGCGCGGTGCCTTTCATTTCCGATTCGCGGCCGATACCTCGGCCATTTTCCTGCTGAGTGCCCGGTTCGCCGGCATCGAATATTTCTCCCCACCGGTACACACCGATCCGGCGTTGCCCGACACGGCGATGGTCCTGATCGTGTCCGACACTTCCTCCTCGGTTCCGGTCGCGACGGGCTCGCGCCACGTTGTGGTGAGCCGACCGGGTCAGTCGGGAGGGCGGGCGGTGCTGGAAATCGTCGTTCTGGAAAATCGCAGTGACCGGACCCGGGTGGCTGGGGATTCTCTCTCGACGTCATGGAGTGCGCCGACGCCGAAGGGTGCGGTTGGATTCCAGCCGGGGAACGGAGATTTCTCTCCCGAGGCGATCCGTTTTGCTCACGACAGCGTGACCCTCGATGCGCCGATCGGGCCGGGAGAGAAGCGGGTGATCTTCTCC
>DATBGE010000113.1:0-3625 GCA_036558125.1 Gemmatimonadales bacterium | reverse complement strand
GTGACGGCGAACTCACGGAACAGCCGCCCGATCAGGCCCTGGAGCAGCAACACCGGGATGAAGACGGCCACGAGGGACAGCGTCATCGAGACGATTGTGAAACCGATCTCCTTCGCCCCCTTCAGCGCCGCGTCGAACGGCTGCTCCCCCAGCTCGGTGTGCCGGACGATGTTTTCCAGCACTACGATGGCGTCGTCCACGACGAA
Source organism: Gemmatimonadales bacterium (assembly GCA_036558125.1). Taxonomy (GTDB): domain Bacteria; phylum Gemmatimonadota; class Gemmatimonadetes; order Gemmatimonadales; family GWC2-71-9; genus DATBGE01. The sequence continues at coordinate 3,419 of DATBGE010000113.1, read as the reverse complement.
GCCCACCGCCAGCGTCAGCGCCATCAACGACAGGTTGTCGAGACTGAACCCGAGCAGGTACATGACGGCGAAGGTGCCGATGAGGGACATCGGCAGCGCCATACTCGGAATGATCGTGGCCGGGATGTTCCTCAAGAAGAGGAAGATCACCAGGATCACAAGGAAGATGGTCAGCAGCAGGGTGAACCGGACGTCGGACACCGATTGCTGAATCCCTTCCGAGCGGTCGAACATCTTGGTGACCTTCACCGCGGCGGGAAGCTGCTTCTCCAGATCCGACATCACCTTATTCACCCGCTCCGCTACCGCGACGGTATTGGTGCCCGGCTGGCGCTGGATCGCGAGGACGATGGCCCGGGTGCCGCTGAACCAGCTCGCGACTTTGTCGCTCTGCACGCCGTCGTTGACCTGTCCGACATCCTCCAACCGAACCGGCGCCCCGTTGCGGTAGGCGATCACAAGCGGACGGAACGCCGCGGCGCTCTCCAGCTGCCCGTTGGACTCGACGGTATAGGCCTGGTCGGTGCCCCATAGGATGCCGGTCGGGAGGTTGACGTTCCCCGAGTTGATGGCGTCAACCACCTCGTCGATGCCGATCTTCCAGGCCTGGAGCTTCTGCGGATCCAGCTGAATCCGCACCGCATACTTCTGGGATCCGTACACCTGCACCTGTGCTACGCCATCCACCGTTGAAAGCCGCTGGCCGATGAAGGTCTGGCCATAGTGATCGAGCGCCGACAACGGCATCGTCGCCGAAGTGAGCGCGTAGTACACAATCGGCGAAGACGAGGGATCGACCTTGCGATACGAAGGGGGCAGCATGCCCTGGGGGAGTTGCCGCAGGGTCTGGGAGATCGCGGCCTGCACGTCGGCCGCGGCCGCGTCAATGTCACGGTTGAGCGTGAACTGGAGCGTGATTGAGGTACTGCCCAGGCCGCTCGATGAGGTCATCACATCGAGTCCTGGAATGGTGGAGAACTGCTTCTCCAGCGGGGTGGCGACCGCCGATGCCATCGTCTCCGGGCTCGCGCCGGGCAACGACGCACTGACGCTGACAGTGGGGTAGTCTACCGTGGGCAGGTCGCTCACCGGCAACAGCCGGTAGGCGATGGTACCGAAAATCAGGACGCCGGCCGAGACCAGCGTCGTCATGACCGGGCGCCGGATGAAGGGTTCGGCGATGTTCACGAGGCTTCCTCCGGACCGCGTACCGGCTGAGTCTTGATCTCGACGTGGGCACCCGGCACGAGCCGGAGCTGCCCGTCGGTCACCACCCGTTCTCCAGCCTGGAGACCGCTTTCAATCACCGCGATATCTCCGGCAGTCCGGGCCACCTTGACCGTGCGAGGGGTCACGGTCTGCGCCGAATCAACCACGAAGACGGATGTGCCCTGCTGGCCGGTCAGGATCGCCACGGCCGGGACCGCGAGTGCGTCCTGTTCCACGTAGAGCTGCACACTCACACTCACGAACTGGCCGGGCCAGAGGGTGCCGTCGGCATTCTCGAAACCGCCCTTGAGAAGAATTGTCCCAGTGCTGCTATCCACCGCATTGTCCACGAAGACCAACCGCCCCTTGACCGGTACACCAGTGCCGGCCGGCTGTGCCACTACTTCCACGTCCTTTACCGGACGACGGCGAATCTCTCCCAGTTGCTGGGCCGGGAGCGGAAACCGGACCAGGATGGGACGGATCTGATTGATGGTAACGAGGGTGGTGCCCGGGCCGCGGACCAGATTCCCTTCCCGGATCTGCAGACTGCCCGCCAGGCCGCTGATCGGAGCGCGGATGGTGGCGTACTGGAGGTTGAGGCGGGCCGTCATTACCGCGGCGCTGTCGGCCATGACCGTGGCGTTCAGCGCGGCCGCCTGGGCTTTCGTCGCGTCGTACTGCTGGGTCGTGACGTATTCCTTCTGCACCAGGGCCGCATACCGCTCCACGTCGCGCTCGGCGTTCTGGGCTTGTGCCGCGTCGCGCGCCAGCATCGCCTCCGCCGCATCGAGGGAAGCCTTGAAGGGCCGGGAATCGATCTCGAACAGGACCTGACCCTTGGTGACCTGATCACCCTCGTGGAATCCGATACGCAGGAGTTGCCCGGAGATCTGGGCTTCCACGTTCACCCGCTGAAGGGGCTCGACGGTGCCAGCGGCGTCGAGACTGAACGGCACCGGCCGGCGTTCCACCGTCGCAACGGTAACGGGTACCGCGGACGGGGACCCTGGATCCTTCTCCTTGCAGCCCGTGGTGGCGATGCCGGAGAGAAGAAGGATGGCGGTACAGTACCGGCGCTCGAATGCGATCATCGTGAAGGTTCTACCCCGGTTGAATCGGTTCCCATCCGGAGGCTCGAACCACCCCGCTCATCGAGCTGCCCCGTGTCACGCGCCAATTGCGCGAGCGCCGTCTGCCAAATCCAGCGCGCCTGCACCTGCTGAGCACGGGCATCGGCCAGCGCGGCCTCCGCTGTCAGCAAGTCGATCACGCTTCCCACTCCCTCTCGATAACGACCCAGCGCCACATCGGCGGAACGCTGTGCGCTCTCCAACAGGTCATCCGTGGTTTCCACCCTGCGAGTCGCCGTGCGCAGCGTGTAGTAGGAACTAAACACCTCGGCGATCACCTGCTGCCGGAGGGTCTGCGCCCCGGCCCGGCTCGCTTCGGCCTGGCTCTCAGCGGCACGCTGGGTGTATTCCCGGCCAAAGCCATTGAACAGCGGAATCTGGAGGCCCAAGGTCACGGCATAGCTGTTTTTCAACGCGGTGGTCCCACCCACGCCGGTGTACCCGTTCGAACCGTTCAGCACGATAGATGGAAGCCGGGCGCCCCGGGCTTCAGTGATGCGCGCCTCAGATTGCCGGACCTCGGCCTGAATCGCCGCGAGGTCGGGCCGGTCCCGCACCGCCTGCTCGATGAGGGCATCCACGCTATCGGCCAGGGGGGCTACCGGTTGCAACCCGGCGAGCGAATCCACCTCGTAGGGCAGGTTGGCGGGGAGACCCATCGAGACCGCGAGCGCACCGCGCGCCGTGGCGAGAGTGCCCTCGGTGGTGAGAACCGCGAGTTCTGCCTGGGACAGCGCGGTCTTCGCCTGCAGGACGTCGGCGATAGTTGCGAGACCGACCTTGTTGCGCTGTTCCGCGGCGTCAAGGTTGGCCTGGGCTTCCTTGAGGCTCACCTGCTGCGCGGCGAGCAGGGCTCGGGTGCCCTGATACTGAAAAAAGGTCGACTGCGCTGTAAGCACGACGTTCTGAATCGTGGCGTTATGGGTCCAGTCGGCAGCGATCAGCGCTTCCCGGGCCTGGCTGGTAGCGCCGGAGCGGCCACCGAAGTCGAGGAGGAGCCACGAGACATTGAGCACCGGTCCGTACACCGTCTGCTGCTGGGCGTTGCGACCCTGAGTGGCGGTGGTCTTGAGTCGG
>DATBGE010000112.1:0-5524 GCA_036558125.1 Gemmatimonadales bacterium | reverse complement strand
CCGGGAGGGAGCTCCTTGGTGATGGGAGTGGAAGCGATCCCGGACGCCGCGAGCGTGGCGTCCATGTCCTCGACTGGCTGGTAGCGATCGCCTTCGGCACTCACCAGCGCGACTTTCCGCGGAGCAGGCCAGGTGGGCTCGGTAAGAGAGCGCCGGGCCGAGATCGTGTTGGGATCAAACCAGGTGCGCACCGTTACCAGCCAGAAACGTCCATTGGGTCGCAGGCCGTCCTCCGCAGTCCCGAGTGAATCCGCAACCCGGACATCGGTTACCGAATAGGCCAGATGGCAATCGAGCTCGCAGAAGTACTTCTCGGCGTTGACTGGAAGGATGCGGCCTCGACTCAGGAGCCCACCGCCCAGGAGAACCGTGACATAGAGCAGTACCGTAGCGAAGGTGCCGAAGGCCAGGTTTTGGCTCAACATGGCCCAGCCCCGGGAAGCCGTCCACATGGTGCCGGCGAGACCCGCCACGATCAGTGCACCGGTGCCCAGGAAGGCCAGTACCTGGAGGATGATAAGGGAGTTTGACATACGCTCGAGATCTCAGTGGTTGGTTTCGGAAAGCGCCACCTGACTCGCAAGCCGGCGAGCTCTCGCCTCGGCCAGCGACCAGGAGCGCCAGTCGTGCTCACTCGGTGCGATCCGTTCCCAGTTGAGCTTGCCCACGAGGGCGTTTCGATCATGCGGGGACAGCCGGTCGAGGCCTTCGATCAATGTGGGGACGGCGTCCGGTCCGATGTATGCAAGGTACGCCGCGTCGAATTCACGGCCTTCAGTCGCACGCTGGAGATTGACCCGGGCAATGACGGCGGCGGGGTTGACGAGATGCAGCATTGCGACCCAGGCAGTCCACGCTACCAGGGCTCCCCCCAGAAAACGCCGATCTCTGCCGGTCAGAACTGTTGAAGCGAACCAGATGAGCGTGTAGGCGATCCCGCCGATGAAGGCGCTGGCATAGAAACGCAGCTCGGTGAGGCCGAACTGGCGCTGATAGATCGCCATTCGATGAAAGGCAGAGGCGACGATGACCAGTGTGAGGGCGGTGAGAACGCCCGCCGCAATGCGATAGCTGCGGAGAGCCCGGTCGTCCTCAGGCCGGAGTCGGCCTTTCAAGTACAGGGCAAGCGGCAACACCAGTGCCGAGACGGTTACCAGCTCGAAGAATCCTCGGCGGGCGTACTCCGAGAAGCTGAGCCCCGGGTTCTGCCGCACCAATGCCTCACCACCGAAGAAGTACCGACCCTGAAGGACAATGAAGGTCATGAACATCACGTCGACCGCGCCGAGCACGATGCTAACCTCGATCGCTCCGAGGCCGCCCGGCCCCCAGGTGATGAAGGGCTTGCTGCCCGTCCGCCGGCTCAACACGCCTGCCGCAAGCCAGCAGAAGAAGATCAGGCTTAGAGTCGTGCCGATGAGCCAGTCGATATCGACCCTCACCAGGCTTTCGACCAGTCTCTCAAAATCCGCATCGGCCGACGCGAGCAAGGCTCCGAACACCACCACGGCCGGAACCGCCATCACCATTCCGCGCGCGGTCGGGACCAGGACGCTGGGAGTTCCCTGGGCCCTGCTCGCTTCCTGGGCCTCGAAGGCCGCCGGGACCAGCCCTGCCCCGATCCGGGCGAACAGGCTGCGCACACCGCCAAGGAACCGCTGCAGTCTCAGCGTGAGGAGCGACTCCTCACGGACGAAAGGCATCAGCGCGGCGCAGGTGATGAGACCAATGACATCCGCCAGACGGAGGAACGGCGCCGCCCGCCACACGAATCCGGCGGCGAAGCAAAGGGCCAGAATGAGCAGCAGTCGTTCCTGGGGCGAGGGCCGCTGATCTTCCCGGAGCTTGAGCCAGCAGAGCTCGAGCAGTCCCGCCCAGATCAGCACATTCAGGCCGAGGCCGCCTGCCTCCCAGAACAGGAGATGCGAGGCCAGACCCGCGCCGAGCGAGAGGGTGAGCCACGAGGCCGGAGTTCGGGTGACGATTGAAGTACTTTGCATGGTAAAGTTGAGGGTGAAAAAAAAGAGGCTCCCTCACCCCCTCATCATCCTTATCAACCCCTCCATGTGCTCCAGATAGTCTTCGAGTGCTCTCCGGCCCGCCGCGGTCAGGCGGTATTCCGTGCGCGGAGTCCGACCCTCGAAGGACTTGGTGCACTGCACGTAACCCGCATCCTCCAGCTTCCGGGCGTGGACGCTGAGGTTGCCGTCGGTGGTCTTGAGCAACGCCTTGAGCTCATTGAACGAGAGCGACGGGTTGACCGCGAGGGCGCTCACCACGCCAAGCCGGAGCCGCTCGTGAATCAAGCGATCCAACTCCGCTGGTGCGGCCGCCTTGAGCCCCGCTATCGCCTCCAGGCGTTTGCTCGCCCCAGGTTTTCCGCCGGCAGTTTGCCGGGCCGCATTTGACTTAGCCACCGTACCTCCGTGCAATCCAGATCCCGAATCCGATGTGCAGCCCTCCAAAACCGAGGGCCATCAGACCGTTACTCCAGGCGACCGGCGCGAAAAGCGCGATGGCACCCAGAACCATGAAACAGGTCCCCATGACGGGGACCACACGAACCGACAGGGCGCCACCGGTCACCACGGCGGTGCCGTACAGCAACAACCAGAGCGCCGGAAGCAGCCCGGTAAGCCCGGCACGGTAGAGGGCGAAGGTAAGGAGAGCACCGGCCAGAAGCGGCGGGGCGTAGGCGAGGACGAAACGGCGCCCGGGCCTGGAAGTAAGCGGGGTAGAACCGAGCCCCGCCTTCCTTACCATGGCGACACCGCCGATCGCAAACGCCAGCCAGCCTTCCGCGATCCACGCCAGCAGCCACCGTTCGGGGGTGGGCTGGGCCTGAGCCACGAGAGCGGCTCCCAGCGCCGTTACTCCCATCGCTACCCCGCCCCAGCCTGGCACCGCGGTGAAGGGTCCCGCGTGCTCCATCGTATCCCGGATGAAGCGCAGGTTCTCCAGCGCCCGATCCTGGATTGGAATCTCGGTGTCCGAGATAGGGCGGACGGGGCGCACGGGGCGGGCGGACATGGTACCATCGTACCGCTCGCACTCATGTCTGTCAAGTACTTTGTAACATAAAGTCACTGGGAGAATCGCCCAGCCGGGCGGAAGCTCCCGTGGCCGAAGGCCACGGACTGCCGAGCCGCGACTTTGAGTCGCGACGCGGCCGCTACTGCACAATGATCGTGGTAATGGCGGAGGTGGTGCCGACGAGACCTGGGATGGCCGTCGTAATCGTCACCGTGCCGGCGGCCGCGGGACGGAACGCCACGCCGCCGGTGGCAACGCTGGTGGGCGTATTGGAGCTCAGCTGGGGGATCTGCAAGGGGACGGTCGTAGCAGTCCCGCTACTCGTCACCAGTGGACCGATGGCCGCGGCGTCTGTGGATACCGTGACGTCGAGCGGCGCGGGTGCCCCTGCCCTCACATTCTGCAGCTGGGTGAGGAAGGTATAAGTCTGGTTGGCAATACCAGTCCGGACATAGAAGGCGACATCCGGTCCTCCCGCCGTCGGCGAACTCGGCAGTCCGATCACATCGAATCCGGCGGGCACTACGTCGGCAGTACCGTTCCCAGTCGTGAATCCCGAAGCCGTGGCGGTGATGGCGACTGTAACCGTGTCGGTCGCGTGGCCCTCGAGGCCCTGCAGGTAAAAGCTGAAGAACTGAGAGCCGTTCGGGACAAAGATGTCGACCGAACTGGTTCCCGGCGTAGTAGCGTCCGGCGAGACAAGGAGCGCGCCATTGCTGCTCTGAACCGTGACCGTCACTCCGCCATGATTCGGTGCGCCGAGGGAGCCACTGGCGTTGACCTGGAGCCCGCTACCCACGGTGGTCCCGTTCACGGTAATGCCGGGCTGGGCGATCGTAACGACTGAACCGGCCGCCGTGGTGACCTGGAGGAATCCGGTAATCGAGGCGGTAATGGTCGTGGTGCCGGAGAGGAGCGGACGAATCGCAACACCGCCCGAGGTGGTGTCGGTCGGGGTATTCGCGCTTCCGATTGGAATGGTCGCCGTCTGGCTTCCCGAGGCCGACGGGCCGGCCTTGAGCAGGTCGGCCACCGCCGCGGCCGAGCTCCTGAAGTCCACCGTCAGCGCACTGGGAGCGCCGAAGCGCACGCTCTGCAGCTGGGTCAGGAAGGACGGCGAGGTCTGTGAATTCGGAATACCGGTCCGGGCATAGATGTTCGCGATCGGCGAAAGGGTCGTCGTGTTGGCCGGCGGGCCGATCAGATCGATCGCCCCTTGCACCAGGCTCATGTCCGCGGTCCCGTCGGCAAATCCTGCGGCACTCGCGGTCACGGTGACTGACGTGGTCCCTGTCTGTCCTTCCCTGCCCTGCACATAGAAGGAGAAGGACTGTGCACCTTGAGCCAGACTGAGGGTGATGGACCCGGTGCCCGCCGTCGTGGCATCGGGCGCAAGCAGCAGGTTGGGGCTGGCACTCACCAGCGTCACCTGGAAGTTCGCGGTCGGCGCCGGGGCCGCGAGGAAGCCGCTGCTGTTGACCTGAAGCCCGCTGCCCACCGTAACCGCGCTGACGCTGATGGTCGGCTGCGCGACGGTCACCGCCGAGCCGGCCGACGACGTGACCTGCAGGAAACCGGTGGCGACTGCCGAGATAGTGCTGGTGCCAGCGGCCTGGGGCAGCAGCGACACTCCGCCGGAGGTCGTGTCGGTCGGCGTGTTAGTGCCGAGTATCGGGACCTGGGCGGTCAAGGTGTCCTGGATGTTCGGGCCCTTTGAAACCAGGGTCGTCGCACCGTTGGGATCGGCGTCCTGGAAGACCACGGTCACCGGTCCCGGAGCGCCTGCCCTCACCGCCTGCAGCTGGGTCAGGAACTGCGGTGTGGTCGTCGAGTTCGGGATGCCAGTCCGGGCGTAGATGTTCGACATTGTAGAGAGCGTCGTCGTATTCGCCGGCACGCCGATCAGGTCAATCGCACCTTCCATCAGGTTGATCGTCGTGGTGCCGTCGGCAAAACCAGGTGCGCTCGCCGTGACCGTGACCGGCCTGGTGCCGGTCTGGCCCTCGAGGCCCTGCACGTAGTAGGAGAACGAGGTCTGGCCATTGGGCACGTTGACGGAGATGCTGCTGGCCCCCGGCGTCGTGGCATCGGGCGAGAACAGCAGTGCCGCGTTGCCGCTGGTCAAGGTGACTCCCACGCCGCCGTGGTTCGGGGCGCCCAGGTTGCCGGAAATATTGAGCTGCAGGCCGCTGCCGACGCTCCCGCTGTTCAACGTGATACCGGGCTGCGCGATGGTGACCGTCGTTCCCGCAGCTGAGGTGACCTGCAGGAAGCCGGGTGCCACTGCGGAGATAGTGCTGGTGCCAGAACCTTGCGGCAGTAGCGCGACGCCACCAGACGTCGTATCCGTCGGGGTGTTGGTACCAAGCACCGGCACCTGTGCATTGAGCGTGTCCTGGGTGACCGGACCCTTCAACAGCAGCGTGGACGCCCCGTTGGGATCATCATCCTGGAAGGTCACGATCAGGTTGCCCGGCGCCCCCGCGCGGAC
>DATBGE010000111.1:0-6185 GCA_036558125.1 Gemmatimonadales bacterium | reverse complement strand
GTGCTGTTGTTCGCGGATATTCTGATGGTGATCGCACCATTTCGATGCCAGGCTGAGGCCAACGCGGCGATATTTGAAAGGGGGGGCCCCCGCTAAGGGGGCCACTCTCTTGCCGTGAGCTCCGCTCTCCTGCAACTCTGGGGACGCCGGATCGTCATTGATGAAAGGCTGGTCTGCATTGGGATTGCCTGCCCGAAGCCAGCCGCGAGTCAGTCTTTACCTTCCACAAACTTCAGAAACCTTGGGTTTTCCCTCAACGGCTCAAACGTCGGATCGATCCTGAGCCATCCCGGCGACAGATAGAACGGCACCTTGAGCAACGGTTCGAGCTGGTCCAGCGCCTTCTCCGGCTCGCCGACCAGCAGATAGATCCGCACCATCTGGAGTTGCACGTAGGGCCCGGTGAGCCCGTTCTGGCTGATCGGTATGAGCTTTACGCCGGCAAGCCCCTCGCGAACCGCATCTGCTTTCCGTTCCAGATAGGCGAGCGAGAGTCCCAGCAAGACTCGACGCTGTCCGTCTTCCGGTTCCGATCGAGTTTGTTCCAGGAACGCGAGTCGTGCCGAGTCGGCGTAGATGGCCGCATGGAAACGGTCACCCCGGAGATGGTAGATCTCGGCCCGCACGATCCCCCAGCTGGCCCGGTCATTGTCAAATGCACTTGGCGGCGCCGCGAGTACCTGTCGTTGCTCCTCATCGTCGAGCACCCAATAGAGATCCTGGTATAAGGCCATGAAGGGCAGGAGGGTTCCGGGATCGATCTGAGTCTCGGTCCGCTTGACCACCGCGCGAGCGCTGTCCAGGTCGCCACGGGCCAGGGCGATCAGGACCTTCACCAGGACAATGGTTGGGTTGGTGGGTGCCAGTGCGATGGCGCGGTCGGCGGCGGAGTCCGCTGCGGGATAGTTCTGGAGAAAGGCGTGGACGGTGGCAAGCCGGCGAAAGGTGTTCGCCGAGCGCGGATCGAGGAGTGTGGCGCGGGCGAGACGCGATGCCGCTCCGTCCCAGCGTCCCAGGCTCACCTCGGTGAGCGCGGCTGCGCCGAGCAGGTCCACGTTGTCGGGGGCGAGACGGAGTCCGTCTTCGTAGGCTGCGGCCGACTGTTCGTTATCAATCGGATTGACGCTGCCGTAATAGTCGCCGATCGCGAGAAAGACCGAGGGATCCTTGGGTTTGAGCTGGCGGGCGCGCTCCGCCGCGACCCGCGCCTGCTCGCCCAGCTCCGGCACCGGCACACCGTTCGAATAGAGTGAGCTTCTAGCGCGAGAGAGTTGGCTCCAGGCCTGGACGAAAGTGGAGTCCAGCGCCACCGCACTCTCATAAAAGGTGATCGCCTGACGGAGACTGGCCTGGTCATTCTTCATCCCGCCGGCCGTCGCTTCGCCCTTCAGGAACTCGTCGTACGCGACAAGGTTCTCGGTCGGCTTGACCATGAGCTCGCGTCGGGAGCTGTCGCCCAGGACGACTCCCATGGCATTGGCCACCCTGGTCGCGATGTCGGCCTGGACCTGAAAGACATCGGTGAGTGAGGCGTCGAATTGCTGCACCCACCGGGTGCGGGCGGCCTTGCCTTGGCGCGCTTCGACCAGCTCGGGCGTAACCCGGACTCGATTGGTTCCCGCACCCTTTTCCCACCGCACCGTACCGGTGAGCAGGTAGTCGGCGCCGAGTTCCTGCGCAATTTCCGTGGGTCCGCTGGTGGGATGCTGGTACTCGATCGAGCTGCCGCGGGCGATCACTTCGAGTTCTCCCACCTGGGCCAGCTTGGTCCGGACCTCGTCGGCGACACCGTCGGCAAAGTAGGCATCGGCCGAGTCCCCCAGATTCTCGAAGGGGAGCACGGCGATGACCTTGGTGCGGCCCGCGTGGCCGGCGATTCGGCGCCAGGCGAACAGTGCCCCACCGCCGATCAGAATTCCCAGTAGCAACGCGATCAGGACGTTAGACGTTGGACGGCGCCGGGCCGGAGCATCCGGAACGGCTTGACCTCGAGCTCTTGCCGCGACAGGGCGCGACGGCCCGTGCAGAGCGCGGGCGAACTCCGCAATGGTGACGAAGCGGTCGTCTCGCTCCGGCGCCATCGCTCTCCGGATCGCGTCGTCCACCGCGGCCGGGATTTCCGGATTGAGCGTCGCTACACTGGGTGTCGGGTCGGCAATCCGCTTGGCGACGACCGCATGCAGCGTCTGACCCGTGAAGGGGACTTCACCCGACAGCATCTCGAACAGCACCGACGCGAGTGCATACTGGTCGGCCCGCGGGTCTACCTCCTTCCCATCGGTCTGCTCGGGACTCATGTAGAGCGGAGATCCAATGGTGATCCCGGTACGGGTGAGATGGTCCTCCGCATCGAGGGCCCGGGCGATGCCGAAGTCCGCTACAAGGGTCAGCCCGTCACGCGTCAGCAGGATGTTCTCCGGCTTGATGTCGCGGTGAACCACGCCCTGCTGATGGGCGTAATCGAGCGCCAGCGCAGCCTCGCTGGTAATCCGGAGGGCCTCGTCCACGGGAATCTTTCCCATCCGGTGCAGCCGGTCGCGCAGCGATTCGCCCTCTACGAACGGCATGGTGTACCAGAGCTGCCGCGAGCCACCTTCGGCCCCGCCGAGCTCCCCCGAATCGAACACCGTCAGAATGTGGGGATGCTGGAGTCGTGCGGCGAAATAGATCTCCCGCTGAAATCGCTCGGACGCGTGGGGAGCCGCTTCGTCGGCGACGAGAATTTTCAATGCCACAGGGCGGTTGTGGCGGAGATCCTGCGCGAGGTAGACCACGGCCATGCCACCGCGGCCGATCTCGCGGACGAGAGTATAGCGATCAGCCAGGGCTTCGCGAATTCTGTCCGGCAGCTCCATTACCGGCCTTTACTGATCCGCAGTCGGAAGCGTCGGCCGACCCGACTGTTCTCTCATCCGCTGTCTCGCGTCTGCGGTATTGAACGTCCGCCAGAGGTTCCCTACCCAAAGCAGAGCGCCCAGTGCGTAGAGGCTCCCACCGACGGCCTGGGGCCAGCCGCCCAGTCTTGGAGTCACAAAGCCACAAACCAAGCCCGCGAGGCCCAGGTTGGCGAGGTACAGGTGTGCGATAGCCATTCGACGGCTGTAGAGGGGTGCTCCAAAGAGACGAGGGAGAAGCTGGTACCCGACACCGAAAACAAGGAAGGTGAGAAACCCCGCCACGTTCATGTGCGCGTGCGCGGGCCGGTACACGACCCATGGGGGATGGATGGCCATGGCCAGCCCCAGCACGATCCCCGCGGCAAACCAGAGCAGGGAAGCCCGGATGAACGCCTTGATGAACCAGTCCATGCCGGATTCTAGCGGAAACCTCGATGGCGAGCCACGCCCACCGCTGCGAGCTAAGATTTGTCCATCTGTCCTGGAGCCAGAAACTCGTACCCGTACTCCGCGGCGATCGCCCGCAAGCGCGCTACGTCCGGCGGCCCACCGCCCGTCTGGAGCTCCGCACAGCGGGCGTAGAACTCGTCGAACCCGCTCGGCAGGTTGAGCACAAGGTGCCGGCTGGGCGTAGCTCCCGAGTTACGAAACGTGTGTGGCGCTCTGCGTGGCGCAAAGACTACTGAACCTGTTGGCGCCCGAACCCAGCCCGTGGCGGTAAGGAAGCTCAGCTCCCCCTCCAGAACCACGAAGAGCTCGTCATCGCGGTGATGGACGTGCGGCGGCGGGCCGACCCCTGGAGGCGTAGTGGCGATGGCGAGACAAAAAGCGCCACCGGTGTGACGCCCCTCGAGCTTGAACAACGCCGTGCTGCCGAACGCGGATACCGGCTGGCCTCCTTCCGGAGGAATGATCAGAACCGAAGGAGGAGGCGATGGTGTGACGGGTTCCGTGTACATCTGAATCCCTTTCGAGTCTGAATCATTCGGCGAGGCTTCCGGCCGTGATGGTCATCAGGGAAGTGATATCTATCGGTTCGGGCGTTTCGTTCTCGGTGGAATCTCGTTCAGGATCTCTTTCGGGGCCTGGCAGCGCCATGCCTCCTCGAGAAGTACGCGAAGTTCCTTCGCGCTGACGGCGGCGAGCCGTACCAGCACCGCCGGAAATCCCTCGTAGTGTGGCTCGGTAAAGAATTTCTCAGGCTCCGCCGAGATCAGCGCTTCCCTGACCCCCACCGTCGGAGTGCGCACCGCGAGCACGGTCGGATTGGGCACCCGCGGTTTCTTCGGAGTAATCCGCTCCTTCCAGACCCAGGCGAATCCCTTGAGCTTCTCCTTGACCACCACCCCGAAAGCGAAGTCGCTCTTTGACTCTTTGGTTCCGGGTAGGGAGAGCGCGATCCGCCGGGCGTCGGCTTGGGTGGCCAAGGTCAGGCACCCGACCGACGGATCACTGAACTATGCCCCAGCACCATCTTCCAGACTCCCTCCGTTTTGAGCAGCACGATGCTCTCGACAGCCGTAGCGCGCCACGCGGCAGGATCGTCCGCGGCGTGGCCCATGAGGGCTCGCCGGCTGTGGAGGACTGTCCTCGATCCACCTTGCGCCGGGGGCGAGCGCCGAATCGATCCTCTGGCAATCCAGTGCCGCAAAGGCCGCCTCGGATTCCCGAATCACCGCCTCGATCACCGCCTTGTCGTCGTGGCTCACGGAATAACTCGGGCTGAGTCTTAACGTCCACGTGAGAGCTAAGAAGAGCGGCAACATGGCGGTAGCTCCTCGAATTCGGGGATAAGCGTTCTACGCTCTTGAAGCTCCGCCAACCCACTCCACGCCTCGATCGGCATCCTGCCTGAGCCGGTCGGCCAGCTGACCGGTATGGTGCTGGGTGTGGCGGAGGTTGACGAATTGATGCTCCAGCTTCGACATCCGATACCAGTAGAATCCGCTCTCGGACGATGTGAGATCGAGGCGATCGACGGCCGACTCAACCATGTCCTGACAATGTTTCCAATAGGACTGGACCTCCTCAACGGAGTAGGGGGTGAGAATCAACCCCTCGTCAGGACCCGTCGCGAAACGATTATGTCTCTCACGATGACGCTCCCAGGGCACAAAGTCAGCCTCTGCCGGTTGCAGATAGAGATGAGTGTAGAAGAGCGTGTGATAGGCCACGTGCCAGAACGGATTCTTGTACCGGTCGCTGGTCCAGAGCTCGGCAGGACACTCGTCGATCGCCTGACGCAGCATGGCGAGAGAAGCGTAGTACTGGCTCTTGAGGGTGGCAGGGAGAGACATGGATGTTCGGATGTTTGGATGTTCGGATGTATGGAAGCTGGGATTCTTGGCTTAGGGCATTGGTTGTGAGGCGCTTCGTGTTCGAACATCACACATTCTCATATCCAAACATCCAAACATCCCCAACTCCCACCTCTCACCCTTTCTTGAGCGGCACCAGCAGGTCGAGTCCCTGCTCGCGCGTGATTCGATCGCAATCGACTGGACCGCGTGATCGTCTGTGTGGTCGCGCACGACCGATATGCGGCCATCAAGCCCGGATTGGTCCACGGTCCCTTGCGAGCGGCTTATTCAGTTCCGACGCGCCTCAGAGCCATGCGCCGTGATAGTGCCTGATCCGGAAGCCTCATCAGCCGGCCTGTCATGACGTCGCCCTCCACAGTGATGACGAAACGAAGGTGGTAGCGAGGGGTCTCGGCCTCCGCGATCCACGAGCCATCAGGTCCTTGCCCGAACTGAAACTCGCCCATGAATTCCCGCTGCCCGTTTACGACTTTGTCCGCTCGCACGGTGACCGTGTCCTCCCCGACGGCGGTCACGTCATAGATGACTTCTTCGTCGTTGCATGCCGGGAACTTCACCTTGTCGACACAAGTTGAGGTCCCGTGCCAGGAGCCGACGATCGTGGATTTCTGCGCCTGGGCGGCAGACGGCCATGCGGCCAGGAGTGCCAGAAGGAAGGGGGTCAGTTGTCGCATAGTGATCAGGGAGAATTGACGTCCGCTGGGGTCACGGGAATAAGGGTCTCGCTCACGACGATTTTGCACCGGTCCTGCGTTCTGGCGAGTATCACGTCGAGTTTCACCGGGTGAATACTCCCCCATGGGGTGGGGGGCGCGCTCGCATTTTTCGGCACCTGCAATCAGGCCAAGCAATTGTGTGCCCGTGCCAGGTGGACGCATCGAACAGGATCATGGAGCCCGCGGGCCCGCACGCGAGCACCTCGCCGGGATGCGAGGCGAAGCGATCGGCGAGCACATCTTCTGGTAAC
>DATBGE010000110.1:0-8101 GCA_036558125.1 Gemmatimonadales bacterium | reverse complement strand
GCCACCCTGCGCGAAGAGCTGGACGAATCCACCGGCCTGCGGTCGCTGGTGGTCATGGCCGATCCGGATCGCGAGCTGCACCCGTCGGTCCTGGTCTACGCCCCGAACCGGAAGGATCCCCAGGAATACATCCTGGCGGAGGGGAGCCGCATCATTCTGGGCTCCGACACGGATCAGGTCACCCGGGCCATGAACGTCACGGATGAGACCAATCCGTGGTCTTCCCGGTTCAAGGTCGAGGAGTATCCGATCAACGTCGCGTGGCCGAGCAAGAGCAAGAAGGAGAGCAAGGACAAGACGGTGTTCCTCTCTCCGGCACTCGAGGTAGTGAAGGGTGTCACCGTGACCAAGATGCCGCGGCAGGCCTACAAGACCCGCGACATTACCGGCGGTCTCCCCCGCGTGGCCGAGCTGTTCGAGGCGCGGCGGCCCAAGGATCCGGCGACCATCTCGGAGATCGACGGCAGTGTGAAGTTCGGCGAGATCAAGCGCGGTAAGCGCGAGATCTACGTCTACCCGGTGCTGGATCCGAAGGCGAAGGGCGAGCCGGAGCCGCCCCAGCTGTACGAGGTGGCGTCGGGCAAACACTTGCGGGTCCACGAAGGAGACCGGGTCCGGGCCGGCGACCGTCTGACTGAAGGCCCGGTGAATCCGCACGACATCCTGCGGATCAAGGGGCCCCGCGCCGTGCAGGAGTATCTGCTGAACGAGGTGCAGGAGGTCTATCGCCTGCAGGGGGTGCGGATCAGCGACAAGCACATCGGCGTGATCGTTCGCCAGATGCTTCAGAAGGTGCGGGTCACCGATCCGGGAGACACCGACTTCCTCGAAGGCGAGACAGTGGACAAGCTCACCTTCCGGGAGGAGAACGACCGGACCATCAAGAAGAAGGGGACTCCGGCACAGTCCGAGCCGGTCCTGCTCGGCATCACCAAGGCCAGTCTCACGACGCAGTCATTCATCTCGGCAGCGTCTTTCCAGGAGACGACGCGGGTCCTGACCGACGCGGCCATTCGCGGTGCCAAGGACAACCTGCTGGGTCTGAAGGAGAACATCATCATCGGGCACCTGATCCCGGCGGGCTCGGGCATTTATCGCTACGCCGAGATCGACATTGAACCGCCCGAGGGGTACGAGCCGCCGCCGCCCCCGCCCGAAGGAACTCCAGTGCCGGGAGCGCAGCAGCCACTGGTGCCAGTGGGGGTGGAGGAGGAGGAGTAGTCCTGGCCAGGCAGCCCCTGATGGCTGGAGATGTGCATGTAAAGCGGCGCCCGGACGACTAGTTCCGGGCGCCGTGATTTTTCGGCTGCTGGTATATTCGGAAATATCCTATAAACGCTTTCTGTTTCATACAGGCACCTATGACCGTCCGATACCTCCGGACCGCCAGCGCAGTACTTCTGCCCCTGATGCTGGTGCAGTGCGGAGAGAAGGACAGCAGCAAACCCAGGCCGGTCCCGACGGACATCGCCTACCTCTCGGGTGACGGGCAAACCGGGGCTGCCGGGTCACTGCTCCCCCAGCCCATCGTCGCCGTGGTCACCGACGCCAACGGCGATCCGGTCTCAGGCGTTACCGTCACCATGGCCACAACGCCAGGAGACGGCACGCTCTCGGTTGCTCAGCCCAAGACCGATCCCCAGGGACGGGTCGCCGCGCAATGGACACTCGGCGCTCACGCCGGCGCCCAGAACGCCAGCGCCGCGGTCAGCGGGCTCACCGGATCTCCTGTCACCTTTGGTGCGACAGCGACGACTACCGGTACGCTGAATCTCATCTCAGGTGATGGCCAAATCGGTGCCGATGGCACGCTCCTCCTGCCGCTGGTCGTGGAAGTGCGCGACAACAGCAACGTGGGTCAGCAGGGGGTCACGGTCACCTGGCAGGTGACGAGTGGTGGCGGTGTACTGGATGCGACTACGACGACCACCGACCAGAATGGTCAGGCGAAGGTCGACTGGACCATGGGACCCGGTCCCGGTACCCAAACGGTCCAGGCGGCGAGCGCCGCAACCAACCCGGGGACGGTGGATTTCTCGGCAACGACGGTTGTCGCAGCACCCTCATCCATCTCGGGCACGGTGGCGACGGTGAACTTCCCAATTGCGCCGCCGGCATCGTTGCGAGTCCCAGCGTCGGTGCGGGCGGGCGGCATGACGGAAGGTGTGCGGCCGCTGCAGCGCAATCGATTGGTGTCGGCCGGCGGCATCGAGTACACACCGGACGAGCTGATCGTGCACTTCAAGCCGGCGGCGATCGCGGCTCCGGGATTCCGCGCGATGCGCGCGCTCGGCACCGCGCGGTCAGTCGCCGCCACGATGCGAGGTCGTCTCCTGCAACACCTCGTGTCTGGCCGAGTGCGGCTGGATGGTGTTTCTCCGGTCATCTCCACCGCGCGCATCAGAGTGGCGAACCCCGCCAAGCTCGATTCGGTCAGGGCAGAGCTGCTCAAGAACCCGGCGGTGGCCGGGGTGAGCCGCGGGCGCTGGATGCGCACCGACGACATTTCGCCGGCGCTCCGGGAACCGGTTCTCACTCCCAACGATCCCAACTATCCCAACCAGTCGTGGCACTACACGATGATCGGCCTGCCTGAGGCGTGGGCCATCACCACCGGAAGCAGCAACATCATCGTGGCCGTCGTGGACAACGGCATTCGCTTCGACCATCCCGCGCTGACCGCGAACCTGCGCAACGATGGGTACGACTTCGTCTCCCAGACCACGGCGAACTTCTGTGCCGGAGGAACGACCAGCAACACTGGAGACGGAAACGGCTACGACTCCGATCCCACGATTCCGGTGGACTACGATGTCCTGGGAAGCGGATGTCTCGGGGCGAAGGCTCAGTTCGGAGGACACGGCATTCACACCTCGGGTACGATCGGCGCGGTGGGGAACGACGGAGTGTCGGTCCTCGGGGTAAACTGGCACGTCAGCATCCGACCGGTGAGGGTGCTCGGCCTCACCGGCGGCAGCGACTACGATGTGGCGCAGGGCATTCTCTACGCCGCGGGACTTCCGGCGGGCAACGAGCAGGGAGATTCCGCGGTCATCGCGCCTCCCGCGCAGGGCGCCCGCATCATCAACGTGAGCCTTGGCGGCGGGTGCAGCCTGGGAACCAACCCGGCTCCAGGCCTCGACGTGCTGCATGATGCGGTGATGGCCGCGACCGACCCGGGGCTTCCCAATGGCGGATCGCTCATTGTCGCGTCGGCCGGGAACAGCGGGAGCTCGGTGCCCAACTGTCCGGCCGCGTACCCCGAGGTGTTGTCGGTCTCGGCCGTGGGGCCGCAGGGGACTCTGGCGAGTTACTCGAATTTTGGACCGACGATCGATATCGCGGCACCTGGCGGTGATATCGATGCCAGCCCGCTGTACGGCGGGGCGCACGACGGGACCTGGGGTGTCTTCTCCACGGTATGTAATTTCCGGTCGACTCCCTGCACTCCCGATGAGGCACGCTACGAGGGCACCTCCATGGCTGCCCCGCATGTGAGCGGAGTCGCTGCCTTGATCCTGGCCGACAATCCGGCTCTCACAGCGGCCCAGCTGCGAAGCAGGCTGCTGACCTATGCCGTCCCCGCTGGACCAGCCAACTCGTATGGCGCTGGAATCGTGAATGCCCGGAACAGCCTGTTGCAGAACATGGGGCCCAACCGCCAGCTCTTTGTCCGGCTGTACGATGCGACGACCCTCAATCCCGTCGCGACAATGCCAGCGTCGGGCGGCGCTTACAACTTCACTGGGCTCGCCGACGGGTCGTATTTCGTTTTCGCGGGCGAGGATGAAGATGGAGATGGGCTCCTCGGAGTTCTGGGCCGGCGGTGGGGTGCATATGGGGGGGCAGGGGCGCCGCGCAGTGTGGCGGTGTCTTCCACAACCGGGGCGTACGCCTCTTTCCAGATCGGCAGTCCGCTGGAACACGAGGACGATGGGTCGATTGCTTCGGCCAGCCTGCTGGTGGACGGCACCTATCAGACCGGGACGATTTCGAGTGTCGAGTCGGACTTCTTTCAAGTCAGGATTCAGACGGCAGGGGTGCACACCTTCGAGACCAGCGGCTTCAATGGCGCCTACTGCGCCTTCGGGATGGAACTGAACACCATTCTCCAGCTCTACAATTCTGCTGGCAATGCGATCGGTGCACCTGCCGTCGACATAGACCCTTCACCGACGGCCAACAAGTATTGCTCTCGAGAAACGGTGAATCTCGCAGCCGGCATCTACTATGCCCGGATTACTCCGGATACGACACTTGCCACGAATATCCCAGACCAGGGGCGGTATCGTCTGGAGGTAAGGCAGGGGCCGTAGTTAAGGGGTTAGCGCTCTGGGGATTGCCGGTGAGAGGTTTTGGGTGGTGGGTCGCAGGGCCCCACTCCCTACCACCTAGAACCCACTACCTCTGACCCCTGACACCTAATCCCTGACCCCTGATTGCCTTGACCTAACTCCCACCGCCCGCTACTCTTCCCAGTCTATGCCGACTATTAACCAGCTGGTTCGTTTCGGCCGCCGCTCGGTCGAAGCGAAGAACAAAGTGCCCGCCCTCAAGGCCAACCCGCTCAAGCGCGGGGTGTGCACCAGGGTCTATACCACTACTCCGAAAAAGCCTAATTCCGCTCTGCGCAAAGTTGCGCGCGTGCGGCTTACCAACGGCTTCGAAGTCACTGCCTACATTCCCGGCGAAGGCCACAATCTCCAGGAACACTCGATCGTGCTGATCCGCGGCGGCCGGGTGAAGGACTTGCCGGGAGTGCGTTACCACATCGTGCGCGGGGCCCTCGATGCCGCGGGGGTCAACGACCGCAAGCAGAGTCGGTCCAAGTACGGCGCCAAGCGGCCCAAGGCCGCCGGCTCCAAGGGAGGTTCGAAGTGAGCCGTCGGAACAAGGCCGTCAAGCGTCCGGTTCCCCCCGATCCGCGGTACGACAGCCAGACCGTCTCCAAGTTCGTCAGCAACCTGATGTACCAGGGCAAGAAAAGCACTGCGGAGCAGATCTTCTACTCCGCCATGGACCTGATCGAAGAGCGGACCGGCCAGCCTGGTGTCACGGTCTTCAAGCAGGCGGTGAACAACGCCAAGCCCGCTCTCGAGGTGAAGAGCCGCCGGGTCGGTGGCGCCTCGCTGCAGGTCCCGGTCGAAGTCCGGCCCGAGCGCCGGACCGCGCTGGCCATGCGCTGGATCATCGAGTACTCGCGGGCGCGCACTGAGAAGAGCATGGAAGAGCGGCTCGCGGCCGAGCTGATCCTGGCCTCCAAGGGCGAGGGCAACACCATCAAGAAGAAGGAAGACACCCACCGGATGGCCGAGGCTAACCGGGCGTTCGCGCACTATCGGTGGTAGAAGCGGCGGGCGGGACGAACAGGGCGGTCGGGGCGGATGGAGAGGCCGGAGAGATCCGGCCTCCGTCGTTTCTGGCGTCCGCCGTGTCACTGTCGCCCTGACCGCCCTGACCGCCCTGACCGCCCTGACCGCCCGTCCCTCAGCCTTGACCCAGTGTCCGAACTTGTTAGCTTTCCCGGGCTTCGGTGGTTTACGGACGCCCGTTTCGGGTCCCCTATCGAGCCGACATCGGATCATGTGAGCGCCAGTCCCAGGGCACCGGGACTTTGTGTGTCACTTCTGATCCTCCTGTAAGGGCGTCCGCCGGACGCCCCAATGAACGCAGGACCTGCAATGGTCCCTCGTCCTGGGCGTGGCTCGGACGTGTGCGGAGCGATACCACCGGGAGATCCCCGGGCTCGGTCGCCCCGCTTTTTCGCTGGTGGAAGATGAGCTCTGCGACGCTGCCGCAATCTACGGCTGCAAGAGGGAATGGCATGGGGCGCGAAACACCGCTCGAACGGTATCGGAACATCGGCATCATGGCTCACATCGATGCCGGGAAGACGACTACTACCGAGCGCATCCTCTACTACACCGGTAAGAACTACAAAATCGGTGAAGTGCACGAGGGTGCCGCTACCATGGACTGGATGGAGCAGGAGCAGGAGCGCGGCATCACCATCACCTCCGCGGCGACCACCTGCTTCTGGAACCGGAACGGGATCCAGTACCGGATCAACATCATCGACACTCCCGGCCACGTGGACTTCACGGCCGAGGTGGAGCGCAGTCTTCGGGTGCTGGATGGCGCGGTGACCCTGCTGGACTCGGTGGCTGGTGTGGAGCCCCAGACCGAGACGGTGTGGCGCCAGGCCGATCGCTATGAAGTGCCCCGGCTCATCTTCGCCAACAAGATGGACCGGATCGGCGCCGACTTCGATCGCTGCCTGACGATGATCCGCGATCGGCTGACCAAGAAGGCGTACCCGATCCAGATTCCGGTCGGCTCGTCCGACACGTTCACCGGGCACATCGACGTCATCCGGAACGTGGAGATCGTCTTCGACGACTCTACTCTGGGCAAGAGCTTCGACGAGATCCCGGTCGCCGATGCGTACAAGGATCAGGTAGCGAAGTATCGCCACGAGCTGATCGAGGCCGCGGTAGAGCACGACAACCAGCTGCTCGAGAAGTATTTGGGCGGTGCGGAACTGACCGAGGCGGAGATTCACCAGGCGATCCGCAACGCCACGATTCACCACGGGCTGGTTCCGGTGCTGTGCGGCGCCTCGTTCAAGAACAAGGGTGTGCAGGCGTTGCTCGACGCGGTGATCGACTACCTGCCGTGCCCGACCGACGTCAAGGCGATTCAGGGCCACCTGCCGTTGCACGACACGACCCACGTCGAGCGGCGTCCGGCGGATGACGAGCCCTTCGCGGCGCTGGCGTTCAAGATCATGACCGACCCTTATGTGGGCCGGCTGACGTATTTCCGGGTCTATTCGGGCAAGCTCCAGTCCGGCAGCTATGTGTACAACGCGACCAAGGACAAGAAGGAGCGGATCGGCCGCCTGCTGCAGATGCACGCCAACAAGCGGGAAGAGATCCAGGAAGTGCTGGCGGGCGACATCGCGGCGGCCATCGGCCTCAAGGACACCCGGACCGGCGACACGCTCTCCGACGAGGACAACGCGATCATCCTGGAGGCGATGAAGTTCCCCAACCCGGTGATCGACGTCGCCATCGAGCCCAAGACCAAGGCCGACCAGGACAAGCTGGGTGTCGCCATGCAGAAGCTGGCGGAAGAGGATCCGACCTTCCGGGTCCGGAGCGATCAGGAAACCGGCCAGACCATCATCGCGGGCATGGGCGAGTTGCACCTCGAGATCCTGGTCGACCGGATGAAGCGGGAGTTCAAGGTCGAAGCCAACGTGGGCCAGCCCCAGGTGGCGTTCCGGGAGACCATCACCAAGAAGGTCTCCGACGTCGAGGGCAAGTTCATCCGGCAGTCGGGTGGTAAGGGCCAGTACGGCCACGTGGTGATTCACCTCGAGCCGACCAAGCCCGGCGAGGGCTTTGTGTTCGAGGACGCCATCGTGGGTGGCGTCATCCCGAAGGAGTTCATCAAGCCGGTCGAAGCCGGTATCCGGGAGGCGCTGGAGAACGGCATTCAAGCCGGATATCCGGTGGTGGACGTCAAGGCGACGCTGGTCTACGGCAGCTACCACGACGTGGACAGCTCCGAAATGGCGTTCAAGATCGCCGGCTCGATGGCCTTCAAGGCCGCGGCCCAGCAGGCTCGTCCGATCATTCTGGAGCCGGTCATGGAGGTCGAAGTCGTGACCCCCTCGGACTTCCTGGGTTCCGTGGTGGGCGATCTCTCCAGTCGCCGCGGTAAAGTGGGTGGCATGACCCAGCGGGGCGAAGCCCAGGTGGTCGCCGCCGACGTGCCGCTCAAAGAGATGTTCGGGTACTCCACGACCCTCCGCAGCATGACGCAGGGACGGGCGGTGTACTCCATGGAGTTTGATCATTACGAGGAAGTGCCGAAGTCGATCGCAGAAGCGATTATTGCCAAGAAGAAGAGTTGAGCGCAGTTCACTGATCATCGATAGCAACCGTTAGAACACCTCGAGGACCGTATGGCCAAGGCCAAATTCGAGCGCACCAAGCCGCACGTGAACGTGGGAACCATCGGCCACGTTGACCATGGAAAGACCACCACCACCGCCGCCCTCACCAAGGTGTCGGCCGACAAGGGGCTGGCCTCC
>DATBGE010000109.1:0-49963 GCA_036558125.1 Gemmatimonadales bacterium | reverse complement strand
GGGTGGGGGCAGGCCGAGGACCGCCGCAAGAGCACTGAAGCCGGGTTCGATCGCCATATCGTGAAGCCAGCCGATCCGGTCGAGCTGATGAAGATGGTGGCCGAGCTGGAAGCGGCGAAGGAGCAGGCGCGCCCGATACCTTGACATCCGACAACAGCGGCCGTATTGTCGGATGTCGAGGTATCACTCTTTCGGAGAACACCGATGGACCAGCGCGCCGATCTGCTCCAGGGCACCCTGGATCTTCTCATCCTCAAGACCCTCCTGCTGGGCCCCCTCCACGGCTGGGGAATCTCCAAACGACTGCGCCAGCTGTCGGACGAAGTGTTGGAAGTCGGACAAGGCAGTCTTTACCCTGCCCTCTACCGGCTCGAAGACCAGGGCTGGATCTCCTCCGAGTGGGGCACCAGCCCTGACGGGCGCCGCGCCAAATTCTACAAGTTGACGGCGCCGGGGAAAAAGCAATTCGCCGCTGAGCGCTCTCAGTGGCGCCTCTTCGCCGGAGCGGTCGAACAGGTACTCAAGGCCACCTGAGACGATGCCGCATTCCTGGTGGTCCCGGCTGTCACGCCGCTTCGCCGCGCTGCGCAAAGGCGAGCGGCTAGACCACGAGCTGGATAGCGAGATACGGTTCCACCTCGACATGGAAGCCGAAGAGCTGGCTCGCACCAAGGGGCTCGACCCCGTAGAGGCCCGGCGACAGGCACTGGTCGCCTTTGGGGGAGTAGACAGATATAAGGAAGCACATCGGGACGCTCGGGGCGTCCGCTGGGCCAGCGACCTGGGGCAGGATCTCCGTTACGCCGCCCGCAGCCTCCGCCGGAGTCCCGGTTTCTCCCTCTCCGCCATTCTGATCCTCGGTCTGGGCATCGGGGCGTGCGCTGCAGTCTTCAGCGCGGTCAATACCGTTCTTCTTGACCCGAACTACGACAATCTGGTCCGGGTCTACCAGCAGAACTCCCCCACCAATCTCTGGACCCTTTCGACGGTCGATTACCGCGCCATCGAGGCCCAGCAGAGGAGTTTCTCCGCTGTCGGCGCGCTGCAGTCCAGGAGTGTCGCGATCTCGACCGGAGGAGAACCGACCCGGGCCCAATCGGGCTGGATCACCGCCGGTTTCCTTCGCGCCCTCGATATCAAGCCGGTTCGGGGCCGCGCCATCGAACCGGCGGACGAAGATCTCAAAGCGGCACCCGTCACACTGATTGGATACCGGTTCGCAATCCGGAACTTTGGAGATGACCAGGCTGCGATTGGTCGCACTATCACGATTGATGGTGTCGCCGTCACGGTGGTCGGGGTCCTGCCGCCTGACGTAAACGACCTGGCCGGCAGGAGAGCTGAGATCTGGCCCGCCCTTCGCCTCCGGCCACCAGAGCGGCGCGGTCCCTTCGGTCTCCTTGTCATCGGGCGACTCACGCCGAACGCTACTCTTGAATCGGCTCGGCAGGACCTGGCGGGGATCAGCGAACGAATCTTCCCCGATTGGGCCTCGAGTTTCCAGGACCAGTCGGCCAAGCTCACGCCTTATCCGCTCCGCACCGCGGTGCTGGGAAATTCGGGACAGATGCTCAGCATCTTCTCCGCCGCCGTGGGACTGGTTCTCCTCATCGCCATCGCCAACGTTGCGAGCCTCATGCTGGTCCGGGTGACCGGCCGGGGACAGGAGATCGCCCTCCGCACGGTACTGGGCGCGACCCGCAGCAGGTTGCTTCGTCTACTTGTCACCGAGAGTGTGACCCTCGCTGCCGCCGGCGCCTTGCTCGGGATCGTCCTGGGCATGTTTGCGCTCCAGGCGCTGGTTGCATTCGGGCCGGCCCTTCCCCGGCTCAGCGAGGCTCGGCTCGATGGTCGGGCGGTAGCCTTCGCGGCAGGTTTGGCGCTCTTTGCGGGATTCGTGATCGGTGCGTATCCGACCCTTTCGCTGTTGCGGGGTAACCCTGCTCCCGGACTGCGCGAAGGAGAACGAACCATCGGCGGCAGCCGGCGTTCTCAGGCGATTCGCGGAGCGTTTGTCGTAGCGGAGATCGCGCTCTCGCTCCCGTTGCTCGCCATCGCGGGACTCCTCCTCAACAGTTTCCTGAGACTTACACGGGTAGACCCGGGATTCGACCCGAGGCCGATCCTGACAATGCGGATCCAGCTGCCCGCCTCCCGCTACGGGGAAGACAGCACCATCGCGAGCTACTGGGGTCACGCCATTCCTCTCGTACGACAGGTGGCCGGAGTCGTGGACGCGGGACTGGGCTCCTCGATTCCTCCTGATGACCAGGGCTGGAGCAACAACAATTTCGACTTGGTGGACCGCCCGGTTCCCTCAGGCACAGCGCAACCCACTTCGGCCTGGCCGCTGGTGACCTCGGAATACTTCGGTGCGCTGGGAGTTCCGCTGCTCGAGGGTCGCCTCTTCACTCCGGGCGACTCTTCTTCAGGAGACAGCACCTCCTCGGTCCCACCTGTGGTGGTGGTAAGCCGGACCTGGGCCAGGCGTTATTTCCCGGACGGCACTGCGGTGGGACGCCGGCTCTTTTCGGGAGGCTGCGTTACCTGCCAGCCCACCATCGTGGTCGGCATCGTAGGAGATATCAAATACGAAGGACTGGGAGGCCGGGCCGATGCAGTCTACAGCCCCGCCACGGAGGGCTGGAGTCAGGACATGACTCTCTTCGTACGCACCGCAAGCTCACCGGCCGAGGTGCTTGAGCGAGTCCGCTCGGCGCTGCGATCGGTGGATCCCGACGTCCCGCTCGATGACGCAGCACCGATGGAGGATCGGGTCTATCGGTCCGTGGCTCAGCCGCGGAATTGGATGGTGTTGTTGAGCGGATTCGCAACGACTGCGCTGCTTCTGGCTGGGGTAGGAATATTCGGGATGCTCTCCTACACGGTGCGGGCCCGGCGTCGGGAAATCGGCGTGCGGATGGCCCTCGGCGCTCGTCAACCAACCGTGGTGGGCATGATCGTGCGGCGCGGGATGCTGCTTGCGCTGCTCGGGACCTTGCTTGGGTTGGCTGCGGCCCTCGCCGGAACTCGTGCGCTGCATAGTGCGCTGTTCGACCTCAGTAGTACCGATCCGCTGACTCTCGCCGCCGTCACACTCCTGCTCCTCGGCGTCGCCTTCATTGCGTGTTGGCTGCCGGCCCGCCGGGCGGCCGCGATCGATCCGGTTGAGGCGATTCGACTTGAATAGCCGGTAGCTGTTAGCTAACAGCTACCGGCCACCGGCTACCGACTCCAGCTCCAGCTCCCACGTCTGCCCCACCAATCCCTCCCCGAAAAGCTGGTGCGGTTCCTCATGGACCATCTGGTATCCCGCTTCCTCATACAGGTGCCGAGCGGCGTCGAGTACGTGGTTGGTCCATAGAGTGATTCGGCGGTAGCCGGCCTCGGTGGCAAAGCGGGTGCACTCGGCCACGAGCTTCCGCCCGAGTCCGCGTCCCCGCGCGGAGGGCTCTACCAGAAGCAGGCGCAACTTGGCGGTATCCGCTCTCTCGGGATGCTTCACCAGGAATACCGATCCCAGAATTTCTCCTTCCGGGCCCTCTGCAATCCAGCAACGCTCTTTCGCGGGGTCGAATTGTTGGACGAACTCGGCCACGATCCGCGCGACCAGCGCCTCGAACCGCCAATCCCATCCGTATTCCTGGGCGTAGAGGGCACCGTGCCGGTAGACCACCCAACCCATATCGCCGACCCGGGGCTGGCGCAGCACGACGATTCCGTGTTTGGAGGAGTGCTCCGCCGCGGGGTCGAGTTGGTGCTGGACCGTCTCCATCGCTGCGACCAGCTTGGCCTGATTGTCTGCCGGAAGATCCCGCAGCCAGGTCTCCACCTGGCGATCCGCCTTCGCGTCGAGCGACGCAAAGGCGCGCCGTCCCTTGGGTGTAAGCCGGAGACGGCGCTGGCGGCCATCCTCCGGCGAAGGCTGACGCGCGGTGAGGCCGCGTCGCTCGAGCCCGCGGAGCAACCGGCTCAAATACCCGGCATCGATCTCGAGCGCCTTGCCCAACTCGGTGGCTGTTGAGGAGTCGTGACTCGCCATCTCGTAGAGCAGGCGTACTTCGGCTAGAGAAAAGGGACTGTCGAGCAGCCCCTGATTCAGCACGCCGATCCGGCGGGTATAGAACCGGTTGAACCGGCGGATCGCGTTGACGTGGGGATCGGGGGATACAGACATGGAGACCTCGGCCTCGTAACTGGTCTGCCAATGTCAAGCAATTACTTGCTTATGTCAAGTATATAGTACTATCTCTTTGCCCCCGAATGTTTTACACGATACCTCACGTAGACACAGCCACCTTTCATCGGCCGGCATTCAATCAGATCCAGATCGGTCTGGTGCCCGGCGTCCCGGAACATCGGAATCCCCGAACCCAGCAACACCGGGTGAACGTTGAGACCGATTTCATCCACCAAGCCGTGCTCGATCAGGACCCCGGCAAACTCACCGCCGCCCATGAGGCAGATCCCCTTCCCCTGTTCCCGTTTGAGCCCCGCGACGAAGGGAACTGCGTCGTCCGCCACGACCGAGACCGACCGGTGCTCGCGCGGTTTCAGGGTGCGGGAGAAGACATACGTCTTGATCCCCTGCAATCCGCCTCCGGCTCCGTGTTCGCTGGCCGCGGCGATCTCGTAGGTCTTCCGTCCCATGAGGACGGTGTCGACCGTGCTCCAGTACTGGCTCATGATGGCGCTCACGTCGTCACTCCACGCCAACCAGTCGACCGCCTGGTCCTTGCGTGCAATGAAGCCGTCCAGGCTGGTCGCGGCTCCGTAGGTTATCGTTCGCATCAGCATTCACCCGGTAGTCAATACTCCCTGGGCCTCCTATACTAAATGGCGATATAGTTACCATCGATCGCTATACTAAACAGCCGTTTAGAAACCGTCAAGAGGCCCATGTCTCCCCGCCCCCGCAAGGTGAACGACGACGAGGTATTCGGCGCGGTCTACCGGGCGATGAACCGGTTGAGTCCCGCCGAGCTTACCCTGGCGGAGATAGGGGCGGAGGCGGGGATCACGGCGGGAGCGCTGGTGCAGCGCTTCGGTTCCAAACGAAATCTGCTGCTCGCCTTGTGGGCTCAGGTCGCCGATGGAACCGATGCGATGTTTGCGCAGTTGGAAGCTGCGTCGCCAACCCCACTGGCCGCAGTGTACGCCTACGGCGAGTGCTTCGCCCAGATGGTGGAATCGCCGGGTGGCCTGGCCCATCATCTCGCCTGGCTGCAACTCGACCTGACCGATCCGGACTTTCATCGTTACGCGGAGGTGCAAGCCCGGGCTACCGGTCGCGCGCTGCGGCGGCTGCTCGAAGCGGCAATTGAAGCCGGTGAGGTCCGCCGGACGGCCGACACCCGGGCGCTGGCGCGAATGGTTCAGGTAACCGTGACCGGGTCGCTCTTCGCCTGGGCCTTCATGCGGGAGGGACCGGTCACCAGGTGGGTGCGGACCGATCTGGAGATGGCCGTTCGGCCTTACCTGACCCGGGCCGCCTTGCCGGGTTCCCGGCGGAGGAGGGGCTCCAGACGGTCATGATCCAACCGGGAACGGTGCCGTGGAGTGTGCTCCCCGGCTCTGGAGACGATTAAGCTTAGAGGTGGCCGATTCTCCTCGTCTCCCGGCCTCCGCGCTCGCCTTGGTCCCACGCGAAGAGCCGGCTGAAGCGTTGAACGTGCGCCCAGGCCGCCCGCACCTCGTCGTGGTCATCACCCGCGAAGTGGGCGGGAGGGACAAGGCGCCGGCCAATGCTCTGCTCATGACCCGCTTCTGGCATCCCCGGGATCATCGTTGGAGCGAGAACTTCTTCGAATCGCTGGAGCACGCGGTGCGGTTGTTCGTGGATGAGAGTGGATGGGTTCTCCGCCAGCAGCAGGCACTGGATCGCCCGCATGCCTACGAGCTCGTCTTCGAAGCCCGCCGTGAGGATTTCACCGGCCCCAGCACCAGACAGATCCTCGAGCAGGTTGGCCTGGATCCCTCCGAGGTGGAAGGAAAGCTCTAGCCCCTCCCCCGAACACAACTACCTTACGCACTCATGTCCCGAACGCTGCTCTGGCGTCTCGCCGCGCTCGCGCTTCCGCTCCTCACCGGCCTCCTCGGTGCCTTCAGTGGTCCCGAGGCATTCCCTTCCGCGTCAACCACGGGGCAGCGGATCGCCGCAGGGACTCAGACCGCCTACGGAATCCTTGGACTCACCAGTTCGATCGGCTTGGCCCGGGGCCACGCGTGGGCCCGGATGTCGCTTCTCACATGGGCAATTCTGCTCTGCATAACCGGAGGCATGGCGCCGGTGGTCTGGGGTGGCACGGGAGTGAGCACCGGTCTGCTGGCACTCCTCGCTACCGCCGCGATCGCCACCGGTGGAGTATGGCTCGGGTGGCGGGCTTTAAAGGTGCGCAATGATTAATCCACCGATCATCGTGGATGCCCGCGGAGGCATTCTCATCTTCCGCAACCCGGCCGAAGTCCACCGAGAACTGGATCCGGCCCGGGTCCGCAACGGCGATTATCCGGCGGCCTACGACTGGAACGGCCGGCTGTTGCGCATTCAGGTCCGGATCGAAGAGCATTCGTTTCTGGGAATGTTCAAGCGGGTTACCGAGCACATCGAGATTTTCGAGACCGAGCACATTCCCACTCACGAGATCGCCTTACGGGAGCTCGTGTCGCGGTTCATTGATCCCGGGCCCGCCACCCAGCCGAACGGGACGGTCGAACCGCTGGCAGGCCTTATCCGAATCAAGGCCATCGCCGGAACCCGCTAAGCGCGGCCACCAAGGACGGTTCCGTGTCGCAAGGCACCAATGCGCCCCGAGCGGTTCTCGTTCTCAGCCTTCTCCTGACTTCGCTCATCCTGATCAAGCTGGCCCGGGACTGGATCCGTGAGGGTGTCGGCCTCGGGTTCACGCTCGTGCTGCAGTACGCGGCCTCCCTCATCGCGGCGCTCTTGCTGGGCGGCTACGTCTTCTCGCTGGAACGGTGGATGTTCCTCTGCGGCAGCGTGGCGCTGATCCCGGCAGGGGTGAGTGGAATGTTCAACGCGGCTTTCAGTCGCCTTCCCCGCTGATATGAGTCGGGGTCTACTGCTGTTCGCCGGATTCCTCGCGACACTGGCCGGGCGCCAGCCGCAGGCGATCATCGAAGGCAGGATCCTCGACGCCTCTGGTAACCCGCTGGCCGATGCCGGCGCAGTCCTGATCCGCCCGCCGATCCTCACACTCGCGCAATCCACGTCGGCGGCGGACGGAAGCTTCCGTCTCGAAGTGTCCGACACCGGTGCCGCCCAACTCCAGTTCTTCGCTCCCGGGAGAGGCTATTTCTATCTCCCGATTCTGGTCGTCCCGGCCTTTCACGCGACCCTGGAAGTTCACCTCGCGTCACCGGACGACAGTTCCGCGTCGCAGGCAACGGTACTTCGTCCCGCCTCTCCCTCCGCACGGCTTCTGGCTGTCATGGCTGATGCCATCTCGGAACAGGGTCGCTACCAGTTCTGGTCTCGCCGCGGCACCGATTCGGCCGGATACGGCTGGAAACCCGCTCTCGCCAGGGCCACGAAACAACTGGGACAGGAACCCTCGCCTCTGGTCCGCCAGGCCCTCTACCTCGAGTTGCTGCGCTTCAGGCGTCTGGGTGCCCCCTTATCGGAGACGTTGCGAGCCAAGGCGCTTCGCGAGGTGCCGCCCACGGCAACCGTCTGGGCGCTGGAACCCAATATGGCGGGGCTCGCCGGAGAGCCCTGCCGTCCCGACAAACCGATCGCTCCCTGCCTGAACTATTTCGGCGATGCCGCCACCTCCCATCCCGACACTCTGGTGCAGCAGTGGATGCTGGTGGAAGGGATGAACCTCTCGATGTCTACCGGTGACGCCGGTCAGGCGGAGGACTTCCTGCGACGGCTGGAACAGGAGCATCCCGAATCTCCGCTGCTGGGCTATGCGCGCGGTATCCTCCAACCCCGACCGACGGCGAGCGTTGGAACCACGCTACCGGACCTGAGAGTCTCGGCATTGGAGGACTCATCCGTCGTGTTCGACAACGAGTCGCTGTTGGGGAAGACCGTATTGATCGACGTCTGGGCGACTTGGTGCGACAGTTGCCTGGCCGAACTCCCAGGGTTGTTGCAGGCCTATCGAGAGTATCACGACCGGGGATTCGAGGTTGTGGGTGTGTCGTTCGATGACGACCGCCAGCTGGCCCGCGATTTTCGGCGGCAGCTCCAGATCCCATGGCTCGAGGCATTCGCCGAGGCAAACTTCGAGTCGTCAGTGGCGAAAACCCTGGGCATAACGACGCTCCCTCGGCGGTTCCTGGTAGACAGCGCGGGAGTCATCGTCGCGGTTGATTCTGCGTTATTCGGCCGGAATCTGATACCGACGTTAGAGCAGACCTTCAGTCGGACGAAGTAGGGGAAGGGGGCGCCACCCCGAAAGCCTGCCGCGGGAACCGGCGGAAGCCGCGGAGCCACACTGATCACGCGGAGGTTCTTTTGGAGGATTTCATCCTCTGAATCATTCCGCGTTCTTTCGCGGGTTCCGCGTCCTTCAACTCCCCTCACTTGATCCATGCCCCGCACTTCCCTCGAAGATCGCGGGACCGCCCAACAGCCGATACATCGCATAGAGCCCGCCGATTGCGAGCCCACCGGCCAACGCGGTCTGTCCAACCGAGAGCCTGCGCTGCTCCAACCGGCCCAGTGCATTCACCGGAATCGCCACCTGTTCCCGTTGCCAGTCCGATTCAATTCCCCGGTTGTTCGCCGTAGTGAGTATCGCGAGGCGAAGGGCGGTCGAATCCGACGGCAGTACTTCTCCCTGTACCTGGGTCACCCCGGGACCAAGCTGGGAGCTCATGGCGATGCTGCCCTGATCGGTGAGCTCCGCCGAAACCCGCGTACCGGTTTCGGGTCCGGTCGAAGGCAGCGGACGATAGGTATAGCAGCCCACAATCAGTGGGACCAGCAAGAAAGCGCTTCGCAAACCGGCCTCCAGGAAGAGGGAGTAGGGAGTGGGTGGTAGGAGGTGGGAGGTTGTAACCCACGGTCAGGACGTGAGCCCTACCCCCTACCCCCTACTCCCTACCACCGAGCTGCTATTCACCAAGTCTCCAAGTCCACACTCAGTTGGCCAACGGTGTCGAGGTCGAATAGTTCAGCACCGGACACGCGTTGGGATCATTCGCATTGCGACCCACCGGATCAACGCTTGGGGTGTTGGGATTCGCGTTGATTTCGGTCTGCCCATAGGGCAGCCGCCCTGGAATGGGCGTGGTCGCGGGTTGGTTGCTGCCAACCGGAGCCGCAAAGGCAAGAGATGGCAGGCAGGTGCGTTTGTAGTCGTTCCACACTTCCAGGTTCAGGAAGAGGGTCACGTACTTCTCCTCCATGATGTTCTGCAGGGTTGCCGGAACCGATCCGAGAGCCGGGAAGGTCACAGTGACTCCGCCGGTCGACCCGTAAACCCGGTTGGCCCGCACCGCGTCGAGATAAGGTTGAGCCGCCGCCTGACCGCCGGCATGGAACGCGGCCTCGGCCCCGATCAGCTGGGTTTCGGCCCAGGTGATGATCGGATGACGGAAGTCTCCCGGAGAAATGTTCGGATCGATGAAAGTGAAGCCGGAGTAATGACCCGCGGCAGACCCGCTCCCGTCATACACTCCACCAGTCGTGACCAGTCCGGTTGACCCGGCAGGGCGATACCCGAAGAAGTCGCTGGCTGCGCCGGGCGGGTCCGCCGGTGTGAAGTAGAAGTTGAGTCTGGCATCGTCCTCGACACCCTGTGCGATGCGCCGCTTCAGGATCTCGATGATCGCCGCTCCTGGGGCGATGTCGGCCCGGGTGGCCATGAACTGCCACCACACACTCTGCCCGTTGGGTGACAGGTCATGGAACCAGAGCATGTCGTTGTCGGGCGAACTGATCCCCTGCGGAACTTCAGCAAGGGCCAGGGCATAGTTGGCCGGATCCACCTCCGCCAGGTGCATGTAGAAGCGCGCCTTGAGTGAATGCGCCACCTCCAGGTATGTCGCCTGAAGGTCAGCGGCATCCCTTCCGCCGTAGATAATCTCGGCGGCATCCGCCACTGGCCCGGCGTTGCTGCCGCCGAGCGGAGCCGCCAGATATACGGTGATGGCCGAATCGAGCTGGGCCAGCACGTCCTGATAGACCTGAAGCTGCGGGTCAAAGGCCGGGGTTTCATTGTTGGAATCCGCAGCTTCCCGATAGGGAACATCTCCCCAGAGGTCGGCCGCGGATCCCATCACCAGCGCCTCGTAGATCTTCCCGATGCCGATGTATGTGGAATCGCCGAGGCGATGCCCCAACTGCTCCATCTTGCGGATGTCAAGCAAGCCACCACCACCGGTGATGGTGCGTGAAGTGCCGTACACGGCGCTGAAGTAGGTATCGAGATCGGGCGGCGCGATGAAGCCACGGTCGTAGCCTACCTGCTGCCGTCCGT
Organism: Gemmatimonadales bacterium; assembly: GCA_036558125.1. GTDB lineage: Bacteria > Gemmatimonadota > Gemmatimonadetes > Gemmatimonadales > GWC2-71-9 > DATBGE01. The sequence continues at coordinate 39,509 of DATBGE010000109.1, read as the reverse complement.
TGCCCGAGATCTGTTGCATGTACATCAGGGCACTTCGCGCCAACTGCCCTTCGAATTGCACCGACTGCAACGCCTGGATCGAGGTGTAGAGCGGTCCCGGCTTGGTCAATGTGGTCGAGCCGTTCGGATCCTGGTCGATGCCGGGTCCCGTGAGAAAACTGTCGCACGCGGCGGAGAGCAGCGTCAGGGCCGCGCACATGACGAATTTCAATGAGCGTGTCATTGCGGGCCTCAACGGTTGAGGGTGAGTGAGAAGACCCACGACCGTGTCTGCGGGTTGTTGAAGTAGTCCACCCCGCGGAGCGCCGACGCCGAGCCCAGCACTGATGTCTCGGGGTCAATGCCGCTGTAGCCGGTCCAGGTGTGCAGGTTCCGTCCCGCGACCCGGATTTCCATCGAATTGAATCCAAGGCCACCCAGCACCCAGGCGTCGTCGAAGAGATACCCGATCGAGATCTCGCGCAGCTTGGCGAAGGACGCATCTTCCAGGAATTGGGAGGTCGCCCCGTTGAAATTTCCGCCCGCTCCGGTGAACCAGCCCTCGTCGAGCGGGACGGCCATCCCGGCGCCCGGACCGGCGACATGCTCCTTCTTGAAGTAGTCGCTGCCGAAGGTGTAATTCCCGCCATCGCGCAGGACCTGGGTTTCCTTGGAAGTGCCAAAGTGATTCAGCGCACCGCGCGTCCCGTTGTGAGCCTGGCCACCATACCGCACGTCCAGCAGACCGGTCACCGAGACCTTCCTCCAGCGGAACCCGGCGCGGAATGAACCGGTCCAGTCAGGATTGGGATCGCCGATGATGTAATTCTTCGACTGATCGAGTATTGGATAACCCTGTGAATCGATGTACAGCGACTTCTTCGGAGCTCCGAGGCAGTGACCGGCGGTGTGGTCGATATCGATGCCATTCACAGTGAGCCCACGGCCGCAGCGCACGAAGTCAGAACCCAGAAAGACTCCGAGCCGCTGGTTCTTCGCGGCGACGGCCTGGACACTCAGTCCGTTGGTCCCGCCGCTGAAGGGCAATGGTGCGAACTGTACCCCGGCGAGATCAGTCACCAGGCTCTTGTTTGTGGCCCACTGCAGGCCAAAATCGAAGCCCCACTCCCGCTTGTTCACCGGCCGCGCGTTCAGCGCGACCTCCCAGCCGAAGTTGCGCAGCTCGGCGGCGTTGGCCGGCTTTTCGGTGTAGCCGCTGCTGCCTGCGACCGGCACATTCAGTATCACGTCACTCGAGAAGCTGCGGTAATAGGTGAGGCTCAGGTCCGCCGCGTCCTTGAGAAGGCCGAGGTCGAATCCCGTCTCGAACTCCTTGACCCGCTCCGGCCCCAGCTGATCGGTGGGGAGGTTGAAGTTGGTGACCAGGCCGCCGGCTCCGCCCTGGCTGCTGCCGATGGTCGGCCCCCATCCTCCGTCTGCGGCGGACCAGGTCACCAGCGTGCTCGCGAGCAGATAAGGTGCGGGCTGAGTTCCGCTTTGCCCGTAAGCCGCGCGGAGCTTTCCATAGGTGAGGAACTTGTTCTCTCCCACTTCACCCCGGTGGAAGGTCCACGCAGCGCTCGCCTTGGGATACCAGTTGCGCCGGTTTTCCGGTCCGAAGGTGCTGGCCCCGTCATTGCGCAACGCGGCCGTGAGGAACAGCTGATCCCACAGGTCCGCGCTCAACTGCGCGAAGTATGACTCGAGCCGTACTGTGGATTCGAAGTCATAGGGAGGTAGTTGCGTCGCCGTGTTGCCGAGGTTGAACGGCTTAGGGGTGATCAGCGTCGTGCCCACGACCTGCCGGGTTCGATAGGTCTGGGAGTTGAGGTTCTGCCCGATCATGACCGACCCGGCCCAGGCCGGTGACATGCGGTACTTGGCCGTCGCCGTGAGGGTCTGATCGACCTGTGAATTCCTGATATATCCGGCGTTGAGCCCGCCAACGCCGTTCACCCCCGCCACCGTGGTATTCGAGTTGGACCAGGGATAGCCCTGCAGCCGTTCGTCGTTGGCGTAGTCGTAGCCTAGATTCTCGCTGAAAGTCAGCCAGTTGTTGGCATTCCAATCGGCGCTGATGCCGCCAAAAACCCGGCTCACGTCGGTAGTGGACTCGGCCTCGTTGGCTACGAAGAACGGATTGTCGTAGCTCCGGGAGAGTTGCTCGGAGCCCGGCCCCGGATTGGGGAACCGGAAGGAACGGTGCAGTCCCGACACCGGGTCGAGATACGGCTTGTTGTTGAAGTCCGGCGGAGTGCGCCAGGCACCGAGCAACAGGCCGTCGGTGCTGTTGCGGCTCACCACGGCGGCACCTTCGGCGTCCACGTAGGAAATGTTGGCGCCCACCTTCAGGTTATCGAAAACCCGATGGGCCCCATTGAAGCGAAGGGCAATCCGCCGGTAGCTGTTTTGATCTCCGACCACGATGCCGCGGTTGTTGTTGTATTCGCCGGAGAGATAGAACGTGGTACGTTCGCCACCGCCGGACACGGTCAGGGCGTTGTCCGTCTGGTAACCGTCCTGGAACATCTCGTCGGAGTGATCGAAGGTCGGCGTCCCCGGAGCCAGCAATGGGCCCCAGCTCCCCGCCTCGCCGAAGCCGACCCGGCAATTCGTGGCGCCGCCCTCGACGCAGGCCGGAGGCGCGCCTCCGGTCCCCAGCCCGTACTTGCGCTGGAAATCGGGGAGATTGGCGTGCTGATCAACCGAGAGAGACGTGCGGAGTGAGTAGCGGGTCGGGCCGGGACGGCCCTTCTTCGTCGTAATCAGGATGACGCCGGAGCCGGCACGCGAGCCGTATACCGCACTCGAGGCCGGGCCCTTCAGCACTTCCACATTCTCGATGTCGTTGGGATTGATATCGATGGCGCGGTTGGCCGGCGACGAGCTGCTGTTGAGTGCGCCGGAAATCGGGTTGTTGTAGCTGATCGAATTGTCGACCGGGACGCCGTCCACCACGATGAGCGGCTGGCCGTCCTGCGCGCTGATGGTGGTCAGCCCGCGGATCTGGATGAATGACGATGCGCCCGGATCTCCCGACGTCGAAGTCACCGTGACGTTGGGTGCCTTGGCGGCAAGGCCGGTGATCAGGTTCTGCTCGCCGCTCCGGATTATCTGCGCCGAGTCGATGGAGCTGCGGACCGTCCCCAGCTTCTCCACTTCGGAGACCGCCCCCAGGCCGGTAACGACGATCTCACCGAGCTGGAGCGGATTGGCTTCGAGGGAAAAGTCGAGGGTCTGCTCGACCCCGGCCAGTACGACGCGACTGGTGCGGGGTTTGTATCCAATGAGCCGTGCGGTCACGCTCACCGTGTCGCCGGTGAGTCGCGCCGTCGGCAGCGCGATGGTGTACCTGCCGTCTGCCCTCGTGGTGGCGCCGAGACCCCAGCGCTCGATCACCACGGTGGCTTGTCCCAATGGCTCGCCATCGGCCGAGGTGACTCGACCAATCAACGATGCCCCTTGTTGCTGTGCTAGAACCGATTCGCTAAGACCTCCGAGGGACAGGAACAGGACAACCGAACGAAGCCATCCTTTCATACAACCTCCGGGGTTCGGTGGGTGGGCCAGCCCCGGCCTTACTGCTGAAACCGGTAGCCGAGATTGAGGGCGGTGAGGATGTGACGGGGCTGCGCCGGTTCCGCCTCCAGCTTCCGGCGCAGTCGGGCGATGTGGGTGTCGATCACCCGGGGACCGATCGCCGCGTCCGGCCCCCAGACTTCCTGCATCAGTTCGGGCCGCGTAACGACCCGGCCCTCGCGCCGCATGAGCGCGTAGAGCAGTCGGAGTTCCTTGGGTGTGACGGGGATGTAGCGGCCGGCCCGGACGATGCGCTGGGTCGCGTATTCCACCACGACCTCACCAAACCGCGCCATGCCGCCCCACAATGAATCCACCCCGCGGTTTCCATCGAGGCGACGTCGCAACTGGTCGAGGAGTGCTTCCGCTTCAGGTCCATCAGCGACAGCCGCTCCCGCCGATGGAGTCAGCGCTCCCTCGGCGTCGTCCTCGATGATCAGGATGCGCACGAATTTCCCTCCGGAGAGCTTTGGCCCAACCTAGGACCGGCAGGGATGAGCCGGAACGATTTCGGGATGGGTGGAGGTGCGGGTGGGGCGAACCGCACCGTATGAGGGACGAATTGCGGGCTATGTGATCGCCCCCACAGCCTGACGACTCGTCCCTGCAACGAAGCGATTCATCCCCGGTTCGTTGGCAGGCGGGCGAAGACGCACCATCGTGATTGCGCCGGACGTACTTCCGTCAGTGCCGGCTCATCACGTGGAGGTGCCCATGTCCTATCGTCCCCTGACCCGGGCCGCGCTGGCCGCTTTCCTGGCCGGCTCGGCGGCATGCGCCCGCATGGCGCGCATGGAATCGCCCTACCTCTCTCAGGTAACCACGGCCGATCCCGCCGCCGGGCAGGTAGACCACGCCATGAAGTCGTTCGCCGCCCAGGGATTCAGCGGAACCGTGCTGATTGCCCAGGGATCCCGCGTGCTCCTGTACAAGGGGTATGGTGAGGCCAATCGGGCCCGCGAGCTGCCCAACACCGCGGAAACCCGCTATCCCCTCGGGGCGGTCGAGAACGTCTTCACCGCGGCTGCGATGCTTCGCCTGGAAGAAGAGGGAAAGATTTCGACTCAGGATCTGGTGAACCGCTTCGTGCCGGCCCCCGCGGACCTCAAGATCGATGACCTTCTTCGTCGCAATCGGGAAGTGACCACAGTGGCGTATGCGGGCGGGATGGCGGGCATGACGGGACCGGCCGATCCGTTGGCCGAGCGCTTTACGGAGACCGGGGCGAGCTATGTCACCCTGCGCAAAGTCATCGAACAGGTCACCGGCGAATCGTACGAGAACTACGTCACCAACCATCTGCTGCTTCCCCATGGTCTAACCCGGACCTTCTGGGATAATGGAGCAGTAGGTGATTCCCTGGTGGCGCGCGGATATCAGGAACCGCTGGGAGAGACCGTGATCGCCAAGGGCATGGTGGCCCCGCTCGCGGACCTCTACCAGTTCCGTCTCGCCCTGCGCGACAACAAGGTGGTCTCTCCGGAGTCCAAACGCCGGATGTTCGCCCCGGCCCCGAACGGCTATGGCTACGGGTGGGTAGTCAGCACCACGCCGGGAGGGGCCCGGGTCACCGAACACGCCGGAGATCAGGTGGGATTCCAGACCTGGATCGCGTACTTCCCCGATAAGGACGTGCTGATCCTGCTCGGCGTGAACAATGATGGAGGATGGCGTCGGCCGATCTCAGAGCGGCTGACCGAGATCATGGTTGATAGTGCGTCGGCGAAGGGGGCTGTCGTCTCCCAATAGAGCCGATCCACAAGAGAGTGTCGCCCTCGCGTGGCGGCAGGCGTAAATCGCCGGCCGCCATCCGGCGTTGGTGCTCGTTTCACGGAGCGAAACGCTGAAACACTTGAGGAGCCGCGTTCGTCGCGGAACATGGGATGCCCGAACACTCCGTGGTCCTCAATCGGGACGCCGCGCTGCGGCGGAAGAGCTTCCGCCTGCAGGCGGCGCTGGTGTTTGGCGGGTGGACGCTGTTCGGCCTCTTCTCGTATTCCCAGACCGTCCTCTACTACTCGCTACCCGCGCGTGATCCGATCCCGTGGGTGCCGCTGTTCGCGATCTCGCTGGGAAGCGCATGGATCTGGGCGGCGCTGACCCCGGCGGCCCTCTGGGTAGCGAACCGGCTGCGGTTCGAGCCGAACCAGCGGATGCGAAGCCTGATACTCCATGGAGTCGCAGGACTCACCTTCGTGCTGGTCTCCACCGTGCTGGAAAGGGCCATCGTCGCCTCCATCAGTGATTCACCACTCAAGCCCTTCGTACAGGGCCTGCTCTACCGGTTCGACAGCCGCCTCCTCGCCTACCTCTGTATCGTCACCGTCGCCTCAGCGGCGCGTTATGCCCTGCTCTACCGGGAGCGCGAAGTGCAGGCCGCCGAACTCGAGGCCCAACTGGCGCGGGCCGAGCTGCAGGTGCTCAAGATGCAGCTGCAGCCTCATTTCCTGTTTAATGCGCTCAACACCATCGCCGAGCTGGCGCACGATGATCCCAACAACGCCGACCGCCTGATCGCGCGGCTGGGGCATCTGCTGCGACTCTCGTTGGAGCAGGCGGGCCATCAGGTCGTGCCCTTCCGCCAGGAGCTGCAGTTCCTCACCGCCTACCTGGAGATCGAGCAGACCCGCTTCCAGGACCGGCTCGCCGTGGACACCGACGTTTCGCTCGATGCGTTGGAGGCCGGCGTGCCGGCGCTGCTGCTGCAACCCATCGTGGAGAACGCGATCCGGCACGGAACCTCGCCGCGAACCGGCGCCGGGGAAATCTCCATTCGCGCGAGGCGGCAGGGAGCCATGCTCACGGTGGAAATTCGCGACAACGGTCCCGGCTTCCCCGATGGGCCAGCGTCGTTGAAGGAGGGCGTCGGCCTGAGCAATACTCGCGAGCGCCTCCGGCAGCTCTATGGTGATCGCCATGCCTTTGCGCTTGCCAACGGCCCGGAAGGCGGAGCGCTGGTGACCATCGCGCTGCCCTATATCGAATGCCACGAGGCCCACACTCCGCTGCACCTCCAGGTCGTGCGGATGGCGGGAGCCTCGGCATGACGGTTCGCGTCGTGGTCGCGGATGACGAGCCTCTCGCTCGCCGCCGGCTGATTCGCCTGCTCGAGGGCGAGCCGGACGCGGAGCTAGTCTCCGCCTGCGCCAACGGTGCCGAAGCGGTGGAAGCGATCCGCGCCCAGTCTCCCGATCTGCTCTTCCTCGATGTGCAGATGCCGGCACTCGACGGCTTTGGGGTCCTCGAGGCGCTCCGCGACTCCCCGCTGCCGGCTGTGGTATTCGTGACCGCTCACGACAGCTACGCCTTGCAGGCCTTCGAGGCGAACGCGCTAGATTACCTGTTGAAGCCGTTTGATGCGGACCGCTTCCACCGGGCCTATCTCCGGGCCAAGGAGCGGTTGCGCGCCACCGCGTCGGACCCCGACGCCGGCAAGCTTGCCGAGCTGCTCGCGTCGCTGAACAAACCCCGGGCCGGGCTGGACCGGATCGCCATTCGGAGCGACGGCAAGGTGTACTTCGTGCGCGCCGCCGAGGTGGATTACATCGAAGCCGCGAGCAACTACGTACGACTGCACACTGGCAAGACCGAGCACCTGCTCCGGGAGTCGCTGACCAACATCGAGAGCCGGCTGGATCCGGCCCATTTTCTCCGCATTCACCGCACGACCATCGTCAACGTCGAGCGCATTCGCGAGCTGCAACCGTGGTTCTCGGGAGAGTTCATCGCCATCCTGACGGACGGCACCCGGCTCAAGGTGAGCCGGGGCTACCGGGATCGCGTCTCGCGCTGGTTGGGCCAGTCGCTCTAAGCGCCGGCGCGGAGCTGAATCCCGCGCTCCTGCAGGCGACCATCATCCTGGCCCTCGTCGGCCTCTGCGCCTTTCTCTACCGTCGATATCGCAAACGCTACCTCTTCTGGTGGGCTGTGGCCTGGAGCCTCTATCTGCTCCGCCTCGCCGCGATCATCACTTTCGTCGGCACTCACCACCAGATCTGGCTCTTCGCCCACCAGGTGCTCACCGGCTGGACCGCTCTGGCCCTGCTCTGGAGCGCGCTGGTGTTTTCTCGCGATCCCCCGCTGCGCCCCGTGTACCTGATCCTGGTGCTGGTGCCATTGGCCTGGTCGCTGCTCGCGGTAAAGACCCTCGGCAGCTCGCGACTTTTCTATGTCGCCGCGGTTCCGGCCGTGGTCTTCCTCTCGGCCGCAACACTCTGGACCTCGCGGGTCTTTCTCCGCTTCCGTCGCCAGACCGGGTCCCGCGCGGCGATGCTGCTCGGCGGCGCCTTCCTTCTCTGGGGCCTGCATCATCTCGACTATCCGCTGCTGCGGGCGCGGGGCGCCTGGAACCCCTGGGGCTATTACCTGGACATTCTCTTCGCGCTGGCCGTCGGATTCGGCATGGTCCTCCTGGTCCTCGAGGACACCGACCGCGGACTCGGCGCCCTCGCCGCGCTCTCCGGCGATCTCCAGCGCACCGATGGCGGCGCCGATGTGCTCGGCGGACTCCTCGCCCGGCCGCTCGGACTCGCCGGTGTTCGGGGCAGCGTGATGTACTTGAGGGAGACAGGACGCTACGTCCGGGGTGCTGGAATCGCCTCCCAATGGGGAGGGCGCGAACCCTCTGCCGATGCCCGTCCAGCGATTCGATCTGCCGTAGAAGGGGCCAAGCCGGTCTCAGTGTCCGAATGGCGGGAGGGCGTGTCTGCCGAGGGAGCCTTCGCCTTTGCTGCCGTGCTGCCGATCTTCCGCCGCCGCGAGGTAACCGGCGCCATGATCATCGTGGGAGACGCGCGCGATCCGTTCACCGCGCTCGACGAGTCGTTCCTCCTGGCGCTGGGACAACAGGTGGGCGCGGCATTGGAGAACGCCGACCTGTACCGGAGCCTGCGGGGAAGGAGCGAAGACCTGGAGCGACTCTCGGTGCGGATGATCCATCAGCACGAGGAAGAACGCCGGAGACTTTCTCTCGAGCTGCACGACGAAACTGCCCAGGTATTTTCCTCGGTGAAGCTGCAGCTCGGGATGTTGAAGGAAAAACTTCCGGCGGCGCACACTGCCCGGCTGGAACGAATCATCGCCCTGGTGGACGCCGGAATGTCCAGCATCCGGAGCGTAACCGAAGCGCTGCGTCCTTCGCTGCTCGACGACCTCGGCCTCATCCCTGCTCTGCGCGCTTTGGTGACCGACTTCGGGGGCCGCTCCGGTTTGAAAACGAAGTTCACGGCACCGGACGCAATTCCCGGTCTCGAAAAGGACGCAGAGCTGGCCCTGTTCCGCGCCGTGCAGGAGGGCCTCGCGAATGTGGCACGGCATGCCAGGGCAAAGAGTGTCGAGGTCACGCTGAGCGATGACGGGGACAACGTGCTCCTGGAGCTGGCTGATGATGGACACGGCCCGGTCAACCAGGATCCCGGCGGGAACGGCGCGGGACATATGGGACTGGTCGGAATGCGGGAGCGGTTCACCTCGCTTGGTGGACGAGTTGAATTGGAGGCGGGAAACGCTGGAGGAGCCCGCTTGACCATCGCTCTTCCGCGGAGGCCCCCTCCCTCATGACAGCCGCTCCTATCCGGGTCATGATCGTCGATGACCACCCGCTGGTCCGCGAGGGCATACGTTCGATCGTGACGGCCGAAGATGGTTTCGAGATCGTAGCTGAAGCGGGCAGCGGCGAGGAGGCAGTACAGCTGGCGGGACGCCTCCTGCCCGATGTCGTGGTCCTCGACCTTTCAATGCCGGGCGAGGGTGGGCTGAGCGCTGTAGCCCGGCTGCGGAAGGCGGCACCGGCGGCCCGATCACTCATCCTCAGCGTTCACGATCACCCCGAATATGTCCTCGAGGCAGTTCGGGCCGGCGCTCAGGGCTATATAAGGAAAGACACGTCCCCGGCCGAGTTGCGTCAGGCGATCCGGACGGTGCATCGGGGAGAGTCATTTTTCAGCAGTCCGGTGGCACGCCAGCTGTCGGAGGCGGTTCGGCAAGAAACCCTTCGGGAAGAACAGGGAGGAAAGCTCGAGCGCCTCACCGACCGGGAGCGCCAGGTACTCGAGGGAATCGCAGCGGGCTCAACCAGCAAGATGATCGCCCAACGGTTGGGATTGAGCCCACGGACAGTTGAAGCCTATCGGGAGAACCTCATGCGCAAGCTCGCGATTCGTACGGTCGCAGGGCTAACCCGGTTTGCCCTCGACAGCGGTCTCGTGGCGCCGGAGTGAGAGTCATCCCGAGGCCGCACGTCGCTTGCGCAGCTGGTCACCCGGTCTCGATCGCTCCCCGCCTGGTGACCCACTCGGTCCACGACCCGTCGTACAGCGCCGCTCCCTGAACGCCCAAGGTATCGAGGGCGAGCAGGAGCACGCACGCGCTCACTCCCGATCCACAACTGGCTATGATCGGCCGATCAAGCCGAAGGCCCGCGGCTGCTAAGCGCTGATTCAGTTCATCCGGTGGAAGTAGCGTCCCATCCGCTGCGACAAGAGTGGGGTATGGCAGGTTCAGTGCGCCGGGCATGTGACCACTCGGCAGACCCGGACGCGGTTCGGCATCGGAGCCCTCGAACCGCCCGTGGCTTCGCATGTCCACGACCTGCGCCGCACCAGAGCGGAGAGCGTCGGCCACGTCGTCCATGGTGCGAACAGTTCCCGGGCGAAGCTTCGCGCTGAAGACCGCCGGCTCCACCCGCGGGATTCCCCTCTCCATCGCCCGCCCTTCCGCTCTCCACTTCTTGCTGCCGCCGTCCAGCACCGCGACCCGATCGTGGCCAAAGGCGCGGAACATCCACCACGCACGGCCGGCGCTCAGGTTGGCGCCCGAGCCGTCGTAGACCACGATCGTGTTGTCGTTGCCCACTCCAAGCATCCCGACGTACTCAGCGAATCGCGCAGCGGTGGGAAGCATGTGAGGCAGCGAGGTGCGGTCGTCGCTCACCGCATCCAGATCGAAGTATCGAGCGCCGGGAATGTGCCCAACCAAGAACTCGGCCCTCCCATTCCGTCCACTCGAAGGGAGATACCACGAGGCATCCAGCACTCGGACCTCGGCTCGGTCGAGATGTTCGGCAAGCCAGGGGGTCGACACTACTGAAGGAGGCATAATCGACGAGAGACCAATGAATTGACTTCGGGTATCCAGAGGTTGATCGAGGCTTGTGCCGCCGCGTGGACTTGCCTCCGACGACTCGGGCGGGCCGGAGGTCCCCTCGAGGCTAGTCATCAACCAGAGAGCGAGGCTGGCCCGATGTCGTAAGTAGTTGCATCCGAACGGATTGACTTCTCGGCGCCCACGATTGACTGGAGCTTGGCCCTGACCCCCTAGCTTGGCCTCCGAAGCCTGATCCCACTACTCGTTTCACGCCGCTTCGCGGCCAGGCCTGGGAGGCCTTATGTCGGTTAAGCACTCGATCTGGATTGGTGCAACCTTGTTGATCGCTGCCTGTAGCGGCACCACCGAGCCAAACGTTGTTCAGGTGGGCGGCACGAACCCTGGAACCACAACTGAATGCCGTCCGGTTTCCCACCGGCCGCCCGCCGCTTTGAGGGCTTCTGCCGAGCCGCGCTGCACGCCGACAGAGTTCGGCCTCAGGGCACTGCCCCGGTAATCGCCTCTCATCCCTTGGCTTCCAGGCGCGCGCGAAGTGTGTCGAGGACTGCCCGGTCGTTCTGCCCCAAGTCAGCGCCATAAGCTTCAGCGCTAACCAGGCAACGCCGGGCGGTCCTGCGATCGCCAGCCGCCAAAGCATCGGCCGCGATCTCCAGCAATCCTGAAAAAGCCTCGGGTGTCGGTGAGAGCCGCACCTGCAACTCCGCCCGCAAGACCCGAGAGACGAGATCTACTCGACCGGTGAGGAGCTCGACCGCTCGCCGCCGAAGATCCCTCACCTGCCCCGGTGTGAGCATGGCACGCTCCACAACCGTCTGGATCAGCGGCGTCGCGAAGGCATAACGGTCACCCTCCAGCACCAGGAAGTGATGCTGTTCGAGCTTCGCCAGTTGGGTGGGGAGGTCACCGGCGGCGTCACCAGCCAGTGCGGCGACCATCGAAAGATCGAGGACTCGAGTTCCAATGGCCGCCGAGGCGAGAAGAATCCGCGATTTCGCATCGAGCCGCGCGATTTGGGCGAGGACGGCCGATCTGACCAGTTGGGGAACCTCGACCGGAAGCAGGCTTTCGAAGGTTTCTTCAGGTGGAGGCCACACCACCGCCCGCTCCCGCAGGGCGATGCTCTCGGAGAGACTGCGCAACAGGGCCACGGCCAGCAGAGGCCGCCCGGCAGTCTCGACCAGGAGACGGCGCACGAGACGATTCCGCGCCGTGGCCTCGTCGCACCAGGGCGCCATTGCGGTAACCAGGTCGGTCATCGCCTTGCCATCCAGCTCCTCGAGGGTGAAGACCTGTCCCGGGAGGGCGCGACCAATCTGGGCCTGCAGCTCGATCAACTGGCGGGGAGTGTCGGGGTCTCCTGCCACTGCGGTCAGCAGCAGGAAGGCACGCGTATCGGTGAGACCCTCCATTGCGGCGCGCAGCGCGCCAAGCGATGCGTCGTCGGCAAATTGCGCCTGGTCCAATCCGATTGCCACCGTCACTTCCTCGGTAACGGCGCGCAGCATCATCCCCAGCGCGAGTGCGATCTCCCCATGATCGCGAGGTTCTCGAGGAGTTACTCGCGAAGCCAGCTCGGGAACAACAGCGGCGAGCACTGCCAAGGCGCCGGGATCTGTGGCGGCGAGTCCAGGTGCGCTCAGCAACCCACGCCGGACTACGCTCCGGAGCGTGCTCCAGGGGATCGTCTGGTCCGCCTCGATCGGGCGAGTGACGCAGGTCGTGGCACCTTCGAGAGCCAGGCGCAGGATGGTCTCGCTGAACAACCGGGTCTTTCCGATTCCCGGATCGCCCTCGAAGAGCAGCGTCGCGCCTCTCGAACCGGGAGCGAGCCACCGAGCCAGCTCCTGCAGCGTTCCTGCCCTGCCTACGAGTTGGGGCTCGTCGACCGGTCGCCCTGCGGAGTCGAGCCACCTCCCCTCTCGGATTCTCCGGGCCAACGCCGAGAGTTCAGCACTCGGCCGTTCCCCCAACTCACCCAAACCTTCGGAAAATCGGTGAAATTCGTGGAGGGCGCCTGAGGCATCCCCACCGAGCGCTGCGGCACGCATCGCCAGACGGGCGGCGGGTTCCGAGTACCGGTCCAGGCCGAGCCCGTGGCGGGCGGCCTCCAATGCCTCCCTGGTCTTCCCCAGGGCAAGAAGCTCCTGAGCGGCCTCCACGAACGAGTGGGTTGCTTGCGTCCGGAAGCGGGTGCGCGCCGACTCGGCCCATTCCTCGAATGCCGGGGCGTCATCGAGGGTGAATCCTTCGAGGAAGACCCCGCTCGGTCGGGCGGCACCAGACACCACCAAGGCATCGATTTCGAGATTACCCGGCGCCAGCCTTATCGAATCGGCCTCTGTGATGATCCGGTCAGATCCGAGGCTCACTCGCAACCGGCGCAGCGCCTCATTCAGTGAGTGGCGGGCCTTCGCATCGTCCTTATCCGGCCAGAGGAGACCGAGCAGATGTTCCCGGCTCCGTGTCATTCCCGGCGAGAGCGCCAGGTAGATCAACAGAGCCAGGTGCTTCCGCCACAAGACATCGGGCGGCGGCACCTCGCCGGAGAGCCGAGCGGTCGGTGCCCCGAACGTGATCAACCGAAGGGGAGGAGGCGATGACATGCCCAGATATCATACCAACAGATCACAGCCCCGTCACGTTGGCGGCGATTCGGAACGGGTTCCTCAATAAAAGAACCCGGGCCTGTGACTCAGGCCCGGGTTTCGATAGCTGGTGGCGGGGAGAGCTTATTCCTTGTGCTCGCCTAGTGCCTCAGCGGCTGCCTTTCTCACGTCTGCATCCTCATCCTTGATCGCAGTAACGAGGTAGGTGGTCACTCGCGAGTCCTCCATCTGTCCGAGGGCCTCGATCACCTTCCGGCGTACTTCGACCCGCTCGTCGTGAATCGCGGCACCCAGCCCGGGCACTGCAGCCGCATCTCCGATGTTGCCGAGCGACTCGGCCGCCTTTTCACGGATCTCCCAATCAGAATCCTTGAGCGCCGCGATAAGAGCGGGGGGAGCACGGTTCAAGTCGTCGAGGTTCCCCAACGCCTCGACCGCGGCGCGGCGTACCTCCTTGTCCGAATCGTTCAACGCTCCTCCCAGCGCATCGGCGGCAGCGGGGTCCTCGATATTGCCCAGGGCTTCGGCCGTAGCCCGCCGAACCTCGGAATCAGAATCGTTGAGGAGCTTGAGCAGCGGACGAGTCGCCTTCTTGTCTTCGATATTCCCCAGGGCCTCGACCACAGCGAGCCGCACTTCGACATCGGGGTCTCCAAGGATCGCCGTAAGACCACCGGTTGCCCGAGCATCTTCGATGTCTCCCAATGCCGATGCGGCAAGCCGGCGGGTCTCCGCGTCCTGAGACTTCAGCATTGGCAGTAGGGGATCCACAGCCTTCGGGTCCTCGATCTGTCCCAGCGCCCAGATGGCGGCGTGACGGAGGCCCGCGTTCGGAGTCTTGAGCGCATCGACCAGAGGGGGGATGGCCTTGGAATCTTCGATTTCACCGAGCGCCCAGGCCGACATGCGGGCTACATCGCTATCAGGATCGCGCAACGACTTGGTCAGAGCATCGAATGAGCCCATGTCCTCCGCGTGCCCGAGGCCCAGTATTGCTGCCTCGCGCATTTTCCCGTCGGAGCTCTTCATTCCCTCGCGAAGCGTGCGCAGTGCCTCATCGTTGTTGCTCCCGCCCAGAAGCTGAGCGGCGGTACGCCGCAAGCAAGGATTCGGGTCGGACAGGTGACTTCCCAGTACCCGGATCGCCTTGGTGTCCTTCACGTCCTGGTTGAACGTCTCTTTGACCGCGCGGTCGTCCGCGGTGTGATCCCGCAACGCAGCGATCGTGCTGGCGTCACTGCTCCAGCTCCAGCCGTTGCGCAGCTGATCCGCGGTGAATTCGCATACTACCGGATCGGCACTTCCCAAAGCGCCGAACATTCGCACCACCGCGGTTGAATCAGGCCCCGGCCCATTGGAGTGGTCCGGCGAACGGCCGCTGCTGACGACCCCCACTCCCGCGCCGAGGGTGACCACACCGGTTGCTGCTAGAAGGAAAAGCTTCATGAATCCCTCGTGTGAGCCGCCAGCCGTTAGCTGTTAGCTGTTAGCTGTTTCAATCTTCAATCTGAAATCTTCAATCTTCAATTCTCATCCCTCTGCCCCAGCGCCTCGGCCGCCTGCCGCCGGACGTTCGGGTCACTCGACTTGAGCGCCGCAACCAGGGCGTCGAGTGCCGATGAATCCCGAACTTCACTCAGGGCGTTGATCGCAGCGTCACGTACGTCCTTATTCGGGTCATTCAATGCGACGCGCAGCGTCGGGACCGACTTGGGGTCGCGAATCTCGCCCAGCGCCTGGATCGCGTTTTGGCGAACGTCAGGGTTCTTGTCCTTGGTGGCTTCGATCAGAGCCGCGGGCGCGGTGGTGAGACCGAGCTGGGACAGCGACTGGGCCGCCGCGCTCCGGACATCGGCATCGGAGTCGCGCAGTGCCGCCGCGAGCGGTTCAGCGGCCGCGGGATCTTCGAGATTGCCCAGCGCGTGTGCCGTCTGGTGGCGGACATCAGCCGAAGGATCCGACAGCAGCTTGATCAGGGGACGAACCGCTCGCTTGTCCTGCACGTCGCTGAGGGCCTCGACCGCCGCCTCACGCACTTCGGAGTTGCTGTCCGCCAATGCCGCGATGAACGCATCCACCGGCTTGGTGCCGCCCTCCATGTTGCTGATAGCTTCGATCGCGCGGCGACGCACCTCGGGCGAGCCATCCTTGATCGCGGCGGTCAGCCCGGGAATGGAGCGTGGATCTTCCATGTCGCCCAGCGCTTCCGCGGCGCATGCACGAACCTCGCTGTCCGAATCCCGCAGTGCTTCGATCAGCGCGGGCACCGACCGCGGGTCCTCGAGGTTGCCGAGCGATGAGGCGGCGGCACGGCGTACCTTCACATCGCTGTCCTTGAGGGCCGCGATCAGAGCGGGTACCGCGGTGTTGGTCGTGTCGCCCGCGTGTTTTCCTCTGTACTCAACACCCTCCATGGCCTTGTTGAACTTCACGTCGCCCATCACGCCTTTCACGACGGGTGCGACATTCACCTCGGGGTGCACATCAATCCGCGGCGTCTGCATCATCGGACCGCGTGCCAGCGCGGCCTTGACCTGCCGCATCGCGCGCCGCTCGATCTCCCTGGTGTGAATGTGCATCTTGGTCATCGTGGCCTGCATCGAACGCTCGCCAGTGTCCGACACAGCCGCCTGGGAATCGTCGTTCTGCTGCGCGTCGGTCGGGACGGCCGAGATCCCCGGTACCGAGAACGCGGAGATGAGGACCAGGACCACGGCAGCAGGAATCAACCAGAACCGGCGAGGCTGTGGACGCATTGCGTGATTCTCGATGAGACGGTGAATGCGGGAAACCAGCTGGCTGCGACGCTCGGCCATGGCCGACAGCGGCACCGGCTGGGGTGAGGTATCGATCCATTCAGCGACCTTCACCAGGCACTTGGCGAGCACCAGGCCCGAGCCGGTACGACGGGCTGCCCAGTCGTCGCAGAGGAATTCCGCCGATTCCTGAATCCGGAGCCGAGCCAGCCGGTTGAGCGGCTGGAAGAAGAAGATTCGCTCGATGAGGCAGCCCAGGGTGAGCCACTGGGGATCGCGCCGGGCGAGGTGGGCCAGCTCGTGTGCCAGCATGCTCTCCTGTGCCTCAGGGCCGAGCTCGGTCAGCGCCGCTTCAGGCAGGGCGATCTCGGAGCTGCCCAGCGCTACCGGGCTGGAGAGACCCGGGGCTGCCGTCAGGCTGACGCTGCGACGAATTCCCGCGTCGATTCGAAGCCGGTGGAGCACCAGCGCCAGACGGGGATCGTCAACCGGCCGGCGGGAACCCAGCCGATAGAAAAGTCGGAGCCGGTTGGCGCCATAGAGAACGAGCAGAAGCCCTGCACCCACCGCCCACATGATCAGCGCGAAGGGCTGTGCCCGGTTGCCCGGCTCGGAAGCGGGCGGCACCACGGCTGCTTCGGGCGCAGTCAGCTGCGGAGTGTCCTTGGCAGCATTGAACAGCGGCCCCGCGACAGGCGTCTCTTCGACCGCTTCGTTCTTTGCCGGTTGGCTCACCGCCCGCGCGGCCTTCGCCGGAGCGATGGCATGCTTTTCATTCGGAGCGGCTCGCATGCCGGCGACGGAGACCAGCCCGCCGACGGGGACAAACCCCACGCCGGCCTGGAGTGTCGTGGTAATGAGCGACCCCACCAAAGCGGATTTCCAGATCACGTCGCGCACCTCATGAGACCGTACCAGGCGCCAGGTGACCAGCCACGCGGCGGCCAGTAGGACGGTGCTGTGGAGCGCGTAGGTGAATAGCCAGGAAGCGATGTGTTCAGTCATGGCGGGGTCCCTCGGTGCCGGCGGCTTCGTGTTCGGCTATCAACTCTTTGATGCGTTCGAGATCGCCCGAGCTGACCTCACGGGCGGAAAGCAGATGCGTCATCAGCGCGGCAACATCGCCATCGAAGAGCCGCTCGGTGAGCTCGGTGACCATCGAACGCTGAACTTCGGATTCGGTGACCAGCGGAGCATAGACGAACTGGCGGGCTCGGGTCCGGTGGGAAACCACACCACGGCGCTCCAACCGCGAAAGTAGAGTGGCGATCGTGGTCTGTGCCAGACCCCGCTCGTCCCGGAGCGCTTCCGCGATCTCCACCACCGTCGCCTCTCTTCGGTCCCAGAGGATCCGCATGATGGCGATCTGAAGGTCAGTCAGTTGATGAGTCTCGGGCATATCCCCTCGGGGTTGGCTTGAACTACAGGTGTAATATTACACCAGTAGTCAATCTGTCAAGGGCGGGCGAATTGTCGCCGAGTGGGCGGTCCTACGAGGCCCTGCAACGACAAGTGTCAAAGCGGAACTTTTCCCTGCCCCAGGAGGCCGAGTAGCGATAGACTATCTGTATGCCCCCGAGGTCGTTGTCGTCCGGCGCCGGTCTGGCCGACCTATGGACCAAACTGAGCCCACTGCCCGGTGGCAGCTGGCTGTTCAGCCGTGCCTTGGGCTTCATGGTCCCATATTCGGGCTCGATCGGGGCTCACATCCGCGCACTCGAAGATGGGTACGCGCGGGTCGAATTGCGTGATCGCCGGCGAGTACGCAATCATCTCCGATCAATTCACGCCATCGCGCTTGCGAATTTGGGTGAAGTGACGACCGGACTCGCGACACTCGTGGGTTTGCCGGAAAACGTCCGCGGGATCCTCACCGGGCTTTCCATCGAATACATGAAGAAGGCTCGCGGGACGTTGATCGCCGAATGCAAAACGGCGATTCCCGTGGTCACTGGATCCGTGGATCACGATGCAATCGCCGAAATTCGGGACGGCGCCTCCGACCTCGTCGCACGAGTGACCGCGCTGTGGCGACTTGGCCTGAGCGAACCCAAGGCCTGAGCGACGTGACTCTCTCCACTCCGCTCACCACACATGCTGGCATCGAAGTTCCGCTGATCTGCGGTGCCATGTACCCCTGCAGCAATCCCGAGCTGGTCGCGGCGGTCTCGGAGGCCGGCGGGATCGGGATCGTCCAACCCATCTCACTCACGTACGTCCACGGTCACGATTTCCGCGAGGGACTCCGCCTGATCCGGCGGCTGACCTCCAAGCCGATCGGCATGAATGCGCTGATCGAGCAGTCGTCCCGAGCCTACCACGACCGAATGTCGCGCTGGATCGATGTCGCATTGGAGGAGGGCGTCCGCTTCTTCGTGACGTCGTTGGGCAACCCGCGGTGGGTGGTGGACCGGGTGGCCCCGGTCGGCGGAATCGTCTACCACGATGTGACCGAACGCAAATGGGCCGAAAAGGGCCTCGCGGGAGGAGTGAAGGGACTGATCGCCGTCAACCGAAGAGCGGGCGGACACGCCGGTCCCAGATCGGCGGAGGGGCTGATCGATGAGTTGGGTCCGTTGGGGGTTCCGCTCATCTGCGCCGGCGGCATCGGGGATCCGGCAGACTTCGCCGAGGCGTTGAGTATCGGATACGCCGGGGCCCAACTCGGCACCCGCTTCATCGCGACTCCGGAGTGCCATGCGAGTACGGCCTACAAGGAGGCGATTCTCCGGGCGACGGAAGCGGACATCGTCTTGAGCGAACGAATCACCGGGGTCCCGGTCGCGGTCATTCGCACGCCGTTTGTCGAACGGATGGGACTCAAGGCGGGACCGATCGCGCGCTGGATGCTAAGGGGTCGCAAGACCAAGCACTGGATGCGCACCATCTACGCTCTCAAGTCGCTATGGCAGCTCAAGAAGGCTTCGCTGGACGAGTCGGGCGAGCGGGACTACTGGCAGGCGGGAAAAAGTGCGGGGAAGATCACATCGATCGAACCGGCGGGAGAAATCGTCCGCCGGTTCGCGACCCTGGCGACCGAGAGGGAACGGTCGGCCGCATCAGGGTGAGCGCCCGACAATCCGGCGGTAGCTCTCGGGGTCGGTTGCACCCTCAGTAGAAATCAGCAGGACTCGAGCCTCAGGTCCGACTTCAAGCGCCTTCCGGACTCGGCGCGTTTCTACTCCCGTCATCAACTCGATCAAGCCTCCGGTGGATGCGGCGCCGGACTCCCCCGCCACAACGCCAGACGCGGCGAGCAGGCGCATCGCCTCCCGCGCTCTCTCGTCCTCGATGGCGAGATAGGCATCGATCCCATCCTCGAGCGCCGGCCACGCGGCGGTTGATGGTGTACCGCAGTTGAGCCCGGCCATGATCGAGGCATCGGCACCGGCATGAAGCATGACGGGCTTCCCTGCTTCGATCGAGTGCAGCGCGCAGGCGGCTCCGGTCGGCTCCACACCAATCAGTGTCGGAAACGTCGACCGCCCCTCGGCCCTGAAGTGCGCCACGACGGCACTGGCCAGCGTGCCGACTCCGATCTGGACCAGTACCAGATCCGGTGACTCAATCCGCTGATCTAAGATCTGGCGCTCGATCTCCAGAAAAATCGTCTCGTAGCCTTCCGCCACCCAGTTGGGAACTTCTTCGAATCCTGGCCAGCCGTGGTCCGAAACCAGGATTACCCCGGGAGCGACGGATGACGCGGCGCGTTCGACCGCGTCGTCATAGGTCCCTTCGACGATGGTCACTGTCGCTCCCTCGGACTCGATCCCCTCGATGCGTGCCAGAGCGGTGCCCCTGGGGACGAAAATTTCAGCCCCATATCCAAGCCATCGGGCAACCCGCGCGACTCCGCGTCCGTGATTGCCGTCGGTCATGGTGATGAGTTTGAGTCTGCCGAGTGGGGCCAACCGTTCGCGAAGCTGATCTACGTTGGTCCAGGGTTCGAGTGCCGAGCCCAGCATTCGCTCGAGAATTTGCAGCGTGGCCCACGAAGCGCCGAGGATCTTGTAGGCCGGAAGCCCAAACCGATTCGATTCGTCCTTGAGCGAGACCGTGCCTACCCCGGCAATTCGAGCCAAGTCATCCAGGTGGCGGAGCGGAGTGGGCTGGTATCCGGGGAGTTTCTGGTGGGCGGCCCACGGTCCGGGGCTGGGCGTCGGGGTCCGAAGCTCTTGCCGCACTTGGGGATTGAGGATTGCGTGGGGCATCTCTCCTCTAGCAAACCGCCTAAATAGTGATCTATCGCACCGTCTAAGAAATGTACAAACTATTGCCCTGTAAGGAGTTGACTTTCGGGCCTAAGTGTTGCTTATATTGACAGACACAGCACTAACGCCCCGCGGAGAGCCGTCATGTACCGTATCCGTTCGAGCTCGGGTGAAGAGGCGGTCTTCAAGACCCTCGAGGAGTTCAACGCGGCCGTTCGCAGCGGCATCATCACCGCTGAAGACGAAATATTCCACTCGCGGGCCAACAAATGGCTCGACGTCAGGAGTCATCCGCACTATCGCTCCGCCCTGGGCTGGGATGAAGAGAACGGGAACGGTAACGGTCCCCGCCACTCGCCCCCTGGGACCGCCAAACCTACTCTCAGTCCGTTTGGAGTTCAGGCCGCGCCGCCCTCGCTGTCGAAGCCGGCGCGCCAGCACTCGGGACAGCGGCCGGCGATTGGAACCGCGCCACGCCCTGTAATCACCGACAGCCAGAAGCAACCAGCCCTGTCGAGTTCGGGCGTTCGTCCCGCAGTGACCCAGGCGCGTCCTGCGCTCAATGGCCAACCGATGGCGCCGAAGCTGTCGATGCCATCCGCACCGGCACCTGCTGCCACGAATTCGCCTGCGGTCGTAGAGGCGGCGGCTCCGCAAAGCGCCGCGCCTCAGTCGGCCGCTCCGGTCGTCGCGCCGGCAGAGCCAACACCTCCACCCCGGCCCAAGAAGAGCAAGGAGCTGCTCTTTCTGGAAGTAGATCTTCCCAAGCCCAAGCCGGCACCGAAGCCGGAGCCGGAGCCGGCCGAGGACGAATTCCTCGTCACTCACGATGGGCTTGATAGCCCAGCCCGCAATTCCAGCGGGCATCGAACCATCACCGAGGACCGTGCACCCGTGGCTGCTCCCCCAGCCCCGGAGCCAGTGCAGGAGAAGGCTGCAAGCAAGCCCGCCGAGAACGGAGCGAACGTCTGGACTCCGACTCTCGACCGCAGCCCCTTCAGCAATCTTGCGGTTGCGCCCAGTGTGCCCAAGCCACGGCCTCAGGTCCACGTGGATCTCGACGGTGAGGCACCGCTGGTCGAGCCGGTCCACCCTCCGGCCCCGATTCACCACCGGCCCGAGAAGAGCAAGATGGGCCTCCTGGCTGGTGGTGTTGGGGCGTTTGCCTTGCTCGGCATTGTCGCGTTCGTATTGAAGCCCTGGGCCTCTAATGGTTCCCACGCTGAGGCAGCTTCGTCGACGACGGTAGCGACCGCCCCGGCGGGTACCACTCCGGCCGCGACGACTGCGCCGGAAAAGGCAGCGACCGGTTCCCAACCGGTTCAGACGGCGAATGCGCAGTCCACACCGGCGAACGGGAAACCGGCTTCCACAACGCAGCAGAATCCTGTCGCGGACAAGCCGGCTCCCGCTCCGACCGACTCAGCGCAATCCGATGAGATCGTCGCCGCGGTACGCCCCGATTTCCGCTCGGCGAAGCTTGATGTGAGCGCCCCCGATGTCGAAGTGGCTTCCATTACGAGCGGCGGATCGGGTGTCGCCCCGAGCGAGCTCACTCGCCGTTACGGTGTGGCAGCCTCGGCGGTCCGTCAGGACCTCTACGGCAAGCTGATGGCGGCGGGGTTCATTCGCATCTTCTCCGCGTCCCGGCTCTCTTCGTCCGAGGGGATTACCGAGGCGGCATCAGCCTGGAGCACGGGCTCTGAAGCCATCGCTCAGTACCGGACGAAGATTGCGCGGATCGAGAAGGCCTATGACGACAGCGTGCTCGCTTCGCAGCGGTCGGGCAAGTGGCCGCCCAGCGAGCTGCGCGCCTGGGCGGGGCGGACATCTTTTGTGGAGCCCTCGGACCTGACGCAGGCATCCGACCTGATGTTCAAGCAGGTGAGCGATGTGCTCGCACTGCTGGACAAACAGCAGGGGGCGTTCGAGGTAAAGGGCGGCGCGTTCGCATTCAAGGACCTGAACGCCAAGCAGGAATACAACGCCAAGCGGATCTGGATCGCCCAACGGATGGATTCCTGGTCGAGCACTCCGGAAAGCGCCCGGCCGCTCACCGTGACCCAGATCCTGAAGGCGCTGGGTGACGGGTTGCCGGGGGTGCAGTGATGAGTCGTTAGCTGATAGCTGTTAGCTGTTAGCCGAGCGGCTCGCTTAGCAGTGGCGTTCTACAGGGAATTCATGCGTCCATACGGCTTTCCTCTACTGCTCCTTCTCTCGTTTCCACCAAGTCTTGCCTCCCAGACAGCGGCTGACACTGCCGCTATTCTCACTCAGCTCAAGCCGGATCTGGATGGGGACCGGGCTCCACAAGGAGCCCGCGGTCATATTCCACGCGTTGAGGTTCCCATTGGGCTTGAATCCCTGCGGGCTCCCTTCGTCGAACACCTAGGACCGCTTTGCTTCAGCGGGCCACCAGAGGCGAATAGATGGACCATAGCAGAGCTGGTACTCACGCAGTTCAGAATTGCCGGTGATTCCGCATACGTTGGGCTCGAAACAATAGCCCGGGGGCGGGACTTCGGCGGAGCATCAGGGATTGGGCTCCTGCGCACTCTCGTTCGCAGCGACGCTGACACCACCTCGTGGGTGTCGATCCACACGCAAGGTATCCTCTGGGATGGATGGGCCAACGACTCTTTGGCGCCTGTCAAGGAGTGCATCGGGTAGGGTTAGGAGTGTGTCCTGGTCGATAGAACAAGCAACCCTCCGATGCTGAACAAAGCACCGGAGGGTCGCAGTCCTCAGTTCCTCGAAGCCTCGAGTCTCGATGGGACGAGTTGCCGAGCCGCCGAACCGCCGAGCTACGGCGTCACGAAGATCGTCGCCCAATCGCGGCCTGACTGCACCACAATCTTGAGGTGCAGCGTGCCGGAGCCGCCATCGTAGAAGTACTTGTCTCCATTACTCGCGGAGAGCGACGCCAAGTCGGCGACGGCGCCCAGGGGCTGGGAGGTGTTGTAGTCCCGGATCACCTTGGGTGGCGGACTGGAGAGAGGCAGCGACACCATGACTGAGTTGCCCGCCACGGCGTCGTTCAGATAAACCCGCGGCGTCGGCGGCTGAGCGCCGCTCCACTGCAGCGTGTATCCCCGGCCCGGGATGACCGACATCGCCGCGTGCTCCGGCTGGTTGCCGGTACCGGACAGAGTGAGGCTCACCGCGTCATCGCGAACGACATCGAGCGGAGCAACCGCCTCGTTCCCTCCGCTTCTCACGCTGAGGTTGATGAAGCGGTTGGTGCAGATGTGCGCGTTCCACTGGGCCCGGTAGCTGCATGACCCGGAGAGCAGGATCGGCACATTGGCGGCGATCCACTGGTTGGCAGCTCCCGACACATCCCCGGTCTCATCGAAGAAGACCGCTGCCTTGTCACCATCTTTGTCCGCCGTGGGGTTCTCGATGTACACCTCGTTCGAATTGACGAAGGAAGCGTTACGGGCAAAGTTCCGGGTGTCGATCGGGAACGCGTTGGTGCGGTTGTACCCGAGCGCACCGGCCGGAATGGATGAGGCAGCGTTGTAGTTGACGAAGGTGACGTTCTCCGCCCCAACCCGCCCGTCGTAGAACTCGTAGCCCTTGAGCAAACCGCTGGTCGGTAGCCGAGTGGCCGCACCCGAGACTCCGATAAAGACGGTGTTCTTCACGAAGGTTTCCGAGGCCGCGAAGGTGGCGCCGATGCCGTTGTCGGCCAGCTGAGAGTCATCCAGCTCGAGGTTTCGTCCCCGCAGCCACACGGCGCGGTGGCCTTGCTTGTAGGCCCGGAAGTTGGTGAAATGGGCCACGACCGGAGCCGAGGATGGATCGGCCGGATCCACTCGTGGAGTGTAGTTGGTCACCGTCGTGGTACCGTCCGGCAACGGGCCATCGTCCACGTGGAGCCCGCCCTGGTTGTTCGAGTGGGCAACATTCCCGCTGAATTCCCGGAGTGGAGTACTCTGGGGCAAGTTGGGTTGTCCGACCGAGAGTCCGGTCGGCGCCTGTGGGAAGGCACACCAGAATCCCATTCCCTTGGACCCCGCCGCCACGTTGTTCCGGTAGGTGTTGTCAGGATTCGTGATCCAGAACGTCGCCGCGCGGGAATCCGATTCCAGGAGCCGATCCGTCCCCTGCGGGATCCGGGAGACCAGCCCCAGGTTGCCTTCGATGGTATTCCCGGTCTCGGCCCCGTCTTCCAGGAAATAGCCGTGACCGGTGTGATCGTAGCAGACGTTGTTCTGGACCAGGGCGTTGTCGGTCCCGTGGACCGTGACGCAGCGGCTGAAGGTGCGCCAGACACTGCTGTTCCTGAAGTACTGTCCCGACACATCTCCGGCCACGTGCCAGTGCATCGGATACCGGGCGAGATGGCCACGCTGGCCCATCTGGAACAACTCGACGCCCTCGATCCGCGCAGTAGCGCCCTGCAGGACGATGATGTGGCCGCCGTATCCCGGCGTTGAACCGGTATCACCCTGAATCGTGATGTTTCGGCTGAGAAGTCCCACCTCCGCGCGCTCATCCACAGTCTGTCCGGCCACCGTCAGCAACTGGCCGAAATGGGCGTATCGAAGCGGTTGCTGCAGCGTGATGTTGCTGCCGGTGACGGCGGTAATCACCGCCTCCTCGGCCTGCCCTGGATCAAAATCGGAGGACGCGAGGACGATCCGGTCTCCCGACCGCCAACCCATGGCCTTCTTGAGGTCGATGCTGGTCGCACCGGCGGCGGCGCTGGCGCCGAGTTGAGTCCAGCCGGCACGCCCCTCGCCGTGGATATCGAGAGTCCCGATCACCCCGATCATCTTGTTGCCGACGCCGCGAATGTCCGCGTTGCCCGGACTTCCGGTGAGGGTGATGACGGCGCGGTTTCGGTAGGGCGCGCCCTCGGTGCCGACTCTGAGAGTGCCGTCCACCAGGATCCAGCCGGTCGTGAGGTTGATGTCACGGTCGGCGAAGAACAGCATGCCCTCGATGGTGAGGCTGTGCAGCGGGGGTGGATCGGTGTCGAGTTTGATGGTGACCCCCGCGGGAATCACCACCGAGTCCCCGGCTTGAGGCAGCTGATGCCCGGGCCAGGTAGCGGGGTCGGACCAGAGTCGGGTATTGGCGGGCGGAGGCGGGTTGCCGGCGCTGGGTGCAGTAGAGTCCGGCGCCGCACACGACAGCGCCAGTCCCAGAGCGACAACGAGCAGGCCGCCGCGACGGAAGAGTCGCAGCATGGCGTCCTCGTATCCGAAGTCCCCAACCGATCCCGCCCCGCCCCTGCCGCCCTTGGGTGATCCCTACTAAATGCCCTGCTCGAGAGGGGGACAACCTACAGATCTTGGGGGTGTCTCGGAAGGCGACGATCGTCCAATTCGGCTCTCCAATTGTGCGACAGGAAAGGGGCAATTGGGCATGCCGGTTGCCCCTTCTCGGAGTGTCCAACTGGGGTCGGAAGCCGCGTCCCCCGGTAACTCTCTGAGACATGAGGCGATGGCATGCGGTCCCTCTATGCCCTTGGAATTGCCTACACCGCGGTTTGCGGAGTGGTGGCGTATCGAGCCAGTCGAGCGACGCAGGATCCCACCCCTGCCCCGTCCCCGGTAGTGCCCGCCGGACAACCCAGCGGGCCCGCCGGCTGGTTCCAGTCCATGAAGCCGTATTGCAACTCGGTCGAGGTGGAGACGATGATGCGCCAGACGCCGCCTCCCGCCGGTATGCAGGGAGCGGGTTACGGGGCTGCCTGCTACGCGCTCGCCGGACGGATCGACCAGGCGAGGTCGCTCATCACCGCACTGCCGGCCGGAGAACGGGGCCAGGCCTCGGCGATTGTCTTCGACATCGGCCATCCGGTGGCCGACGCCGGCGACGACCGTTCCGCCGGTCCGATCATGGAGCTGGTCCTGGAATTCTGGCCCGAGAACTACATGGCGCTCTACCACGCCGGCATGTCGGAATACGTGCTCGGTCAGCCGGATCTCGCCGCCACTCACCTGCGCCGCTTCCTCGAGCTCTACACGGAAAATGATGGCTGGCGCTCCAACGCCATCGAGGTGCTGGGCCGTCTCGACAAGGCTCAGGGAAACTGAGCTCATGAGCTACCTCCAGCCGGGCAGCGTCCTCCTCTCACGCTACGAAATCCTCGGCGAAATCGGACGGGGCGGATATTCCGTGGTCTATCGCGCGCGCGATAAAGAGCTCGGCGCCGAGGTCGCCATCAAGCTCCTGGTGCCGCCTCCGGCGATGGCTCAAGTGGCTCGGGAGCGGATGCGCCGAGAGGTGCTTGCCGCCCGCCGGCTCTCCCACACCAACATCGTGGCGGTGCACGACTTCGCCGAAGAGGGCCAGTGGAGCTTCATGGTGATGGAGTACGTGGCGGGACCGGATCTGGCGGTTCGGATCAGGGAACGGGGACCGCTTCAGCCCGATGACGCAGCGCGTCTGGGTCAGGAAATGGCGTCGGCTTTGTCGGCGGGACACCGCCATGGTGTACTCCACCGGGATGTGAAGCCGCAGAACATCCTGCTCGATCCGGATGGACGCGCTCGACTCACCGATTTTGGTTCCGCCAGGCTCGATGGCCAGACCACCGTCACCGCAACGGGTGCCGCCGTTGGGACCCTCGACTACATGGCTCCCGAGGTCTTCAAGGGACAACGCGGCGATGCGCGCTCGGATCTCTATTCGCTGGGACTCACCTTCTACTTTGCTCTGACCGGCCGGCTACCTCAGCGGGCATCTCCCCACCTCCCGCCCTCACCGGTAGCGGAAGGATTCCGGCCGGGGCAAATTCGGCCGGAGGTTCCGCCCTGGCTCGACGGGACGGTGGCCCGGATGACCGCGGCGCGACCGGCGGACCGGTTTCCTTCGTGCGAGGTCGCGATCCAGGCTCTCGCGGATCAAACCGCAGGCCCAGGCTCGCTGGCAATGCCGGAGTGGGGCGAGGTGGACTTCTGCCTCATGTGTGGGATGCGGGACCCGCTGGGACTCGGATTGTGTGCGGCCTGCTCTTCGCTCGCGCCTGCCGGCGAAGCGGTGCATGTCCTCCTGCATCCTCCGGTCTCGGCGATCGAGCGGGCCGACCGGGGCGAACGGATCCACCGGTTGCTCGGCCCCAAGGCTGGCCCAGAAGTGGTGCAGGAAGTGGTAGAAGGACGGCGTGTGTTGAGCCGGGTGCCGTGGAGCGGCTCGGATCGAGTGGTCGAGCGGCTCGCGAGCAGGGGGATTCCGGCGCGCGTCGCAGGACGCCGCTGGGTTCCACTTCCCGGCAGCCTCACGCTGGTGGCTGGCGGAATGGTCGTCTCGGGTTTTGCAGCCGGGGCTGCTACGGTGAGCGCCCTCATCTGGATGAGTCCGTTGCTCGCAGGCTTGCTGTTATTGGACGCACAGCGTCGGATTCGCAAGCCAGCACTGGTGCCCCCGGCCAACCGCTCGCCGCTGAGTCCCGGGGCTGGAAAGGTCCTGGGAGAGACCCTTGCCCAGCTCCCCGAGGGAACGGCGCTCGAGCTGCTCGCGGAGATTGCGCGGAACATCCACGCGGTGAGAATTCGGCTGGCCGAGGCCAACGTAGAGAGCGGCTCTGCCGAAACGGAAGACTTGCTGTTGCATGCCTGCGCCGCGGCGCGTGACCTGGCCGATGTGGAGGCGCACCTGACTGAGCTGGAAGGCCGGCGAGAGCGATTCAACGGCGGGCTCGAGCGCTGGGCCGACAGTCTGAGTGATACCGAGCGGACCCGGGACAAGCTGGTGCAACGGATACTCGACGCGCTCGCCCTTCTGGGAAAGGTTCGAACCCGTGCTCTCGAGGCCTCGGAAATAACCCACCAGGCTCTGGGCTCGACTGCTGCGGAACTAGACTTCGAAGTGAAGGCCTACACCGAAGGTCTCCGGGAAGTCGCCGAATTGGTAAAGACTGACGACAGGCAGTGACTCAGCGCCTCTATTACACCGACAGCTATCTGACCCATTTCACCGCCACCGTTCAGGAGCGGGGGGATGATGGTCGGCGGGTCTATATCGATCGCACCGCGTTCTATCCCACCTCAGGCGGCCAGCCCAATGACCTGGGATCACTGGGCGGCAAACGCGTACTCGACGTCATCGACGAGGGAGAACGCATCGCCCACCTGGTCGATGAGCCGGTCCTGGCTGAACAGGTTGACGGCTCGATCGACTGGGTGCGTCGCTTCGATCACATGCAGCAGCATACCGGGCAGCACCTCCTCTCCGCCGTGCTCGCCGACGCCTTCGGATACCAGACGGTCTCGGTTCACTTCGGCCCCGACACCTCGAGTCTGGATCTTGACGTGGGGGCAATGAACCCGGACCAGGTCCGAGAGGCGGAGGCGAGAGCCAACGACGTGGTGTTTGAGAACCGGCCGGTCACCATCGCTTTCGAGGATGCGGGTACCGCCGCCGGACTGCGCAAAGCCTCCGATCGATCGGGAACCCTTCGGGTGGTGACCATCGCCGACCTCGACCGGAGCGCCTGCGGCGGGACCCACGTCCGGGCGACCGGAGAAATCGGCAGCATCCTTATTAGAGGTGCCGAGCGGGTGAAGAAGCAGGTCCGGTTGGAATTTGTTTGTGGCGGGAGGGCAGTGCGACGGGCCCGAACCGACTACGAGATTCTCTCGAGCATGGCGGAGGCGGCTTCCGCGGGAATCGGCGACCTGCCCGAACTATTCGCGAAGCAGCGAGCGGATCTGAAGCAACTCGACAATTCCCGGCGAGCGCTGGAGGAAGAACTGAACAAGTCCCTCGCCCGTGATCTCTATCACGCGACTTCTCCTGGGGCGAATGGCAACCGGCTGATCGTGCAGCGACTCACCGGCCAGTCGCTCGAAAAGCTTCGGGGATTGGGCCAGAGTCTCATTGTCCAACCAAAGGCGATCTTCATCGGAACCCTCGGTTCTCCTCCTACCCTGCTTCTCGCCAGCTCGGCCGATAGTGGCGTAGACGCCGGTGCCGCCCTCAAGCCGGTGCTCGAAGCTTACGGCGGCCGCGGCGGAGGGTCGCCACGGATTGGACAAGGAGCCGTCGCCGACACCGACACGCTGAATCGCGCGGTACAGGCGCTGGTGAGCACGCTCACTTCGTAGTCTTCACCTCACCCGGCTGATAACGACTCGTCATCCATCCGGCGAGATCGGTGCAATGGGACGCTGCTATCGTAGCGTCGCCCCACACCGAATCGCTACCGGATGTTCTGCCATCCCTTTTCAACCGGCCCTCCGCTCGGAAACAAGCACGCGGCGCCGTTCCGGGAACCACCCCGAGTGGTCGCGGACCGGCACCGGGGAGCGCCGATCCTCATTCACTCGGGAGTACAGACAGTAAGAAAGAGAGTACGACCATGTGTGCGAAATACGGATCCGTGAGCCGGGTACTTCTCCTGGGTGCCGCCGTCATTGGATTCGTCGCGGCGTGCCAACGGCAGTCCGGTTTGGATCACAAGCTCCAGGAAATGGCGATGATCGTCCAGCGCGATAGCCTACTCGGCGAAGTCGCGGCCAACGGCAAGCTCCTTGGGGAAATCCAGGACGAGCTCTCCAAGGTTCAACCCAAGCCCGCCGGAGGGACGCCAGAGTCTCCCGCCCTGGAGGTAACTACCGATCAGCGGACCTTCGTGCTGGAACGAGTGAAGGAAGTCACCAAGCGGGTGAAAGACCTGCAGACCCGGTTGGCCAACAGCGAGAAGCGGGCTGGCCGGCTTTCCCGCCAGGCCGATAGCCTTGGCGCCGAATTCGGCGCCGCCAGGACCTCGATTGAAAACCTGAATGCGATCGTGGCCACCCAGCAGGAAAACCTGACGTCGCTGGCCGGTCAGATAGAAGAGTTGGCCGGGGAGAACGAGATCCTGGCCGACAGCGTGCTGCACCTGACCGATGATCACAACACCGCCTTCTATGTCATCGGCACCAGGACCGAACTTCTGGCCAAGGGTGTGTTGGTGGAAGACGGGCACAAGGATGTCCCGCTGTTCGGCACTCGCGGGGTTGCGCCCGCGCGGGAGCTCCCGCTGCAGGAGTTCACCTCGATCGACCGGACCAGCACCCGGCAGATTCCCCTGCCCCGGACCGACCGGAAGTATCGCATCGTGACTCGGCAAAACCTCGCCTACCTGAACCCGGGGAGTCCCAAGAAGGGACAGGTGACGGGTGAGATCGCGATCGCGGCGCCGGACAAGTTCTGGGAAGCGAGCAGGTATCTGATCGTAGTGGAGCAGTAGACGGCAGTGAGGAGTGAGGAGTAAGGAGTAAGGAGTAAGGAGTGAGGAGTGAGGAGTGATGATGAGTCGGCACGTACTCCTTACTCCTTACTCCTCACTCCTTCCCGTTGCTCACTAGCCTTAACTCACCACAGGTCATATACTTATGTATTCGGTCCGCCATTCTTCCCGCACCCGCGCGCCGTGGACGAAGCTCTCCAGCAGCTCCAAACTGCCTTTGCCGACCGATACCGCATCGAGCGCGAGCTCGGCCGAGGCGGCATGGCGACTGTGTATCTCGCCGAGGACCTGAAGCACGGACGAAATGTTGCCATCAAGGTCCTGAATCCCGAGCTTGCGGCGAATCTTGGGGCCGAGCGGTTCGACCGGGAAATCCGGATGGCGGCCCAGCTGCAACACCCGCACATCGTAAGTCTCTACGACTCGGGAATCGCCGAAGGGTTCCTCTACTACGTCATGCCGTTTGTGCCGGGCGAATCCCTGCGCGACCGCCTGAACCGCGAAAACCAGCTTCCGATCGACGACACGCTGCAGATCACCCTCGAGGTCTGCGACGCGCTCTCCTACGCCCATAGCCTGGGCATCGTGCACCGCGACATCAAACCGGAGAACATCATGCTCTCCGGAGGCCACGCCCTGGTGGCCGACTTCGGTATCGCGCGCGCCGTGGCTTCGGCGGAAACCAGCAAGCTCACCCAGACCGGCACCGCCATTGGCACCCCGTTGTACATGAGCCCGGAACAGGCGGTCGGCGACAACGTGGGCGCGACCAGCGACATCTACAGCCTCGGCTGCGTGATGTACGAAATGCTGATCGGTCAGCCGCCGTTCACCGGGCCCAATGCCCGCGCCATCATGGCGCGGCACGCGATGGAGGTGGTGCCCAGTCTCCAGGTCGTGCGCGACACGGTTCCGGACGAGGTGGAGGACGCGATTCTGGCGGCACTCGCCAAGACCCCGGCTGATCGCCCCCAAACCGCAACCCAATTTGCCGAGCTGCTGGGAGTGCCTCTGCACGTCACTGCGGCGCGGCGCACCACCCGGTCGACCGCGACACGGCGGGCCAACACGCCGCGCGGTCAGAGCGTCCTGGTCCAGTCCAACATCGTTCTGCGGCGGTGGATCATCGGTGGGGCATTCGCAACCTTCCTTCTCATCCTCATCGGAGGCGGTGTCGCCGCGTGGAGGCTCAGGAGCGGCGGCGGCAGCCCGATCCCCTCGGAGACCGGTGGTCTTGATCGTCACCACGTGGCGGTCCTCTACTTCGAGGACTTGAGCCCCAAACAAGAGCTTGGCTACGTCGCGGACGGTCTCACGGACGGGTTGATAAGCGAGCTCAGCGGTGTACAACGCCTCTCGGTGGTCTCTCCCGGCGGTGTCGCCCAATACCGCGGGACCAGCGTGTCGCGGGACAGCATCGCGCGGGCCCTCCAGGTCGGGACTCTCGTGGTTGGCAGCGTCGAGCCCGAAAACGACAGCATCCGAGTGACGGTGCGGCTTCTGGACGATGCCGGGATCGAGTTGGAAAAGGCGACCTTCAAGAAACCTGCGAAGGATCTGGTCGCCCTCTCGGACAGCCTGAGCCAGCAGGTCGCCTTGCAGATTCGGCGGCGCATCGGCGAGGAAGTGCAGCTAAGCCGGACCCGCGCCGGAACGCGGAGCACCGATGCCTGGTCGAAGTATCAGCGGGCGGTGCAGGCTCGCGGACGGGGCGACTCTCTGTTCAAGGCGGGAGATGCCGACGGCTTTGCCCGCGAGTACCGGGTCGCCGACTCGATGGCCGCGCTCTCCGAAACGCTGGATGCCAGGTGGACCGACCCGATCGTGCTGCGCGGCACTCTGGCCTACTGGCGCTCCCGTCGAGCCAGCGACGACGCAGGGCTGGCCGGCAAGATGATCGATGTCGGCCTGGGCCACGCTCAACGGGCCCTTCAACTGGATCCGAACGACGCCGACGCACTGGTCCTGCGAGGTAATCTCAACTATTGGAAGTGGCTGTACCCCCTGGAGCCGGACTCGCTCAAGCGAGACCGGCTCCTGATGGGAGCGGAGGCGGATCTGGAGCGCGCCACGCAACTGGATCCCGGGAATGCGGGCGCCTATGCCACTCTGTCCCACATGTACAACAATGTCCCGAGCAAATCTGGCGTGGACGTGGTTCTGGCGGCTCGAACCGCGTTGGAGAAGGATGCGTATCTCAGCAATGCGGACGTGATCCTGAATCGGTTGGTGCTGGGCTACTACGACCTTGGCCAGTTCCCCGACGCCGACAAATGGTGCCGGGAGGGCCAGCGGCGATTCCCCAAAGCCCCCAGCTTCGTCGAATGCCAGCTGCTGCTCATGGAATCAAAGTTCAGTCAACCCGATCCGGCGCTGGCGTGGAAATTGGCGGACTCGCTGGTTCAGTTGACCCCGGACGAGCAGGAACAGCGCTACGCCAAGCTGAACGGGAGGGTCTTGGTGGCCGGGGTCCTGGCCCGGTCAGGGCTCAAAGACAGCGCCCGCGCGGTACTGCGCAACACCAAGGATGACCCCGAGATAGACCCCTCGCGCGATGTGGCAAACACGGCTGCGTTCGTGTGGACGCTTGTGGGTGATACGACGGAGGCGCTGAACCAGCTCAAGGCCTACCTTCTGGCCAATCCGGCCCGCGTCGCCGACTTTCGGGATAACCCGAACTGGTGGTTTCGGGAGCTCGCCAACGACCCTCGCTACAAGCGGTTAGTCGGCGCGACACCTTGACTGCTGTGGCCTGGCCGCTACACTCGACCGCGGCAGACCTCCATTCCCCCTGCCCTCTCCCACTCACCGGCTTTGGTCAATCAGCCATTCGCCATTGGCTTTGGCGGCAGTCGCCGGGACGGACGCACGTAAAATTCGAAGGGTGCGCATCTTGCGGCGCGCGGGCCGGAAAGGCACATTGGCCCCCGTCGGCCGCCTCACGTGCCTGGCTTCTCTGACCAACCGATCGACTGCACAGCGGAAACGCTGTCGCTCACGAAGGCATCTCTTTCGAGGAATCTCGATATGCGTCGCTTTACCCTTGCTCTTGCGATAGTCGCTATCGTTATCGCCGGTTGTTCCGATCAGGGCCAAGCACCAACGTCTCCTCCGCTCATCCTGCCCAACGCCACCGCCAGCTGCCCCACCGTACCACAGATCAGAATACAAATTCTCAAACTCTTCCCGCTCGGTAACGGGCTGATCCTTGCCCAGGCGACTTTCGAGGCCATCGTTCTGAAGATGAAGAACGGGAAGACGGCCGACGCGCAGAAACTGGCCACCAATCTGATCGACTTTACGCAGAAGCAGTTCGACGCCGGGAAGCTGATCGGTGGGCAGTCACCGGCCACTCAGGCGAAGGTGGCGGCGCTCAACAGCGCGTTGACTTGCTTCACAGGCCTTACCCCGCCAAACGCCATCGATGTTGCGGTAGCGGTGGTGTCGCCGAATCAAACGTCGCCAACCACCCTGACAACGCCGGCGGCAATAGCTGGAGTCCAGATCCAGCCAACCGACGTGACGCAACCAACGTTAATCACCGTTTTTGCGACGCAGGACACTCTGCTTACCAACCTGGACAAGTACCCGGTCAACTATCAGTTCACCACGTCGAATGGCCCGTTTACCACGCCAGTATTGACCGGCATCTGTGTCGAGACCAGTGCCGCGCCTGATCCAAACCGGCTGCGGCTCGCGCACAATGTGCCTGATCCCAATCCGACGGGCATCGAAATCCTCGACTTCGCGGACCCCGGCGCGCTGGGATTGAACTGCCCCAGTCAACTTCCGCAGCTGAGTGATTCGAGGAACCCGGCGATCCGCGCTTTCCAGCAGTTGGGTCGGGGGATCGCCAAGTGGGTGTCCCCCACTCCTCTGGTCGCGGCCGTGGGTAACACCGGAGTAGGCGGCAAGACCAAGAGCTTCAGCACCTTTGGCGTGGTAGACCCGCAGGTCAACGCGGTGGCTGTCTCTCCGACGTCGCTGACCGGACTTCCCGGCTCGAGTGTCGCGGCGGCGGACCTGCCGTCGGTGAGGGTGTCAACACCGCTGGGCACGCTGTTTACCAACTATCCCGTCACATTCAGCGTGGCAAGCAGCGAGGGCAGTATCACCGGCGGAGCCGCGGTTACCAACGGCAGCGGTATCGCCACGGTGGGAAGCTGGACCCTCGGCACGACGCTTGGCCCCGATGTGGTGAATGCCACGGTGAATCCGCCGCACCTGAACAGCTTCGTCGTGACCAGTCCGGTCGTCTTTACCGACAACGTAGTCTCGCCGATGCTGCTGAACTATCTATCCTCCGGGTACCGCTACAGCCTGATCGGCACCAACAGTCCGGCGAGCGGATGGGAGACGGAGACCTTCGACGACAGCGGGTGGCCCACCGGTGCGGCAGCATTTGGCACCGGCGCCAACTCGCCGGACGGCGGATGCTCGCTCAACAGCACCGTTCAGACGTTCTGGCCCGGGGCGAGCACTACGTCTCCCCCGCAGGCCCCGACGGGCAATTCGGACATCCTGCTGCGGCGAAGCGTGACCGTACCGAACGGAGTCACCGGCGGCTCGCTTTCCATCAGCGTGGGCGTTGACAACGATATTCAGGTGTTTGTGAACGGCACGGACGTCACGGCGAGCGCCGGTGGCAATCTCATCAACGGCTTCAAGACCCACGAGGGCTGCGCGGTCCTGGACACCTTCACGTTCACGGCCCCGTTTGCCCTGCTCCATGTCGGGCAGACCAATGTGATCGCGGTACGTGCCCGCGACAGGGGTCGCACGAGTTACGTTGACGTGAAAGCGCAGCTGGTGCCGTAAGCGTCAGAGCGATTGGGTCGGATTCTTTACCCAAAATCAGACGGCCTCGCCACTCGGCGAGGCCGTCGTCGTTCGCCTCAGCTACGTTCGATGTGAACTCGCGCCGGCCGGCCCTCGGGGCTGCGCCAGTGCCAGTCGGTGTTCTTTCGCTCCGGAA
The DNA here is from genome assembly GCA_036558125.1 of Gemmatimonadales bacterium. Classification (GTDB taxonomy): domain Bacteria; phylum Gemmatimonadota; class Gemmatimonadetes; order Gemmatimonadales; family GWC2-71-9; genus DATBGE01. The sequence continues at coordinate 4,107 of DATBGE010000109.1, read as the reverse complement.
CGACCCAGCTCACGGTGATGCGCTTCTGTTTCCGCATCACGTCCAGCTTGGCCGTTTCGCCTGTATCGTAAGACCTCAGGATCCGCTCGGCTTGGGAAACGCTCTTCGGCTCCCGGCCATCGATCTTGAGGATCACATCTCCCGCCTTCAATGGAAGGCTCGAATCGCTGGGCGTCCTTACGACCAGGACGCCGGTCTTGGTGCCGAAGTACTCGCCGAGGTCCGGGTTGAGGTCCACCAGGTCGAGGTCGGGGAGCCCGTCATTGATGAAGACGCGGAAGTCCCCATCATCACCCCAGTCGGGCATTTTCATGCGGGGAAAGTCTCGCATGTCGGGCATCCACATCCGGCTGCTCATCTTCATGTCTTGGGCGATGATCCGGGCGGTGCGAGTCTCGGTCCCGCGGCGATACTGAACGGTCACGGTATCGCCGGCCTCGAGCTTACGGGCCAGGTCAATCAGCTTCTGGCCCGGTCCTGATTCCTCTTTGTCGTCGCTCTTGGCCCCGCCGAGCGCGGTGCCGTTGAAGCTGGTGACGATGTCCCCCGCCTTGAGGCCGGCCTTCTCGGCGGGCCCGTCCGGCGTCACATCCTTGATGCGGGCTCCAATCTTGTCGGTCGCGGAATCCGCCCGGGCATCGATCATCACCCCGATCCGCGGACGTCCACCCATCGCGAACCGGTACTCATGGTCGTGGTCCTGGGCGAGCGACTCGCTCATGGGTAGCGCGGTGAGAGCGGACAACACGGTGAGCGCCGCGGCGCTCCACAAGCGCGGCATAAAGTCTCCCTCGGGTTTGGGGTTTCAGCGGTCGTGCTGCTGCGGGGAATGATGCGGGAGGGGGGAGGACGGTCGCAGCGGATCGGGAACTGGGACGTCAGGCTCGCCTGGACCGGGCCCAGAGCCAGTTGAGCGCTCCCAACAGCAGGGTCAGGGCGAGTGCGGCGCCTTCCCGCCAGCTCAGCCTGGCGACGATTGTAAGCGAGAAGAGAATGCCGGCGGCGGCCACGGCGGTTCCGGCGGGTAGGGTGAACAGCGCCGCAGGAGCAAGCTCGCGCCGCCTCAGCCGAACCAGCGCGGCGCAGACCATGGCATAGATGACCAACCGGGAAACTACCGACAAGGTCAGGTTTTGAAGGAAGGTGCCGCTCGCAGCCAGCAGCCAGACCAGGACGCAATAGAAGAACAGGGAGACGTAAGGAGTACGAAACTTCGGGTGGATCCGGGCAAAAGCCGCTGGCAGATCGTCCTGCTCGGCCATCGCGAAGGTGAGACGCGAAACGTTGAGCGTGACACCTGCCAGGTATCCGAAAATCGATATAAGAGCCGCGGCGCCCATGATCTTGGCGCCCGCGAGGCCGGCAAACACTCCGGCCGCTGCTGAAAGCGGCCGCTCGCTGACCGTAGGATCAGGCAAGACATGTACAACGACGAACTGCGTCAGCGTGTAGACCAGGGTGACCACGGCAAGGGCCGTAAAAAGTGCGAACGGCGCGTCCCGCCGGGGATCCTTCGCCTCGGCCAGCGGCATGAGCGCCCCCTCGAATCCTCCATAGGCGAAGACCAGCAACAGGATTGCCTCAAGCCAGGTTGAAAGCGGAGCCGGAATCGGCTGTGGCTCGACGCCGTGGGAGGAGAACGCGAAGGCCAGCCCTGCAATGATGAACAAACCGAGCGGAACCAGCTTCGCGACAGCAAACACGTTGCTTGCCGCCGCTCCGAACCAGACTCCGCGATAGTTGAGCACACCGAGTCCACCGATGATGCCCGCCAGGATCAACCGGGAGGCGAAGGGATCCGAGGCGCCTGGCCAGAATTCCTTGAGGAGAATGACGAAGAGGTTGGCGTTAGTTGCTGCCGCCGTTATGCGGGCGAGGTAAAGCAGCCAACCTGACTCGATTCCTACCAACCTTCCGAACGCAATCCGCGCGTAGAGGTAAGGTCCGCCCGCCCCGCCGAATCGGGAAGCCACTTCGGCAATGCACGCGATGATCAATCCCGTCCCAATGGCGGCCAGCACCCAGGCCAATGGACTCGATGAACCAAGCCTTCCCGCGACGATCGACGGGAGACCAAACACGCTGCTGCCGACGATCGAGTTGATCATCAGAGCAGTGAGGGACCAGCGCCCCATGGTGCGGACGAGGCTGGGGGGGATGGTCAGGGAAGGTGGAAGTGAGGAATGGACGTGGGACGTCAGGACGTCGGGATGCGGGGGCGAGGGGACGTCATGACGTGGGGCGCATAGATGAGATCAGGGCGCGGTTGAATGCGCCTCGACCGCCACGGCCCGTCTGCGTGCCCGCCACGCCTTGACCCTGGCAGCCAGGGTGTCGAAGTAGGTGTAGAAGACCGGCGTCACATAGAGCGTGACCAGCTGAGAAAAGGCGAGACCACCAACCACGGCGACACCCAGCGGTCGCCTGGACTCGGCACCGGCACCGGCTCCCAGCGCGATCGGCAGCGTCCCCATCAAGGCCGCCATTGTGGTCATCATGATGGGACGGAACCGGACGTGGCATGCCTCCAGGATAGCCTCGCGCGGAGACTTCTTGTCCCGCCGCTCGGCTTCGATAGCGAAGTCAATCATCATGATGGCGTTCTTCTTCACCAGGCCTACCAGCATGATGACGCCGACGAACGCATAAATGCTGAGATCCAGACGGGTAATCACCAGAATCAGCAGCGCTCCGAACCCCGCGAACGGCAACCCGGTGAGAATCGTGATCGGGTGCACGAAGCTTTCGTACAGGATGCCGAGCACGAGGTAGATCACGACAATCGCCAGGACCAGAAGGACGAGCAATCCACTCTGGGCCTCCTGGAATGCCTGGGCGGTGCCGGAGAACGTCGTGCTGATCGATGACGGCAGTGTGCGCCGAGCGAGGTCCTGCACCCGGGTGACGGCATCACCCAGGGAGACACCCGGAGCGGTGTTGAAGGAGATGGTGACCGCGGGAAGCTGGCCCTGGTGATTGACGGTGAGCGGGCCGACGTCCGGAGCGACTCTGGCCAGCGTCGTGAGCGGAACCAGGTCTCCATTCGGTGAGCGGATCGAGAGCAGGTTCAGAGCCGCGAGGTTCCGCTGGTACTCGGGCAACAGCTCCATCACGACCCAGTACTGGTCGTCCTGGGTGAAGATGGTCGAGACCTGACGGGCGCCGTACGCGTTGTACAGTGCTTGCTGCACTGCTTCGGCAGATATGCCCAGCTGCGCAGCGCGGTCCCGGTCGATCGTCACATTCACCTGCGGGTTCTTGATCTGCAGGTCGCTGTTGACATCGGTAATTCCCGGAAGTTTCCGCGCCGCGACCTCGAACTCCCCCGCCTTCTGGAACAACTCGTCGATGTTGGTGCCCTGCAGGGTGAACTGATAGAGACTGCGGCTCCGCCGTCCACCAATGTTGATGACCGGAGGATTCGTCAGGTAGACCTGCACACCGGGGACCACCGAGGTCTTCGCGGTGAGCTCGCGACCCACGGCGTCGGCGTCGAGCTTGCGTTTACTGCGGTCCTTGAGCTGGAGGAAGATGAATCCCTCGTTCATGCTGGAGGAACGGCCGACCGAAGACATGAAGCTCTCGACGTTGGAATCGGCCTGGACAATTCGTGCTACCTCCTGCTGGTGCCGCACCATGGCGTCAAACGACGTCCCCTCCCGGGTGAGCACATTGCCAAACAGCATGCCCTGGTCTTCACTGGGAATGAAGCCCTTCTCCACGAAGTGGCCCAGCAGCACCGTTCCGATCAGGATGGCCGCCGAGAAAGCCAGAGCGGCGCGGCTGTGGTCCATCACCCAGGTCAAGGACCGATCGTAGGCGCCCAGCAGCTTGAGCCAGAGCCGCTCGGTCGTCTCATAGAACTTGCCGTGCTGCGTGGTATGACCGGGCTTGAGAAACCGGGCGCAGAGCATCGGGGTAAGCGTGAGCGACACGAATCCCGATACCAGGATCGCGACCGCTATGGTGACGGCGAACTCACGGAACAGCCGCCCGATCAGGCCCTGGAGCAGCAACACCGGGATGAAGACGGCCACGAGGGACAGCGTCATCGAGACGATTGTGAAACCGATCTCCTTCGCCCCCTTCAGCGCCGCGTCGAACGGC
>DATBGE010000108.1:0-101751 GCA_036558125.1 Gemmatimonadales bacterium | reverse complement strand
ACATCTTGAGCGGCCGCGTGAAGAGCGCGATTCGGCAGGCGGTGCCGGAAGTGCTCGGTGTGTTGATTCATATGGAGCCGCATGAAGAGTAGCCCGCAGTGTTGTGTGGTCCTTCCCTCCTTGTAACATTTCGTTGCAATCAGATCGTTTCGATTAAGCACAAGGCCTCGACAACAAGCTGTAACCAGCTGTCAAATAAGGAGATAGGAGATGTATTTCGGGGGCACCCCGATTGCCATCCCTCACAGGCGACCACCGTTCAATCGACCTGTAATGGGAGCCATCAATGTCCAGCAGATCCATCTCTGCCCTTGCCGTCCTCACCGCAGCGGGGCTGCTTGCCTGTAGTGAAGGGACAGGCCCGGGCAACAAGCCGCAGATCAGCTTCAACGTCTCCACTTCTTCGGGGGCGGCGGCGAATCTCCAGTCAGTTTCCGATACTGTGGTTAGCGGCACCAACACTCTTGTCCTTGATCAGGTCGAGCTGGTGCTTCGCGACATTCGCTTCAAGCGGGTCAACGATGACGCCTGCGAGGATGACCAGGGAGGGGGTATCGTAGTCCGCCCCGCTTCTCACGACGGCGGCGAGAACGGCGATGACGGCAGCGAGGATGCTTGCGAGAACGTCAATGCCGGGCCCTTCCTGCTTGACCTTCCCCTCGGCTCCGGCGTCGAGCAGGTCTTCAGCGTCGCGGTGGACACCGGAACCTTCGACGAGCTGCGGATCAAGCTACACAAACCCGAAGACGACGGCAGCGATCCGGCGGACGTAGCATTCCTCGCCGCGCATCCCGACTTCGCCGCCATCAGCATTCGCGCGACCGGCACCTGGAATGGAACTCCTTTTACCTTCACCAGCGATCTGGACGCAGAGCAGGAGATGCAGCTGAATCCTCCTCTCGTCGTTACCGACGCGGGCGCCAACGTCGACGTCACCCTGAAGGTGGACGTGGCGACCTGGTTTGCGGATGGCACCGGAGGACTGTTGGATCCCGGGACCGCGGGCAAGGGCGGCCAGAACGAAAACCTGGTGCGCGACAACATTGAGAACTCCTTCGACGCCTTCCAGGACGAGAATCGCGACGGTCATGACGACGGAGGGAGTGACGACTGACCCAGCCTGACTGGTGGATCGCTGTGGTACGGCTTTCCGACAGCTTTCGCACCACGATCGGCGATCTGGCCGGTGACCTCGGCGCCGAGCTCCTCCCATGGAGCCGGGACGGGGCCACCGGCCTGCCGCCGCAGGCGTCCGCGGGACTGGTCCTGGCAGGCGGAGTTGAAAACGACGCTCTGGATTTGTTGGCAGGTCTGAATCCGGTGCCGATCCCCTTCTATGTGATCGGAGCATCGGGGGACCATCGGATCGCGGTCGCAGCACTGCAGCGCGGGGCCCGGGATTACTTCGCCCTGCCGGACGACCTGGGCCTGCTGCGACGGTCGCTGGAACGGGAACGGACCGAATCGAGAGGACGACGCGCCGCGGCGCGGTTCGCGGAGGACGAACGAGAGTCATCGGGTTTCGGTGCCATCATCGGACGCAGTGCTGCACTGCGACAGTGCATTGAGCAGGCCCGACGAGTGGCGCAGCATCGAGACGTTACGGCGCTTATCGGGGGAGAGACCGGCACTGGAAAGGAGCTACTGGCCCGGGCGTTGCACTATCACAGCCCTCGAGCCGCGGCTCCATTCGTAGAGATCAACTGCGCGGCGATTCCAGCGAACCTGCTGGAGAGTGAACTCTTCGGCCACGAGCGGGGCGCGTTCACCGGAGCGGTTGCCGCGAAGCCCGGTCTTCTCGAGCTGGCCCACGGCGGCACCGTCTTCCTGGACGAGATCGGAAGCATGCCGCTCGAGCTGCAGCCCAAATTGCTGAGGGCGCTCGAGACCCGGGAGATTCGCCGAGTCGGAGGACAGAGCTCGCGCAAGGTTGATGTCCGGATCATCGGCGCCACTCACGCCGATCTTCCCGCGGCAGTGGCACGAGGCGAGTTCCGCGAGGATCTGTTTTACCGGCTCAATGTGGTGGCGCTGCTGCTTCCGCCGCTGCGAGCGAGAGAAGGCGATGTCGAGCTGCTTGCCGAGACTTTTATCAACCGGCTGGCGGCCCAATACGGGCTCCCGACGGCACCACTCGACCTGGAAACCCGGAGCCGGCTCCGGGCCCACCCCTGGCCCGGCAACGTGAGAGAGCTGCGCAATGTGATCGAACGGGCGCTGGTGCTGTCGCCACCCGGTCGTCTGGAGGTGGAGGACCTTGGAGCGAGCCGGGTCATTCCCGAGTCGGGAGGAGAGCTGCCGTTTCCGGCTCCGCTCCGCACCATCACCCAGGCGGCGGTCGAGCGGATGCTACAACTGGCACATGGAAACAAGAGCGAGGCGGCGCGCCGGCTGGGGATTTCCCGGCCCCGCCTGCAACGCATCATCGATGGTCTGGGCGAGGACGAATGAGCCAGCTCATTCCGAACCCATAGCACAAGGACGAAGCATGAAACCGATTTCATATCTGATGCCGGCGATCGCCGCTGCGCTCCTGGGCGGGTGCACCAGCTCCATGGACAGCGGAGGCAGCACCACGAAACCGCCCTCGCAGCTGAACTTCCTCCAGTTCGCGGCCACCGCTCCCACGCTGTGCAGCAACAGCGTGACCTTCGACGCGACCAAGGGCGTCGACGTGGAGGCGGCGCTCGAATTTCCCGAGCCCGGAGAGCCCGCAGACTGCTCAGGGGGAACCGAAGACTTCGTCCGGCTCCGGATCGACAAGGAGAGCCTCCTCGAGTTGCCCAACGGCACGCCGCTCAATGACGGTGACGTGGTCTCTATCACCATGACCTGGGTCGGCGGAGACAGCATCATGGTCCAGCTCGAACCCACCGGACTCAAGTTCAATCCGGCCAAACCGGCCGAGCTGAAGATCGAATACGGCGAAGCCAGTGACGATCTGGATCACAACGGGACGGTGGACTCCGAGGACGATGAGATTGAGCAGGAGCTCGGTCTCTGGCGCCAGGCCGTCCTCGGCGATGATTTCGTCCTCATCGGCTCCGTCAAGCTGGAAGATGAGAACGAGTTCGAGGCCGAATTAAACGGCTTCAGTCGGTACGCCATCGCGTACTGATGAACCGAAACCAGGACTACTGATGCCCGGCCCGTTCGAAACCTCCGATCCTACCCGCCAGCTCCGCGAGCTGGTGGCGACGGGGCGTTTCCGCGAGGCCCTGCAGGAGCATCAGTCCACTCAGGACCCGGCGATTCGTCATCGTCCCGAGGCCGAACTGCTCGCGGCCACGGCCGCGACCAGGCTCGGCGAATTCTCCGCCGGCGTTGCTTTAGCTGAATCGGCCTTCCAACGCTTCCGGTCCAAGGCGGATACCGATGGCCGGATGCGGGCAATGAACCTGCTCGGCGCTATCGCTTTCGAGCAGGGTCGCCTGGAAGAAGCGGCGCGGGCATTCGGTGAAGTGCTCGAACTGGCTCGCCAGCTCGACGATACGTTGATGGCCGCCCACGCCTCCAACAACCTGGCGTCCGTCGCCCACCTGCAGGGAAAGCCGGAGACCTCGCTCAGCCTGTATCGTGTGGCCCTCCTCGCCTACCAGCGTCTCGGCGATCGGCGAGGTACCGCGCAGACGTATCACAATCTCGGTCTCTCCTTCAGACAGACCTCGGACTGGCTCGACGCGGAAAGCGCCGCCCTGCAGGCGGTCCGGCATGCGACCCAGGTGGGAGAAGGTTCCCTGATCGCGCTCGCGGTCTCCGGGCGGGCGGAGATTCACCTGGAACGGGGAGAGCTCGAGCTTGCGTCGCGCGAGCTCGAGCGCGCAACCGCGCTCGCCACTCAGGCGGGAGACGAAATCGGACTGCTCGAGATCAGTCGCCTGAAGGCCATGCTCGCCCTCGCCTCGGGCGACGCATCCTTCGCGCTCGAGTTGGCCGAGGCCGCCCGGCGGAAGGCCGAGTCGCTTCAAAGCCTGCAGCTCGAGGGCGAATGTACTGCTGTGGCGGCGCTGGCTTGCCGGCAGCTGGGGAGAGAGAGCGATGCGGTCGTACGGCGAGATTACGCTCTGGCTATCTTCGGCCGGCTGGGCGCCCAGTGGCACGCCCAGGAATTGGAGCGCCGCTGGTAGCCGGAATGGGTTGCCAGGATGAGGCTCGCGTCTTCCTGATGACGATTTTTCGCAAGCCACGCCGATATTTGAAAGGGGGGGCCCCCAGAGGCGGCTCCGATCTCGCCCGAATCGATCAATCCTTCCAGATGTACATCATCAGATAGCCCACCGTCGCCACCCCAATCGAAGCCATCGCGAATTTCTTGTGGTCGGTCCAGCCGCCTCGTTGCCCCTCCGCGATGCGCTGGTCAATGTCTTCGATGCTGGGTGCGATCGCAGCCGAGTAGGCGAAACCCGCATCCGCGAGCAGCATCAGGGCGCCATGTACCGTGCGCCGGGTCTTTCCCGCAGGATCTCCCTTCGACTCCGCCAGGTTCCACACGCCGGTCACGGTGTTCACCAGAAACACCCCGCCCAGCATCATCGAAGCTGGCCGGTGGATGTCCTGGGCCCAGGACGGTGCTTCGCTGCCTTTTTGAAGGATCGCTTCGCCGCTCAGGTACTGAGCCAGAAGGAGGGGACCGGTCGCGTAGCTGGTGAACTTGTGGATGTCGGCCCGCACTTCGTAGCCGTGACTGTACTCGATCGATTTCGGGCGCTTCTTCGCCGAATCGGGAAGGACGATCAGAATGGACTGCCCGGCACTGGCGGCCTGAGCCGCCCAGACCTGAGGCGGATGCTGCTTCAAGGTCGAATCGGGGAACGCGGCGGAGTCCCGCGCCGGCACCAGCGCGACCAGCGCCTGCGCGAGCAGACCGAGCGGCACACTCATTTGGGAAGAGTGAGTCGGGCTCCGGCCCAGCGCTCGGGCTCTTTGTCGCTCCGGATCAGAACTCCGAGGTCCACCACGATGAGCTTCCCTTTCTTGCTCACCGCGTAACGGTCCATGTTGCGAGTCGCCTTCCCGCTCATGAACGTGCCGTCGGGCTGGTACTTCGACTTGTGCTTGGGGCACTGGAAGCGGGAGTCGTCGCCCAGCCAGCGCAGCGCGGTATTCTGGTGCGGGCAGGAGAGCGCGAAGGCATACACCGCTCCGGCATAGCGGACCAGGATGACCTCGTTCTCCTTATCGATGATTGCTCCATCGGCGGGAGGAACCGGATAGCTGCGCTCGTTGCCCCAGATACGGATGGCGGCTCCGGCCCGGATGGGAATCGCGAACGCATCGAGCGGGGCGGCCGCGATCGTCACCAGAGCGGCTGCCACGGTCGCCAGCGTATCCTTGAGAAATTCCCGCCGCCCCTCAGGAGGGCAACCGTCGCACCACGAGGAAGCGAGCTCGCTCATGCGATGCTGAGCAGGGTGCCCGCCAGCACCACGGCAAGCCAGAGGACGAGACTCGCCGTCGCCGCGAAGCGAAGTTTGCTCCAGAGCCTTGGCGTGACCCCTCCATCGCGACGCAGCTGCTGCGAGATCCGAGTCATGAGCCACCCGTTTATGAGCAGAAGACCCAGCAAGCTCATCTTGAGCCAGAACCAGGGAGACACGGCCAGGTTTTCCAGATCCGCTGCGAGCATCAGAACGCCGCTGACGCTGGTCACGATCAGCGCGGCGATCACGGTCCGATGCGCCCCGGAGATGTCGTCGACCCGGCGCAGCCGGCCGGATCCGGCCTGTCGACACGCCTGAAGGACGCCCCGATCAGCCGTCACCGCCGATCCTCCTGCGACCATCATGCCGCCGAAGTGTCCAAAAGCTATGAGGGCCTGTGTGGCGGTACTGTCGTTATAGAATGATGCCCAAGGTGCTGCCGCAGCAGCGAGATGTCCCAGGATAGACATGCGCGCCTCTCCCTAGCATAACCGCCGAATTGGACAGGATTTCGACAGAAGCTACTGGCTGGGATGAGGGCTGGACTGTGAGCAATATCACAAAACTCGACTTAGGGCCGAGTGTGATATATATCACAGATTGGAGGCTGATTATTAGCCCGGTTCTACCAGGACGGCGGTCCCGTAACACAAGACTTCAGTGGTCCCCTGCATGACCTCCGCCGCATCATACCGGACCCCGATAACCGCGTTGGCGCCCAGCTCCTCGGCATGCTGTACCATGATCTGAAAGGCCTCTTCGCGCGCGTGTTCGCAAAGCTCGGTGAAGAGCGAGATGTTCCCGCCGATCAGGGTTTGCAACGAAGCTCCTATAGTCCCGAATACTGAGCGCGAGCGCACCGTGATGCCCCGGACCACCCCGAAATTCTGGATGATCCGGTACCCGTCGAGGGTGAAGGCGGTAGTGGTAAAGGTCGCACTCAGTGCCAACTGGCCACGCCTGCCGCTCACAATCTCACCTCCCACTTAGTCCTCCTATCAGTCTGGAGCCTTCAGTCTGCGCTCGCAAAGCAAAGGCCCTTACTTGTAACGATCTGCTTCTTCTTCAACTCTATTCCCGCGCGAGGTACCAAAACCAACCGCCGTAAATTGGTCCAAGAAAAAGGGCTGTGTATAGAGAGACTTTGAAAATGAACCAGGGAACCCATAAATCGGGTGGTAAGACCGCCATCAAAATGCCCGCCGTAAGGGGGCCCATTGCCAGGATTCCTATAACGAGCGCGCCCCAGAAACGGACTCTAATGGGGCGCAGAAACGCCATCAGAAATCCCACTAGCAGGGCCCCGATGAAGTAAATCGCGAGCACTGAAAACATAGATAGGTGCCGCGGCAGATCCCCACCGCGAACAGCCCACAATACGATCATCGCTACGCTAAAGAATGCGGCGATGCGCAGCGTCGATTGCAGGCAATCCGCTAAGTCATCTCGGAATGTGACCCGCATCAGCTCTGGAGCCTGAAGTCTAGAGTCCAATCCTCGTCGCCTCGTCCACCGTCCACCGTTCACCGTTCACCGTTCACCGTTCACCGTCTCCCGTCTCCCATCTCCCGTCTCCCGTCTCCTGTCTCCCGTTTCACTCGTCCCCATTCTCCTTCCCATCCCTCTTGTTCTCCGCCGCCACCTTGGCCGAGATTTCGGGCGGAGCCTCGGCGTATCCGTGGTGGTCGAAATGGAAGGTGCCACGACCGTGGGTAATCGAGTGCAGAGTCGTGGCGTATTTGTAAAGCTCCGCTTCGGGCACGATCGCCTTGATCCGGGTGAGCCGCCCCTCGGTGTCGGTCCCCAGGATCTGACCGCGCCGTGAGCTGAGATCACCCATCACATCACCCAGGATTTCTCCGGGGGTCCAGACCGTTACCTCCATCAGTGGTTCCAGCAGCACCGGCCGGCACTTGGGGGCGACGTTCCTGAAGGCGAGGATCCCCGCCATCTTGAACGACATTTCGTTGGAATCGACGTCGTGGTACGAGCCGTCGAAGCACTCGGCCTGGAAATCCACCATCGGATAGCCGGCCACAACGCCGCGTACCGCCGACTCCTGGATTCCACGATCCACCGCCGGGATGTAGCGGTTGGGAATGACCCCACCCACGATGCTGTCGATGAACTTGTAGCCGGAGCCCCGGGGAAGCGGGGAGAACCGCACCCAGCAGTCACCGTATTGTCCCCGCCCACCGCTCTGTTTCTTGTGCTTGCCCTGACCTTCGCCCTTCCCCTTCAGCGTCTCGCGATACGCCACCCGGGGACGAGCCAGCTCGGCGTGAACCCCAAACTTCCGTTGCAGCCGGCCCAGTAGAATCTCGAAATGACGTTCGCCCATCCCGTGAACCAGGGTCTGCCCCAGCTCCGAGCTGTACTCGAAGTGGAAGGTCGGATCCTCCTCGTGGAGCTTGTGGAGTCCCGCGGCGAGCTTGTCCTCTTCGCCCCGCATCTTCACGACGACGGCGGAGGTCGCCAGTGCCTCGGGGAACGGGATTGGAGGCAACTGTAACGCAGACTCCCGGCGGCAGAACGTGTCGTTGGTGTGAGTGTCGCGGAGCTTGGCCACCGATCCGATGTCTCCCGCGGCCAACTCGGGAACCTCGAACCGTTCCTTGCCCTGTTGCACTGACAGGTGATTGAGCTTCTCAGCCACACTGTGCTCGGCGTTCCAGACCTCGTCGCCGTTCTTGATGGTGCCGGTATAGATCCGGAAGAGGGAGACATCACCGACGTGCGGTTCGGAGATAGTCTTGAAGACATGTCCGATCAGCGGCGCCTCGGCCGGCGCCGGAATCTCGTTGGGCGACGGCAGCAGCTCCACCATCTTGTTGAGCAGCGCGCGGGTACCATAGGTCAACTCCGCGCTTCCGCAGAAGAGCGGGACGATTTCACCCCGAAGCATCGCCTGCTTCATGGCACCGAGCACTTCTTCCCTCGGGATTTCCTCTCCGCCCAGATACCGCTCCAGCAGGTTATCGTCGCTGGAGGCGACAGCCTCGGTCAGCTGCTGGTCGTAGCGGGAGAATTGCTCCTTGTATTCATCGGGAAGCGGTGATTCGTCGTACTCGCCGGTCTTGGTGCCCTTCTTGTAGATGTGGGTCTTCCCCGAAAAGAGGTTGACCACCCCGCGGAACTGCGGACCTTCGCCCAGCGGGATCTCGACCGGGACGACCTTGGGGGAGAGGTGCTCTTTGATGTCCTGGAAGACCCGCTCGAAATTGGCGTGCTCCTTGTCCATCTGGGACACGAAGATGATCCGGGGCAGGTGCAGCCGGTCGCACACTTCCCAGACCTTCTCGGTTCCGACTTCGACGCCACCGGTCGCGCTGATAACCACGACGGCCGAATCCGCCGTGTGTAATCCGGTGACCGCCTCGCCGAAGAAGTCCAGGTATCCGGGAGTATCGATGAGGTTCAGCTTCACATCCATCCACTCGGCATAGGCAACGCTGAGGCCGATGGAGTGCTTGCGTTCGATTTCGTCGGGGGTGTAGTCGGTGAGCGTGGTACCGTCTTTGACCGAACCGTGGCGCCGGCTGGAGCCGGAGACGAAGGCGAGCGCATCAACCAGGGTGGTCTTGCCGCTCGCCCCGTGGCCCACGAAGGCCACGTTTCGGATGGCGTTCGAGCCATAGACCTTCATAGGTCTGGGCCTCCTTCTGCTTGTGGAAAGGGGATACTGCGGACGCGGCGGGGAGTTGTCAAATAGGGTCTAAGGTCTGAGGTCGAAGGTCTCGGGTCGAAGGTCTTGAGTCTCGGGCCGAGTCCCGTCCTTCACCGGCTTGTGACTCACGACCTTAGACCCTAGACCCCCTCGCGTCGAATTGATACCAGCCCGTCAAGAAATGGTGGTACGCCATTCCCAGCTTCCTCCTATGCTGGCCACCATGCACTTCGTCGCCGAGAGAATCCTCCCTGCTTATCTGGATGCCCTGGACCGTGCCTTGGAGGACGCAGTGTCCCGCCTGCCCGAGGGCGCCCTGAGAGCTACTCTGATGCGCCTTCGTCGTCGGAGTGGACGGGAGGGCGCATGGGATCGTTTCGGGTCGTTACACCGGCTCGCCATCCTCGGCGAGGCTCAGGGCTGGCTTCGTCCGGATGAGGCAATTGTCATCAGGAAACTGGCTTACCGAGTGGCCTTTCTAACGATGCGGGCCGGTGGCTCTAAGCGATCACTTCGTAGTACGCTCGATGAAGGCTGACGTCACGACCTGCAAATTTCCCTGTTCCCTGTTCCCTGTTCCCCGTTCCCCGTTCCCCCGTTCCCCCGTCCTCCCGTCTCCCGTCTCCCGTCTCCCGCTACCTATACCCCGCCGCCTGCAGCCCGAACAACTCCGAGTAAAGTCCCTTGTTGTCCAGCAGCTCCGCGTGGGTCCCCTGCTCCACCAGCTCACCCTCCTTGAGCACCAGAATACGGTCGGCCATGCGAACCGTGCTGAAACGGTGGCTGATCAGCACCGCCATGCGCCCGTGGGTCAGCTCGGAAAAGCGGAGGAAGACCTGGTACTCGGCGCGCGCATCGAGGGCGGCGGTGGGCTCGTCGAGAATCAGGAGCTGGGCATCTCGCAGGTAGGCCCGGGCCAGAGCCAGTTTCTGCCATTCGCCCCCCGAGAGATCGGCCCCACCCTCAAACCGCTTCCCCAGTAATTGCTCATAGCCTTCCTTGAAGCGGGCGATCACGCTGTCGGCCAGACTTCGGCTCGCCGCCACCTCGAGCGCCGGTTGGTCGTCCCGCCGGCCGATGTCGCCCACAGCGATATTCTCCCTGATGGGAAAGTCGTAGCGCACAAAATCCTGGAAAATCACGCCGACATTGCGGCGCAGGCTCTCGATGTCGTATTCCCGCAGATCTCGACCATCTAGCAGGATGCGTCCTTCGCTGGGGTCGTAGAGTCGAGCGAGGAGTTTGGCGAGCGTGGTCTTGCCCGCACCGTTCTCTCCCACCAAGGCCAGCCGCTCGCCCGGCTTGAGCACGAAGTCGAGCCCCCGGACCGCCCACCGTTCAGCGCCAGGGTAGCGGAACCCGACATTCTCGAACTGAAAACCCTCCCGAATGGGCGTCGGCACCACCGCCGCACCGGGCGTGCTGGAGATCCGCGGCTGCAGATCGAAGAAGGTGAACAGATCCTCGAGGTAGAGCGCCTGCTCGAACAGCTGGGCCAGGGACAACAGAAAGCGCTGGATCAGGTCTCGGCTTTGCCGGAAGGAGGCGGCCAGGAAAGTCAGGACGCCCAGGGTAAAGGGACCGGCGGGCGACTGATGGCGGGTTACTGTGAGATAGATGATGGCGACATAGGCGCCGTAGTACCCGACCGACCCGACCAGAGCGAGCAGGGAGGAAACCACCGCGCGTCGAATCGCGAGATCGCGGTTGGCTTCGTAGAACTCGTCCGAGAGCTGGGCATACTGTCCCACCAGGTAATCGGAGAGGCCGAACAGTTTCACTTCTTTGGCGGAGACATCGCTCGCACCGATGTACCGCAGGTAATCGAGCTGGCGCCGCTCCTGAGTCCAGGAGAACAGCAGCGAGTAGCCGAGTGCGGCGTAGCGTGTTTCGCCCAGAAAGGAGGGGAGGACCGCCAAGGCAAGGAGCAACAGCAACCAGGGAACGTAGACCGTGATCGCAATCGCCAGCGAGACCATCGTGATCAAATCCTGCAGGCTGGCGAGAATTCCCGTGAAGAGCCCGATCCGTCCCACCGTCTGCCGCCGAGCCCGCTCCAGCTTGTCGTAGACCTCGGCATCTTCCAGCTGCTGGAGATCGAGGGACGCCGCGTGCTGCATCAATTGAACGCTGGTGCGATTGGCGAACAGGTCGCCCAGCAGGCTCTCCAGCAGGGAGGATGCCCGCGCCAGGAGTTCGCCCACGGTTGCGATGCCGAACTCGACGGCCACGAGCAGCAGCAGATGCCTGTAGGCCTCGAGGCCTGACGCCGCGGCTCCCGGCTCGCCCAATAGCCGCACTACTTCATCGATGATGAGCTTCCCGATCCAGAGAGTGGCGATCGGAATCGCCGCCCGGAGTGCGCGGAGCAGCACGATGAGAACGCTGTAACCGCGATTGGTCTCCCAGACCAGCCGGAAAAATTCAGGCAGGTGGCGAGTAGCCCGCATCCGTTCCCGCCAAGTCGGTGCTTCCTGGATGAGCTTGGGCGGGCGGCGGGGCCGGAGACTGGCGGGACCACCGGGGAACGTCATGTATGAAAAGTACCTAGTACCGAGTACCGAGTTGGGTGAACAGCCAACGGCCTTTACTCGGTACGCGGTACGCGGTACGCGGTACTATTACTAGATTTCACCATGCCCACCGCACTCATCACCGGCGCCACCGAAGGAATTGGTCGCGCGATTTGTTTCCGCCTCGGGAAGGCAGGCTACAAGATCGGAGCCTGCGCCAGAACCCCTTCACGGCTCCGCGCTCTCAAGGATGGACTGGAAGAGGCGGGTGTCACCGCCGCTGTTCACCCGGCTGACGTCGGCGTCGAAGCCGACGTGAAGACCGCCGTCTCAATGCTGGTCAAGGAACTCGGAGCCATCGATGTCCTGGTGAACAATGCCGGCGTCGCTCCCCTCAAGCGGTTCGAAGAGCTGACGCTGGACGACTGGGATACGACGATGGCGACCAACCTGCGGAGCCTGTACCTGGTGACCCGTGAGGTGCTGCCCGCCATGCGCACTCGAAAGCAGGGTGCCATCGTCAATATTGCGAGCCTGGCCGGCCGCAACGGATTTGTCGGTGGGTCCGCCTACAGCGCCTCCAAGCACGCGGTACTCGGCTTTGCGAAATCGCTGATGCTGGAGGTCCGAAAGGACAACGTTCGTGTCATCACCATCTGTCCCGGTTCGGTCGATACCCCGCTGATTCGAACCCAGGGGATGCTCTCACCCAACATCGACCGCATCCTGCAGCCTGAGGACGTGGCTGAGACGGTGCTCGCGGCCCTGGCTCTCCCGGAACGGGCCTTGGTGTCGGAGCTGGATATCAGGCCGACGAATCCGTAGTGGGGAGGAAGTCTGGATTCGAGAGGCGGAAGTCTGGAGTCGAGAGTCTGGAGTCATCAGCGATTCATGACCTTAGACTCCAGACTCTAGACTCCAGACTTCCGACTCCAGACTCCAGACTCTCGACCATGTCCCACATCCTCATCACCACCTGCATCTGCCGCCAAATGCCTTTCGCCCGGCTGCTTCCCCTGGCGAGAGAGCACGGTTGGACTCTGGACGATGTCATGCGGGAGACGGGGTGTGGTGACGGTTGCGGACTCTGCCGGCCTTACTTGAAAAGGATGCTCATCACCGGCGAGACTCGGTTCACCGAGCTGCTGACGGAGTGAACGCATGACCCTCCCTGGGGGGCCGACTTCCCCCAAGTCCCTCTGGCAGCGCCTCTACAGCACCCGACCGATCACCGCCGCAGCCGTGATCATAGGATGGGTCGGGGTCTACTTCATCTACCGTCAGCAGTGGACCGGCTTTCTTCTCTGCCTCGTGGCAAGTGTCCTGGCGCTCATAGCGCTGAGACGCGGGCGACGGATTGCCCTGGAGCAGCGCCGTCGCCTGCAGCTCGCGCTGGACCGCGCGGCCGCGCGCAATCGCGAGCTCGAGGGCCTGCGCCACCTCGCCGCCACCCTGCTCGGCGCGAGCGACGTCAACTACCTGTTCCGCGAAATCGCCAAGGCGACCACCCAGCTCCTGGAAGCCGAAGGCAGCGTGATCACGCTCGTCGTCGAGGAGGGGCGCTTTCTCAAGGCAGTGGCGACCGACGGGTTCCTGGAGGGGGCCACCGGCATTCTGATTCCGGTGGACCATTCATTGACCGGCTGGGTCGTGACCCATGATGAGCCGCTTCTGAGCGAGGATATGCAGGCCGATCCGAGGAGTTACAACGTCGAGGGGTTGACCTCCCGGATGAAGACGGCGGCGATCGTCCCGTTGCGATCCAGCGGGCTCGCGATCGGGACCGTGAGCGTTCACAACCGCCGCGACGGCCGTCCTTTCGGCGAGAACGACCTGGAACTTCTGAAGACACTGGGAGATCAAGTCGTCGTCGGGGTGGATCGCGCCCAGATGCTGGACGAGACCCGCCGCAACCAGAAGGCTTTGGAGGACAAGAACCGGGAGCTGCAGCGATCAACCGACCTGAAGAGCCAGTTCCTCGCGAACATGTCTCACGAGCTCCGCACCCCGCTCAACGCTATCAACGGTTTCTCCGATCTGATGCTGACCGAGGAGATGGGGTCGGTCAACGAGCTGCAGCGGGAATTCCTCGCCTCCATTCTCCGCAACGGGAAGCATCTGCTCGGCCTGATCAACTCGGTGTTGGATCTTTCCAAGATCGAAGCCGGCCGGATGACGCTGAACCTGGCACCGACCGATCTGCACGCGGCCATCCAGGGAGTGGTGACGGACACCGCGCCGCTCCGCACCAGCAAGGAACAGGAAGTCCGGGTGGAAGCCGGTTCCGCACCTGCCACTATCATCGCCGATGGCACGAGGGTCAGACAGATCCTCTTCAACCTCCTTTCCAACGCATCCAAGTTCACTCCGGAGCGGGGCAGCGTCAGCATCTCCGCCGTCTCAACCCGCGCCCCTCTCCCCATCTCCACCGAGTACGACGAGAAACCCCGCCTGGTATCCCGGGAGGCGGTGTGGGTGTCAGTGAGCGATACCGGAACGGGGATCAAGCCCGAGGACATGCCGAAACTGTTCCACGAATTCAGTCAGGTGGATACGTCACACAGCCGGTCTCAGCAAGGCACGGGACTGGGATTGGCGCTGTCGAAGAAATTTGTCGAGATGCACGGCGGCACGATCGGCGCCGAGTCGGTTTACGGGCGGGGGACTACCATGTGGTTCATCCTGCCGGTGGAAGGCCCGCTGCACCGGACGGGGACGAGGGTCGCAGGAGACTGACCAGCGCCCTTCGCACGTAGACCGGCACCATGTCCTTGCGCCAGCCGATTGTGAAGTCGGTATTGTCGAGCGGCTTGGCTCTCCGGGCCGCCGCAGTTGCGGCCGCAGTGATGGATTCGTCGGCGAGCGGCTGCCCGACAAGCACCTTCGCCGCGTCCTCGCTCTCCATGGGCCAGGACCCTACCGCACCAACCACGACCCGCGCCGCACGAACCACGCCCTGCGGGTCGAGATCTGCCCACGCGGCCACTCCCAGCACCGGAAAATCGAAGGCCCCGCGGCGCCGCAGCTTTTGGTAATCCGCGCGAGAGGTCCGGAGCGCGGGCACCTCAATTCGAACTAACAGCTCGTCGGGCTGCTTGGTGAGATATTCGATGCCGTCGTTCCGGTAGAGCGAAGCAGCCGGGATGGTACGGCTTCCCTTGGGTCCCATCAGCACTACACTGGCGCCGAGTGCCACCATCACCGGCGCGAGATCGCTCGACTGCACCGCCCAGCAACGCGGACTCGAAGGAGCCACCCAGCAGATCTTCCCGTCCTTCTTCATGCAGAAGTCGATCGCCCGCCGCCACTCATAGGTCTGGTCGTAGTAATTGCAGCGGGTGTCGAGCAGCAGATTGCCGCCGACGGTTCCCATGTTCTGCAGGATGGGTGTCGAGATCGTGGCTGCCGCACGAGACAGGACTGACCACTCCTGCCGTACCAACGGATGGTGAATCAGCCGAGTCAGCGTCACCGCCGATCCAATTCTCAACTGCCCTTCAGTCCCCCGATCCAGCAGACTCAGCTCCGGCACGCGACGAATGTCGATGACATGACGCGGTGTCTGTTGCAGCCGCTTCATATTGGGATAGAGGTCCGTACCTCCGGCGACATAAGACGCATCCAGGCCGTGAGCGGTCTTGATGCGTACCGCGTCGTCCACCGAAGTCGGGAAGCTGGGCGCGAAGGCCGGGAGGCGCAGCATCGTCAGGCCGTGGGGACCGCCCTGGGACGCGGCGTAGCCTTGCCATCGCCACCTTCGGCCGGGGTGCGCACGCAGACTGGCTCCGGCCATGTGATCTGGGGAGTCGCGCTGGGTCCGAAACGCGGGTCGGCTCCCTTGGCCTTGGCCTGCAGCGCTTTGTACACCTTGGGCGGGCTCATCGGCACTTCATCGACCCGGACGCCGACGGCATCGTAGATCGCGTTGGCCACCGCGGGCATGATCGGCAGCAACGGGCCCTGTCCTGCTTCCTTTGCTCCGAACGGGCCGTTCGAATCCGGCCCCTCGACCAGATAGGTGATCACCTCGGGCATTTCCCAGGTGGTGGGGCTCTTGTATTCCAGCATCGAGGGGAATTTGTGTACCACGTTACGGTTCTCGCGGTACACCATCTCCTCCATCAGCGCCTCGCCCAGACCCATGTAGACGCTGCCCTCCACCTGGCCCATGACCAGCGCCGGATTGATACTGCGACCGATATCGTGGGCGATCCAGATCGTGGGAACCCGCACGATGCCGGTTTCGGGATCCACTTCGACTTCAGCGACGGCCGCCGAATAGCTGTACGCCGCCGACGGCCCGACACCGGCACCACGGTATTTCCCGGCCGGCTTGGGAGGCGCGTAGCTCCCGACTGAACCGATCGTCCCGAAGCGGGACTCCGCCACCACCACCGCCTCGGCGAAACTGAGGCCCGGTTCGGGATTCTGTACGTCGAACACCCTGCCCTTGGCGAATACGATGCGCTCGGGAGTCGCGCTCAGCTTCGCGGCGACCGCCTCCGCGATCTGGACCCGCGCCCGCTCGGCCGCTTGAATCGCCGCCTGGCCCGTCATCAGCGTGACCCTCGACGAATAGCTGCCCAGATCAACCGGCGTGAGATCGGTATCGGCGGTGACGACCGCGATGTCCGCCGGCTCAATGCCCAGGATCTCCGCGACGATCAAAGCCAGCACCGTGTCCGAGCCTTGGCCGATTTCGGTGGACCCGCAGAAGACCGTTACTCCGCCCCCCCGATCGCATTTGATCTGCACCCCGGAGTGGGGCATCTCGTTCCAGTAGATCGCGACACCCGCGCCGGTGATATAGGAGGAGCAAGCGAGCCCGATGCCGCGGCCATACGGCAGCTTGCCGTACCGCTCTTTCCACCGTGAGCCGGCGACGACTTTCTCGATGCACTCGCCTAGTCCGATAGAGCCGACGCGGAGCCAGTTCGCAGTGATCGTGTTCGGCTTCACCAGGTGCTTGAGCCGCAGCTCCGCGGGGTCGAGCTGCAGCGCTTCCGCGATCTTGTCGAGCTGAACCTCGAGCGCGAAGCGCGGTTGCGGCGTCCCGTGACCCCGCTTGGGCCCGCAGGGCGGCTTGTTGGTAAATGCCCGGGCACCCTTGAACCGGTAGGCGGGGATATCGTAGGTGACGGTCTGCAGAGCCCCGGTGTAGTAGGTACTGGCGACGCCGTAAGACCCGTAGGCACCGCCATCCAGATAGGATTCGAAATCCATCGCGGTAATGGCGCCTTCCTTCGTTACCCCGGTCCGGATCTTCATGAGGACCGGGTGCCGCCCCCGATGGCAGTAGAAGACTTCTTCCCGGGTGAGGCAGATCTTGACTGGGCGGCCGGTCATCATGGCCAGCCTGGCGACCACGATCTCGTGATTGAACGGATCGCTCTTCCCGCCGAAGCCTCCGCCATTCGGAGTCGCAATCACCCGAATCCTGCTGGGCGGCAACTCCAGCACTTTTGCCAGGGCCCGGTGCACATAGTGCGGACACTGCGTCGAGCTCCAGACGGTCACTTTCCCGGCCGCCGAGTAGTCCGCGACGGCGGCGTGCTGCTCCATCGGAAGGTGGGTGTTGCCTTCGTAGAAGAAGAAATCCTCACGGATCAGGTCGGCGCTCGCGAAGCCACCTTCCAGGTCGCCGAACTCGAGGTGGACCTGTTTGTGGAGGTTGCCGCTGTCGGCGTACTCGTGAAGCTGCGGAGCCGGAGTTGCGGCGGCGTCTTCAACTGACCCGATCGGGGTGAGGGACTCGTAGGTGACGTCAATCAGCCGGCAGGCTTCCGCCGCGAGGTCTTCGTCCCGCGCCGCCACCGCGGCAACTGGGTCGCCGATGAAGCGCGCGATATCAGGACAGAGCGCATGCTCGTCCTGGCTGACCGGAAGCACGCCGAAGGGAATGGGGAAGTCGGCGCCCGTCACCACGGCGTGGACGCCGGGCAACGCTACAGCGCGGGACGTGTCGACCTTCACGATTCGGGCGTGCGGATGAGGGCTCCGCAACAGCTTGCACCAGAGCATCCGCGGCAGGATCAGATCATCGGCAAAACGGGTCTGCCCCGTCACCTTGGCCACACCATCGATTCGGGGCCGCGGTGTCCCTACGACCTGGAAGTCTCTCTCGTCCTGCCCGCCGTTCCGGTTAGCGGCCATACAGACTCTCCCGCGCCGGTTCAGCCGCTTCGCCCCGCATGCGCGCGGCCGCCAGCTCCACGGCCTCGTAGATCTTCACGTATCCGGTACACCGGCAGAGATTGCCGCCCAGCGCGGCGACGATTTCTGGTCGCGCCGGAGACGGGTTCTCCTCGAGAAGCGCCCTGGCCGTGAGCAGGATCCCCGGAGTGCAGTAACCACACTGAGCCGCACCCAGTTCGGCGAACGCCTGTTGTAACGGATGAAGCACGGCGCCCGCCGCGAGACCTTCCACCGTCGTGACCGACCGATTCTCGCAGGCGAGTCCCAGCTCGAGACAGGAAAGGATGGGAACCCCGTCGACCAGGACGCTGCAGGTCCCGCATTCGCCGAGCTCGCAGCCGTGTTTGGTACCGGTGAGCTGCAGGTCCTCCCGGAGGACTTCGAGGAGGGTCTTCTGAGGAGGAATGAGACAGTGCACCGTCTCTCCGTTCACCTCGAACGAGAGCGGGCACTTGGGTAGCGAAGGATTCAGCGTCACTATCGGAATGCTCATCGGGCCTCACTCCTGAACATCAGCAATCTCCTCGTCTCTCGTCTCTCGTCATTCCGCCATTCCGCCATTCCGCCATCCCGCCATCCCGCCATCCCGCCATTTTTACAACGGCTTCAATTTCGCCAGCACCTCCGCCACTACCCCCGCCGGGACCCTGCATGCCAGCTCCGCCTGTCGCGCCTCCCAATCGGCGCTACGCAGATGATCGGCCAGGACCACGCCGCTCACCGGGAGATTCTCAGGCAAGGGCACCTCGAAGGGATAGCCCTTTGCCGATGGGGCGATCGCACACATGAGAGCCAGCCGAGCCCGGCCGTTATAGTGCGCGGGTGAGACAACGAGCGCAGCACGTCGCGCCTTCTGCCCGTGGTTTTCGGGTTCGACCGTCACCCAGACCACGTCGCCCCGATCTGGCGTCACACGACCTCACGCCCGACCGGCTTTCCCCAGTCGGTTTCACCGTGCCGATTTTCTGGCGTGATCTGATCGGCCAGTTCCTCGAGCCCATACTCCCGGCCCAGCGGAGTCAGGACGATGCGACCGCCAGAGACACTGATATCAACCTCTGACCCGTCGGCCAAACCCGTTTCCAGGGTGAACGCCTTCGGGATCCTGATTCCCAAGCTATTACCCCATTTCGAGATACGAACTCGCATCTGATTAACTCTGATGTATATACATTGAAGATACGAGAAAAACGGCGTCGGTCAAGCCGCCCTTTCCGTTTTTTCGACTAGACGCGATCCCGCCACCCTTCTAGGTTCGATCCCGATGCATTCCTTCCGTCGTCGCCTGCCGGCGCTCGCGCTCTTACTGGTGGGCCTCTTCGGAGGAGTCATCCTCCCGGGGGCCGACGCCGTGATGTTCCACGGACGGGGTGCGGCCACGGCGCTCGAGGTCCGGCTCGAAGCGACGAGCAGCGGCGGCCATGCAGTCCAATGTCCGCAGGCCGATCAACTTCGAGGCGGTCGTGTGCTCGTAGCGAGCTCTCCGCAGACCCACGCCGAGATGCCCGTCGGAGTCGCGATCATCGCACGCAACAATCCTCACCTGCTCTCCGCGCCAGTTCACACTTCAGTCCTTCCTCGAGCACCGCCGTCGTATCTCGCCTGATCAGCTCAGCTCTCGACAACTGATTAACCAGTCCGGTCACGGCCTTCCTCAGCCGGGCTTTGCTCTGGAGTTCTATGACAGACCGCTCCCACTGTGCGGTCCTCCTGTTCGTCCTCCTGTTCACCGGTGGACAGATCGCCAGCGCACAGGTACCCGATTCCGCCCTGAGTGCAGTCCACGCGTTGAATGCGCGACTGGATACTCTGGAAGCGGGCCTTTGCCCCGCGGGGCCAGCGGTTCGACTGCCTGCTCATCCGACCGGTGAGCCGGCTGCGGACAGCCTGGCCACTGCGCTCGATCGGCTGAATCAGCGAGTGGAGAAGCTGGTTGCCCAGCGATGCCTGGGAGCCGCACCGGACACGGCTGGCGACGATCTGGCAGCATTGCGCGCCGCGGCTGACTCTGCCGCCGGCCGGCCGGTTGGGGCGCCGGTTGACACTGCGGCGGCCGGTCGCACCGAATTTGTCGGGCGCCAGCGCAGCGGCTCAGCCCTGAATCCGGAGATCAGCGCCACAGGCGACATCCGCCTGGTCGGGCAGGATGGGTCTGAACATTTCGACGCGCAGGCTCGCGAATTTGAGGTAGGCCTCCAGTCCACCTTGGACCCCTACTCGACCGCAAAGGTCTTCCTGACCTTCGAGAATGAAGAGGTCGGCGTAGAGGAAGGCTATCTCTACTGGACCGGTCTTCCCGGGCGGATTCGAGCCGACGTAGGACTCTATCGGCAGCAGGTCGGTGATCTCAATCGCTGGCACCTCCACGCCCTTCCCGAGTCTGAGTACCCCCTGGTCTATCGCCGGTTTTTCGGCGACGACGGCCTGTCGGGTGTAGGACTCTCCCTTTACACCACGCTCCCCGTTTCGCTGGTGCACGGCACTCACGAGATCTGGGCCCAGGCGACGTCGGTCGAGAGCGATCCGCTCTTCGGGACCGACCGGCACACCACCCTTCTGGGCCGGCTGCAGAACTTCTGGCAGCTGAGCCGCAGCACCTACGGCCAGATCGGCTTCACCGCACTCGGGGGAGACAATTCCGACAGCGCTCTCACCAGCCGAGTGCTGGGCCTGGATGCCCGGCTGACCTGGCGTCCGCCCAACGCCGGGACCCGGCAGGATCTCACCCTGAGAGCCGAAGGCTACCAGTTCCACTCGAAAGAGGCGGGCCTGGCCCAGACCCGCTACGGCGCCTTTGTCGACGCGGCATTCCGGGTCAGCCAGCGCTGGATCCTGGGCGCCCGGTACGACTACGTCGAAACACCGCGGGGTCCCGATACGAATGAATGGGGAATAACACCTGCCATCACCTGGTGGGAGAGTGAGTTCGTGTATCTCCGACTGGAAGGCCAGCACCACCACGACAGCGTCAACGGCACCGACAACCGGGTTCTGCTCCAGGCGGTGTTCGCCATGGGCCCCCACAAGCACGAGACCTACTAAATGATTCTCGCTCTCCTCACCATCGCTTCCGGGCTGTTCGCCGAGCCGCCCAGTCATCATGCCGCCGAGCCGCCGAGCCGCCGAGTCGCGACCGAGCGACCCTCAGGAGCGCGACAGCGCGAGTCGGGAGCGAGGGAGTCCTTAAGGACCGCACCGCTCAAGATCGTCACCAGCCTGACGACCTATGGGGCGATCGCGCGGGAGATTGCTGGCGATCGCGGCACGATAACTTCGATCGCCCAGGGCGACGAGGATCCTCACTTCGTGCAGCCCAAGCCGAGCTTCGTGGCGGTCCTGCGCGACGCGGATCTGTTCGTGACGACCGGACTCGATTTGGAGCTTTGGGTCCCGGCGCTGCTCGACCGAGCCAACAACCGGAAGGTGTCCGAGGGCGGGCCCGGGTACGTCACCGCCTATACCGGCATCACGCTGCTGGAGGTCCCCACCAGTCTGAATCGGGCGCAGGGAGATATTCACGCCGACGGCAATCCCCACATTCACACCGATCCACTGAACGCGATCATCATCGCGCGGAATATCATGACCGGTCTGACCCGGGTCTCCCCGGGAGATGCCAGTTACTTCACGGATCGCGAAAAGGACTTCGAGAAGCGGATTCTCGAGGCCACCATGGGGCAGGAGCTGGTCGGCATTCTCACTCCCGCGACCGCGTTCGACCTGCTCAAGACCGACAAGCTGTTCGACTTCATCGGTCGCACGAAATACCAAGGCAAGCCGCTCTCCGATCATCTGGGAGGGTGGCTCAAGCAGGGTGAGGTCTTCCGCGGACGGGAAATGGCATGCTACCACAAGGAATGGGCCTATTTCAGCAACCGGTTCAAGGTGGTCTGCGCCACCTTCATCGAAGCGAAGCCGGGGATCCCACCGACGCCGAAGCACGTGGAAGAAGTGATCGCGCTGATGAAGGAGCGGAAGATTCCGGTGCTCTTTGCGTCCAACTATTTCAATCGCAACCAAATCGGAGAGGTGGCAGCCAAGACCGGCGCGAAGGCAGTGATCGTTCCGGAGAACACCCATGGGGCCCCGGGTGTCGAGACCTACTTCGATCTCATGAATACCTGGATCTCCAGTCTCGCCGCGGGCTTCACAGGAGGAGGCGCCTGATGATCGACCAGCTGGTACACAGCCTGTGGCTTGCTCCGCTGGTAGCCTGCATGGTGATCGTGGCGATCCATTCCTACCTCGGTCTCCATGTGATCGCCCGCGAGGTCATTTTCGTAGATCTCTCGCTGGCGCAGATGGCCGCGTTGGGATCGACCATCGCCATCTTCGCCGGTGCAGATCCCGATTCGACCCGCAGTTTTGCCTCCGCGCTCGGCTTCACGACTCTGGGTGCCGCGCTGTTCGCCCTGACTCGCACCGGCCGACATGGGCGGGTGCCCCAGGAGGCGATCATCGGAATCGTGTTTGTCGTCGCCTCGGCGGCCGGCATCCTCGTGGCGGATCGCTCACCAAGGGGCGGGGAAGCCATCAAGGACATTCTGGTGGGCAGTCTCTTGTGGGTTGGCTGGCCCGCGATCGGTCGGCTGGCTTTGGTCTACGTCCTCGTCGGGCTGTTTCACTGGATCCTGCGGCGCAGGTTCCTCACCATATCCTTCGAACCCGAAATAGCGCTCGCCAATGGTTGGAACCTCAAGTTCTGGGACTTCCTGTTCTACCTCTCCTTCGGGCTGGTGATCACTTTCTCGGTCCCAATCGTCGGGGTCCTGCTGGTTTTTTCATTCCTGGTGGTCCCGGCTGCCATCGCATTCCAGTTCACCCGTCGTACCGGTCCCCTGTCAGCTCTGTCCTGGGTTGCCGGGGTCCTCTGCTCGGCCGGCGGGCTTTGGCTCTCGTTCCAGTATGACCTCCCTACCGGGCCCGTCGTGGTCTGCGTGTTCGGACTGCTGCTCCTGGTTGCATATGCCGCTCGCAAGGTATTGGGAGTCGAGCTCGGGATAGACTCCAATGCGTAACCCATTGCCATCGGATGGATTGGAACGGCGGCGCTCGGCGTTCCCCCGACAGGACGATGGTGAGAAATGACCCTCGCCAGTCGACAGGCCCAAGCAGGCTTTCGCTTTCTGTTGTGCCCGTGCTAGTTTAGGCTCATGAATCGGCATTGGGTCCGGCTTAAGGCACTGGTCCTGTTCGCTGCCCTGGTGGGCGGCGGCTTCGGCTTGCCGGTGTTCGATGCCCTGGCCTTCCATTCCAAGCCCGGAGTTTCCCAACCACAGGGCGAGACCCTGTCGGCACCCGGCCGAGATGTCGGCCACGGGGCTGTCTGTGCTCTATCGCTGGCACGGAATGTCGGCCGCTGCACTCCCGCGATCCCCACGCAGATAGCCGGGCTGCTCCTCTCTGCAGTACGGACCCGCCCGCTCGCCACTCCAGTCTTATTGGTCCACCAACCCCAATCGCAGTGCCACTCCCGCGCTCCTCCCGCCTCGCTCTGAGCTGTTCTCCTCACTCTCGCGAAATAGAAATCGCAGTTCCTTGACGTTCCCGGGTTGACCGGGGCGTTGCGATGCACCCAGCAGCTAGCGCTGCCGGATGCATTGCGGAGGCCAGGATGAATCATAGAAGCGGCGTGGCTGCCGCCTTCCTGCTCGCGCTCGTCGCAACCGTTCCGGTTGCAGCGGGGGCGCAGGAAACGCCGACAACAGTACAGGTCTCGGGCTGGGTACGGGATTCCGCCTCACGGCGCCCTGTTCCCGGAGCAGTGGTGGCCGTGCCTGACCTCAATCGAAGCGTCGCGACCGACCAGGAAGGCCGGTACCAGATCAGCGGGTTGCCTTCCGAGGTCCTGTTGCTGACGGTGCGGGCGATCGGCTACGCCCCGCTGGCGCAGCGAGTGGATCTCACCCGCGGAAGCCTGACCGTAGACCTCCTGCTCGGTGTTCGGCCGATCGAGCTGGACACCATCGTCGTCAGTGGCGAAAGAGGCGATTCCACCGCCCTGCACAACGAGCAGGCTATAGCGGTCATGTCGGCGGCGGAGGTCGCCCGTGACCGCGGCCAGACCATCGGTGAAACGCTGAAAGAGCTCCCGGGAGTCACGGTGATTCAGTACGGGCCAAGCATTGCGAAGCCCGTCGTTCGAGGGCTGCACTCCCAGCGGGTGCGGGTCATGAACGGGGACGTGCCGCAGGAAGGGCAGCAGTGGGGCGAGGAACACGCCCCGGAGATCGACGCTTTCGCAGCGAACGAGGTCGAAGTGATCCGCGGGAGTGGAACGGTTCTTTATGGCTCCGACGCCCTCGGCGGAGTAGTGCGGGTGCTGCCAAGGCCGCTACCGCAAACCGGGCATTTCGGCGGGCTCTTCTCGACCAACGTCTTCAGCAACAACCATCAGGGCGCGGGCTCCCTGTTGCTGGAGGGGTCTTCCCTGGGGCTTCCCGTACTCGGACGGCTCGGCTGGCGGGTGCAAGGAACCCTGCGCCGCGCGGGAGACGCCCAGACGCCCGACTACTACCTCCCGAATACCGGTTTTGAAGAGAAGGACGCCAGCGCGGCAATCGGGCTGAGCCGTTCCTGGGGGACCAGCCAGTTGATCTTCTCCCACTTCGGCACCGACCTGGGGATGTATCTCGGGGCTCACGTGACCACCAAGGCCGACCTCGACCGGGCGATGAAAGATCCGCTCACGAGTGACAGCTTTTCCTACACAATCGGGCGCCCCTATCAGACCGTAAAGCACGATCTCCTGTCGTGGCGCACCGAACTGGTGCTCCCACCCAAGTTCCGACTGGAGCTGAACTACAGCTATCAGCACAACACCCGCAGCGAGTACGACGGTATCGGCTTCGCCAGCGGGTCGACCCGACCGGCCTTCGGGCTCGAACTCTACACCCACACCCTCGACCTGCGGCTCCACCACGCCCCCATGGGCCGGTTCGCGGGAACCTTCGGGCTGAGCGGGATGCGGCAGGGAAACCTGTCTCCCGGCCGCTCGTTCCTCATTCCTCAATACCGACTCTATGCCGGCGGCGTCTATGGCCTGGAGCAGGTCAGCCTCAGTCAGCGCTGGACGCTGACCGCCGGGCTCCGCTATGACCACCGCTGGCAGCATGCTTACCAGTACGGCGACCC
This sequence comes from Gemmatimonadales bacterium, assembly GCA_036558125.1. Classification (GTDB taxonomy): domain Bacteria; phylum Gemmatimonadota; class Gemmatimonadetes; order Gemmatimonadales; family GWC2-71-9; genus DATBGE01. The sequence goes on along the minus strand of DATBGE010000108.1, from coordinate 76,822 downwards.
CGTGGTGATCAGCCCCGACGACGAGCGGACATGGGACGGTTTCTCGGGATCGCTCAGCAGCGCATTCCAGCTGGGACAGGGATGGTCGCTTGCCGGGAGTATCGGACGGACCTGGCGGGCCCCCAATGTGGCGGAATTACACAGCGCCGGGGTGCATCACGGCACGGCACAGTACGAACTTGGGGATTCCACCATTCAGAGGGAGGACGGCCTGAATGTAGACATGACCCTGCGGCACATCAGCCGATCGCTGCGATTCGAAGTGAGCGCATATCAGAACCGGATCAACGATTACATCTTCCTGCGCCCCTTCGGTGACGTCTCAACCGTACGGGGCACTTACCCCGGCTACCGCTACGACCACACCAACGCAAGACTGCGCGGGGTCGAGGCCTCGGCGCTCTTCTCCCCCGACTGGTGGTGGAGCTTTTACGTCAGCGGGACGCTGGTGCGCGGGATCGATCGCGGCACTGGCGATCCGCTGTACGACATGCCAGCCGACCGGATCATCACCAATATCCGGCTTTACGGGCACAGCAGTGGCTCGGTAAAGGATCCCTACCTCGAGCTGGGAGCGACCCTGGTCCGTGAGCAGGACCAGGTACCGCCGGTCACAATCTACAAGCTGCCCACCGACGGATACGTCTTGCTTAACGCCGAGGTTGGGGTCGGCGCCGTTCATCTCGCTGGACAACCCCTCACTGCAAGCCTCGCCGTCCGGAATCTGCTCAACGTGAGATACCGGGATTACCTGAGTCGCTACCGGCTCTTCGTAAACGATCCGGGACGCGACATCGTGCTCCGTCTTGCCGTGCCATTCGGCGACTCCGCGCCGCTAGCCACCCAATAGAACCGCAGCACACCTTCAACCGACAGGAGCGCTCATATGCCGTCATCGCAAACCTCTCTCCGGCACTTCCGTCCCTCAACCATTGCGCTGGTGTTTGTCGCAGGGATCCTCGGGAGCGCTTGTGGAGACGACCCTTCCTCACCCCCCGCAGGCGCGGGCGATCCCGAGAACATCTCCCATGTGATCATCACACTGACTCCTGTGGGCGGCGGCGCTGCGGTCACCTCCGAGATCATCGACCCCGACGGCACCCAGCTTCCCGATCCTCCGCAGCCGCCTTCGGCAACGCTTGCCCTGACCAAGGGCACCGTATACAACGGGACGATCACGCTGTTGAACGACATCGATCCCAACAACATCGTCAACATCACTAATGAAGTGGTCAACGAGGCGAACTTCCATCGCTTCTTCTACACCATTACTGCGGACCCCCTGGCAGCCCCGGATAGCATCAACATCCCGCCGGCCGACCCGACCAGGATGATCACCATCGACAACCTCAACACCGACACTCAGGCCCCTCCCCAAACGCTCGGTACCACCTACACGGTTACTGTCGATGCAGCAGCGCCAACAACAGCGAGCACGACCCTGAATGTTCAGCTGCATCACTTCGAGCAGGCGAAGGGCAACGGCTTGGGCACCACCTTCGATACCGACCTGGCGGTGAACTTCCCTGTGTCGGTGCAGTAACCTCCAACGAGTCTGGTGGTGGGGGTCAGGCGGACTCGATCCGTCGACCCCACCACCCACTCCCCTCCACGAGAGCCAGCCGAGCTTGCCTAACTCAGTCGATGAATCACGTATCCGCGGGACTCTGGGCATCGTTGCGGCGGGACCTGCCAACCGGTCCGGTGATCGTCTGTGGGTTTGGCCTCCAGCCCCGGACGGCCTTCGGGGCAAGGCGTTCACTAAAGCTCGCAGGGCGACGGGGTGCGGCATAGAGAGATGAAGCGATCGCTCGCGGTCCGAATGCAAGCCCTGCTGCTCGCCACCGGCCTGGTGGTGAGCGGCATCGTCCTTCCGCTCGTCGACGGCATCGTTTTTCACGGCCCCCGGCCCGCCGAGGCAGGGCCGGTCCGCTGGGAGAGGCCGCGGGGCGGTGTCGAACATGCTCTCGAGTGCGCGCTGACTCAGGCGTTCGAGTCCACTCAAGGTCCTGCAGCGGTCGGCGCACCGACATTGCCGGACAATGCTCCGCAGGCGACGGCCCTTCCGACCCGCGCCTCCGTTCCACCACCCTCCGCACCTCCCGGAACGCTTCAGCTCTCACGAGCCCCTCCACCGACACCGCCTGATCTCCAACTGATCCGTCGGTTCAAGAACTCTCCGTCGCACTGCTCCAGTGTGGCGTGATCCCTCGTAGTGGAGGCTCGAATGTTCTCGCTCATGCTGGCCGCCGCGCTGCTCGGCGCGGCCCCTCCCACCGTGAATGGCGATCTCACCGGCACGGTTACCGATAGTGCGTCCGGCCACCCCCTGGCCGGGGCTGACATCATTCTTTCCCAGTCGAATCGCGTGGTCGTGCGCACCTCCGCCGACGCGTTCGGCCGTTTCACGATCCACAATCTTTCCGACGGGCAGTACGATGCCGAGATTCGGTTCATCGGCTTTCACCCGGTGCTGACTCAGGTCAAGATCGGCGGTGCCCAACCGAATACCACGCTCGATGTTCGCATGGTCCCGTCGCCCGTGCAGTTGCAGGAACTGTCGGTTGCGGCTCAGCTCCCTGTCGCTGTGGATACCCGATCCGGAGACCAAGTGTACAAGCAGGACGAGTTCCACGGGGCTCCGACGACCACCACTTCGCAAATTCTGCAGCAGTCCATCGCAGGTGCGGCGCGGGCACCCACCGGAGAAGTGCACATCCGTGGGCAGCACGCGGAGTACACTTACTACGTGGACGGCGTGCCGGTTCCCTCGGGTGTTTCAGGGAGCCTGAATGAGCTCTTCGACCCGGCGGTGGTAAACGAAATGAACTTTGTGACCGGAGGCTGGGACGCGGAGTACGGCGGCAAGAACGCAGCGATTGTGAATGTCAGCACGCGAATTCCGGCCGGTGGACTGCATGTCACCGGGTCCGCTTACGGTGGATCGTTCTCGACTAATGGCCAGGGGTTCACGGCCAGCGGAAACAGCGGGCGCTGGGGATTTTTCGGCTCCGGGCAGAGGTCCGAGACCGACATGCGGCAGGAGCCCGTGGTCTTCGATACGGCAGGCAACACGGGCGGGGTCAACTTCCACAACCACGGCGAAGACCTCTTCGGCTTCGGCAAGGTGCAGTACACGCCTGGCCGCGGGAACGTCATCAATCTCAATGGCAACTGGTCCCGCACCAGGTTCGAGGTGCCGTTCGACTCAACCGGCGGAGTGATCTCGGATGACAACCAGGAAGACGTGAATGGCTTCGTCAACCTGGGCTGGCAACATCTGTTCGGGAAGGGCGACGCCACCAGGCCCCCCGACGAGCTGTTCCTCGGCGCGCTCTACCGGCACGGGAGCCTGACCTTCACCCCCGGACCGAACGACACGCCACAGTTCATCTTCTTCCCCGACACGACACCGTACAACCTGAGCGAGGATCGGAACTTCAACACCGCGGGCTTGAAGCTTGACTACACGCTGCGCCCGCACCACGGCCTCGAATTCAAGACGGGAGCCCTCGCTTCAGTGACCCGGGGTCACGAGGACTTCGAGACCCGGGACGCGTCCGGCCAACCGGGGCCCGCAAGCAACTCGGATTTGAATGGCAGCGACATCGGGGTATATGTCCAGGCCGCCATCTCGCCATCCGAGCGATGGGAGATTCGTCCGGGGCTCCGCTTCGACAACCACAACGCTCCATTCGCCGGGAACCAGAACCAACTGAGCCCGCGCATTCGCATCAACTTCTTCCCGAGTACGGCGACCACGATGTACGCCTATTATGGACGCCAGTTCATCCCGACCAACGTCGAGGACCTTCGGGCCATCACCAGCTCGTCGAGCGGCGGTGTGGCCACGACACCGACCCTCCCGGAGCGCGACAACTTCTACGAGGTGGGGCTGGTCCACCGTTTTCCCATCGGTGTGGTCGCGAAGTTCGCCGCATACCGGAAGGACAGTGATCCGGGGATCGACGACAACACGGTGCCCGGCTCTGCGATCGTGACCTCGGTCAACCTCAATACCGTCAGGGTGACTGGCCTCGAGACCGTGCTCGAAGTTCGCCCCGGCGGTCCGGTCTCCGGCTACCTCAACCTGGCGTTGAACCACGGGTACGGCACCAGTCCGATCACCGGCGGGTTCTTCCCCGTTGATGTGAGCGTCCCGGTGTTCGATTTGGACCACGATCAGCGTCTGTCCGGCGTCGCCAGCATCAACTATTCCAGCCGGAGGCTGTATCTGAGCACCACCGGTATCTACGGCAGCGGCCTCACCAACGGAAACGATCCGGACTCCACATATGGAACCGGCTTGTTCGACTTCAACCGGTCGATCAAGGTCTCGCCCAGTTTCATCTTGAACGCGAGTGCCGGCTACAACTTCCCCATTGGGACCGTTGTCCTTCACCCGGAGCTATTTGTCGACAACATCTTCGATCACAAGTACCTGCTGAAAGGAGCCTTCTTCAGCGGACCATCCGTGGGCCGGCCGCGCAGTGTCCAGTTCCGGCTGACGTTTGGAGTCTGAGGTCGCGGCTGCGGAGCGGGGCACTCCTGTGCCCCGTCCCACCCGGCTAAATTGAGCGCCTTACCTTTTCACCAAGGAGACCCCCGATGTCGGGACGTCGTATCACTCTGATTTTACTCTCCGTCCTCGCCCTTACCGCATCGGGCGCAGCCGCCATCCACACTCACCTGGTGAAGGCCGAGCCCGCCGTGGATGGCACGATCACGGAGGCCCCCAAGCAGGTTCGCCTGTGGTTCAACGAGCGGCCCGAGGTGGCGTTGTCCTCCGCCGCGCTGCTCTCCAGCGATAGCGCACCGGTTGCCCGGATCACGCTTGGGAAGACCGACGACAGCTTGAGTGTCGCCGGTACCATCCCGGTGAGCCTCGCCCCCGGTGGATACATCGTGATTTGGAAAACTGGTTCCGCAGATGGCCACCCGGTACGCGGGTCCTACAAGTTCACTTACTCCGCTCCGACCGGCGCCAGTAATTGACGTGGATCATCAGGTCGCCGCACTTCCACTCGACCTCTACGCCCTGGCCCGCTGGATCGCCTACACCGCGACGCTGGTCACGATCGGTGGCAGCGTCTGCGTCGGGTTGCTCGGGAGATTCTCGGAACCAGGCGGTCGGAGTAACCTAGCCCTCGACGCAGCCCGCGAGACAATCTGGCGGCTGGTCCTTGCGGCGCCGATCGTACTGATCGGCGCCCATTTGCTTCGGCTTTACGGACAGGCAAGGGCCTTCCTCGAACCGGCCGAACCCACAACGGCGGATGGGATCCATGCCATCGTTGCCGGGACAACATGGGGTCGCGGTTGGACGATTCAGATCGGGTCGGCCATTCTCGCGGCAGTCCTGCTTGGGCTGGCTCGCTGGCGCTCGCGGAACAATGGAACTCGCATCTCACCCGAGGCCATTCTGGCATCGTTGATGGTTGCTTTTGCATCGCCGCTCACCGGACACGCAATGGAGAATCCCTGGGGCCGGCTCGCCGGTGTCTCGCTTCACGGTCTGCACCTGCTCGGCGCCGGAGTATGGATCGGCACTCTCTTCGTGCTCTTCGTGGCGGGGTTTCGCGGCGTGCGGGAAGGCGGAGCCTTTGAAGGCACCGCACTCCTGGCTCGCATGGTGCGGGCGTTCTCGCCCCTCGCCCTCACCGGTGCCGCGCTTGTTGTCGGAGCGGGCGTGGTGCTCGGGGTGGCGTACGTGGGAAGCCTGGAAGCCTTCTGGGGTAGTACGTATGGGAAGACGCTGCTGATCAAGATCGTGCTGCTCAGTGCCACCGCGGCTCTCGGCGCCTATCACTGGAAATCCCTTTCACCCCGGCTCGATTCCGCCCAAGGCGCTTCCGCTTTTCGCGGCTCCGCGGCCATCGAGCTGACCTTGGCGGCGCTGATACTTGTCGCCACCGCGGTCCTCGTCTCTCTGCCGGCCCCCACACTATGACTACCGCAAGAGCCCTTCGTTCGGTCGTGCTGGTCCTCGCACTCATCGGCTGCGACCGGAAACCCGCGGCCTTCAACCCGTCAGGCCTTGCGGGACCCACACTCGGCCAGGCGATTCCCAAACCTGACTTCACCCTGACCGCGACCGACGGATCACCGTTCAACTTCCGCCAGCAGACCGAGGGCAAGATTACCCTGCTCTTCTTCGGTTACACCCATTGCCCCGACGTCTGCCCTGTGCATCTCGCGAATATCGCCGCGGCACTCCAAACCCTTGGCCCCGAGGTCCAGCGGAAGGTGGAAGTCGTGTTTGTCACCACCGATCCCGACCGCGATACCCCCGAGGTGATCCGCGCGTGGCTGAATAAGTTCGATCCCGGATTCGTCGGGCTGCGCGGTAGCCTCGCCGAAGTCAACGCGATCCAGCGCGGGCTCAAGCTCGGCGAGGCATCACGAGAGCCGCAGCTGACGCCGGCCGACACGGGGTACAGCGTGGGTCACGCTGCCCTCGTTCTTGCCTTCACGCCGGATGATTCGGCTCACGTGGTCTATCCGTTCGGCGTGCGCCAGGCCGATTGGGCCAAAGACCTGGAACTTCTCGCGAAGATGGTAGGCCCGGCGTGATTCGGGGCCTATTTGCCGGATTGCTCTTCTTTGGCTGGAGCTGCGGCAAGGCGGCACCGCCAACCCTCAAGGCCGAGTTCGGGAACATCCGCATCACCGGCGGGTTCGCGTATTCCCCGATCACGCAGGAGTCGGGTGCCGCCTACTTCACGATCCGCAACACCAGCGACAAGCCTGATACGCTCGTGTCGGTCCAGTCCTCCATCGCGAAGTCGGCGATGATTCACGGAACGATGCAGTCTGAAGGAGCCGCCGGGATGGCGAGGATCGAACGGCTTCCCATTCCTCCCGGCGAAGAAGTGACACTCAAGCCTGGTGGCACCCATCTGATGCTCGAGCAACTCAGCCGGCTTCCCAAACCCGGTGAGCGGATGCCGGTAACTCTCGTCTTCAGTCGAGCCGGCACGGTCACCCTGGAACTCCCCGTCAGGGCCTACAACCAATGACCTGGTGGTGCTCGGCAACCGGGCAGCCATGGACCTGGGCCTGGAAGGCCTATCCCGGCGTGTGGCTGTTCGTCGCGCTTCTTGCCGTTCTGTATTTCCTGGTTATCCGCCGAGGCCCCGACCTGCGAAGCCGAGCCGCCGAGCCGCCGAGCCGCCGAGCCGCCTATTTCTTTGCGGCCGGCCTCCTCACCGTCTGGCTCGCACTCGACTGGCCAATTGGTCCGTTGGGGACCGGCTACCTGGTCAGCTTCCACACCGTCAGCTACATCCTCCTGAGCCTCATCGCCCCGCCTCTGCTCCTGGCCGGCATTCCGAGTGAGGCCATGCTCAGCGGCTCCCGGTCGCCGCGCGTGGGGCCGGTCTTACGGATTCTGGCCCGACCACTCATCGCTCTCGCGGTTTTCAACGCGATCCTGATCGGCACTCACATTCCGGATGTGGTAGACGGACTGATGGGTTCGCAGCTCGGCGCCTTCGCCATCGACCTGGCATGGTTCCTCGGTGGAATCGTGCTCTGGTGGGCAATCATGGCGCCCCCGCCGATCGGCCGCCTTACCCGCCCTTTGAAGATGGGATATCTCTTCGCAGCCACCCTGCCGCCGATTCTCCCGGCGGCTTTCCTCACCTTCGCCGATTACCCGCTCTACGGCGTGTACGAACTGGCACCCCGCGCGATGGACCTCCCCGCCCATTCCGATCAGCAAATCGCGGGACTCACCATGAAGATCATCGGCGACCTTCCACTCTGGTTTGCCTTCGGGGTGATCTTCTTCCGCTGGGCTCGCGAGTCGGGCGGCTCTAATCCGGTACATCCCGGCGTGGGCCAGCGCAGCGCCACCGAAAGCACGGCTTGAAGCTTCACCTGGTGCGGCACGGCCCCGCCCTCGACGCCGACGGGCGAGCGATGGGCCATACCGACGCTCCATTGTCTCCCGAAGGCATCGAGCACGTCGGCCGACTTGTCGCGGCGTGGCCGAGAGCTCCTGGGTGTATCTGGTCCAGCGATCTCCGTCGCGCTCGGGAGACGGCCGATCCGCTCGGCCGACGTTGGGGCGTTACGCCGACGATCGATGCCCGGCTTCGAGAAATGAACTTCGGAGAATGGGATGGGCGCTTCTGGAATGCGCTCGAGCGCGGGGACGACGCGCGCCTCAAGCGCTGGATGGAAAGCTGGGTAACCGAAAGAGTCCCCGGCGGTGAGTCGTTCAGCGTTCTTTCAGATCGGGTCCGTGACTGGTACGCTCGGTGCCTCACCAACCCGGCCGAAGAAGTCGTGGTCGTCGCCCACGCGGGAAGCATCAGAGCAATCCTCTGCCATGTGCTCGAGGTTCCACTCGACAAAGCGTTCGAGTTCCCAGCCGATCGGCTACGAGTCTCTACTCTCGAAATCGGCGAGGCGGGCGCGCGGCTCCTGGCCTTGAACAGTGAGCAGGTTCCCTAGCCGACGAGTCAGGCCAGCAGCTCCGAGGGTTTCGCTGTGATGACTCGCAGCGCCGGCTCCAATGCGCCGACCACTGTCGCCACGGTGAGCAGTGCCGTGAATTGCAGGACAAGCTTCCAGTCCCACACCGGCAGTCCAGGCAGCAGACCCGAGAGCATGTTCCAGAGGGTTGGACCGAACCACATCCCAGTCCCGGCTCCAACCAGGCTGACCAGTACCGCCCGCACAACCACGTAGCCAATCACGCTCCGGCGTCGAGCGCCGACTGCCCGGCGCAATCCCAACTCGCCGTGCAGCGAGCGCACCCAGAGCCGCATCAAGGCATAGGTGCCGGTCAATGCGATTATGAGCGCGATCCATCCCTCTACCCCGAACCATCGGCCGAACCAGCGGAGCGGTCGGGCCTCGGCGGCGAGCAACTCCGACTCCTTCTGGCTCGCGATACTGCCGGATGGAACTCCCAGTTCGTCCTGAATCACTGAAGCGACGGCGCCGGCGCCACCCGGGTTCACCGAGTCACGAACGAGCAGGTCAATCTGGGGAACCGGGTGCTGCAGAACGCTTAAGTAGACGGTGTATTCAGGTTGCAGCGCCGCTCCAAAACCCGCCGGCGGTGGATCATCCACGATGCCCACCACTGTGTACCATTCCGATCGCTTGAGGCCCACCATCAACTGCCGTCCGATCGCCTCGCCGTGCTGAAAGTGGCGCGCCGCGAGGGCCCGATTGACGACGGCGACCCGTGGTGCGTCCCAGCGGTCTTCGGAACCAATGCTCCGACCGGCAACCATCTTGACGCCGAGGGCGCGGAAGGTATCGGCGCTCACCATTTCGTGAGTCGCCAGTACCTGGTGCCACGGCACCATGAGGCCGCCAAACGAGCAAAGCCCGCAGTCGGTTGTGATTCCCGCCACGGTGCCCAGACCGGCGATGGTTCCCGGGCTGCTGAGGCTGATCACGGCATGCTGGGAGTCGCTCGAGAGTTTCTGAAGCAAGGCTTCGAAATGCGACGCTTGCTCACTCGGTGATGCACTCGGTACGGCAACCTGGTACACCTCCCCGTCACGACGCTCGAGAGCCGCCGAATTCAGCATGCTGCTCGCGTGTCTGGCCACCAGCACGCCGGCGGTGAGCACGGTAAGACTGATTCCCAGTTGGATCGCCGGCACCAGCAGGGGTAGCGGTTGTGCTTCTACTTGGGTAAGACGGGTGCGACGGGCAAACACCAGAGGAAGAATTCCGGCAAGCACCAACGCAGCGCAGACGAGCGAAAGACTGAGCGGAATCATCGTCGGCCCGCCGGGACTCAGTAGACCAGGCCATCCCCGGGCAGCAAGCCTGGCCGCAACGCCACCAGCGGCGCCACCAAGGACGAGCACGGCCGCGGCCACCAATCCAGCCTCGAGGAAGGCAGAGGCAAGCACGCCTCGGCGCGAGGCGCCCACCGAGCGCCTGACTGCAAGTTCCGGCGCCCGCTCCGAAGCGCGTGCGGCGGAGAGCGTCAGCATGGTGAGCGCGGCCGCGGCAACCGCAGCTGCAGCGGTCCCCATGAGAAGCCGGAACAACTGGGTGAGAGCGGCCAATTGTCCCGCGACCGGTGGCCGGGCATCCGGATTCCATGGCAGGCCGAGATCGGCTCCTCGCACGCTGGAGAAGGAGAGCCGCGTACTGTTGGCGCCAGGAATCCAGAGCGAGGTCACCGGAAGCAGCGCGATGAGGATCACGACTCCGGTCGCCGCCAGTAACAGCGCGGTCCCTCGGTACATCCGGAGCGCCGCGAGCGCGGGAGAAACCACCCGGGTCAGTCTTCCCCGTCCATTGATCATGGAGCCGATCACCACTTCTCGTCGAGCCGCGGTGGCCATTCAGAGGAGTTACTGAGCAGACGGCGCCGGCTGCATCAGCAGCCGAGTGAGCTTCCACTGCCCTTCTGGTGTCCGGCGCCAGCGTGCGACGTACCGGCCTCCAAACTTGGCCGGTGGCTGGTCCTGCACCCTCGCAACCTGGGAGAACGAACCCCACTGATAGGCCGTGGTTCCGAACACCTCGACATCATCGCTGGCCGTGGATGCCGAATCAACCACCACCTTGCCATCGAATTGGGCCAGAAACTCCCTGATCGCTTTGGGCCCGACGAGCGGAGCCATTCCCGCTTCGAGCAGCTCACCGTCTTCGGTGTACATCGCGGCGATTGAATCCGAGGCTACCAACTTGATCAGAGCGGTGTAGTGGTCCATCGCGGCGACGACCTCCTGACGGACCTTGGGGTCCGAAGGGTTCGGCCGCCCTGCTGAACAAGCCAGGGTGAGCCCGACGAGACTCAGTGCGATACGCGATGGCATCAGAGGCCTCTCATCGAATACCAAGCTGGTCCATCCACTTCCGCCGAAGTGCAGCGATTGGCTCGCCAGCAAGCTGTTCCACCTTCCCGTTCCACGTCCCGGCCGGAATCTCGGGAAACAGTCCTAGGACGGCTTTCACCCCGATACGATCCACCAGGTACTTGGTGAACGACTGGCTGCAGGCGTAGTACGTGGGGGCCACGACTTCACGATCCTCGGTAAATAAGGCACCGAGTCGCCCCTGGCCCCCGATCTTGGTCAGAATCTCGTCGCGCCGCGCGCTGTTCGCGAGGCGGACGGCACAGCTGCTGTCGACTTTGTCCAGTCCCCCGACCTCGAACACGTCGCCCTCGGGGAATCCGGTCGCCTTCGCCACTGACTGGGCGAGATAGTCTGGAAGGCCTTCGCTGAGCCATTGAGGGAACTGCGCAGCTCGTCGTTCCTGTTCTCCGCCGTCCGGGTACTCGTCGGCGAAAAACGGTCCTCGGGGAGTCAACAGCTCGTGCGACGCTTCGTGAAGGAATGGCGCCTCTCCTCGACGGATCCGGTTGAGGGAAATGAAGACGGTATCCCGTCCCGTCGCGTGGGAAACGAAGCGCCCTGGACTGAAGAAGAACACCACCGGGCGGTTGCCGATCCGCTGCCAGGAATACGGCCCACCCACCAGAGCCCGCAAATCGCGGAGACCCTTGTCCAGAGTGTCGCCGAAGGCGGCGAGCCACCCCGCATCCACCGAGTCGGTCGGAGCCCAAATCACCAGTTGGTGATGTCGCTGGGCCGTACCGTGCGCCGTGACGAACCTGACTCGGGTGGAATCTTCGGCCGACCAGTCGAGAGGTCCGGCGGTCGTGTCCTGCGCGACAGTCGTGGGCGCGGCTACGAGGGCAAGAGCGACGAGGAGAGAGTGAAACACACAAGGCAACCTACACCCGGGAAGCCTCCTGGGAAGCAACCACAGTTTCAATCAGAACGTCGACCGCTTCCACCCGGGGACGAATAGCGGAGTGCTCGCCACGCGGCGCGCGACCTCGAAGTGGGGCGCCACCAGGTCGGCAAGCTGCTGAGCGACCGCGAGATCGGTGCGGCCGAAAGTCGTCCCCGGAGAGGTCATCGCCATGGCGCCGATGATCGTTCCGCCTACCCGAAGCGGCACCACCAGTACCGACAGTGGTGGGGACTCCTGCGAGCTCACCAGGTAGGGAATCTCTCCTCGCACTACCCGCGCGACGCCGGTCCCCTCGATCGGTTCCTGCGGAAGGTCCGCCAGCGGAGTTGCCTGGCCCGGCTTGACCACAGCCACCCGGCCCTCGTTGGATAGCCTCACCGCGAACTCGATCGCGTTGATCGGCAGGAGTTCCGAAGCGGATTTCACGAACCGCCTCGTGGCTTCGCCGAGCAGCGGTGTCGTCGCCAGCTCCTCGGCGATGCGGCTCAGATGCATGGGGATGTGACGGAGCATGTCGAACTGGCCCCGCAGCACCTGGTGCTGCCAGTCCATCACGAAGACATCGACCCGGGGCGCGATCAGCGCTCCGATCGTGTCGAGCAACATCAGGTCGCTCTCCTCGTAAAGTCCCGGCCCCGCGCTACCGAGAAGCAGATAACCGGCCGGCCGTTCCACGACTCGCAGCTGCACCCCGATCAGCGACCGGGCCCTTTCCTCACCCCCGAGCACATGCGCCAACTGCGGCATCGGGCCCCGGGCATCCGATGCCCCATCGCGGACCAGAACCTGGCTGACACCGCCGAACAGACGATTCGGATCAAACGCTTCAGGTGAGAGAACCAGGCTGGGATCGGCCCAAAGCGGTCCGTGACCGTGAAGGCCAAGCCGGTAGTGCTGGTCCTCCGGCGAGTGCCCGATGATCAGCTCGATGCCGTCATGTGGGAGCACGTGCTGGATCGCGAAGGAGACCCCGAGCATGAAATCTCTAGGCGTGCCGGCGCCCGTGGTGGCTTCCGCGAGGGCGCTGTAGAGTGCGTTGAGCTCATGGGCCTCCTGCTCCTCCGCGCTCAGGGAAACCGTCGCCGCGGGAAGCTTGGTAGCTTGGACCTCAGCGTCACTCGAAGCATCGGACGCAACCGCATCTTCGACTGGCTCGGAAGGGTGACCCGCCCGGGAGTAGCGCGCCAGCATCGGCGCCATGGCCTCCGCGGCCGATTCGACTACCGCGACTTCCCGCATCCCGTAGAGATCGGGCCTGAAGCCAGCGATCAACATGAGTCCGACGTCATTAGGGCCATGGCGAATCGGGCGACAAACCACCGAGCCATAGCGGGCAGACTGCACCCGGTCTTCGATCCGGGCCAGCTCGTGTGGATCGAGAAATGGATCGGGATGCGGAACTTTCAAATCGTCCGCAGCGAGCTCCTCCGGTGCGATGAGCGACGGCTCTCCGCTCGGTGAGTAGACCCACAGAGCGAAGAGATCGTGCGGGAGTTCGAACTGGAGCGCATCGGAGACGGCCTCATACCAGGTCCGCAGCGCCTCCAGGTCCGGGACCCGGTTGCGGCTGTGAAGGATCGGGAAGAGAAAGGCAAAGTCCGCTGCGTCTTGGGACATAGTCCCGTAAAGGTGCAGGACTTGTGCCCCCCATCGCCATCCCGGACCTCAAATCGGTGAAGCGTGCCAATGTGCCTCAAGCCAGCCACCTACACGATCCCCGGCTGGCTGAAAGAAGGTACTGTAAGTGCCGCATTAGCTTGCAGTTATGCCATTCGGACTTGGCGGCCCCGCCCGACGGCTCCAGGTACCTGCCACCCTGACTGGCACCAACCTTGGAGGTTGGTCTGGCTGATCCCGGTGACTCTTCCCAGGGCGGGACCCGTATTCCACCCCAGTCCCAATCAGCACTCGCGAGGTTCCATGATCCGCCGATTCGTCCCGCGGTATTCCCATCGCCATGGGGACCGACGCCGGAGTCACTTAGCTTCCTCGGCCCGCTGGTCCCGGAACTGGAGGGCGGCCTGGTACTCGCGGGTGAGCCGATCCATCATCTCCTCTCGCTTCGCGTACAGCCGCTTCGGAGGACGGGGCTCGTGCCGGGCGAGAGCGTAGCTGGTGAGGAGCGGTAGCGCGACCGAGTTGTCGAGATAGCAGACGACAGTCCCCGGCAGCATCGTCGGATCGATTTTTCCCCAACTCACCGCCTCGGCCGGAGTGGCACCGGATAGTCCTCCGGTATCGGGCCGCGCATCGGTCAGTTGCAGGAAGAAGTCGTGCCCCTTCTCATCGATCCCGAGTACTTCCTGAATCTGTGGCTCGGTCTGAAGTAGGAAATTCTTGGGACTCCCGCCGCCCACAATCAGCGCTCCGCTCTTGCCGCCGGTGCGCTTCGCGTGGAGGACGATCGCTGCCGTTTCGTTCACATCGGCGCTCACGTCGAAACGAAGCTGGCTGCCGGCCAGGGCTTGCTCCGCGACATTCATTCCGATCGAGCTGTCCCCCGGCGAGCTGGTATAGATCGGCACCTCCAGCGCGTAGGCCGTCGAAAGCACCGACCGTCGCTGCAGGCCAAGCGCTTTCTCCCTCTCCCGGAGGTACCCGCCCAGGAGGTAGTGATACTCCGCCGTGCTCAGGGAGCGCTGGAACTCCGGCCGGGCCGAGACTTCACGCACGAAGGCGTCAGTGGAGAGAAGCACCGAGTAGTCGAAGAAGATGTCGTAGATCCGCACGACGCCTTTGTCGCGGAGCTCCACATCATCGGCGTGGGGGGTCCCTTGATGCATCGCGAGACCCAGCGCGAAATGCGCATCGTGATAGAGATTGGCGCCCGTGGAGATGATCCAGTCCACGAAGCCGGCCTCCATCAGCGGGATGAGGCTGCTCATCCCGAGCCCTGCCGGGGTCATGGCACCGGTAAGGCTCATCGCCACCGTCACCTCAGGCTCCAGCATGCGCTGGATGAACAGGAGACAGCCTTCGCGGAGCCGGCCCGCGTTGTAAGCGAAGAACGCGTTATCGATAAGGTCGGCCACGGATTCATGGCCCGTGATTCCGGTCGGATTGATCCGGCGGCCACGCAGGTACTGGGCGCTGGGTCGGGTCATCGCTTATCCCACACGATTGGTCGTACCGTTTGCCTTCGCCGCGGCGATGATGCGGACCACTTCGCGCGGATCATCGGTCACATGAAGCAGGGCGAGGTCGTTCTGATCGATCTTGCCCTGCACGGTCATGGGAGAGCGGAGCCACGCTATCAAACCTTCCCAATAGGCCGAGCCGAACAGCACGACCGGAAAGCTGCTGACCTTTCCGGTCTGGATCAGCGTCAGGGCCTCGAATAACTCATCGAGGGTGCCAAATCCCCCCGGGAAGACCAGAAAGGCCATGGAGTACTTCGCAAACATCATCTTCCGCACGAAGAAGAAGCGGAAGTACATGCTGCGACGGACGTACTGGTTGGTACCCTGCTCGTGGGGCAGCTCGATGTTGCAGCCGATCGAAAGCCCATCTCCCTCGACCGCTCCCTTGTTCGCGGCCTCCATGATTCCCGGCCCGCCGCCGGTGATAATCGGGAACCCGGCCTCGGCCAGGAGCCGGGCAGTTTCCACTGCGGCCGCATAGTGGGGATCGCTCGGCGATGTGCGGGCCGATCCGAAGATCGCCACGGCGTCTTGAACGTCGCCCAGTTTTTCGAAGCCCTCGACGAACTCTCCCATGATCCGCAGCACGCGCCAGGGATCGGTCTTCCGGAGCGCGTCGGGCCGTTCCTGGAGCTGCGCGCTCTCGAGGATTTCCTCGTCGGCGGTAGGTCCTCGGGGTCGATCGCGGTGCATCAGGCGGGGATCGAGCGGTTTACTCACGGGGCAGGCACTCGAGCAGAGCCCGGTGATCTTCGGGCGTGTTGTAGAAGTAGGGCGAGACCCTGACATGACCGGGCCGCGAATCCACGATGAATCCCTGAGACGCGAGCCGACGCACGTCTTCCTGGGCTGTCCTGCGCGGAAACATCACGATCCCACTCCGCTCCTCCGCACGGGCCGCGACCCGGAGCGGGAAGCCTCGACTCCGCGCTTCGTTGATCAGGTCTTCGGTCAAGGACTGCGTCACTTCGCGAATCGCGGGCAGGCCGATCTCCCTCAGCACTTCCAGTCCCCCAAGCTGGGCATAGACCGCGGCCACGCTCGGAGTCCCGATGTCAAAGCCTCTGGCGCCGGGGCGGCGCTCGAACTGCCGGACATCGAACCGGAACGGATCGCCGTGGGCAAACCACCCGGTCACCCGCGGGGTCAGGCGGCTCGTGAGTTCAGGGCGCGCATACAGGAACGCGATGCCGGAACCACCCAGAAGCCATTTGAGTCCGCCTGAACAGTAGAAATCGGCATTCGCCGTTTGGACATCAACCGGCAGCTGGCCCGCTCCCTGATAACCGTCGATCAGGACCAGCGCTCCCCGCCGGTGGGCGATCTCCGCGACCGCGGCGATGTCCTGAATGGCGCCGCTGGTGAAGAAGACATGGCTCGTCGCCACCAGGGCAGTGCGATCATCGACGGCTCGCTCGATCAGCTCGAGGGGGACGTGAGTGCCGTCGGGACTGTCTACCACGACGACCTCGATCCCCTCCTGCCGCTTGGCGAGCCACTGATATGCGACCGTGGGGAAGTCGAGGCTCGTCACCACCACCTTGGGCCGGTCACGATATTCGAGCGATTCGGCCACGACGCCGAGCACCGACGACACGGAGGGATGAAGCGAAATATCCTCCGCCCTGGCGCCCACCACCCAGGCGTATTCGCCGCGGAGCACCTCGAGCGCCGGCAGCCACTGATCGTACCACGCCGAAGCGCCCCGCTGTTCCCAGAGATCGAGGTACTCGTTGACCCGCAGGCGGGAACGCTTCGAGAGGGCGCCCAGCGAACAGCTGTTCAGGTATTTCGCGTGGCCGAACACCGGAAACTCCTCCCGGTATCGCAGCAGCGCGTGCGCAGGGGCCGCGGCTACGGACATGGGCGGGGAATATATCTGCGGGCTCGGTGATTCGCCCGGCACGATGTATCTTTTCGTCCATGGCGGCGCCGGATTCCTGGTGGTCCCTCCTTCCGCGGCTGGCCGGTCGCGCAGTGCTCAATCCGCGGATCGCGTGGGACCTGCTGACGCTCACCTGGGCCTTCCGGCGCCGCAGCTGGTGGGCCTCACCGCCCTTCCTTCCTGTTCCCGATCGAACCTATCTCGAGTGGCGCATGCATACCGCCTATGGCGAGGAACGGCGCGTTCCTCCTGCTGAAGACGTGATCAGGTTCGCTCGCTGGCGCCGCGAGATCTTGAAGCTGTGACGCCCCCGCCCCATGTGGTGATCGTGGGTGCGGGCTTCGCCGGGCTCTACGCCGCTAAAGGTCTGGGGCGTGCGCCGGTCCGCATAACGGTGGTGGACCGGCACAATCACCACCTCTTCCAGCCGATGCTGTACCAGGTCGCGACTGCGGGCCTCTCCGAGTCGGACATCGCGTCCCCTATACGATCGGTCCTCCGCCATCAGGCCAATACCCAGGTTCTCTTAGGCGAGGTCACCGAAGTCCGTCCCGGGAAGCGCGAGGTTACCATCGACGATAGTAGTATTCTTAACTACGACTACCTGATACTTGCGGCCGGAGCCCGACACTCGTATTTCGGCCACGACGATTGGGAGATTCTGGCCCCCGGCCTCAAGAGCCTCGAGGATGCGGACGAAATTCGCCGCCGCATCCTCCTCGCGTTCGAGCGGGCCGAGCGGGAACCGGATTCAGTTCGCCGCCACGCCCATCTCACCTTCGTCGTCATCGGGGGCGGCGCCACCGGCGTGGAAGTTGCCGGCGCTCTGGCCGAGATCCGGTCTTATGCGCTGAAGCGCGACTTCCGCCGGATCGATCCACGAGAAGCGACCGTGATGTTGTTGGAGGGTGGGCCTCGAATTCTGCCGACCTACCCTCCCGAGTTGAGCCAGCGCGCCAAAGACCAGTTGCGGCGGCTCGGAGTCGAAGTGCGGGAGTCGATGATGGTCACGGACGTCCGTCCCGGCTTCGTCTCTGCTGCTGGATGGACAATTCCGACGGGAACCGTGGTCTGGGCGGCCGGCAATGTCGCGAGCCCGCTGCTGAAATCGCTCGACGTCCCACTCGATCGCCAGGGCCGAGTCCTGGTTGAACCGGACTGCACCGCACCGGGTCACCCCGAAATCTTCGTGCTCGGTGATGCGGCGGCTTACGTTCACCAGGGAGACCAGACTCTGCCCGCAATCTCCCCCGTTGCCATTCAGATGGGCCAGTACGCAGCTCGGGCCATTCAGGGCGACCTCGCCGGTCGTCCCCGTGTGCCCTTTTCCTACTGGGACAAGGGCCAGCTCGCCGTCATCGGTCGGGGGCGCGCCGTCGCCGATCTGGGACGCTTCCGGTTCGGCGGGTTTTTCGCGTGGCTCATCTGGATCTTCGTTCACATCTTCTATCTGATTGGGTTTCGTAATCGCGTCATCGTGCTCTTCCAGTGGGCCTGGGCCTACTTCACTTACCAGAGCGGAGCACGACTCATCACCGGTGCCTGGGTACCGCTACAACAACTTCCTCCTCCACGCTCGAGCGACCTGTGAACCGCACGACCCGGCTGTTGATGCGGCTAGGCCTTGCCTTGTCTTGCCTCGGCGGTACCCTGTCGGCTCAGGCGAAGCCCGGACTTTCCGTCCCGACACCCAGGCCGTTTCAGCGGGCACTGGTCCTTACCGGCGGCGGTTTCAAATTCATGTACGAGTTCGGGGTCTACGACGCGTTAGTGGATCGAGGCTGGAAACCCGACGTCATCATCACGACCTGTGGCGCTGCGGTGGTCGGCGCGATGATCCACGGAATCCCGGACCGCACGGAGCGGCTGGCCATGCTTCAGTCGCCCACAATGCTCGAGGCTTTCCGGGCCTTCAAGCTCAAGCGCGGCGGATTTCGGGACATCGAGCGGTTGATCCGGAAACTCTCTCGCTATCAGACCGGTTGGCAGACCAACAGCGACGTGGTCCCCGATCTTTTCTCCCTGGCGCTCTTCGACGACGACTCGATCCCGCTTCCGTTCTGGCATAAGTCCTTCACAGACCGCAGGCCTGATGATCCCCACATCGTCGTGGTCGGTGCGACCGCGGCTTTCACGCCGGACGAGATAGAGACTCCTCGCCGGGGACGAAAGCTCTATCACGAGACCTATTTCACCGACCCCGAGATCGCGAAGCTGATCGAGGGATTCCAGTCTCCGATCGCCCAAGCCTATCCCAACAGCGCGGTCGCGCTCGACACTAAGGTGTTCACCGACTTCTCGGTCGGCGAGGCCGCCTCAATCTCCATCCGTGATCCATTTCTCATGAAGCCGCTGCGCCGGGGAAACGACTACTTCACCGGTGGCAACATCGACCTCTACCCGCTCGAGCTGGCTCGGCGTCTGGCGTCCGAGGTCGTTATGACGTTCAATTCCGGTATGGTCGATTTCGAGCTCCTCGCGATCGACGTGACGCTGGGCTACAACATGAATGATCGGCTGCGGACCATCACGGGGCAGAGTGTAGACCACTGGGTGGACGCGACTGGGATCAAGTCACGGGATTTCACGCTTGATCCCAAATTGAAGCGTGGCTTCCCCAAGCTCTTCGAGTTGAAGGAGAATTACCCGAAGGACCAATTGTTGGTGAGGAGAGACGGCAACGGGCGGCCCGGCCAGGAAGCGTACGTGATTACCGCGGAGATGGAGTTCATGCGCCGCGCCCTGGTCGCCTATGATCGTGGATACGACCGAGGGATTGAAGCCATTGGAGAAATAACTCCTGGAAGCACGGCGCGTATCCGGTTCAAAGACAGTCGCAACTACGAGGAGCCCCCGCGGCGCGCAGCCCAGTGAGACCGGAATTGTCCGCACAACCCGCTTCGACCCTTCCCGCAACCCTGGTCAAGACCGAGGCAATTCGACTGGGATTCTCGGCTTGTGCCATCACCTCGCTCGATCCCCTCCCCCATAGTGAGGAGCTCGACCATTGGCTGGCGAGCGGGAAGGCGGGGAACATGCGCTACCTCCACCGTCAAGCGAAAAAGCGGAAGAATCCACAGGTAGCGGATAGAACTGCGAACCGGGCAGTAGTTGTTCTAGATAGCTACTACTACGGTGACGAAGGCCAGACCGGCCATCCCAAGATCGCCAGGTACGCCCGAGCCACAGACTACCATACCGTCACCCTCAAGCGGCTAGAGCTCTTGGCAGATTATCTCCGCCAGAATGGCGCGCAGACCGCTCGCGCCTACACCGACTCCGGACCCTTAGCCGAACGCGAACTCGCCCAGCGAGCCGGGTTGGGCTGGATCGGCAAGAACACGATGCTCATTCGTCCGGGACAGGGATCCTGGATGTTCATCGGTACCATCCTTACCGATCTAAAACTTGAGCTTGATCCACCTTTCGAAACCGACCACTGTGGATCCTGTACCAGGTGCCTCGAGGCCTGCCCGACTCAGGCCTTTGAGGCACCGCGAGTCCTCGACGCGACCCGCTGCATCTCGTATCTCACCATCGAACATCGTGGGCCCATTCCGGCTGAGCTCATCGACCGGTTCGAAGGCTGGGCCTTCGGATGCGATATCTGCAACGAGGTCTGTCCCTGGAATGTCCGCTTTGCCACTGAGTCGAGCGTGCCGGAGTTCCGGCCGCGCACAACCCTCGACGAGGCCGGGCCCGACTTCTTTGAGGAGCTGGATGAGCCTGCCTTTGCGGCGAGCTTTGGGGACACGCCCCTTCAGCGACCAGGGCTGGAGCGAATGCGTCGCAACTGGCGTGCAGCCTGGAGTTCTCTGAAACCCCGATAGAACATGCCACCCTCCCTCTATAGCGTGGCCATCTTCGTCACCGACATCGACCGCGCCAGGACCTTCTATCGGGATCACCTCGGCCTCTCGCTTATCAAGGAGGGGAGCTTCGGCGCCGAATTCTGCGAAGGAGAGACCCGCCTCGGCGTTCATCCGGCAGTTCACCCCGACGCGCGAGCGCTGGTGGGCCGCCATACGGGGGTGACCCTCCGCGTCTCGGGGCTCCTGCAGTACTGCGAGCGATTGCACGAGTGCGGGGTGCGCTTCGTGACGGAGCCAACCCGGCAATCTTTCGGCGTCATGGCGATGATTGCCGACCCGGACGGGAATGTCTTCGCCCTCTGGGACGAAACGGTGCCCGAGTAGTGGAAGGCCTGATCACCACCCTCGTCTCAATCTGGACCTGGACCGTCCTAGGCGGGACGCTCCTCATCTGGCTACCGATCCTGGCCTTGATGCGCCTCGTGCTCGGTCCCTTTGACCGGGGGCGTTACTGGACCGGGCTCTTTTTCCGACAGGTTGCTGTTATCACCTCGACGCTGAATCCCTACTGGCGCTTCCGCATCGCGGGAGTCAAGGTTGCGGATCCCCGACGTCCCTACGTCGTCGTCTCCAATCACGAGTCCTTCGCCGACATCCTCCTCATCAGCCATCTCCCCTGGGAGATGAAGTGGCTTTCCAAGGTTGAGCTCATGCGGATACCGGTGATCGGCTGGGACATGTATCTGGCGGGAGATATTCCAGTCGAGCGCGGGACCGCGCGGAGTGCCGTGAAGGCGATGCAGCGCTGCCAGGAAGTGCTGAAGAAGAAAGTGTCGGTTGTGATTTTTCCGGAGGGGACCCGCTCGGCCACCGGCGAGATGCTCCCCTTCAAAGACGGCGCGTTCCGGCTCGCCATCGATGCCGGCGTTCCCATTCTTCCCCTCGTGGTTTCGGGGACCAGCACCGCACTCCGCAAACACGACTGGCGGGTAGGAAAAGTGAATGCAGTCGTAAAGGTGCTTGATCCGATCGAAACGACCGGCCTGACGCACAAGGATATCAAGCATCTTCGGGACCGGGTCCGGGCCCTGATCGAAGCCGAACGCGGTAAAGTGTCTGCGAAGGCTATCCCCGTCCCAGCTCAGCCGGAGACCTGACCCTTCCCACGGCTCCTACCAGCACGAGGAGCGTCAGCAGGTATGGCAGCATCAGGAAAAGCTGGTACGGTACATTCAACAGCATCGATTGGAAGAGAAACTGGAGCGCCATCGCCCCTCCGAAGAAGAGCGCTGCCCAGGCCACTCGGCCAGGTCGCCAGCCACCCAGCACGACGATGGCGACTGCCATGAACCCCCGCCCTGCCGTCATCTTCTCCGCGAACGTTCCCACCTGGGCAAGCACCAGGCTGGCTCCGGCAATACCGGCGAACATGCCTCCCAGAGTCAGAGCGATTATGCGGACGCGCTTGACACGGACCCCGGCGGCCGTCGCAGCTTCCACTGACTCGCCCGCCGCCCTCAGTGCCAGGCCCCACCGGGTCCGGAACAACAGGAACCAGATCGCCGGCACCGCAACGTATCCGAGGTAGGATAGGATTGACTGTTCGAACAATGCAGGGCCGAGTAGGGGGATTCGATCCAGCCCTGGTATGGGAACCACTCGGAAAGTCGGCAGGCTGAGTCCCACGCCCCCGGAACCGTATACCTCCCGATAGACGGCACCGGTTGCCCCCACTGCACCCAGCGTGACTGCTGTGCCGGTGATGATCTGGTTAGCACCGGCGGCCACGGCGATGAGACCAAACCCGAGTGAAAGCAGGGCTCCCGTCGCCGCGGAGGCGAATGTACCTGCCCAGGGACCTCCAGCGGTGGAGCCGATGGCGGCGGCGAGTGCCCCGGCAAGCATGACTCCTTCGATTCCGAGATTGATTACCCCGCCCCGCTCCGCCAGGGTTTCTCCCAGCGCAGCGAGAAGCAGCGGTGTCGCGACCCGGACCGCGCTGGTCAGGAACGAGACGAGAAGATCCGCGTCCATATCTCAGAACCTCCCGTCACTGCGACGCCGCGCAAAGGCGTCGGACAACAGTACGACAATGATGATCACTGCCTCGATCAGATAAACCAGAACAGCCGGGACACCGGCCTCCCTTTGAAGACCTCCAGCGCCCGCTTCCAGCGCCCCGAAGAGCAGTCCGGTTGCGAGTGTGCCTAAAGGATCGAGGCGCGCCAGCAACGCCACGGCGATCCCGGTGAAGCCGTACCCGGGTGAAAGACTCTGAAACAGCGCGTACGAGACGCCCGACACCTCCGTCCCCCCGGCGAGACCGGCAATTGCCCCTGAGAGCAGCAGTGCTGTCGCGATCATCCGGTTGGTGTCGATCCGTCCTGCGATACGAGCTGCGAGGGGGCCCGCTCCGGTGGCCCGAAGTTGGAAGCCCCACAGCGTACGCCGATAAATCAGCCAGAGCCCCAGGGCGAGAACTACAGCGAGCAGCAGCCCCAGGTGCAGCCGAGTTCCCGGGACCTGCGGCAGCCGGGCGCTCACAGCGATCGGATCGCTCTGAGGATAGATCCGTTTGGCCTCCTGCAGGGGTCCCTGCACCATCCAGCTCACCAGTGCGTCGGCTACGAAATTCAGTAGCAGAGTGCTGATCACTTCCAGTACGCCGAAGCGAACGCGTAACAGCACTGGCACCGCGACCCATACGACACCGGCCAGGATCGAAGTGATCAGCAGGGCAGCGATCGCGAGCGGAGCCGGCCATCCGTTGAGGTGAAGACCCGCCCACGTTGCGGCGATGGCGCCGGCATAGAACTGACCTTCAGCCCCGATGTTCAGCGCCCCAGCCCTGAAGGCCAGGCCAATGCCAAGTCCGATGATGATCAGGGGAATCGATCGGGGAAGCACGGCCGAGAGAATGGTATCCCACGATCCGAATGCTCCGCGCCACATGGCACCCATCGCGATGATCGGATCATGGCCGGTGGCCAGCAGCGTGACGGCGAGAACCGCGATGCCGGCCAGGACCGCGGCGACCAGCGGCAGGAATCGCTCAACTCGCACCCGGCACCCCGACCAGCATCCGTGCGCCGATCTCCTGACGAGTCGCCCCCGGCGAGAGCTCGATCACCTGACCTTCCCTGACCACCAGAACGCGGTCCGCCAGCTCAACCACTTCATCGAGGTCGCTGGAATGGAAAAGCACAGCGACTCCCTGCCTTGCGGCTTCTCGGAGTCTCGCGTGAATTTCCGCGGTGGCCTTGATGTCCAGCCCGCGAGTAGGATTCTCTGCGACGAGGACCGTCGGTTGACGCTCCAACGCCATCGCCAGAACCATTCGTTGCTGGTTCCCACCACTGAGCGCGACGGCGGGAGTCCTCGGCCCTGGCGCCCGCACGGAAAACTCCCCAAGCAGTTCCTGGGTTCGGCGCTCAACCGATCCCCAGTCGAGCCACGGCCCTCGGATCCACGCACCGCTCTCGCCCTCAGCCATCACCAGGTTTTCAGCCAGACTGAATTCGCCGATCAACGCTTCGCTGGTCCGATCCTCCGGCACGAACGACACCGGGGTCGAGACGGCGAGATCTCCCCGTGATGGCCTGAGCAGCCCGGCAACCGCGCGTAACAACTCTCTCTGCCCATTGCCTTCAACCGCGGCAATTCCGACCACCTCACCCGACCTCACGCTGAACGTGGCCTCGCGAAGCGGAACGCCGCTGGGTCCCGACCGCTCGACGGCTAGCCCTTGAACCCGCACCCGGACCTCGCTGGTCGAAGCCGATTGGCTCAGCCGGTGCGGAGCCCACGCCGGATCGCCGATCATCAGCGCGGCGAGGCGGGGTGCAGATTCGGCACCAGCCGGACCGGTGTGAACCACCTCTCCCCGCCTCAGAACCGTGATCCGGTCCGCAATCCGGATGGCTTCATCGAGCTTGTGGGTGATCAGCACTGCCGACATGCCTCTCGACCGGAAGTCTCGAAGGCGGGTCAGAAGCGCTTCAGCTTCGGGGGGGGACAGGACGGAGGAGGGTTCATCTAGCAGGAGAATTCGCGCGTCGGTCGCCAGCGCCTTGAGCACCTCGAGCCGCTGCTTGAGCACGGCCGGAAGGTCCTCGGCTCGCATGGCCGGATCGATCGGGAGTCCGGTTTGTTCACCGAGGTCTCGGACCCGGCGAGACAGGGGACCGGGCGAGACCGGCCAACCCGCAGCCAATCCGATGTTCTCTGCAACCGTGAGCGCGGGAACCGAAGTAAAATGCTGGTGCACCATCCCGATTCCCAGACGGCGGGCATCGAGCGGCCCCCGGATCTGCTGCGCGGTCCCCCGGACCAGAATCTGACCGGCATCCGGCCGGACCAGGCCAAACGCCACCCCCATGAGGGTGGATTTCCCTGCGCCATTCTCTCCGAGCAGGGCGTGGATCTCCCCCTCTTCCAGAATGAAATCGGCCCCGTGGAGAGCCAGCACGGGGCCGAAGTGTTTGGTTATTCCTCGAAGCTCGAGAACCGGAGCCATTCGCTCACATTCCGGTAGGATGGTCGTGAAACTCCCAACTCAAGCCGAATCGGGATGCAACGTGTGCGGCCAGCGCTCGTACGCCAAGGGTTTCGGTCGCGTAGTGGCCTGCATAGACCACGTTCAGGCCCCATTCCATCGCATCGAAATAGGTGTGGGCCGCACCCTCACCCGAGACCAGCGTGTCGCACCCAGCTTCGCGAGCGGCGGCCATCATGTTCCCACCGCTTCCAGTCACGACCCCAACCTGAACCGGTCGCTCTGGACCGCCCGGTATCAGACGCGCTGACCCACTCGTCGCGCCGACGGCGCGCTCTACCTCCGCCTGCAGGGATGTGCGTGACGGAAGTGATGTTTTTCCAACCACGCCCAAGGCGATACCTCGATAGTTGCCAAACCAGCTCAGGTCGCGGAGTCCAAGTGCACTGGCCAGCAGCGTGTTGTTTCCCACTTCCGGATGGACGTCGAGTGGAATATGGGCCGCGTACAGGGCGATATCCCGATCGAGTAGGACCTTGAGCCGGCGGTAGTGCCGGCCGGTGATGCGGGGATTCCCGTCCCACAACAAACCGTGGTGCACCAGGAGGAAACTGCCATTCCCGGTCCCGTCGATCGTCTGCTGAGAGGCATCCACCGCCGCAACGATGCGCTGAACCGCTCCACTGTTTTCTACCTGGAGGCCATTCTGCGCGTTGGGTTCGTCGGGAGTCTCCCGGATTCGGAGGTAGGAATCGAGATAGCCGGTGAGATCGGCAAGCCGCCCGTCGCTGCTCACGGCGCGACCGAATCCCGCGCGATGATGGAGTCGGTGGCCGCCCTGAGCCGCTGCGTGACGGCGGCAGGAACCGTTCCCTCAAGTGCGGGGTTGGGTTCATACCGGATCACCCCACTCTTGAGCCCGAACGACTCGACTCTTGGCTTAAAGGTCCCGCCGTGTACTTCACGGGCGACGGTCAGGAACGCCCTGGGCAGGTCGATGACCGCGGATCCCAGGACTCGCTCGGGAGCAAGGGCGTGCTGATCCTCATTCGCGCCGAAGATGAAGGCGTTCGGTGATTCCTTCACCGCCTGAAATACCCCGAGTGCCGCGGCGTCGGCGTTGTGATGGAACATGTCGGCGCCGGCATGAATCAGGGCAATAGCCGCCTCACGACCCGCAGCAACATCATCAAAGGTGTTGAGGTAGGCGGAACGGCTCACCACCGATGGCTTGATCGACTTGGCGCCGGCAACCCAGGCGTTTTCCGCTTCCTTGATTGGGGGAAGCTCAATCCCGCCGACAAAGCCGATGCTTCCGGTCTTGGTCATCCCACCGGCCACAATCCCCGCCAGGTAGCTCGCCTCGTAGAGCCGGAAAATGAGCGGTGAAACATTCCCGCTTACCCGCTCGCCCGAGGTCACGATGAAGACAGTCTCGGGATATCGGGCCGAAACCCGCTCAGCCAGGCCCTGGAACTCGAAGCCGTGCGCGAAGACCAGGCTGAACCCTTGGGCGGCATAGGTGCGGAGCGCCTCCTCCTGTTCGGAGGGGGTTCTCGCTTCGACTTGGCTGATTTGAACGTGGAGGGAATCGCGGATCTGCTGAAGGCCGCGGTAGGCTCCGGAATTCCAGGCGGCGTCATCAATGGAGCCAGGAGTGACCAAGCCAACCCGAAATTCTCCGGCAGACTTGGGCCCGGCACACCCTACCCCAAAAATGCTGGTGCCGAGCCACAATAGCGACACAATCGCAGCAGTGATACTACTGGGTCTTGTCCGAGGTGTCACTCTAAAGTAAGAAACAGGAATGATTTCCACACAAAGTAGGGACTTATCAACGATTGTGGGAATCACTGGAGAGAGCTCTATCGGCTTCACTACCGCCAGCGTGACCGATATCCGTCATCAGGACATCAGTGGCCGCCATCGAAAGCTGACCGTTCACCTTGCCGCCCTCCGCGATCAGGATCCGCTGGGTCATGATGTCACCGTTCACGACTGCACCGCTCTGGATTTCGACTCGCTCTTCGGCCCGTACAGCACCTTCGATTTCGCCCCCGATTACAGCTTCGCGGGTCAGGGCATCTCCGTGGATGACCCCACCCTTCGCAATGAGGATCTGTCCGGCGGCCCGAACCGAGCCCCGTACCTCGCCCTCGACCTTGACCACTCCCTCACTTGCCACGTCACCCACTACCAGGGTGCCCGCAGCAATGATCGTCAGGCCGGCATTCTCGTAACGGCGGCCCGTAGAGTCGGATGCGTGCCTCGAGGACCCCGAGAAAATGGCCATCAGCTTCCCTCCTTAACCAAAGTCGTTGGATCGAGCGACTGCCCGTTGAGGCGTATCTCGAAATGAAGGTGAGGTGCGCTGGAGCGTCCGCTGTTGCCGGAGAGCCCTATGACCTCGCCGGCGCTCACCGGCCGTCCAGCTTGCACCGTAGCACGGTCCAGGTGCCCGTACATGGACTGGTACCCCTCGGGGTGTTGCAGGAGGACGAAAGTCCCGTACTCCGCATCCGTCCCAGTGCGCAGCACGGTCCCGCCGCCTGACGCACGCACCATGGTCCCCATCGGTACTGCAATGTCAAGGCCGGGATGCGCCTCGTCGACGGTACCTGTGCCGACCTGCCCCCGAGTAACGTATCCCGGATCATCGAGAGGCCAGTGCCGTGGGATGCTGCTTCCGGTCTCGAAGCGTACTGGCGTTTCCGGGATTCTGGCCCGTACAGCCGGCGCTACCGGGAGTGGCGTCGATAGAGAAACCGGGTCGGGCACGATGTCGGCACCCAGCATCTGACGGATCTTGGAGTACCGCTGCTCCGCCGAATCGAGAGCGGCGACCAGCTCCCGGATCCTTCCGTTCTCGGTCTCCAGCCGGGCTACCTCATTCTCCAGACCGGGAACCCTGGCGGCCGCGCGGAAGATGGGAAGATAGAACGCCGCGGCGAGAATCACGCCGGTACCGACCACTGCACAGGCGATGGCGAGCGCGCGAAGGGCCCAGAGAGGAATCCGGATCGTGCGTGAGGTGAGCGCGCCGTCCGGTTGGAGGATGATCGTCAGAGAACGGCGCGCAGGCACTCAGCCCTCGAAGGGTCTTCCCAGCAGCAGTTCGAGCAGACGGGCGAGATCGTCGTTCGAGTAATAGCTGAGCGCGATGAGACCTCTCCCTTTGCGCCGGGCGGTCACCCGAACATCGGTTCCGAGTCGTTTCCGCAACGCATCTTCCACCCGGCGATGCTCGGCCGAGGCCTCTTGAGGTCCGGTGGGCCGGCGAGAATTTCGGGGAGTCCGTCCCTCGCGCACCCGGCTTTCGGTGTCGCGCACCGTCCAGCCATTCGCGGCAGCATCCTTCGCGAGGCGACTCATGTGTGTGGTATCGCTCACCCCGAGCAATGCCCTCGCGTGGCCTTCCGAGAGCCTTCCGTCTTCGAGCATCTCCCGCACCTCGGACGGCAGCCGCAGCAGACGGAGCGCGTTGGCGACGGTGGAGCGGTCTTTCCCTACGAGTTCTCCGACTTCAGCTGGAGAAGCCTGGAATTCGTCGATCAGACGCTGGTAACTCCTGGCGGTCTCGACGGGAGAGAGATTGTCGCGCTGCAGATTCTCGACCAGTGCAAGCGTAAGAAGTGTGCGATCATCTGCTTCCCTGATCACGGCGGGAATTCGCCGCCAGCCCAGCCGTTGGACCGCCCGCCAGCGACGCTCTCCCGCAATGAGCTGATACCCGTCGGCATGTGCCCGTACGACCACCGGCTGCAGGAGGCCCGAGGCCTGGATCGACGTGACTAGTTCCTGCAGCGCCGCCTCGTCCACCTTGATGCGCGGCTGATATGGATTGGGCCGTATCGCATCGACCGGCAGTTCCTGCATCGCGCCCTCTGGCTCGGCCTGATGCCGAGCAACCGGTCCTAACAGGGCTTCCAGCCCCCGGCCGAGTCGCTTCGTCTCGCTCATTCGCTCACCTCACGCAGTGCAGGACTCTCCGTCGGTGACAATGCTTCGGTGCGGCGGACCAGTTCCTGCGCAGTCGCGAGGTAGCTCTTCGCGCCGACCGATTGGATGTCGTACATGAGGATCGGTTTGCCGAAACTCGGCGCCTCGGCCAGTCGCACGTTACGAGGGATGACCGTCGGGAACATCTTGGCGCCGAAGTATTCCTTCGCATCGGCCGCCACCTGGCGGCAGAGATTGATTCGAGAATCGTACATCGTGAGCAGCACACCATCGATCGCGAGAGTGGGATTGAAATTCTGTTGCACCAGGTTGATGGTGTTGAGCAACTGCGAGATTCCCTCCAGCGCGTAGTACTCACACTGAATCGGGATGATGACTCCGTCGGCGGCGGTCAGCACGTTGAGGGTGATGAGTCCCAACGAAGGCGGGCAGTCGATCAAAATGAATTCGTACGAGCCCTTGATCGGCGCGAGTGCCCGGCGAAGGACTGTTTCGCGCTCCCGGCGATCCACCAACTCGAGTTCGGCACCGACGAGATCCTGTGTCGCCGGCAGAATGTCCAGGTAGGGTAGCGCGGGATCATTGATGATGATGTCTCCGGCCGGCCGTCCCTCGACGATGGCGTCGTAGAGGGCGTACCGAATGGTTTCCCGGCGAATCCCCATCCCGCTCGTCGCGTTACCCTGGGGATCGGCATCCACGAGCAGAGTCTTCCGCTCTGCGATGGCGAGGGACGCAGCGAGATTCACCGCGGTGGTCGTCTTCCCCACCCCGCCTTTCTGGTTGGCGATCGCGATGAGTCTTGCCATTTATCTCGTAAGTGATTTGATTGCAGATAGTTACATTTATCTGTCGGAAATACAATACTGCGGCGGCAGTTAGAATATAGATCCAAATGCCCTAACAGCAATGGAATGGGCTCCGTTTCACGTGAAACGGGTAGACTGGGGCCGGTTTTGAGCTGGGCTTAGAGCTTTCCGCCTAATCGGGCGGGAGTTTCACGTGAAACAGGGGTCGGAGCTGCGGCGCCACTTGGCGAGTTCGATGAGCAGGTTCTGGAGATCGCTCGGCGAGACGCCAGGGATCCTGCCCGCCTGCGCCAGCGTCCCCGGCCGGATAGTGCTGAGTTTTTCCCGGGATTCGTAAGAAAGCGACTTGAAGCTCCGGTACGGGGCGTCGGACGGTAGCTCCACCGCTTCCATACGGTCGAGTCGTACCGCTCCGGCCCTCTCCCTCTCCAGATAACCCGAGTATTTCAACTCGATCTCCGCCCACTCGAGCGCAGAATCGGAGAAATCCAGCCCGACCTCCCCCCTCAGAAGGTCCCTGTAATGAATACCAGGGCGGCGGATCAAGGTCGCCAGCCGCACCGGCTCCTCAATGGGCGCCGACTGATTCACCGCCAGCAGATCGTTAACGGCCTGTGGAGCAAGCGCCGTTTCCATCGCAAAGGCGAGGGCTTTCTCCTGTTCCTCAAGAAGAGTCGTGGCCTCCTTCGTCTCGTCGTCCGTCAGGAGCCCCAAGCCTCTGCCGAGCTCGGATAGCCTCCTGAGGGCGTTATCCTGGCGTAGGAGTAGTCGAAACTCCGCTCGTGAGGTGAACATCCGGTAGGGTTCGTCCACCCCACGGCTCACCAGATCGTCAATCAGGACACCGATCATGGCCTGGTCACGCCGCAGAATAACGGAGTCCAGCCCCAACGCTGTCCCGGCGGCATTGATTCCGGCGACAATCCCCTGCGCGGCAGCCTCCTCGTAGCCGGTTGTTCCGTTGATCTGCCCAGCGAAGAAGAGTCCGCCGATCCCTCGCACCTCGAGAGTCGGGTCGAGTTGCGTCGGTGGGAAATAGTCGTACTCGATCGCATACCCGGGACGGGTCATGCGCACCCCTTCGAGTCCGGGGATCGAGCGCAGAAACTTCTCTTGAACCGGCGGAGGCAGCGAGGTCGAGAGACCGTTCACGTATAGCTCCGAGGTCTCCAGTCCCTCTGGCTCGAGGAATACCTGGTGCCGCTCCGCATCGGGGAACTTGACGATCTTGTCTTCGATCGATGGGCAGTAGCGCGGGCCTCTCCCACTGATGGCACCGCCATATAGGGCCGACTGGAGCAGGTGCTCCTGGATAATGCGCTTGAGTTCCGGTCCTGCCCACGCGAGATAACACGGGAGCTGGGGCAGTCGTCCCGGGTGATCGAAGAAGGAGAACCAGTAGGGCTCGGTCTCCCCGTCCTGCCGCTGAAAGCGACCAAGGTCGAGGCTCCGTCCATCAATCCGCGGAGGGGTCCCAGTCTTGAAGCGTTCTATTGTAAGTCCTTCTCTCGCAAGCGCTTCTGCAATCTCCACCGCCGGCGCGTCTCCCGCGCGGCCAGCTGGAATCTGTGTGTCCAAGCCGAGGTGGATCCTGCCTCGCAGGAAGGTCCCGGCGGTGAGGATCACGCACTGCGCCTCGAGGAGCCGGCCCTCTCGGGTGACCACCCCGCTAACCCTTCCGCGCTGAACCTTTAGGTCCGCGACAGTGCCCTGAAGAAATTCGAGATTCGGCTGAGCCTCCAGCAGAGATCGCACTGCACGGCGATAGAGACCACGATCGCACTGCGCCCTGGGAGACCACACCGCAGGTCCCTTCGACCGGTTCAGCATTCGATACTGAATCGCGGCGAGGTCGGTCGCCCGCCCCATAATCCCCCCCAGCGCATCCACCTCGCGGACGAGGGTGCCCTTCGCAATCCCCCCGATAGCCGGATTGCAGGACATCTGACCGATGCTCTCGAGACTCTGGGTCAACAGCAGGGTTCGCGCTCCGCGGCGAGCCGCGGCGTTAGCCGCCTCGGCACCGGCGTGCCCGCCGCCGATCACGATCACATCGAAGTGCTCCATGGGCCCCAAAATAGTAGGGGCGACCGTTCTGGTCGCCCCCTCACCCGTTCTCCCGTTCACCCGTTCACCCGTTCTCCCGTTCTCCCGCCCCTACGCCGTCCTCACCCACCTCCAGAGCTCTGCCAGTCCGGGCCGCTTACCGTAGGCCAGAATGCCGATGCGATAGATCCGGGAAGCGATCCAGCACATGATCAGCACACCGGCGATGGTCGAGAGAATGGACAGAACGAGCTCCAGCAGTGGCAAAGGCGAAACAGAATACCGGATTGGGGTCGCAAAGGGAGCAGTGAACGGTATCAGGCTGAGCGTGCGAGCCAGGGAGCTATTGGGATCATTCATCAGCGGGAACA
Source organism: Gemmatimonadales bacterium (assembly GCA_036558125.1). Lineage (GTDB taxonomy): Bacteria > Gemmatimonadota > Gemmatimonadetes > Gemmatimonadales > GWC2-71-9 > DATBGE01. The sequence goes on along the minus strand of DATBGE010000108.1, from coordinate 44,556 downwards.
TCGTCATCAGCCCGAGCACAATCCCGATGGTGACGGGATGCTGGGTCTGATTGGCATCCTGCTGGCTGTTGCACATGGCCCCGACGGCAGCATACATCGAGGAGAAGAGGAAAAAGCCCAGTACGAAGAAGAGGAGAAAGACCAGCAACAACGGCAAGGTGACCGTGGGGAGCTGTACGCCTTTTGCCGCATCACTCGACATGTGCAGGATAGAGAGAATTGGCGCGACATTGGCGGTCAGGTACAATCCCGCCATGGCCCATATCCCGAGCTGGAACAATCCAACCGAGGCGACCCCGACGACTTTGCCGAGCATCAGCTGAAAGGGGGTTACGCTCGAAGCGAGGACCTCGACAATACGCGAGGTCTTTTCTTCGAGCACCGAGCTCATGACCTGAATACCGTAGAACAGCAGCGCGAAGTACATCATCAACGTCATGACATACACCAGAAAGAACGAGGATTCTCCTGATTCCCCGGTAAGCTTCCCGTCGGTAATCTTCGAGGTTACCAGTTCTACCCCGCCCGAGGCCTGCTGCACAGCGTCGGGTTCGACGCCTTCACGTACCAGTCTCTCGGTGAGCACCACGGGACGAAGCGAGGTCTGCAGGTTATCCATTTCGCTGAGACTCCCGACATTGCCGCCAAAGTAGGGAATCTCCCCCGACGCGAGTCCGTCCTCGGTCACCAGGAGAAACCCGTCGAGTTTCCCCGGGACCTCCTCCCGTTTCCCGATCAGAGGAATCAGGGAGTCCTTCACCGCATCGATTCGACCGGGTGCGATGCTGATGCGCTCCACCTGATATTTCTGAGGAGCGACGGCGCCGCTTCCAACCTTGACCTCCCGAAGCGCCGCTTCGACCCGCGCGCCGAACGACCCTTGGGCCGCATCCACGACGGCGATCCGCCAGGTCCCGGCGCCCCGGGTGGAGAGGATGATCTGGCCCGCGATCATCAGCGTAAAGAAGAGTGGGATCAATACGGTGCTGATCACGAAGGCCCGGGTGCGCACCCGCTCCCGGAATTCCCGGGTCACGACGGCGAGGAACTTACGCATGGACTTCCTCCCGGGCCGGTGCCACAGCGGCCTCCGCCCCGACCTTGGCAATGAAGATGGATTGCAGGGACGGCTCGACGATTTCGAACCGGCTCAGCCCAACATCCGCCTCGACCAGGGCCCGGAGTAGCCGGTCGGGGTTCCCGTCGCTCGGGAGTTCAACCTCGGCCGACCCGCCATAGTCATCGGCCCGGGCGACCAGTGTCGGATCTCGAAGGATCTTCGCGGCGCTGGCCTGGTTCCTGGTGAACACCAGTGCGACATGCCGGGTGCCGAAGTCGTGCTTTACCTCGCTGAGTGCTCCGTCGAGAACCTTCTCGCCCCGGGCGATGATAGCCACCCTGTCGCACATCCGTTCCGCCTGCTCCATAATGTGGGTGGAGAAGAGCACGGTGCGACCCTCGCGGGCGATTTCGACCACCACGTCCTTCATGATCTGGCTGTTGACGGGATCGAGCCCGCTGAACGGCTCATCGAGGACGACCAGTTCCGGGTCGTGTAGCAGCGAGCCGATGAACTGGACTTTCTGCTGCATGCCTTTGGACAGGTCTTCGACCTTTTTCCGGGTCCAATCCCCCAAGCCCAGGCGCTCGAGCCAGGTGCGCGCGCGACGCACGCTGTCGAGGCGCCGCAGGCCACGGATTTCCCCCAGGAAGGCCAGTTGGTCGAGGACCCGCATCTTCCGGTAAAGTCCCCGCTCCTCCGGCAGGTACCCGAGCCGAGCCGAGAGATCGCGCGCGGCCACCTGATCCCCGAATAGCCGGACAGATCCGGAATCGGGGACCAGGATATTGAGGATCATTCGGATGGTGGTACTCTTCCCGGCCCCGTTGGGACCCAACAGGCCGAAGATTCCGCCGGCAGGAATGCTCAAGGACAGGTCGCGCACGGCAGTGTGCCCCGCGAACCGTTTGGTGATCCGATCGACTGTAACGACGGCTTCAGCCATGATTCGCCTGCCCGCGGTTGAAGAGGCGCCACTTCTACGCCCGCCCGTCCTTCGTGGTTTCGGCGGGCTCTGGCCGATTCCCAGCTTGTTTCCTATAATTGCCCCCACATACGGCGAACGGCCTTTCTGACCAGCCAATGCCCTACGAAATCATCATCAACCGCGAGCTTTGCGAGAGTAACGGCGAGTGCGTTGCCATGGCGCCGGGGGTGTTTGCGCTGGATGATGAGGACTTCTGCATCGTGGTCGACCCGGAGGGAGCAAGGGATAAACGCATCCTCGACGCCGCTCGCGCCTGCCCCGTAGACGCCATCACTCTGATCGACCACTATGGCGAGCAAGCCTGGCCCTGATAGTAGAAAGCCCCCCGGCTGATTGGCGGAGGGCTTACTGCGTCAGGCTGGGCCGGCGTTGCCTACCATTCCGCCAGTTTCGAAATTCTTCCGACTTCTTCCCGAGGCACCACCAGGTGCCGGTGTTGAGGCCGCACTCCGAACTTGATCGTGCGCGCCATGAACTCCTCCCGGGGTAAACCGCCATTCTCGATTCGATGCTCCGCCACGTCGTGCAGCAAGACGCCGCGGTCGGTTTCCTCGTGATAGCGACCGACGTAGAGTACATCCCCCGTCGTCTCCAGCACGACAGTTATGCCGTGCAACTCCGAGTGACCGGGGTGAAAGACGTGACCGCTCACGTCAAACCGAGCTGGTTGCGCAGAACTTATCGAACGCGGCTACCAGGTCCCGGGCGATGTCCTGCGGCCCTCGGCCCTCTATTTGGTGACGATGGACGAAGTGAACCACCTCGCCGTCGCTGAAGAGAGCGATTGAAGGGGAGCTGGGAGCGTAGTCGCTGAAGTACTGCCGCGCCCTGGCGGCCGCATCCAGATCGACCCCCGCAAATACCGTGACCACGCGTTGCGGACGGTTTCCGTGGCGCAGCGCCAGCGAAAGGCCGGGCCGGGCGCTTCCAGCGGCGCACCCGCACACCGAATTGACGAATACGAGCGTGGTTCCGCGCTGGTCTCCGAGCGCGGCGTCCACCTCGGCGACGGTCTTCAGCTCCTGGGCGCCCATGCGCACCATTTCCTCGCGCATCGGCTGTGATACCCGGGGATCATACGGCATTCTGCTCTCCTTGAATGATTGCACCGTTCTCAAGCGACGCTACTCCGTGGATACTCGTTCTGTTTCACTGCCCTCCAGCGCCGCCTTCATCGCGTGCCAGGGTAGACTCGCACATTTCACCCGCGCAGGATATTCCCGCACTCCTGCGAAAACAGCCAACCGGGGCGGCAAATCGTCCGAAGCGCCGGGCTGACCGGTCACCATTCGCTGGAAGTTGGCGAAGATTTCGCCGGCTTCCTCTCTGGTCTTGCCCTTGACCACTGTCGTCATCAGCGAGGCCGAGGCCTTGGAGATGGCGCAGCCGGAACCTTGGAAGCTGGCGTCGACGATCTTGTCTCCTTCGAGCTTGAGCCACACCGAGAGAGAGTCTCCGCAGAGCGGGTTGTACCCATCCGCGTGGCGATTGGCCCCTTCCAGCACCCGGAAGTTCCTCGGCGCGCGGTTGTGGTCCAGAATCAGGCTCTGGTACAGCTCGCTGAGATCGCCGTTCATCCGAACACCTTCCGCACCTCACCCAGTGCATCGACCAGGACGTCCACTTCCTCGCGTCGATTGTATAGTCCGAAGGAAGCGCGGACCGTGCCCTGCACGCCGAATCGCCGCATCAGGGGTTGAGCACAGTGGTGCCCGGCGCGCACCGCGACACCTCGGGCGTCGAGGACCGTCCCGACATCATGCGGATGCACCCCTTCGACCAGGAAGGAGAGGACGCTCACTCTGTCATTGGCCGTGCCAATAAGCCGGACGCCTGGGAGTTGCCCCACCTGGGTGGTCGCGTAAGCAAGGAGGTCCTGCTCGTGGTGCGCCAGGCTCTCACCCGCGAGTGTCCGGAAATAGTCGATCGCCGCACCCAGACCCACTGCCTGGGCGATCGGCGGGGTCCCCGCCTCGAATCGCGCGGGCGGCGGAGCGAAGGTGGTGCCTTCCAAGGCGACCCGTTCGATCATGCCCCCACCGCCCTGCCACGGCGGCATCCTCTCCAGCAAATCGAGCCGTCCGTAGAGAAAGCCGACTCCGGTGGGGCCGTACATCTTGTGGGCTGATGCGGCGTAAAAGTCGCACCCCAATCGCTGCACATCCACCGGGAGGTGGGGCACTGCCTGGGCCCCGTCCACCACGACCACAGCACCCTGTGCGTGCGCCCGGTCGGCGATCTCCCGAACCGGATTGACGGTCCCCATAACGTTGCTGACATGCGCCAGCGCAACAATTCGGGTCCGCGGTCCGATCAGCTGGTCGAAGGCTTGCCGCTCCAGCTCGCCACGATCGTTCACGGGAAGGGCACGGACTACCGCACCGGTCTGTTCAGCGATCAGCTGCCAAGGCACCAGGTTGGAGTGGTGCTCCATCTCGGTAACGACGATCTCGTCGCCCGGCTTGAGAAATCTCCGGCCATAGCTGCCGGCGACAAGGTTGAGCGATGCCGTCGTGCCCGAAGTGAAGATGATCTCCGAAGCATTACCAGCGTTGATGAAAGCCCGCACCTTTTCGCGAGCTTCGTCGTACGCCGCCGTGGCCTGCTGGCTCAGCGTGTGAACGCCGCGGTGTACGTTCGCGGCGTGGGTCAGCTCGAAGGTGCTGATGGCTTCAATGACCTGCCGCGGACGCTGGCTGGTCGCCGCGTTGTCGAGATAGATCAGAGGATACCCGCGGATCCGGGCGGCGAGCCCTGGGAAGTCCTTCCTCGCCCTCTCCGCGTCGAACGGGGCTGGGGCTGGGCCTGGGCCAGCATTGCCGGGGACCCGGGCGGTGGCGGTCACGCCTCGACGCCTTCCTCGAGCCGGGCGTTCACCAGAGCTTCCAGTCCCGAACGGACAGCAGGATAGGGTAGTTCCTCGAGGATTTCAGCGGCGAAGGCGTAGGTCAGGATCTTCCGTCCCAGCAGCGGCCCGATGCCGCGGCTCTTGAGATAGAAGGCCGCCAGCGGATCGAGATTGCCGACGGTCGCGCCGTGAGTGCACTTCACATCATCGGCGAAGATTTCGAGCTGGGGCTTGGTGTCGACCTTGGCCCGATCGGACAACAGAAGATTCCGATTGGTCTGCTTGGCGTCGGTCTTCTGCGCTTCGGGAGTGACGTAGACCTTGCCGTTGAAGATAGCGTGCGCCGTACCGTCCAAAATTCCCTTGTAGACCTCACGGGTCGAGCAGTTGGGCGAGGCATGCAGAATGGAGGTGTGGTTATCCACCTCCTGACGCCCGCGCCCCATGTACAGGCCGAGCAACTGACCTTCGATGCCCGGCCCATTAAGGACCACGTCAAGATTGTTACGGCAGATGGCGGCCCCCAGGCTGATCGAGAAGCTGGTCGAGTGACTGTCCCGTTCCTGATGGACGTGGGTGGTCCCTACGTGGTAGGCCTGCTCACTCTCCCGCTGGATCTTGGTGTGTTCGAGCCGGGCCCCTTCCCCGACCACCGCCTCGGTAACCGTGTTCACGAGGTAGGTCCCACCTTGAAGAGCGACGTAGCTCTCAATCACCGCACCGGTGGCTCCGGATTCGAGCAGAATGAAGTTGCGGGGATATGCCGCGGCCCCGGCAGTCGAGCCGTCTGAGACGAACACGGCATGGACCGGACCGGCCATCGCGGCACCGGCCTTCACGTGGACAAAGACACCATCGTGACCGAAGGCAGTGTTGAGTGCCGTGAACCCGCTCTTTTCGATCTTGGCGTAACGGCCCAGGTGGTCTCCCAGCACCTTGCCATGGGTACCCAGCGCCGCGGCCAGATTGGAGACCGTTACTCCATCGACGTTGGGCGCCGGTGTCGAGAGCTCCGGAGAGAACCGCCCGTTGAGGAACACCAGCGCGCTTCCGCCGGGAATAGAGTAAAGAAACCGCGCCACATCCCGGGTGGTCGGCGCAGCGGCCACGACCGGCGCCAACGGAAAGCTGCGCGACGTGATGGGCCCGAGGTTGTTGAAGCGCCAGTCCTCTTCCCGGGCCCCCGGGAAGCCCTGCGCCGCAAAACGGTCAATGGCCGAACGGCGCAGGCCGGTCAACCAGGGAGCCTTGCTACCCCCGTTCCGGGCGATCGCGTCGAAGTCAGTCAGGTACGAAGTCGTCACGCTGCCCTCGGCCCTCCCGTCAACCAGTCGTACCCCTTGGCCTCCAGCTCGAGGGCCAGCTCCTTACCTCCCGACTTCACGATGCGGCCGGCGGCGAGGACGTGTACCACGTCGGGCACGATGTAATTGAGCAACCGCTGGTAGTGGGTCACCACGACCGTCGCGTTGTCCGGGCGACGAAGCTGGTTGACGCCGGCCGCGACGACGCGCAACGCATCGATGTCGAGTCCCGAGTCGGTCTCATCGAGGATCGCGAGGCGCGGTTCCAGGATCGCCATCTGGAGAATCTCGTTGCGCTTCTTCTCACCACCCGAGAACCCGGCGTTGACCATTCGGCCCAAAATCTCCGGACCCCAATCCACGAGCTTGAGCCGCTCCTCGGCCAGATCCATGAAATCAATGGGATCGAGCTCTTCCTCACCTCTGGCCTTCCGCACCTCGTTCAGGGCGGCCCGGAGAAAATAGGCGTTGGTAACGCCGGGTATCTCCACCGGATACTGGAAGGCGAGGAAGACCCCTGCCCTCGCGCGCTCTTCAGGCTCCATGTCCAGCAGATCCTGCCCGTCGTAGGTCACCGTGCCTTCGGTGACCTCGTACGCGGGATGACCGGCCAGGACTTGAGCCAGCGTACTCTTTCCGGACCCGTTCGGGCCCATGACCGCATGCACCTCACCCCGGTTCACCGTCAGCGTGATGCCGTTGAGGATCTTCTTCTCTCCCGCCTGGGCGTGGAGGTTGTTGACCTGTAGCACCGTAAATCTCCCTTGGGTTCGCTAAACGCTGTCCGCCCTCAACCGACGCTGCCTTCCAGGCTCACTCCCAGCAACTTCTGCGCTTCCACCGCAAACTCCATCGGCAGTTCCTTGAACACTTCCTTGCAGAAGCCATTGACGATCATCGAGATGGCATTCTCGGTGTTCAGTCCGCGCTGCTTGCAATAGAAGATCTGGTCCTCGCCAATCTTCGTGGTGCTCGCCTCATGCTCCACCGAGGCGGTGGAGTTCTGTACATCGATATAAGGGAACGTGTGCGCCCCGCAGCGGTTGCCGAGCAGCATCGAGTCGCACTGGGTGTAATTGCGGGCACCCTCCGCTTTGGGAAGGACCTTTACCGATCCGCGGTAACTGTTGTTCCCCTGCCCCGCCGAAATCCCCTTTGAGACGATCGTGCTTCTCGTGTTCTTCCCGATGTGAATCATCTTGGTGCCGGTATCGGCCTGTTGCCGGCCGTTCACCACGGCGACGGAATAGAACTCACCGATGGCATTGTCGCCCTGGAGAATCACGCTGGGATACTTCCAGGTAATCGCCGATCCGGTTTCCACCTGGGTCCAGGAAATCTTCGCATTCCGAGCGGCCTTGCCGCGCTTGGTGACGAAGTTGTAGATCCCGCCATTCCCTTCGGCGTCTCCCGCGTACCAGTTCTGCACCGTCGAGTACTTGATGGTGGCCCCCTCGAGAGCTATCAGCTCGACGACAGCCGCGTGCAGTTGGTTGGTGTCCCGCTTCGGCGCGGTGCAGCCTTCGAGATAGCTCACCGAGGCGCCTTCATCAGCCACGATCAGGGTGCGCTCGAACTGTCCGGCGTCGGCGGTGTTGATCCGGAAGTAGGTCGAGAGCTCCATCGGACACCGCACGCCCTTCGGGACATACACGAACGACCCGTCGCTGAACACCGCCGAGTTGAGCGCCGCGAAAAAGTTGTCGTTGTAGGGCACCACCGAGCCCAGATACTTCTGCACCAGGTCGGGATGCTCACGCGCAGCCTCGGAGAAGGAGCAGAAGATGATGCCCTGCTTGGCGAGCGTCTCTTTGAAACTGGTTCCGACCGATACGCTGTCGAAGATGGCATCCACCGCCACGCCCTCCAGCCGTTTCTGTTCGGAGAGCGAGATTCCCAGCTTCTCGTAAGTCTTGAGCAGCTCCGGATCCACGTCCTCCAGACTGCCGATCGGCTTTCTGGTCTTGGGCGCCGAGTAGTAGATGACGTCCTGGTAATTGAGGTGCGGGTATGAGATGTTGGCCCAGTGATGCGGCTCGCTCATCTCAAGCCAGCGCCGATAGGCCTTGAGCCGCCACTCCAGCATGAAGGCGGGCTCTTGCTTCTTCGCCGAGATCAGCCGGATGACGTCTTCGCTGAGGCCGGGCGGAAGGCTGTCCGCCTCGATGTCGGTCACGAAGCCGTACTTGTACTCCCGGTTTACCAGGTTTTCGACTGGGGAACTCATGCAGACTCCTCGTGCGACTCATGGTTCCAGGTAAGGTCGGTCAACTCCCCGGTTTCGGGAAAGCGAACCTTGTATTCACAGGCCGTGCAGCCGTGAAGAATGTGGGACTCACGTTCCACTGCGGCCGCGAGCACCTCATGCAGAAATTTCGCTTCCGCCTCGCAGATCTCCGGAAATCGCTCGGCCACTGCGCGAACGGCGCAGTGATGCTCGGTCAGCTTGTACTCGCCGAGCCCTTCGGTCCACTCAGCCATGAAGCCGCCATCCGTCAGCGCTTGCAGCACCACTTCTCGGCGACGCGAGGGCGAGGCACCCTCCAGGTCGGTCTGCAGTTGGCGGGCAAGGTCGGCAAAACGGGTTTCCATGGCGGACACGATGGCCCCTCGGCCCGACTGGGCCGCGACGCGTTCCAGGACTTCGGTCAGCAACTCCACCTGTCGTTGAGGGAACAGTCCCTCGCCCTCGGTCGTCAGATGATAGGCGAAAGTAGGAGCGCCCACTCCGCGCTGTTCCCGGCGATGCCGGATCAGGCCTTCCCCCTCTAACTCCTTCAGGTGATGCCGCACTGCGTTCAGTGACAGCTCGAGCTTGGTGGCCAAGTCCCGAGCCGTCAGTTGGCCGGCCAGCTTCAACTCGAGGAGCAGGTCCCCACGAGGCCCGTGATAGGCGGTTGGCAGGAGGCTATGCGCGGATGGGTACAGAGGTTGGGAGGTCATTATAGGCGGGAATCCTAGTTGCTTGGTCGGCATTTGTCAAAGTAAACGCCAACATTTTGGCACGAATGGGATTGGCGCATCTAGTCATTGACTTACCCTGAATTTATTACGGGCTATTAACGCTGTTGCTATACATACTACTATACGAGCCAAGTAACCCTTTCTTGTTATTGTGGGTTTGAGTTTGGAATAGCAGATTAGACCATGCTTCTCAGACCACACGCCAACCGGCGCCAACCATGACGATTCACCGCATCCGAATGCTGGGCGACCCGATTCTGCGTACTCGTTGCGAGCCGATCGCGAAGCCAGGGTCTGCCGCGGTTCGGGTGATCATAGACGACCTTCGGGATACCCTGCGGGACTTTCAGTCCCGGTTCGGGTATGGTCGAGCGCTGGCCGCGCCGCAAATCGGGGCGCCAGTTCGCATCGTGTTCGTGGAGATGGAGAAGCCCTGGGCGCTGATCAACCCGGAGATCGTCGATGTCGGAAACGAGGACTTCACGGTCTGGGATGACTGTTTTTCGTTCCCCAACCTGCTGGTCCGGGTCTCACGGGCGTACCGCATCAAGGTGCGATATCAGGATGTGAAGGGCGAGTGGCACACGGTGGACCTGGAGGAGGATCGCGCCGAACTCCTGCAGCATGAAATCGACCATCTCGACGGAGTGCTGGCGGTGGACCGGCCGCACGGGCTCGATCCCTTCTGTCTCCGTGAGGAATGGAACCGGCAACACGCGCACGAAGGCCGCTATGGCGAGCCGGAAACTCGCAGTGAGAGCTACGCCGCGCCTTTGACCGGCCTGCTCTGATTCGATATTCCGAAAGACCTACGACCCTCTCCGTCCCGATTCGGAGAGGGTCGCTTCGTGCTCAGGCGTCGGGCGGCTGGAGAGCAGCCTCTCGGTGAAATCCAGCCGATTCTCCAGCTCAGCGACCCGAGCCTGCAAGTCGTCCACTCTGGGATCTTCCCGCTCAACGACCTGCGGCTCACTCCTTGGGCGGTAGCGTCCGCGCCGAAAGCCGGAGAACAGAATGGCCACGATCACTAACCAGATCCACGGGGGCATCGCGTTCCAGTCAGCCATTGGATTTTCCCCCTGCCTCCGGATCAGGCCGTTCCGTCCCCGAACTCCAAGCCCGCTCGATATCCGCAGTTGCCTGACGCAGTACCTCGACCACCCGGGCCACCGCGGGATCCTCCGCGCTGCGACGCCAGGCCCGGCTGAAGGTCACCGAAGCCAGCCGGCCAAATGCCGCGCCGACCTCCCCTAGCCCGCCTCCGGCCACATCGCGAATGGTGTCGCGAACCCGTTCGAAGATCTCGTCCACCTCGTCACGCCGGGAATCGAGGAGCGCCTCACCTTCTGACGTGATGTGGTAGACCTTCCTGCCGTCTTCCTCGATTCCGCGGATGTATCCCTGGTCCTCGAGTAGCTGAAGGGTAGGGTAGACCGTTCCGGCAGACGGGGTGTAGCACCCCGCGAACTTCTCCTCCAGCGCCTTGATGATCTCGTACCCGTGGCGCGGCTTTTCTCGAATGAGCCGCAGGATCACGAACTTCATCTCCCCGGACTCGAACATCTGGTGCCGACCCCGTCGCCTCGCGTGGTGCCAGCCGCCCCGCCACCAGCCTCCCCAGTTGGCGGGATCCAGCTCCCGGAAGTCGAAGTCCCAGTCTTTTCTGTTCTTAGACATACTCACCTCGCCCAATTCATGCCTTGGAATCACGCTATATCTTGCGATATGTCGTACGATATAGCGTGAGAGTCGGTTTCGCCAGATGATCGATTCTGCACTCAATTGGAAGGCGTGGTCTCGGGGCCGGTGGCTCTGGGCAAGGGGTGGGATCGAACCCGGGTCCGGCCTTGATGATCGAGCAGATCCAGATTCAATCGTGGCACGTCGGGAGCAGTCGCGACAATGCCCGACCATGAGCGTTCGTCGAGTCATCCTGCACCTCGCTCTCCACTGCAGCCACAGACGCCGATCATAGAGGATGCCCGCGGCGATGTTCCACTCGACGTCGTCGATCAACCCGAAATCGGAATTCCGCGAACTCTGAGCGTTGGCAGGGCAGGGAAGGACGCAAGAAAGTGATGCAACGAGGAAGACCATGCCACGCATCAATTCAGCGCTCCACCGATGATGATCGCGATGGCGATGAAGAGGGAACCCAGCATCGCAACCGCGACATTACCCCGATGGAGCTCCGTCTTAAGATCCACCTGCGGTGTGAGGCTGTCGAACAGGCGGGGACGAGACATACATCAGGAGGACGCCCAGGCCAGCGGAGGGGAAATTCATCCCAATGATGGACCACTCCATCCGGGACCTCCATTTGTAAGTTTGCGCCGAATATGTTGTCCGGAGCAGAATTCTGATATGGCGACGATGAACCGAGTCTTTACCCTGCTGGTAGTGTCCTTTCTGATCCCGGCCGCATTGGCGGGACAAGACTCCAGCTGGCAGACCATTACCCCCGAAGGAGTCGTCCGAGCCTCGGCCCTGGTCGATTCAGTCTTCGTGGACAAGCAGATCAACCGGGCCCAGGTGGGTGGCGGAGACTTCACCGCCTACCTCATGGCCCGTCTCGGCGTCAACCGGATCCCACCCGATTTCCAATATCGGGTTAGGGTCGATACCGCACTGATTCACTTCGGCGGCCGGCTTGCCGACCTTCCGGGCGAGGCACGATCCTCTCTGGGCCCGCTTGTGATGTTCCTCAAGCCCGAGACACGGTTGATGGCTGAGATCGACCTCCAGACGGCGGGGCCTCGGGCGGTCCACTTTCGCTTGAGAAACGTTCTGATTGATGGGGTGCCGGTACCCGAATCGCTGCTGCAACCGGTGATGGCCTCGGTAGGAGACCAGTACCCCGCCCTTACGTCATCGGGACGTGATCTCTACGTGGAAATCCCTGAGGGTGGGCGTATGGCACTGCGGCCGGACAGCGTCGCGCTGGCACTGCCATGAGACACCTGGGGATTGCACTTCGGTGGCGCGAGGCGGAACTTCGCAGGTAATGTGCATCTGACAATTCCTGTCACTGCCGGAGGCGAATCATGCTGACGCTCTTGACGCTTCTCCTCGCCGCGCCGGTCTCGACGCCGTCGTCCGCCGATTCTACTCAGACCCTGAGCGGGGTCACCATGCCGGAAACGGTGACGGTGAACGGGATCGATCTGGTGTTGAATGGCATGGCGCTTCGCAAAAAGATGGTATTCAAGGTCTATGTGGCGGGACTCTACCTTCCGTCAAAGACCTCGGACGCCGAGGCGATTCTTGGCGCCGACGAACCACGCCAGATCGTCCTCCATTTCCTGCGCGGAGTGGACAAGGGAAAGATGTGCGGCGCCTGGAAGGAGAGCCTCGAGAACAACAGTCCCGAAGCTTCGCCGGATGTGAAGGAGAAATTCACGACGTTGTGCAGCTACATGGACGACATCGACAAGAACCAGCAAATGATCTTTACCTACCTGCCCGAGCAGGGCACTTCGATTGAGGTCAACGGAGCTGCGAAGGGAACACTGGAGGGTAAAGAATTCGCCGACGCCTTGTTCCGTTCATGGATCGGGCCGAAGCCGGGGCCTGGAGAGGACTTCAAGAAGAAGTTGCTGGGGAAGAAGGACTGAGGGAAACCGCGCCTTAGTAGCGCTGACCGATCCTGACGAAGAACTGGTCCCGGTCCTCGGTGTTCCGGCCGTATTCAACCCGCACGTCGCCGATCGGAGTGTCGAGACCCAGGCCGATCCTGCCGCCAGCGAGCCAATTCCCCTGGGGAAGCCCACCGTCCGGCTCGGACACCTGCCCTGTTGCCCCAGAGAGCCGGAGACTGAAGGGACCAATCAGCTTTTCATAAGCGGTCAGGCGGAACATCAGGACGCATTCGCCGCGACGCTCTCCGATATGGAATCCGGGGAACCCATCGTAGCCACCAAGCATGAGGGTGAGATGGGGCGGCAGCGCGTCTCCGATCCCGTATTGCAGCTCGGGGATGAGGTTCATTGCACCGATCTTGAACCGTTGCTTCGCCTCGAGATGAAGGCGAGTGTATCCCGATGTCCAGGTGAACTCGCCGAACGCTCCGGAGGAGCGGTATCGCGGCCCCGAGGCGAAGTACGTCTGCAAGCCGGCGCCCGACGGTTCGGGGACGTCCGCATCCCCGACGTACGCCACTCCTCCCAGTCCGAACACGCCGCGGCTCCCGAACTCGTGTTCCAGGCCGAGAAATCCTCTGACTTCCCGATCTCGGACAGAGGCCTGTCGCACCCCGCTCGAGTCGTACAGCCTGACGGATTCACCTTCGATCTTGACGGAGAGCACCGGCCGCACCAGACGGCTCCCAACGACCGCGGGGCGGAGCGACGCGTTGATGCCTTGCCGCAGCTCGTCGATGTTGACGATCGCGGATCCTTCGATGCCGGGAAGCGTGGCGCCACGATCCAGCAGTCCAACCCACGCACGACCACCAATGTCGCTGTCATAGTCAATACCGAGCGCCGCGAGCCGGGGTGGGGCGGGACGGATCACCAGGTTGAGCGACAGTGAATCCTGGTGACCCGACGGGTTGAGCCAGACCTCCTCGAAGTTGTCGAGATTGGACAGGTCGTGAAGTCCTTTCTGAAAACCCGAGACGCTCACCCGGCTCCCTTCCGAGAGCCCAAGCCTCTTCTCGAGGGCCGCCTTTTCGACCGGAGTTGCGTTCTCGCTCGTTACCTGATTGAGCCTGAATGGCCTTAGCTGCTCCACCGGTGGCAGAGGCCCGGAGAAACCGCACCCCATGCCATCGAGAGCCTTGGCCGCGGCCCGATATCCCAGCGCGATCAGCGAATCCATCTTGCTCTCGGAAAAGTCCAGTGCGGCGTAGTTCTCCACTTCAGGTACGACCAGCCGGTCATCCGCGTGCAGTGAGTCGGTGGCCTGACTAAAGAGAAAGCCGACCAGCTGTTCGATAAGCACGAGAGGGGAAGCGAGGTTAACCGAGTCCCCCTCGTGCCAACCAACATCGGAGACGATGAGCCGACTAGCTCCCTCGGCGCGGGCGGCTCCGACCGGGATGTTCGCCACCAGGCCGCCGTCTCCCAGCACGACGCCATCGATCGTCTGGGGATGAAATACCAGGGGAATCGACATGCTGGCCCGAACCGCGTGAGCCAGATCGCCACTTCGGAGGACCACGGCCTTCCGGTTGGTCAGATCGGTCGCAACCGCCCGGAACGGAATGGGGAGCGAGTCGAAATTACCCCTCGCCATGAGATTTCCGCGGAGGAGAGCCGCATTCAGCTTCGAATTGAGAGCCACCTCCTGCACAGCCGGCTGGCGGAACTCGAAGCGACCCTTTCCCTGCTCCCACATGAGGAGCGGCTGTTCGGCACCGATAGAGCGTGGGGCGCGAGGCAAGTCGCGGCGGAAAACGTCCTGGATCAGGAGGGCGCGGGCGAGGGAGTCAATCGCGTGGCCATGATAGCCACTGGAGTAGAGGGCCCCGACGATGGAACCCATGCTGGTGCCCACCACCAGACTGGGACGAAGGCCGAGGCTGTCGAGCACCTCGATAACTCCGATGTGGGCCAAGCCTTTTGCCCCGCCCCCGGAGAGCACAAGGGCAAAGGATGGAGGGCTACAGTCTTGGGCTTGAAGCGGAGGAATCGAGCGACTCAACAGGCCAACCGCGCCGGCGACGGCCAGGCGTAACCGCATGGGCCAGAATATAATGCTCGCCCCCCTTGCGTCCGCTCTGAGCACTCGTGATACTTGGCTTCCCGCGACCGAATCACCAGGTTTTTTGGCCGGTTTCACCAGCTGGATCCGGGAGGTCGGTGGAATGACATATGTGATCGCCGAGGCCTGCATCGGCGTGAAAGACCGCGCCTGTGTGGACGTGTGCCCCGTCGACTGCATCTATGAAGGGGAGGACCAGCTTTACATCCACCCCGACGAGTGTATCGACTGCGGCGCATGCGAACCGGAGTGCCCGGTGAACGCAATTTTCCCGGAAGAAGATGTCCCGGCCAATATGGTGGCGTACATCGAGAAAAATCGCGAGGTGTTCAGCAGCGAGACTCCTCCCGGCCGGCCAAAGAGATAGACAGAACCTCTCGGCCGGTAGACGGCAGTTATCGCCAGCTCCAATTGAAGCGACCCTCCCCGAATCCTCGTGGGAGGGTCGTTTGATATCGGAACGCCAAGTTGTGATCCGGGCTACAAAGAGAGGCGGCCCCGGGGTCGTATTGCTTTGGCCGCGACCCCGGAGCCGTTCATGGAAGGACATCAACCGGCGGGGTTGCAGCGAGTGCCGCGTCCGTCCGCCACATATATAGACGTCTGAAACGGCTAAATAGTTTCATGCCCTTGCGAGTGAGGTTTTACGGCGTCAAGCCGCGAAGGAACTCCACCACCAGGACCGTGGTCTCGTGAGCTCGTTCGAGCGGAGTTAGATGACCAGCACCTGACACGATGGCCAACTTGGCTCCTGGAATACCATCGGCGATGATTTTCGCGGAATCCGGTGGCGTTATCTGATCCTCCGAGCCGACTACCACCAAGGTCGGAAGCCCGATGAGTTCCTTGAGTAACGGCGTGCTGTCGGGGCGGTCGCGCATCGCTCCAAGTGCACCGAGTATCCCGGCCACTTCTGTGTCCGCCATAATCTCTCGCACCTGCTCTGTCAGGGCAGGGTTTTCCCGAATGGTTCCCGCCGCAAGCATTTTCGGCAACATCGCCTCGGCAATCGCCTCGGCTCCTCCTTCACGCGCCTGTGCCATTGCCACGTCACGGGCACGTTTGCCTTCGGACGAATCCGCTTCGGCGCGAGTGTCCACCAGGATCAACCCTCGAACGCGCGAGCGGGCGCGGCGAAGTAATTCAAAGGCGATGTAGCCTCCCATTGAAAACCCACATAACACGACTTCCTTGCGGCCGAGCGTGTCCAGCAACGCGAGCAGGTCCTCGGCGTAGGTCGCCATGCTGTAGCCCAGATCGGGGGCGTCTGACTGTCCCATGCCGCGCAGGTCCGGCACGATCCTCATCCAGTCTTCCAGAGCGGTAACCTGGGCCTGCCAGATCGAGTGATCGAGCGGGTAGCCGTGTATGAAAAGGATGGCCGGGCCGGTTCCCTTGATTTCGACGCCGAGGTTGACGCCGTTCACCGTGAGCCGCCGCAGGTTTCCACCGGGCGACCGCTGATTCATGAATTGCTCGAAGCCGGCTGGCACTGCGACAGGACGGCTATCTCGGTCTACACATACAAATATGAATTCTGCGGTCGCAATGAGGGCATCGCCCTGCACCCGGCGCGCAGACTGGCGCAGCGTGAAGCTGGTGTGTCCGACATGCAGCAGCGTAGCCTGGAACCGGAGAACGTCACCCGGAAATGCGGGCGCGTGATATTCGATTTCCGCCTTTCGCACCGCGGGCCACGCTCCGGTACGGGTGAAGAAATCCATGCCGGGACCGCGCGCCAACATCTCCCATCGGGCTCGTTCGAAGAGACTCAGGAACGAGGCCTGGTTGAGATGGCCGAAGGAATCGCACTCGTCGGGGTAGACCGTCAGATCAACGTCGGGTGGGGCCACAGGTACTCCGCGGTGACGCGAGCTCGACGCAGTAGAGGGGTGTCTTCGGGGTCAATCGCGATCTGAGGGTCAAAGGTATTCCAGAAACAGGGAGCGTGGTAGGAACCTCGCAATGCATCGAGGGCGGCGAAGGTTTTTGCCCCGTAGGTCTGTTCCAAGGCGAGGTTGAAACCCGAAACCCGTTGCGCCGCCGCCCGCGCTGCGGAAGTCGGTGATCCGTATCCGCCACCCAGGAAACCGGTCAGCACTTTGACTCGGGCCGAACCGGGGCGCACGTCGAGGCCCGAGTTCCTCAGCACCCGCCTTGTGCCGGCGACCAACCGGGCGACCTGCCAACGATTGGCCACGATCGGGTCGGCGACCCGAACTCCGCAAAGCGTCACGTCTTGCCCAGCAATCCAGGAGCCGAGGACGAGGCCCGCGAGAGTTCCACCGCTACCCAATGGTGCGACGATCACGTCGGGGTTCGTGACCTCCCCGCTTCTCACCTGCTCCCAGAATTCCAGTGCCGCATTGACCCCGCCGAGAACTCCCAGCGGATTGGCGCCGCCGGCCGGCACCCAGGTCGGCCGTCCGAAGCGGGACGCGTGTCGCCACGCCCGAATTACCGCGAACGGTAGTTTCCATTTCGCATCGGCAAGGAATACCCGCGCGCGGCTTTCGGTCGCAGCAAGCGTGCCCGGAACACTCCCGACCCAAGGCTGTGGGAAGAGCCCGACTGCCACCTTCTGACCGCACCGCTGGGCGTAGTAGGAAAGCGCGGCCACATAGGTCGAGCCATACCCACCCATGGAAACAATCCAGGAGCCGGCACCGGGGAGGATCCATTCGAGGGCCCGCAATTTGTTCCCGCCTGGACCGTCGAGGGCACTCTTGTCTTCGCGTTTGATCGAGAGGGAGGCGAACCCCAGCTCGCGGGCCAGCCCGGGGTGAGACTCGACCGGGGTAGGGAACCGTCCCAACGCAACGCGCGGGATAGGGGCGCCGAGACGCTTCTCTAGAGGAAGCATGAGCAAGAGGCCTGGACCAGGTACGGCACGGCGACCGCGTCTCCATTTGCAGAATGATGATGATGCACCCAATCTTCACCCGGCGATTTCCTGTCGGCAATCTCTCACCGGCTTCACTCCGCGAGGCCCATTCCCGATGCCCGATAAGCGGCGAGAGCGGTCTGTTCCCCCGGTGGCCTGGTCCCACGCGTGAGCGACACGGCCGCGGCCATCAACCACATTCTTACCGAGGGAGCCTTCCACGCCCTCATTGGACGATTCCAGGAGGCGCCACTGCTGGCGGTTGATACCGAGGCCGCGAGTTTCCACCGCTACCGCGATCGGATCTACCTCATCCAGCTCTCCTCCCGAAGTGAGACGGCGGTGGTCGATCCTCTCGCGGTGCACGAATTGAGCGGGCTGGGCGCCTTGCTGAGCAGCCCCGCGACCGAGATCATCTTCCACGACGCCGACTACGACCTCCGCATTCTGGATCGAGACTACGGGTTTCACGCAGTCAACCTGTTCGATACGAGAATCGCGGCGCAACTGCTGAACGAGCCCGGGATCGGACTCGCGGCGCTGCTCGAGAAATATGTCGGCGTAAAGCTGGACAAGCGTTTTCAGCGAGCCGACTGGTCGGTCCGCCCGCTCAAGCCCGGCATGCTGCAGTATGCCGCCGACGATACCCGATTCCTCCCGGTGCTGCGCGACTTGCTCAGGGAGCGGCTGATCGCCGCAGAGCGCTGGAGCTGGGCCACAGAGGAGTTCGAGCTGCTGGAAGGGGTGCGCTGGAATGCGGGCGGACCTCCGGAGGAGGCGTATCTGCGGATGAAGGGTGCCCGTTCACTCAAGGGACGACAACTTGCCGTACTCCGGGCCCTGTTCGAATGGCGCGAGGGCATCGCCGCCCAACTCGATCGCGCGCAATTTCGCATCGTGCACAACGACACGCTGCTGACACTAGCGAAGGCGCAACCGCGTACCCCGGCTGCCCTGCAGGAGGCGGCCCACCTCTCGCCAGACCTGCTGCGCCGCTGGGGAGAAGGGATTCTCACCGCAGTCGAAAGCGGGCTTGCGGCTCCCCACAGCTCGATTCCGGTGTTCGAGCGGAGCCGGAGGCCGCCACCGGATCCAGAGCGGGACGCTCGACTCGAAAGGCTCAAGCTCGCACGCAACGCGGTCGCGGAACGATTGGATTTGGCGCCGGGCGTGTTATGTGCGAACGGCCTGCTGGAAGCGATCGCGAATCAGAACCCCCGCCGCCTCGAGGAGCTCGAGGCGATTCCTGACCTGCGACGCTGGCAACGGAAGGTACTGGGAAAGGAGCTGATCGAAGCGGCCAACGCTACATCGTGAGCGCTGATTCACCCTCCGAGCAAGGTTCGCAGCCGGGGGTCCATTTTCTCCGGCGTCCAGTAGGGCTCCCAGACGATTTCGACCTCCGCCGAGCGGACTCCTTCCAGGTCTTCCACTGTCCGTTTCACGTCGCCCACGATTTCAGGACCCGAGGGACATCCGGGTGAGGTGAGTGTCATGTTCACGTGCACGTCGCCCTCGTCGCTGACTGTAATGTCGTAGACGAGCCCGATGTCGATGATGTTGAGGTTCAACTCGGGATCTTTGACGCCGCGCAGCGCCTTCCTGACTGCATCTGCATTGATCATCTGCGTTCCTCCTGTGGAGGAAGCTACCGGTCCTGGCGGGAGAGCGTCAACCGGTCAGCAGGAGGGCTGAATTCGATCGGAACAGGCGCCGGGGACTGCCCGCACCGTGGCGTCGGCAAGCCTGGCGCGAACGGTGCGCAGCTCGGAGATCGAGCGACCTACCCGCGGATCGTAGGCCCGATTGGTGAGAAAGATCAGAAACACGTCCCGTACCGGATCCAGCCACAATTCGGTCCCGGTCCATCCGGTGTGGCCGTAGGTGGAATCGGTCAAGAGTGTCCCTGCCGCGACTGGATCCTTTCCTGGGGGGTCCCGTCGTTCCCATCCGAGGAGCCGGTTTCCACTCGAGGGGCCTGGCTGGAGAAAGCGTCGAATCGTCGCCACTTCGAAGACCTTGCGATCGCCCACTGTGCCTTCGGAAAGCCAGAGCCTGGCATAGCGGGCCAGGTCTGACCCGGTCGAGAACGCGCCTGCGTGTCCGGCGACCTCGCCGAACCGAACTGCGTTCTGGTCGTTGACGACCCCGCGCGAGGGATGGCCATGCCAGACCCCGGTCGGGACCACGGATTCGTAGAGCGAGCGGGGAGGGGTGAACATCGTCCGCGACATCCCCGCCGGAGCAAAGACTTCTCGAGCGGCGAACCGATCGAGCGGCTCTCCCGCAACCCGATCCACCAGCAGCCCCAACAGCAGAAAGTTGAGATCACTGTACTCGGCGCTCTTCCCGGGCGGACGACGGAGCGGCTCGGCGTAGAGCAGCGCGACGGCACTGTCCCGAGAGGGCGCCAGACGAAAGAACTGGACATAACTCCGCAGCCCGCTGGTGTGATCGAGCAGCATCCGGACGGTCACCTCGGCCTTTCTGCCTCCGGTGAAGCGAGGCAGGTATGAGGAGACCGGCCGGTCCAGGTCGACCTTCCCCTGCTCCACCAGCCGCATCACCGATGGTGTCGTGGCCGTGACCTTGGTAAGCGAGGCGAGATCCCAGATTGTCGAGTCGGGCGAAGGAACCGGAGATTTGGAGTCCCACGTGAGGTGGCCGTATCCTCGGCTGTACAGCACCGATCCCCGCCGTCCCACGACGACAACCGCGCCAGGATAGATACCTCGTTTGATGCCAGCTTCAACGATCTCATCCAGCGGAGCGAATTGCCCGGCTGGTGCTGCATTGTGAGCCGAGGGTCGAGGGAGGAAAGCGAGGAGACTGAGCGAGAGAAGTCCTATTGAGATGACGCCACGCCAGTGTCGCTTCATGGCGATGGAGTGACCGAGTCCTTCGTCGCGACCTGCTCCGAATCGCGCACGGAACCGGGAGGCAGCTCGTAGAGCAGCTCGAGGGTCCGGTTGTCGCGCTCGGAAGCGCGGGGCGCCATCGCTCCGGGATGCATGATGTCGGTCGCTTCCGCCGAGTGGGGCAGGCCGAGGGCGTGTCCCACTTCGTGCAGAGCGACCGCACGCAGAGCAACGGGAGGCAGCTCGTTCCCCGCGGTATCGTGGATGGCGAGAACGATTGCTGCCCGGTGAATCCGCCCACTGCGGTCCCAGGTGAGGTCGGTCTGCCCGGCACGATCAATCTGGAAGCGATCGATCCACCGCACCGAGATCGCGGCGCCTGTGGTGTCCTGCACTTCGGTCCACCGGAGCCCGAGGCGGCGCAGGTCCCAGGCATCCAGCGCTTCCCGGACATATCCCGCCATGGCGGGTTGGTAACCGGGAGGGCCTCCAGGCACGATGGCGACACCGAGCATCACCCCGCCGCTGCCATTGCCCCAGCGGCGAACTACCGAGTCGGTCGTGGCCAGCAACGAATCGAGGTAGACCGCGCCGGCCTCGCCCCGGATTCTCTGCCGCACTGCGAGCCGCGCCAGGCGGTCGAGAGGCGAGGCAGGAGGGGCCTCGGCGGTAGCAGTGACGGGAGGACGGGCCGTGGCGAGGGGAGCGGCGGCGAGCCTGGTCCCAGTTTGGACAGTCGCGGATTGCGGGGGAGCGGCGCGCAACAGATCTCCCGCCTTGTCGACAATCACCAGGGCGACCAGCGCAAGGACCAGCATGACCAGCACGATGCGGGGCATGAGTGCAGGAAATATTGTAGGAGCGGGTCCCGCCCGCTACGGCTAGCGTGGCCCTTCAGCGGCGCCTAAGATTTTCGCCGTGGAGATCCCACCTTCGTGACCAAGTTCTTCGCGAGAAACCTGATCCGCTGGCGCTGGGCGGTGATTATCGCCTGGGCGCTGATCGGATATCTGGCCGCGGCCCGCGCCCCCCATGTCGTAGAAGTCCTCAACACGCGGGGCGGCAGCCGCGCGCCGACCGAGGCATCACGGGTGGACGAGGTGCTGCGCACCCGGTTCAATAAGCCGCTCAACGATTTCTTCGCGGTAACGCTCGAAGCTCCTGAGCCGTTCGACAGCGGCCTGCCACGCGAGCTGCTCGATTCGCTCATCGTCCGGTTCGAGCGGCGGCGTTTCGTGACCGGCGTGGTTTCATTCCGCTCCACCGGCGACTCGACCTTCGTGAGCAAAGACGGGAAGGCCACGGTCCTCTTGCTGGGACTGGTCCCGGCCAAGGGGGACAGCGTCGCACGAATGGTGCCGCCGGTTCGCAAGACGGTTTCAGAAACCCTGGCCGATCTGAGACTCGACCCAAACACCTATCGAGTACGGGTTACCGGACGTTCCCCACTGGATCTCGATATTCGAAGCATTGCCGCCAGCGACAGCCGACGAGGCGAAATCCGCCTGCTCCCGCTGACTGCGGGGATTCTGCTGCTGGCGTTCGGCGCGCTAGTGGCGGCGGTCCTGCCCCTGATCGTGGGATTTCTCGCGATCTGGATCACCCTCGCGATCATTTCGATTCTCGCGAATTTCACCCCCATGTCGGTCTTCGTGCTCAACATGACCACGATGCTCGGGTTGGGCGTGGGGATCGACTATTCGCTGCTCATCGTCACCCGGTTTCGGGAGGAGCTGAACCGGGGTTTGCGGCGGCGAGAAGCAGCGCTGCGGGCGCTCAGCACGGCTGGCGTCGCGGTGCTCACTTCGGGGCTTACGGTCGTCGTCGGCTTCGCCGCGCTACTTCTCACGCCGCTGGTGGAGACGCAGAGCGTAGGCCTGGGCGGCCTGGTCGTCGTGGCAGTAGCGGTGGCCCTCTCGACCACTCTTCTGCCGGCGCTCCTCGCGGTGCTGGGCCGGCAGATCGACCGGCCCCGCTGGCTCGCGCGACGACTCACCTGGTATCACGCTCCGACCGCCTGGGAGCGCTGGGCTCGACAACTGAGCCGACACCCGCGACGCGCTCTGGTGATCGGCGGGACAATCATTGCGCTGCTTACGGCGCCGGTATTCTGGATCCGAATCGGATTGCCGGCACGCAACTGGTGGCCCGATCAAACCGAAGCGGGGCAGGGGGTCAAGGCGCTCGAAGCGATGGGCGTCTCCAACATGATCCTGCCTGTCCGGATTGTGGTTGAAGCACCCGCGGGCCAGACGGCGGTGAATGCCACGAGCCTGCGGGGACTCAAGGCCTTGTCCGATTCGTTGCGGGCGGATCCGCGAGTCCGTCAGGTGCGCAGCATCGTGGACCTGGAGCCCGGAACGTCCATCCTGCAGTACTCCCTGCTCTACAGCGACCTGGCGGCGGCGCGGGAGAAGTATCCGGGTCTCCTGGATGCCTACTTGAGCACCGACGGCAAGGTCGCGCTCCTCGACGCAATCTTGAGCGACACCACATCGCTTCCTTCGGGGATGGATGTTTCGCGACGAGCCCGTGCCCTCGCGCAGTCGCCGCCCAGACAGCTCAAAGGCGCCAAAATCCTGGTGGGCGGTTACACCGCCTCGAACCTGGACCTGCAGGACCTGATGCTGGCCCAGTTTCCCCTGCTGGTGTTCCTGATTCTCGCCTGCACCGGTGTCATGCTCGCCATTGCCTTCAAGTCGGTCCTGGTTCCGATCAAAGCCGTGATCATGAACACCCTCTCGGTAAGCGCCACGTTCGGGCTCATTACCCTGGTGTTCCAGAACGGGGTTGGGGGCAGGATGTTCGGACTCGACGGCCCTACGTCAGCCATCTTTGTCGTCATTCCAGTGCTCGTGTTCGCCGTGGTGTTCGGACTCAGCATGGACTACGAAGTCTTTCTGCTTGCCCGGGTCAAGGAGGCTTTTGACCGCAGCGGGAAGAACGATCAGGCTACCGAAGAGGGACTCTCCGCCACGGCGTCCACGATCACCTCGGCGGCCTTGATCATGATCCTGGTCTTCGGTGTGTTCGCCTTTGCCCGGGTACTGGCGATGCAGTTCCTTGGCTTTGGCCTGGCCGTGGCCGTACTGCTCGACGCGACGATCATCCGGATGGTGCTGGTCCCGGCGATCATGCACCTGGCGGGAGAGTGGAACTGGTGGCCCGGAGGGCAGAAAAAACGGGAGAGAGAAGGAAGAAGAGAGACCGGAAGGCGATCCGTGGTGTAGGGCGAGACTACTTCTTCGCGTCCAGCCAGTTGTCCCCGATCCCTACGTCCACAACCAGCGGCACTTTCAACTGGGCGGCGCCCGCCATGTGGCGCCGCATGAGATCTCTCACCGCTTCCGCCTCGACAATCGGCGCCTCCGCAACCAGCTCGTCGTGCACCTGCAGCAGCAGTTTCGCCTCGGGATGCTCGTCCTTCAGGGCCTGGTGAATCCGCACCATCGCGATCTTGATGAGATCTGCTGCAGAGCCCTGTAAGGGTGTGTTCTGCGCCGTGCGTTCGGCGAAGGCGCGGAGATTGAAGTTCTTATCGTGAATTTCGGTGATGTAGCGCCGCCGGCCGAACTTGGTCTCGACGTAGCCGGTATCTCGGGCGATCCGCACCTGGCGATCGAGATAGGCCCGTACGCCGGCGAAGCGCTCGAAGTACTGGGCGATGAATCGCTTCGCTTCCTCGAGCTCAATCCCCAGCATTCGGCTCAAGGCGAAAGCGCCCTGCCCGTAAATGGTGCCGAAGTTGATGGTCTTGGCCCGAGCCCGCATTTCAGAAGTAACCTGCTCCACCGGTACCCCGAAGAGGAGCGACGCCGTTTGCCGGTGGATATCGCCGCCGTCCTGGAACGCCTGAATGAGGACCGGGTCTTCCGAAAGATCGGCCAGTAGCCGCAACTCGATCTGGGAATAATCCGCAACGACCAGCTTGCGCCCGGGGCCCGGTACAAAGCCCCGACGAATCACCTCACCCCGCGCTGTGCGGACCGGAATGTTCTGCAGGTTCGGATCGGACGAGCTGAGCCGGCCGGTCGCGGCCCCGGTCTGGTTGAAGCTGGTGTGGATCCGGCCGGTGGTGCGATTGATCCGTTCCGGCAGCACATCCACATAGGTGGACTTGAGCTTCTGCAGCTCCCGGTACTCCAGGATCAAACGCGGAACCTCGTGGCCCAGCCCGGCGAGCTGTTCCAGCACGTCGGCGTCGGTCGAAGGTCCGGTCTTGGTTTTCTTCAGAATCGGGAGCTGAAGCTTGTCGAAGAGCAGCACCGCCAGCTGCTTCGGCGAGTTGAGGTTCAGGTCCGACGCAGCCAGCTCAGCGATGTTCCGCTCCAGAGCCGAGAGTTCCTGGGTCAGTTCCGAGCTCATCCGGCGGAACAGCTCCCGGTCGATAGCAATGCCGGTCCATTCCATGTCGGCCAGTACGGGCACCAGCGGCAATTCGATTTCAGTGAGCAGCCTGGTGAGCTTGAGCTGATCGAGCTGGGGGGTGAACCACCCGTGGAGCCCGAGCACCGCCAGACATTGCGCACAGGAGATATCCGCCATGACCGCCGGAGAAAGTTCAGCGATGGGCCTGGATGGCTTGCCCCTGGCCGGCGGCTCGAGCTGGGGCAGCTGCCGGCTCAAGTGCTCGAGGGAGAGATTGTCGATCGAGTGAGTCCGCCGACCGGGGTCCAGCACAAAGCTCGCCAGCATCGAATCGAAGGTGACTCCGGCGAGCTCTACCCCCGCTCGCCGAAGGACCTGCCAGTCGTACTTGATGTTGTGCCCCGCCTTGGGCACCGCCGGATCGGCCAGTACCGCAGCGATTGATGCCAGGGCCGGACTGTCGAGTGCGGGAAGGTTGGGAACCGCGGCTGGTGCCGCCAGCTCACCATCTTCCGGGCGATGTCCGAAAGAGAGGTACCAGTGCTCGGAAGGGCCGGTGGCGAGTGACAGACCGATCAGCGCGGAATCGCGGGGATCGCCACCAGTGGTCCTGGCGCTCAACGCCATCAGCGGCGCCGCGCGAAGCCGGGCGACTACCTCCGGCAACTCCGACGGATCGGCAACAACACGCGCTGGTGCTGCCTGAGCCGCCAGCGCCTCCGTGGCGGGCCCGCCGGCCGCACCCGGAGGGGGTGCCGTAACCTCGTACTTCCGTACCAGGGAGTAGAACTCGAGCTCGCTGAAGATCTTGAGCAGAGCCGGAACATCGGGATCGCACTCTTCGAACGCAGGCGGATCGAGGGTCACCGGCACATCGCGCTTGATGGTGACCAGTTCCTTGGAAAGGCGAGCCTCGTCGGCGTACGCGATCAGGGCCTCGCGCGCCCTCTTGTTCTTCACCTCTTCGGCGCGGCTGAGCAGACTTTCGAGATCGCCGAACTGCTGGAGCAGCTCGACGGCGCCTTTCCCACCGATCCCCTTCACGCCCGGCACGTTGTCGGACGAATCTCCCACCAGCGCCAGATAGTCCGTCACCTGCGCCGGCCCCACGCCGAGCCGTTCGGTTGCGTTCGACTCGTCCACCCAGTGCTCCTCGACTCCGGCGCTGCCCCCGCGTCCGGGATTCAGCAACGCGACGCCGGGGCCGATGAGCTGATAAAAATCCTTGTCGCCCGAAACGATGACCACCTGCCACCCCCGCTCGACGCCCTTTACAGCGAGCGACCCGATCACATCGTCCGCTTCATACCCATTGAGCGCCACGAGAGGAATGCGGAAGGCGGCGAGCAGCTGCTTGATCCGCTCTACCGAGCGGTCGAAGTCCGCCTGAAGCTCGGTATCGAGCTTTTCCCGGGTGGACTTGTATTGGGGGTACAGCGCGCTGCGGAAGGAATCCCCTGCGTCGTGAATCCACACCAGATAGTCCGGCTGGTACTTCTCCCGAAGTTTCAGCAGGAAATTGACGACACCCAGGGCTGCCGAGGTATTCTCGCCCTTCGTGGTGCGCAGCGGGCGCGCGATGAGGGCGTAGAACGCTCGGTAGATGAGGGCGTAGCCGTCGATCAGGTAAAACTGGGGTGGGTCGTGCCGCATGGAGGCGGAAACTTAATCGCCTCAGCCCGCCTCGCGGCTCAACCTGGCAGCAATGCGTTCGAAGTCGGCGCGGGAGGCCTGAGACAGCTTGAAGCGGCCGAATCCGGTGTCGTCACTGAAGAACAGAGTGAGCTGGTATTGGGTATAGCTCCAGCGGATGATCCGACCCTCGCTCTGAGGGCTCGCGTCGAAGACTTCATCCGGTTCTCCGATCCGGATCAGGACCTCTCCGCGATCCGTGCGCCACCCGGCGACCCCCTCGTCGGTGAACTGCTGGTTGGCCAACGCGACCCGGGCGAAGTACTGGTCCAGCATTTCGTTAGTCGGCGTCGACGGGTTGGGATCGGTGCCGTGGTAGAAGGCTCGCCAGCGTTCGGACCGGTTCGCGGGGGTAGCGTCGCGCAGCGAGTCGAGGAGATCGGAACGGGGGAAGTAGCGCAGCAGGCCGACCATGTCCTCGTAATTGCTGGTGACCCATGCCCCGGAAAAGGCGACCAGCGCACTGCTCCGTTTCTCATCGGCCCCCTTCCCCACTATGAGCTTCAGCTCGCCTAGCGGGGCTGTTTCCGGCGAGAAGCGATAGACGAAGGACTCGACCGGGCGGCCCCCCACGATGGGAAATTTTTCCTGGGCGATGACGCTGTCGTCCGAATCCACGAGGATGAACGGAATGGTATCGGGACCGGTCCGGCTGTACGCCTCAATGTAGGCCAGCGCCGTATCGCCACCGTAGCTGAGGGCGCCTCGCGGATTGACCAGGATGCCGATGGGATCGCTGCGGGAAAGCCGTCCCTTGGCACGGTAGGTCAGGATCGGCGCCGAGACGCTGCCGGGAGGAAACGAGGGCACCACGAAGTCGCCTTCGGCGCGGGTCGAATTCTGGGTGTCGTTATCTCGAATGGAGACGACGAAATGATGGGGGCCGGCAGGAAGCTCCAGCGCGTCCTGGAAGAGGATGCTCTCGTCGACTCGCTGAGTTTCCTCAAAACTCGGCACCCGAACCGTCTGATCCTTCCCGAGGGTGACCGGAGGCCGACCCTGCGCCTGAGCGGTCAGGTCCACTCGGTAGTGCGCCACGAAGTCGTTGCCCTCCTTCTGAAATCCGAACGAGCGGTTGGAGAGGGAGATGCCGATAATGGCGACGGTCGTGTCTCCGACGCCGCCCAGAAAGGAGACCGACGCCACGAACGGCAGTGGGCTACCGGCAGCAAGGCGGCCGATTCGCTTGAAGGCCGCCTGGACGTCCAGAATCTGGGTGAGATTTTCGCCGCGGTCCGGAGGGGTCGTGCTGCCTTCCCGTTGCCAGCTTCCGCACCCGAGCGAGAGGAGGACGAGGGCAAGTGGCGGGCCGAGAGAGACTTTCATTGGACCTAGCTTACCTGTTCGTCGTCAAGAGCGTCAAGCAGGATGCTTGCTCGGGTTCCGGCGCCGGGGTAATTTTGCTCGCGAACTCATGAGCCAAGAGAACCTCGTCGGCCGAACCGTAGCGGGGTACCGCCTCCTGCAACACGTCGGCGAGGGCGGTACCGCCGCCGTTTACCGCGCCGAACACCCGGAGCGGGGGCTGGCGGCTCTCAAGGTCCTGCGCAACCGCCTGGGACAAGACCCCGTCGCCGTCAAACGATTCCTTCGCGAAGCCGAGTTCGGGACCCGGGTGCAGCACCCGAACGTGGTGAAAACCTACGAATTCGGCGAGACGGACGGGATGTACTATCTCGCGCTCGAATGGATCGACGGCGAGCCGCTCGAGAAGTTTGCTCTCCGGTCCGGGCGTCTGGCTCCCGGTCTGGTCGCGACGATCGTGGAGCAGATCGGCGCCGCGCTCAGCGCCGCTCACGCGCTGGGTATCATTCACCGCGATCTCAAGCCCGCGAACATCATGTACAACCCGTCGACGCAGCGAGCGATCCTGCTCGACTTCGGCATTGCGCGGGACCAGGATCTGAAACCCGAAGAACGACTGACCCGCACCGGTTTCTTCGTCGGCACGCTGCAATATGTGGCTCCGGAAGCGCTCTCTGGCGAGCTGGTGAACCAGCAGGCGGACGTCTACAGTCTCGCCACCATCGCCTATTATCTCTTGACCGGCACCCTGCCCTACACCGGCCGCTCTCCACGCGAGCTGTTTCAGCAGCTTCTGACTCAGCCTCCGCTCCCCCTCAATCAGGCCGTGAAGGGGCTCAAGTTTTCTCCCGCCGTCGAACAGGTCGTGATGTCGGGGCTCGAGCGCGACCTCGCCAAGCGAAGTAAGAGCGTTGACGAGTTCTCCCAACGCTTTTGCACGGCGGCACGGGAGGAGATCGGGAAGAAGGGGGGCTTCCTAAGCAACATTTTCGGCCGATGACGAGAGATCCTGACCTCGCCGCACTTGACCAGTTACTGCTCGAACGCTCGGTCAGGCGCGGCGATTTTACGCTCGCCTCGGGGCGGAAATCCTCGTTCTACGTGGACGCGCGGCTCACCACCATGTCGGCTCAAGGCCTTGTGCTCATCGGCCGGGTCGGCCTCCTGGCAATACGAGCCAAGGGCTGGACTCCAGAAGCGGTCGGCGGTCTGACCATGGGGGCCGATCCCGTGGCTTACGCCATTGCCATCGCGAGCGTCGGGTCGCCTCCCCAGATCCAGGCCTTCAGCGTCCGCAAGGAGGCCAAGGCACACGGGACCGGACGACGCATCGAAGGCAATTTCGGCGCGGCGAACCGGGTGGTCGTGGTCGAAGACGTGCTCACCAGCGGGGGCTCGGCTCAGCAGGCGGTGACCAGAGTCCGGGTGGAAGGCGGCCACGTCCTTGGCGTCCTGACAGTGGTCGACCGGGAAGAGGGGGGGAGGGAGGCCCTCCAGGCCCAGGGCATCGAAGTAGTATCTCTCACGACTTCCACGATCCTGGGGTTGCGCTAGCAACTTTTGCTGTGCGACACACCCAAGCCCAAAGGGTGAAAGCTCCGAAGCACCCGCCCATAAGGCACAATCATCACATCGACGAATCGATCGAGCGCCGCGCTGAACGGAAAGCGGCGTCGCAGTTCGGTCGTGTTGATCCCCAGCAGCGATCTCACGTGGCGCGCAAAACTCTGGGGGGAGCTGAACTCCAGACGGTAGGCCACATCGGCTACAGTGAGACCCCGCCGCTCGAACAGGAGGCTCGCATGGAGCAGCCGCGCCGCCGCCAAATAGCTCTTGGGCGAGGGCAGACCGGCACGGGAAAACCGCGACATCAGGGTAGTGCAGCGCACATGAAGGCGATCGGCCAGGTCGCGAGCCGTGACAACCTCAGGGGAGAATTGAACCAGCGCCTCGAAGAAGAGGCGCGTGTCAGGAGGGACTTCTCCTAGAGCCGCGAGAATGGGTGCTTGGAGCCGGGCGGAATCCCGGCTCGCCGGCTGACCCAGCACCTGACGCAGCCGTTGCCATCCGGCGGGCGTGCTCACATCCACCACTTGCCGCACGCCCGAGGCGCCGAGCTGAAGCAGCACCTCCGAGCCCGCGGGATCAGGCTGACTCACCAGAGCGACGGTAGGAACTTCTGGGAAGTCGCGGGTGAGGTGGTTCAGCTGTTCGAGAGGTGCCCCGCGACATTGCCGGACAGAAAGGAGGACCGCGTCTACCGCTCGCTCCCGGACTACCCGGACGATGTCAGGCAGAGACTCTCGGTGGAGGAGAGAAAACCAACCTCCGCTTGCCGCATCCAGTCTGGGTCGCTCCTCGGGGGAGACCACGGCAGCAATCACGGGCGCCGATTCGGCGGCTGGAAGGGCAGTGCTCACGGAGGACTCCAGCGGTAGAGGGCCCCACGATAGCCCCTATGGTTCAACCGGCATTCAAGTCATCCCCATATCCCCAAAAATGTGTAGCGGTGTGCAACCTTTGGGGTGGGCAAAACGTCTAGTGTCTGGATGGATTGGCCGCCTATCGACCCATCCATATCTTGACCGTGGATTACAAGATGCGGTCCCGGTAGCCGACGCCAAACGACGGGCGTGGCGGCCGGGACCGAGCCGACTCATCGGGAGAATCCCGTGACCGGTCCTGACGAGCTTTCCTCCCGCCTCCAGGCGGCCCTCGGGCCACAGTACCGGCTCGAGGCCGAATTGGGTCACGGCGGGATGGGCGTCGTCTTTCTCGCGCGTGACACCACGCTTGATCGCCCGGTGGCGGTGAAGGTGGTGCACCCCGATCTCGCGGTACATGCCGCGATCACGCAGCGCTTCCTTGCGGAGGCGCGAATGATCGCGCGTCTCCGTCACCCCAGCATCGTCTCAGTTCACTCCGCGGGCGAGACCACCGGACTTTTCTACTACGTCATGGACTACGTGCCGGGCGAGAGCCTCCGGCAGCGGCTGAACCGTGAGCTCCGGTTGCCCGCCGCAGAGGTGGCACGGCTGCTGAGCGATCTCGCGGATGCGCTGCATGCCGCCGGACTTGCCGGCCTGGTGCACCGCGATGTCAAGCCGGAGAACGTGCTGCTGGACAGCGCCACGGGTCGGCCGATGTTGGCGGACTTCGGGATTGCCCGGGCGATGGTGCCGGATGGAAGCGGAAGCGTGACGGCGGCTGGCGTCGCCGTTGGGACGCCAACCTACATGAGTCCGGAGCAGGCCGCCGGCGAGGCGGTGGACCATCGGAGCGATCTCTACGGTCTGGGTGTTCTGGGCTACGAGATGCTGACGGGCCGGCCTCCGTTCCGGGGAGCCAATGCCGCGGCGATCGCCTCGATGCACCTGTCGGAGCGCCCCACCCCGGTCGGCAATCTGCGTCCCGAGGCGCCGGCTCCGCTTGCCGCGGCGATCATGCGGGCGCTCGAGAAGAACCCTGCTGACCGCTGGCAGACCGGCTCCGAGTTCCGGCACGCGATTCAAGGCGACGCGGTCACTCCGCTTCCCAGCCGCTTGCGCCGGCGCGGCCTGTTGTCCGCGGGAGTCGCAGTGCTGCTCATGGCCATCGTGGTCGCCGCCTTCGCGCTGAGACCCAACGGGCCGCCCGCCGGGGTCAATCCGCGGCATTCGATGCTGATTCTTCCCTTCGAGAATCTCCGGGGAGATGCCTCGGTCGACTGGCTGAAAGAAGGGAGCGTGAACATGCTCACGCTCAACCTTTCCCAGTGGAATGACCTGACCGCGGTCGATCATGAGCGGCTGCACGATCTCCTCGCCCGCCGCAAACTGGCGGAAGGCTCTCCGGTGGGCCTCGAGATGGCGCGGCAGCTCGCGCGCGACGCCGGTGCCTGGACCGTGGTGCTGGGAGACTACACGCGGGCCGGCGATTCCCTGCATCTCGTGGCACGAGTCTACGACGTGGCGACAGGAAACCGGGTAGATGTGGCCCAGGTGGATGGCGCCCCGGGCGAGGATGTGCGTCCGTTGTTCGACCAGCTTGCCGCGAAGCTTCTCAATCTTTCGGGCGCGCCAACCGGCACCCGGGCCGAACTGTGGCGAGCCACGACCTCCTCAGTCGAGGCCTTCCGCTCCTACCTCCAGGGAATCGAGCATCTGAACCAGTGGAACTTGGGCGATGCGGAAGCCGACTTGAGCCGGGCTACGAAAATCGACTCGACCTTCGCCCTCGCGTATTACAAGCTGGCACTGACCCGAGGCTGGGCGACGGGGCAGGGTGATTCGCTGGGCATCGAGGCGATCCACCGGGCCACTCAATACTCCGACCGTCTACCGGAGCGCGACCGCACCATGATCCGCGCCTACCGGGCCTTCATCGACGGCGACTACGCGACCAGCCGGTCCAACTACCAGCAGCTGCTCTCGCGGGACTCAACCGATGCCGACGCGTGGTACGGTCTCGGCGATGTCTGGTATCACGATACGACCAAGAGCGTTCAGGTCGGCCACCGGCACCACACGATGTCCTACCGGGCATTCAAAAAGGCCATCGGGCTCGATCCCGGTTACTACCTGGCCTACGAGCACGTTCAACAGTTGCTGAACACGGCATCGCAAAAGGACCCACCGATGGTCCTGATGCCGAACGATTCCTTTGCTGTGACGGAGGATGGCAAGGGCCACCGGTTGCTCGACAGCGCAACCGTCGCCGCGGGGATCGACCGCGCGCGGTTGGCCGGGATCACCAGCGCGCGGAGCTGGATCGCGAGCCAGCCGGAGAATCCTCACGCCCAGAATGCGCTGATCGAGGCGCTCGCCGCGGCGCAGAACTATCCCGCTGCGCTGGCCGAAGTGAACCGGATCCGGAGCACCGCCTCAGGTGCCGTGCGTCCCGATCTTCCCTTCATCAGGGCACGACTGCTTACTGAATCGGGAGACTTCGGAGGAGCCGAGCGGGAGGTTCGCGCCGCCATCGACTCCACCACATCGGAAGACTTCGCCCGTTATTCGGAAGGAACCCTGCCGCCGGAAACGGTCAGTCTCCTCAGCGCCGGCGCCAACCTCCTGGCGTACCACGGGAAGGTTCGCGAGGCCCAGCAGGTGGTCGAGCTGGCAGGAAAAGTCCAAGCCCAGTGGTTCGAGAACAGCATGTGGAGCCGGAAGCTCGGAGGCGAGCCGGCCTGGACCCAAATGTTCCTGGGTCATCTGTACACCTCGGTGGGGGGACCTGTCTCCGCGCTGCACGCGACATGGGATGCGGTGTCTGACGGAGTAAAGGCTGCTCCACGCGCCGATCGAAAGGAACTGATGCAATTCGGGTGGTCCTCGGCGCTGGGATTATTCCTGAGCGACGAAGCCGACAGTGCCGCGCTGCGTGAATTTGCCGGAACGCGAGGCGAAAAACTTCCGCCGGAGGTTCGAGTCCTTCAGGCCATCGCGGAGAAGGACACGACATCGGCTCGCCGCATGCTGACCGAGGCGGAGAAGAATCCCGAGTCGCTCGATTCGGCGTACAAGTCCCGGCCCATGTGGTGGAGCTATCGCACCCCGCTCCTGGCCCAGGCACACTTTCTCCTTGGGGACTACGAGACAACCATCAAGCTGTTGCGGGATTTCGAGCCGACCCATTTTGGTTCGCGCTACTTCGATGCCCGCTGGGGTCTGGCCGGAAGAGTCCGGCTGCTCCGGGGAGTCGCGTACGAGAAGCTGGGCCAGCCGCAGCTCGCGCGGACGGAGTACAAAGCGGCTTTGGAGCAGTGGGTAGACGCTGACTCGACCCTCCAGCCCTTCGTCCGCCAAGCTCAGGCGGGATTGCTCAGGGTAGGCGGGGTCGTGGGTTAGCGAGTAGATTCAAGGTGCACAGGCAGGACGGATGGTCGCGGGTCCCGGCTGCAGCTTGCTGCGGCGGAGGGCTCGAGGAAAGTCCGAGCTCCAACGGGTAGACTGCCAGGTAACGCCTGGGCGCCGAGAGGCGACGGACAGGGCCACAGAGAACAGACCGCCTGGAACCGGGGCGCGAGCCCCGGGGAACGGCAAGGGTGAAACGGTGGGGTAAGAGCCCACCGCATCGCTGGTGACAGCGGTGGCACGGTAACCCCCGGTCGGAGCAAGGCCAAATAAGCGGCGAGGTGTGACCCACACCGCCAACCGGGTCGCAAGATCCGGCTAGCCGCGGGTAGGCTGCTCGAGGCGGTTGGTGACAACCGTCCCAGACAGATGACCATCCCCCGGGCTTCGGCTTCGGGGAACAGAACTCGGCTTACGGGCCTGCCTGGGCAGACGGGCGAACGGGGCGAACCACGCTCCGCCGCCCGTCTGCCGTTTTCGCCCCTCCCGCTATTTCCAAAGGTGGCATAGCTTTGGAGCATCCTCTGGCAGTTGTACTGGTATGGCGACCAAGCCCAGCCCTATGCAGGATAGAAACCGACCCTACCCGGAGTCATGGGACCGGGTGGCAGACGTCAGGGTCTTCCGGACGAGCGCGAAGGACTGGGAGAAGCTCATCACCTGGCGCGCCGACATGCGCAAACGTGGCTGGAAGCTCCTCAAGGTGTCGAGCGACGATTCCGAGCTGGTCGCGGTCTTCGGGCGCACCAAGACGGATCTCCACCAGGGCGGGGGCTGACCCCGGAAGGTTCCCGTCGTCCATTCCCCCTCACGCTTGAGGCAAGTCATGAGGTCACGCCCTTGGACGGCTGCGGCCTTGGCAATCACTGGTGTCCTTGCCTGGAAAGCGCCACCGACCAGCGCGGCGCGGCGCTACCGCCTGGACCTTAAGACGACCCAAGTCATCGATCTGAAGGCGCTCGGCCAGACCGAACAACGGCAAGAGTTCGGCAGTGCCGGATTCATCTCGGTCTCCCTCGCCGACACTACGGGCGGGAAAACGATCAGCATCGTGCTCGATTCTCTGAAGCCGGATAGCGCGTCGCCGGTTCCTTCAGAGGCCGCCAAGGCGGCCGCGGGTACGACCTGGCACGGGCTGGTGGGCTCTAACGGGAGAATCAGCGGACTCCAGGCCTCGAGCGATAATCCAGTCGCCGTCACTTTGACCGCGTTGTTGCGGGAATTCCTCCCGCCGGTTCCCGCGGGCATGGCGCCAGGCAAGGCCTGGACCGACACGACCGACAACAACGACAACGTGCCCAACGGATCGATGGCGGTCCGGACCGTAACGAATTTCCAGTCATCTTCGGAGACCTACGAGGGAGTCAAGGCGCTCAAGATTGCGAGTGCGTCGAGCAGCTCCTTCTCCGGCAACCAGGAGACGGGAGGCGGGTCAGCGGCCATCGAAGGCACGGGAACGGGAACCGGAGTCTGGTATATCGGACCGGACGGGACCTACCTCGGTGGAAAGCGGAGTAGCCTGCAGAATTTGACCGTGTCCGGCGCCTTTGCACCCGAACCGCTGCCTGTGGTCGTCACGCTCGATGCGACGACATCGCTCCTGAAATGATTCTATGAGGTCACACCGGCTGCTGGCACTTCTCGCTCTCGCAGGTTGTAGCAGCACGAGCCAGCCGCCTGCCAATCCCACCCCGAGCCCGTCCGGCCCGCCAGCGGCACAACCGAACGAGCCGGCTCCCTCGGGCAAGGGACTCCAACTGCGCAACGAGGGCACCTTCCGCTATTCACTCTGGCGGCGAGACAGCGTCGTGGCCCAGATGCCGAGCGGTGAGGCGCAGGTCCAGGTCACCGGGCAGACGGCGTTCGTCACAGTGAATCTTCAGCCGGCCTCGGACGGAGCCCGACTCACCGCCACGCTGGACTCGGTGCGACCGGACGCGGATGTCACCATCTCCACGACCACGCTCGACAGCCTCTCAAGCGCGAAGTGGGACGGGAAGCTGACCCGATCCGGCTGGGTCGAATCGGTGACCGCTACAACTCACTCTCTGCTGGCTGATCAGATCCGGGACGCACTCAAGCTCCTCTTCCCCGTCCTCGCGGACAACGCGGTAGCCGGATCAACCTGGCAAGGCTCGGCGCCGGCGGTACCAGCCCGACTGAGCGTGGTGGACCTCGACGAGAGCGTCCAGGTAGTCGGGACGGCAGAGTCCGCGGCGACCGAGAACGGGCAGAAATTCATTCCCATCACGGTGATCCGTACGACGTCGGGGCAGGGAAGCGGGAGCCAGGCCGGCCAGCCAATCGATCTCGCCGCGACCGGACGAGACTCGCTGGTCTATCGGCTGGGCATCGACGGGCAGGTCCTCGGTGCGGAGGGAGTACGGGCAAGAGACATGACCCTGACGGCGACCGCTGTGGGGCAAACAGTCCCGGTCACCCAGGAGAGCCGACTCCAGTTCACGCTGCTCCGATAGGACGCTTGACCCGGTGATGAAGACGGCGCTGAAGGCACTCGCGCTCGCCGCCGGGGGTTTTCTCCTCTGGCTCCTCGCCATCTGGCCTCCCCCGCTCTGGTACCGGACCCACTGGCCCGCGGAAACCGCGTTCATGTGGATGAGACGCGGAGAAGACGGTCGGAACGCGGATTCGCTCCGCCAGTACCGCCCGGTTCCCCTCGATTCGATAGCTCGAGCGCTGCAGGATGCCGTGGTCATCGGGGAGGACAACAACTTCTTCACCCACGGCGGGATTGATTACCTCGCCATGGCTCACGCCATCGGTTATCCCCGCCAGTCGTTTGCCTGGTCCTCCTCTCGAGATCGCGGCGACCTGCTCAGCGTACTTCCACGGGCCTGGAGCCAACGGGACAAACTTCGGGGTGCAAGTACGATCTCGCAGCAGCTGGCCAAGAACCTGTACCTGTCCTCATCCCGCAACCCGCTGCGCAAGGTGAAGGAAGCGGTAACCACCTACCGGCTCGAAGGGGCGTTGGGGAAACGGCGGATCATGGAGCTGTATCTGAATGTGGCGGAGCTCGGTGACGGGATCTGGGGGGCAGAGGCGGCGAGCCGAAGGTACTTCAAACGCAGTGCGGCGCGGATCACCCAGGACCAGGCGGCGGCACTCGCCGGATCGCTCCCCTTCCCGCTCAGCTCCAACCCGGGCTTCAAGCCCGGCCGAATGCGCTGGAGGCAGGATCTGATCCTGCGCCGGATGCACGGCGAGTGGGTTGATGTTCCGAAGGTGGAGACAGAGGACCTGCCGGTACCTCCAGTGCCGGACTCGGTCAACCTCGCGGGGGATTCCGCCGTCACGGCGATTGATTCCATCCCGCTGATCCAGTCGGAATCGCTGCCTGCTCCGCCTGATAGCCTGGAGGCGCCACAGGATAGCGTTCCCTGACTTTGGTCGAGCAGGTTTAGAGAATCTTCTTGCCGAAGGCGGATTGGATCAGCTCGACCGCGAACTGGGCCGAGGTATTGCGGTCGTCGAGGATGGGATTCACTTCGACGATCTCGAGGGAGCTCATCACGCCGGCCGCGGCGACGAGTTCCATGATGAGGTGGGCTTCGCGGTAATCCAGTCCCCCCTTTACCGGCGTTCCCACTCCTGGCGCCAGGCTGGGATCCACCGAATCCAGGTCGAAGCTCACGTGCACCAGCTCGGTGCCCGCGGTGACGTTGGCCAGCGCCTTCTCCATCACACTGTGAATCCCCTGCTGGTCGATGTCGGCCATGGTGTAGACGTTGACGCCGAGGCGCTTGAGGTGTCGGCGTTCGCCTTCGTCAACGCTGCGAATTCCCACGAGGGCGATGTTCGCGGGATCCACTTTCTTGAAACGCCCACCGATGCCGCCCAGCTCGCGGGGACCGAGTCCCAGCAGAGCTGCCAGGGGCATCCCGTGAATGTTCCCCGTCGGGGAAGTGCCGGGAGTGTTGATGTCGCTGTGCGCGTCCACCCAGAGCACCCCGACTTTGCGACGGCTCGCCCGGGCCCAGCGGGCGATGCCGGAGATGGTTCCTACCGCGATCGAGTGGTCACCGCCCAGCACCAGGGGGAAATGGCCTTGTTTCATCACCTGTCCCACCTTGGCGGCAAGCAGTCTGTTGGCCCGGGTGATCTCGGCCAGGTAACGGGCCCGAAGCCTTCCGACTCTCAGCTCCTCCATGTTGTGAATCAGGAGATCGCCTTCATCCACCACGCGATGGCCCAGCTCGCGAAGGTGCTGATTGAGCCCGGCGATCCGGATCGCGGAGGGACCCATGTCCACCCCTCGGCGACCGGAGCCGAGGTCCATGGGAACACCGAGGATGTGAATGGTTTTGCGCGGAGTGTTTGCGGGGGAAGGCATCGGAATATCAGTTCCCGGTTCCGAGTTCCGAGGTTGATCGATCTGGAACTCGGAACCCGAAACTCGGAACTCAATCCACGAGGCGCAACGGCATCACGAGCGTGAGGTACGACGCGGGATCGTTCCAGCCCACCGGCTCACAGGTGGCCGCCCGTTCGGGGCCCTTGAAAGTCATCCGCACCTCGTCGGTGGGCATGAACTTCAGGATCTCGAGGAGATAGGTGGCGTTGAAGCCAATCTCGAGAGAATCTCCATCGTAGGTGATGGCCATTTCCTCCTGGGCTTCGCCCAGGTCGGGAGTCTGGACCGAGAGCTTGCAGGCCCCATTGGTGAGGGCGAGACGAATCCGGTGGGTCTGGTCGCTGGCGACGATGCTCATGCGCCGGATGGCCGAGCTCAAGGCGGCCTTGTCCGCCGTCGCGCTCTTGTCGTTCTCGCGGGGAATCACCTGTTCGTAGTTCGGATACGGCCCCTCGATGAGCCGGGTGAACACCTGCGTCGAGGCGGAACGGAAGCCCAGGTGATTCTCGCTCTTGGCTATCTCCAGCTCGTCCTTGTCTCCGAAAAGGCGGCGGATCTGGTCTAGCGCCTTCGGCGGGATGATCAGGTCGGCCTGTCCCTTCGACATGC
Organism: Gemmatimonadales bacterium; assembly: GCA_036558125.1. Lineage (GTDB taxonomy): Bacteria > Gemmatimonadota > Gemmatimonadetes > Gemmatimonadales > GWC2-71-9 > DATBGE01. Next base: position 5,764 of record DATBGE010000108.1, on the reverse strand, counting down.
CGCCGGTGGCCGGCACATCCATACGGGCCAACCGGTGACCATTGGTGGCGACCATGCGCATCCGCTCGGGACGAAGCTCCCAGAGCACACCATTCAGGATCGGCCGGCTTTCCTCGGTGCTCGCCGCGAACGCCACATGTCCGATGAGTTTCTGTACGTCGCCCGCAGCGCAGGACCAGCCGCCGCTGAAATTGACCGCCGGGAAGGCGGGGAATTCCTCACGAGGCAGGCCGAGCAGGCGGAATTTGGCTCGGCCACACTCGATGGTGACCCGTTGCTCTCCGGAGCTGGTAACCCGAATCGCGGCACTGGGGAGCTCGCGTACGATCTCCACCAGTTTTTTGGCAGGGAGAGTCAGCGCCCCCTCCTGATCCACGGAGGCGGGCACAGTGGTAGACACCGCGATGTCCAGGTCGGTGCCGGAAAGCCGGAGGCCGTTGCCGGTTGCCTCGAGCAGGATATTGGAGAGAACTGGTAGTGTTGTCTTGGTCGGTACCGAAGCGGCGACGGCTACCAATCCTTCCTGAAGCTGTTCTCGTGTGATGGTGAACTTCATCCCGCTCCTCAGCGTGCAGGAAAACTTCTGTTCAGACTATAAGAATAACTTGATAGCAGTAGCAGTAGAGTCTCTGGAAATGTGGATCAAATGGCCAATTGCTATTGCTGATCCATGATAGAGCCTGTCGTGCTTGTCGACTTCCTGTGGAACCTGTGGACCGGCCGGGGACAGATCGCGCGAACGCCCACGACTTCCCACAGTTCCCACGCGATGTTCAAGACCTATTGTGCAACCAGCTCGGCGCGAGCGCTTTCGATCCTGTCGCGGAAACCTCGGTCCCGGCTCATCTGTCGCTGAACCTTGTCTACGCTGTGGATCACCGTCGAGTGATCGCGTCCACCGAAGGCGTGGCCGATCTCGATCAACTGCATCTGGAGGAGATCGCGAGCCAGGTACATCGCGATCTGCCGCGGGATGACCAGGGTCTTGATCCGGGCCTTGGAGCGGAGCTGCTCCGCCGTCACTCCCCAGCGGCGAGCGACTACATCCTGGATCCGGTCGATGGTCGGCAGGGTCTTGGGTGCCGCCAGCGAATCGTCCCCTGGGCGGATCTTGTCGGCCAGCGCCTCGCGGGCGAGCTCGATCGAGACCTCGCGATGCTTGAGCGAGGCATACAGCAGCAGCTTGATGATGCAGCCTTCGAGCTCCCGGACGTTGGAGCGGACGTGCTCGGCGATGAAGCGGAGCACGTCGTCCGGAATGGTCATCTCCAGGTGGTCCTGCTCCTGCTTCTTGCGCAGGATCGCGATGCGGTGCTCGAGGTCGGGCTGCCCGATATCGGCCACCATGCCCCACTCGAACCGGCTGACCAACCGGGCCTCGAGCCCGGGGATCTCCTTGGGGGGCCGGTCCGAGGTCAGGGCGATCTGCTTGCCACCTTCATAAAGGGCGTTGAAGGTGTGGAAGAACTCTTCCTGGGTGGCCTCTTTGCTTTCCAGGAAGTGAACGTCGTCCACCAGGAACAGATCGATGTCGCTCCGGTAGCGTTTCCGGAACTCCGGCATGGTCCGCCGGGTGATTCCCTCGATGACTTCGTTGATGAACTGCTCGGCGCTCACGTACAGCACCCGGGTGTCGGGCCGGGTACGGACCATCGAATGGGCGATGGCCTGCATGAGGTGGGTCTTGCCCAACCCGGTCGCGCCGTAGATGAACAGAGGGTTGTAAGTCTTGCCTGGTGCTTCGACTACGGCATGCGCGGCCGCGGCGGCAAGCTGATTCGACTTGCCGATGACGAAGCTCTCGAAGGTGTAGCGATCGTTGAGCGGCTGCGCGCTGGGATTTGTGGCGACAACGGCCTGAGCCGGTGCCGTCACGAAGAAGTCCATCTGGGGGCGCTTCTGCCGGTCTTCCTGTACGCGGAAGACGACAGCCGTCGGTCGTCCCACCAATGGCTCGGCCAGCCGAGCGAGGAGACCGGCATGATTGGTCTCATTCCACTTGGCTGCGAACTCATCGGGGGCGGCCACGACTAAGCGCCCGTCTTCGAGGGCTACTGCTTCAGTAGGCTCGAGCCAGGCACGGACCACCTTGTCCGGAAGCTGATGGTAGGCCTCATCGAGGACCCGCTTCCAGACCTCTTTGGCTGACAGCTGCATGCTGCTCGGCGGTGGGACGTTTGCAAGGGCGCACGATAGTACGGGCCCCATGTGGAAAAGTCAACCTTGACCCAAAAGGTCTTGCCTGAGTAGGTTGTGCGGCTCAATTGAGGGGACTAGATCCATGAATCCGTCGTATCGCCCGCGCAACCGACGCCGGGTCAACAAGCATGGTTTTCGGGCCCGGATGTCCACCCGCTGGGGACGGGCGACGCTTTCACGGCGTCGCAAGAAGGGGCGAAAGCGGCTCACCGTGAAAATCGGCTCCAAGCACGGGGCGCGCTAACGACCAGCGAGCGCTTGCCACGGTCCCACCGGCTGGCGCGCGCCGCTGATCTGAGGCGCTGCCTTGAGCAGGGCCGGCGCCGGCGGACGCGGCACCTCGAGTTCATCTGGTGTGACAACACAACGGGCCACCCGCGGATGGGACTCATCGTCCCCAGGTATCATTCCTCCGCCGTGGCCCGCAATCGTTTGCGCCGCCGGCTCCGCGAAGTGTGGCGGCGGGAGGTGCGGTCGGCCCAGGGGGCAGTGGATCTGGTGGTAAGGACGCGCAGGGAGGCCTACGGCGCGAGCTTCGTTGAGCTTCGCGAACAGTTTCGTGGCTGGGCCGGCCAAACCTTCGGAGCAGCGTGATGGTACGCGAGGGGGAGCAATACGCGCTTCACAGTATTACCCGGCTTCCGCAGCAGCTGCTGATTCTGCTGGTGCGCGGCTATCAGCTCACCATCTCCCCCGTGCTGCCTCCCAGTTGCCGATTCAGCCCTTCCTGTTCGCACTACACGCTCGAGGCGCTGCGCCGCTACGGTGCTGTGAAGGGTTCCTGGCTCGGCGCCAGGCGTCTGCTCCGCTGCCATCCGTTCAATCCGGGTGGCTTCGACCCGGTTCCCTGACCTAGAAATTCATCGCAATGGACCGTCGAGTCCTCTGGGCGATCATTCTCATGATGGCGATCGCCATCGCGCCGACCTTCTTCCTGAAGAAGCCGACGCCGCGCCCGCCCGCAACGGAGACAGCTCCTCCTGGCGCGATGGCGCCGGCTCCGGATCAGACCTCACTGCCGCGCGTTGCTCCCGACAGCTCCAAGGTGGGCGACACGGTTGAAGTCATTTCACAGCTCTACCGCTACGAGTTCTCGACCCGGGGCGCCCACCTGGTTCAGGCCACGATCCAGGGGTACCCCTCGCTGGCGCCGGCCGACCGGAAGGCTCCGGCTCGACTGATTCCCGCCGGCGATACCTGGTACACCTACGCGCTGGTTGTCGGGAATGACACCCTGTCACTCGACGACTGGTCCTTCACTCCCTCGACCGAATCCTTGCGGGTCAGCGAGCCGGGGCGGCTCACGCTGAGCGCGATGCGGGGTGACGTTAAGGTCGAAATCACCTACGGCTTCCGGCCCGATGATTACCGGGTCCACGTGACCGGCCAGGTGTCGGGAATCGGCCCGAACGGCGCGACACTGGTCGTGGGACTTGGCAACGGACTGGCGCACACCGAGGCGGACTCCGCCGCCAATCAATACGAGTACGGCGTCGTCACGAAGACGGATGAGTCACAGCTGAAGCGGTTCGCCGCGTTGAAACCGGGAGAGGCGACGGTTCTGAGCGGTCCGTTCGAATGGGTGGCGGTCAAGTCCAAGTACTTCGTGGCAGCCGTCCTCGCGATCGATTCGGCCTCATCGGCGATCAGCGGCGTTACCGCGGTCCCGGTGGCCGGCCCATCCAAGCCTACGCATGCCGCGGTTCGCCTTGGCCTGCCGGTTCAGGCGGCCGGGAACTTCGCGTTCAGCGCCTACATCGGCCCCATGGAGTACGCGCGTCTCCGGGCTATCGGCCACGATTTCTACGACATCAATCCCTACGGGTGGCCGGGATTCCGGACCCTCATCCGGCCGGTCGCGGTAGTCGCGCGGTGGCTCCTGGTCTGGATGCACCAGCACCTGCATCTGGCCTACGGCATGGTGCTGGTGCTGTTCGGCATCATGATCCGGGTCGTGCTGTGGCCACTCAACCAGAAGGGCATGCGAGCCAGCATCAAGATGCAGGCGCTGCAGCCCGAGATGAAAGCGCTGCAGGATCAGCACAAGGACGACCCACAGGCGATGCAGGCGGAGGTCTTCAAGCTCTACAAGAAACACAACGTGAACCCGTTCAGCGGCTGCTGGCCCATGCTGCTGCCCTGGCCGATCCTGCTGGCGCTGTTCTTCGTGTTCCAGAATACGATCGAGTTGCGGGGCCAGTCGTTCCTCTGGCTGCCCGACCTGTCGCTCAAGGATCCGTTGTTCATCCTGCCGGTGTTGATGGGGCTGTCCCTGTTCGCGGTGAGCAAGGTGGGCATGATCGGGGTGCCGCCGAATCCCCAGATGAAGACGATGCTTTACATCATGCCCGTGATGATGACGGTACTCTTCTTCAACTTCGCTTCGGGGTTGAACCTGTACTACTTCGTACAGAACATGGTCAGCGTTCCGCAGCAATGGATGCTCGCGAAGGAGCGGCTCAAGAATCAGCCACCCCCCGCGCCTCCGCCTCCCGCGAAGAAGAAATAGGTGTCAGGTTTCAGGGGTCAGGTGTCAGGGAGCACTACCTGACCCTGACACCGAACACCTGACACCTATGCTCTCCGACCCCATCGCCGCTCTCGCCACAGCCCCTGGCCGCTCGGCCATTGCCGTGGTGCGGCTGTCCGGCGAAGGCGCCCTGAACATCGCTGCCAAGGTGGTGCAGGGATTCCGTCCGACTCCCCCACGAGAAGCGCGCCTCGCAACCTTCCGAGATCCCTCGGGAGAAGTGATCGATCGCGGGTTGTACATCGTCTTCCCAGCTCCACGCAGCTACACCGGCGACGATCTGGTCGAGTTCTCCTGTCATGGCGGGAGTGCGGTCGTGACCCGGCTGCTTGCGGCGCTGTATGCGGCTGGGGCGCGGAGCGCTTTGCCGGGAGAGTTTACCCGTCGTGCCGTGCTTAATGGGAAGCTGGATCTGCTGCAGGCGGAAGCCGTCGGCGATCTGGTAGACGCCACGGTCCCGGCTCAGGCCCAGGTGGCGCTCCGCCAACTGGATGGCGGGCTTTCTCGCCGGATCACGGGTCTGCGTGACGGGCTGATCGATCTCCAGGCCCAACTCGCCTACGAGGTAGACTTCCCGGAGGAGGATGACGGTCCCATCTCCCGGGACCAGCTCGGCCAGCGTCTCGCGGAAGTCACCGCGCGGACCTCACAACTCCTGGCCAGCGCGCCGGCCGGCACCCGGGTTCGTGAAGGTGCCGTCGTGGTCCTCGCCGGGCCGCCCAATGCCGGCAAGTCTTCCTTATTCAATGCCCTCCTCGGCGTGGATCGCGCGCTGGTGACTGAAATCCCGGGAACCACCCGCGATGCGATCGAGGCGCCAGCCGATTTTCACGGCTGGCCGGTCCGGCTGATCGATACGGCCGGACTCGCTGAGAGCGAGGACCGGCTCGAGACGCTCGGGATGACGATGAGCCGGCGTTACCTCGGCGAGGCCGATCTCATCCTGGCCTGTGAGGACGGCCGGTCGGGCAATTTCGAGATCACAGGCTCCAACGTCCTCCTCGTTTCCACCAAGAGCGATCTGCGGGACTCCTC
>DATBGE010000107.1:0-10668 GCA_036558125.1 Gemmatimonadales bacterium | reverse complement strand
ACGGCCGTCGCCACGACGCGGTTTGCGGCCTTGTCGAGAGGGACGTGCTCGATCTGGCCCCGCACCAGGAGGTCGTAGGCGTCGGACGGTGTCATTTCCACATCGGGCAGGGTGGAGAACGCCTTGGCCAGCCACTCGGTCTGCTTCGACTTCTTCAAGTGGGCGAACATCTGATCTGACAGGTCACGCAGCCCGAGGGTGCGGTAAGTATCGGGATAGTCGTTGGCGAGTGCCGGCAGCACCTCGGAGATCGGGGCGTTCCGGTCGTAGTCCCGTTTGAACTCGAGCAGCAAGTTGAGCAGCGTCCCCCACTTGCCCTTGGTGATACCGATCGAGAACAGGAAGAGCACGGTGAAGTCGGTGGTCTTCTCGACCTCGACGCCGCGGGCTGAGAGGTACTTGGTCACCAGGGTGGCCGGAATGCCCTTCGAGTCGAGACCGCCCTTGCTGCTCACGCCGGGTGTCACGACCGACACCTTGATCGGATCGAGCATGCAGTAGCCGTCTTCCAGGTCCTCGAACCCGTGCCAGTTGTCGCCCGGATGCAGGACCCAGCACTCCGGATCGGTGGCGAGTTGAGACGGCGCGGCTTCGTGGAAGGGGACCTTCTTCCCGGTCTTCTGGTCCTTCACCTGGTCGGCGTTCCACGTGTTGAAGAACCACTCGCCATCCTTGGCGAACTGCCGGTTGACCCGGCCCATGGTCTGCCGGAACGCGACCGCTTCCTCGATCGATTCTGTGGTGAGCGCGACTCCACCCGGCCCGTCCATCATCGCGGCGCAGATGTCGTTCGAGGCGATGATCGTATAGAGCGGCGAAGTCGAGGCGTGCATCATGAACGCCTCGTTGAAGCGGTCGTGCGGAATGGCACCACGACCGTCGCGCATGTGGAGCAGCGAGGCCTGCGACAAGGCGGCCAGCAGCTTGTGGGTGGAATGCCCGGCGAAGATCGTCGGGCCCTTGGGGTCGTGGTCGGCGGGGTCGCCATACATCGCGTGCCGGTCCCGGTAAATGGGATTGAATCGCGCGTAGGCGTACCAGGCCTCGTCGAAATGGATCCGGTCCACGGTGGGATCGAGGAGCTGGGTGACCCGCTTCGCGTTGTAGCAAAGGCCGTCGTAGGTCGAGTTGGTGATGACGGCATGGACCGGCCGGAGGTCGGTCTGCTTCGTCACCAGCGGGTTTTTCTTGATCTGCGCCGCCAAAGCTGCCTTGGTGAGCTTGTCGGGATGGATCGGGCCGATGAGCCCGTAGCGGTTCCGGAGCGGGACCAGGTAGTTGGGTACGGCACCCGTCATGACCAGCCCGTGCTCGATCGATTTGTGGCAGTTCCGGTCGCACAAGGCGATCTGCCCGCGGCCGACCGCGGCGTGGAAAATTACCCGGTTCGAGGTCGAGGTTCCGTTGGTCACGCAGTAGGTTCGGTGAGAGCCGAAGACTCGGGCGGCGTAGCGCTCGTGCGCGCCGATCGGCCCCGTGTGGTCCAGCAGTGATCCCATCGAGCCGACACTGATCGAGAGATCGGTGCGGAGCAGATTCTCCCCGTAGAACTCGTAGAAGATCCGTCCCACCGGCGACTTGAGAAACGCGGTCCCCCCGGTGTGACCGGGGGTATGCCAGGAGTACTCGTACTCCCGGGTGAAGTTGATGAGCCCCCTCGCCATCGGCGGAATCACCGCCTGGCCGTAGCGGCGGATGGCTGCTTCAACCCGTCCGCCGATGAATGCCGCGGTGTCCTGCAGCATCCAGACGAACTCGTCTACCATCTCCATCACATCGATCGGTATGGAGGCAGCGGCGTCCCGCTCCGCGGTAAGAAAGATCGGGATCTTTGCATTCCGCGACCGGATCAGCCGCAGCAGATCGATGGCGCCGGAATGGTCCTTGTCGCCATCCAGGTCCCAATCCAGCAGAACGGCGTGAATCGCCGAGTCGGAAGAGATCACGGCATGGCCGTCATCGGCGGAGGTCGCCTCGACGACGCCGATGGCCCGACTGCCCAGCTCTTCAATCAGGGCCTGTGCCGCCCGCCCGGCGGTCGAGGCCTCACCGATCTCGTCATCCACCATGAGGGCACGGATCTGAATTCTCCCCGAGGTGCGCTCTAACATCGTGAACCCTTTCTCCCCCTGTTATTCAGGCAGCGTAATCCACTGGTAGAAGGTTTTCGCCTTGTCATCCGGAGCCCCGAAATCCTTGGTGTACTCGCTGACCAGGTCTCCGGAGCGATAGAGATTGCTGAGGCCGCGATCCACCGCGAGGCGGAAGTCCTCATCACCCCGCTGGAGGGCGAGTCTCAGCGACTCGTAGGTGAAATAGCGATCCAGTATGACCCACCATTTCGCCAGGTCACCCGTCGAATTCCGTTTCGCAGCGTCGAGCAGGACGGCCCGATCGGTGAAGAAGACATCGGCCTTCCGGTCGTGCACCGCCTTGATCCCGGCGTCGAAGCTTTCGACATGGTTCACTATGGCGGTGAGGTTGAACTCTTTCAGCTTACTGTTCAACCACGTCTCCGAAGTAGTTCCGGGGACCACAACGAAGATCTGCTTCTGGATCAAAGCGCCGGCCGAGGCGCGCCAGGTCGGGCTCGACTGCGGCCGTCCGTTCAGGATCTCGCGCAGCCGGGTGGGAGCGTCGGTGCGCAACAGCGCGCCGATGCCACCCGGGAAGATCGGGATCGAGAAATCCACGTCCTGTCGCCTGCTCAATGTTTCGGTGTCTGCTCCGCAGAGGAGATCCACCTTGCCCTCTTTCACCGCGTTGAAACGATCGGCGAGCGTGAGCTCTACCCATTCCACTTTGACTCCGGCGACGTTGGGCTGAGCCGACACCGCATCCGCGAGTTTCCGGCAGACCGCGACGGAGAACCCCGCCGGGTTGCCGGACTCGTCCTTGTACGAAAACGGCCGGGCGTCGGTGAGGTAGCCGAGCCTGATCTTGCCGGCGGTTTTGATCCGCTCCAGCGTAGTGGTCCCAGTCTGGCTCGTGGGCTTCATGCGCGGCGTCTGTGCCTGCTGCGCGCCGGCGGAGGATGACGCGAGAATGAAGGTTCCCAGGGCGCAAGCCACAAACCGGGTCCGATGCCCGCGCGGGGTCACCCATCCTGCTGAGTGCATAACCCTTCTCCTTTCGACGGTTCCGGTGGCCATGATCAGGCCTTGGCGGTCGGTGAGCCCGCCGTCACTGGCACGAAGCGGGGTGCGAGGAATCCCCATGCGATGTAGGCGAGTCCCATGACCAGCATGCCTCCCATCACCGCATCTTTCCCGGAGGCCCAGAGCGCGTAGACGCTGTAGAGCATGGCCACCAGCGCCACCGCCACGTTCAGTCGGTACTTCCCCTGCGGGACGTTATTGGCCTTCATCATCAACATCAGCGCCGACAATGCCACGACGTAGGGTACCACGTTGGTAACCACGGCTAGGTTGACCAGCGCGCTGAACTGCTCGCTTAGCGTCGGCGAGATCGTGGACAGGGCCAGGACAGATTGCACGACGCCCAGTACGACCATGCCGACCAGCGGCGCTCCCATCTTGTTCACCTTGGAGAAGAGGGCCGGGAACATGCGCTCGTCCGCGGCCGACTTGCCGGTCTGCGCCAGGGTGAACTGCCAGCCGAGCAGCGAGCCCAGGCAGGCCAGCACCGACAGCCCCATCACGATCCGACCGACGCCGGGGCTGAACATGTGGGCGTAGGCCAGCCCGAAGGGACCGGTGGACTTCGCCAGCTCCGCGTTGGGAACGATGCCCTGAATCACCGCCGTCGACAGGATGTAGATGACGGCGGCACCCAGGGTGCCGAACATGCATGCCAGCGGGACGTCGCGCTTGGGGTTCTCCACGGCGTCGGAGTTCTGGGCGGCGGATTCCATGCCGAGGAAGGCCCACAGGGTGAGCGAGATGCTCGAGCCCATGCCTTCCCCGAGCGAGAGCCCCTGGGGATTCCAGGCCTCCTTGAACACGTCGCTCTTGAACCAGAACCAGCCGGCGAACGACAGCAGACCGACCGGGAGCAGGACCCCCCAGACCGTGACCGAGCCGATCTTGCCGGTGATGCCTGGGCCGCCGAAGTTGGCCGCGGTTGTCAGCCAGATCAGGGCAATCACGCCGATACAGGTGGCAATCGGCGTCGACGAGAGCCACGGCATGAAGGTCGACAGGTAGCCCACCGCCGAGGTCGCGATGGCCACGTTGCCGATCGCCAGCGAGAGGAAGTACAGGATGAACACCTGGAAGTAGCCGTCCTTGCCGTAGGCGTCTTCGGCGTAAGCCGCCATGCCTCCCGACCGCTGGTTGAAGAGGCCGGCCTGCGCAAAGCCGTACGCGATGGCCATCGAGCCCACCGCGGTGACCAGCCAGGAGAGCAGGGAGATCGCCCCGACCTGCGCCATGTTGGCCGGGAGCATGATGATCCCGGAGCCCATCATGTTCACCGCGACGATGAACGTCAGCTGGATCAGGCTCATCTTCTTAGTGGTTTCTGGCACGCTCTCCTCCTTTTTTGCTCTCGGATCCCGACTCGCGGATTACATAGGTGTGGAACTTGACCCGGCCCTCGACCCGCTCCTGGAAGACACCCTGTACCTCGTAATTGAAGCCCGGGAAGCGGTTGAATGACTCCTGGAAGGCTAGGAAGTAGTCGAGCATCGGCTGCGCCCGCTTGTCCCAGCGCTCGCCGGGGACCACCACGCCAATTCCCGGCGGGTAGATCAGGGCGAGCGTCGCGGAGATGCGGCCCTTGATTTCCTCCAGGGGGAGGTATTCGACCTCGTTGGCCACCAGCGCCTCGTACGCTTCCTTCGGCGTCATCACCGGCTCCGGGAAACTCTCCGCCCGGAAGCAGCGGCGCTGCAGGTCCTTGATGTTCGCCTGGCGATAGAAATCGTGCATCTCCCGGCAGACCTGGCGCAGGCTGTAGCCGGCATAGCGCTCCCCGTGCGCGGCACAGAGAGTCGGCAGCACGACCGAAAGCGGGGCATCCTGGTCCCAGAGGTTCTTGAACTTGACCAGCTTCGCGATCAGGGTGTTCAGCTTGCTCTCGTCCTCGGCCGGGGTCATCAGGAAGAGGATGCTGTTCAAGTCACACTTCTCGGGTACCACCCCCTGCTCGCGCAGATAGTTGGCGATCACCGTAGCGGGTACGCCGAAGTCCAGGTACCTGCCTGTCCGCCGGTCGATCCCCGGGGTGAGCAGGGTGAGCTTGTTGGGATCCACCATCGCGTACCCGTCGGCGTAACCCGCATACCCGTGCCACGCGGCCCGCGGGTGGAAATTCCAGCACTGCTGTTCGCGCTTGAGCACCTCGGTCGGCAAATCCTCCCAACGGGAGTCCGCGACGTCCTCGGTGAACTGGGAGCCGCGGATCGTCACCACGTCGGGCACAAAGGGGTCGAAGAACCACTTCTCTTCGTCGCTCCGACCGGTCTGGGCGTAGTAGTGTCCGAATTCGCGGATCTTTTTCCGGGCCTCGATGCCGAGCTCGATACAGCGGTCCCACAGCATCTCTCCCGCCTTACCCTCGTGCACCTTGGCATTCACGTCGAGCGAGGCAAACAGCGGATAGAACGGCGAGGTGGAGGCGTTCATCAGGAACGACTCGTTGAAACGCTTGTGCTCGACGTAGCGCCGCTGGCCCTTGATATGCCCGTCCCGCTTGTGGATCTGGGACGCCTGCGAAAAGCCGGCACCCTGCTTGTGCACCGACTGGGTGGAGAACAATCCCGGCATCTCCGGTCCCAGCTTCTTGAGCCGCATCGGGCTATGGTCTTCGAATAGCGGGTGGAAGGCGTTGTAGCCGATCCAGGCCTCGTCCCAGAGTATGTAGTCGCAGAGGTGGCCGATCTTCTCCATCACCTTGCGGACGTTGTACACCGTGCCGTCGTAGGTGGCCAGCTGAATGCAAGCCAGCCGGAACGGGCGCTGCGCCTCGGACCGTTCGGCGTCATCCACCAGCGGGTTGGCCCGGATCTCCTCGCGGAGCCGTTTCTCGTCCCACGCGTCCCAATCGACCGCGCCGATCATGCCGAAGGGATTGCGGGCTGTCGGGAGGTAAATCGGAATGGCGCCCGCCTGTACCAGCGCGCCCTGGTGGACCGACTTGTGATTGTTGCGGTCGAAGAGGACCAGGTCCCCGCGCCGGAGCACGGCGTTGGTCACCACCTTGTTCGACGTGCTGGTGCCGTTCAGCACGAAATAGGTCTTATCGGCGCCAAAGACCTGTGCCGCGTGACGCTGTGCGTCGCGCGCGGCGCCCTCATGAATCAGTAGATCGCCCAGGTCCACGTCGGCGTTGCACAAGTCGTTGCGGAAGATGTTCTCGCCGAAATGCTTGAAGAACAGCTGGCCGGCGGGAGACTTCCGGTAGAACTGGCCGCCCTGATGGCCTGGGCAGGCGAACGCGACGTTGCCTTCAGCGTCGTAGGACATGAGCCCGCCGAAGAACGGTGGCAGGAGGCCCATCCCGTACGACACGATGCTCGCAATGACCTGCTTGGCGTAGTAGGCGGGCGTCTGCTGCCCCAGGTAGATGTAGCCATCGACCTCACCGGTGAGCCCGAGGACCGCCAGGTCCGAGATCCGGTGCGCGTCGGCCAGCGCCCAGAGCGGCGTGTGATAGCCGAGTGCGCGGACGGCCGTTGCGAGTTTGCGGGCCTGCTCCAGGCGCTCGCCGTCGATCCAGGCGATGTACGCGCCGACTTCGGCGTCCTCGGAAACATCCCGGTCAAACCGGTCGGTCACCTCGATCTCGTAGCGTTCGGCCGCAATGTGATCCAACAACTGCCGGGTCAGCGGGTCCTGCCCATCCACGATCGCCACCACCTTGAGAAGCTTGTGGAAGGCAAAGGGAATCGCCGGCGGCTTGATCAGGAACTCGGTCGTGCTGCGCTCTGGCAGGACAGGCGCCGTGACCGGTTCAACCGGCGTTCGGGTCTTCGCTTTTGCGGCCAGGACACGCTTCCTCGTCCGGAGGCCACTTGTACGCTGTGCCATGGTGCCCCCCTTCTACTCCGTCATGCAGTACACGTGGTACTCGCCGTCGTGTTCCTCCGTCCCTTCCACTTCCTTGGCGAATCCGGGGAAATGCTCACCATACTCCTGCAGGGTGCGGACGAAAGTGAGCCAGGGACCATCGGCCGGACCGATGTTCTCTCCAGGCATGACGATCGGGATGCCGGGAGGGTAGGGGATCACGCCCACCGCGACCACCCGATTCGCCATTTCGCTGAGCGGGACCTTCTCAACCCCGCCCGCCATGAGCTGCTGGAAGGCCTTCCGCGGAGTCATCACCGGTGTCGGCAGCGACTCGTAGGCCTGCGCCTGCCAGTATCCGGTGCGACTTTGCCGCATGTGAGCCCACATCTCGTCGCCCAAGTCACGCAGGCCCTTGCCGGCATAGCGCGACGGGGCCTTCGCCACCACCCCGGGCAACACCTCGGCGAGCGGCGCGTTGCGGTCGTAGTCGGCCTTGAAGTCGAGCAGGGTGTTGACCAGCGTCCCCCACTTCCCCTTCGTGATGCCGACGGAGAAGAGGAAGAGCACCATGTGATCGGTGGTGCGAGAGGGGACGATGCCATGGCGGCCGAGGTAGGCGGTGACCAGGTCGGCCGGGATCCCCCACTTCTCGAGCTTGCCATCGCGTCCCATGCCGGGGCAGACGATGCCGAACTTGATGGGATCGAGCAGGCAATAGCCGTCCGGCAGACCTGCGAAACCGTGCCAGTCTTCTCCCGGATGCAGCACCCAGCAGTTGGGATCGGTCGCCAGCTGCTCGGGCGAGGCCTTGTAGAACGGCACCTTCTTCCCGGTCTTTTTGTCCTTGATCGTATCGGCATTCCAGGGCGCGAAGAACCACTGCTTCTTGGCCTTGAACTCCTGATAGAACCGGGCGACGAGGAGACGACAGGCCACCGCCTCTTCGATCACGCCCTGGGTCAGGGTCAGCCCGCCAGGTCCATCCATCATCGCCGCGGCGATCTCGTTCGACGCGATGAGCGAGTAGAGCGGCGAGGTACTGGCCTGGGCGCAGTAGGCCTCATTGAACCGGCCGTGATCGATCGAGCCCCGCCCATCCCGGATGTGGATGAATGAGGTGAGCGACAGGGCGGCCAGCAGCTTGTGGGTCGAATGGGTGGCGAAGACGGTCGGATCGTCTTCCGCATGGGTAGACGGGTCGCCCCGCATCGCGTAACGGTCCCGATACATCGGGTTAAAACGGGCGTAGCCGTACCAGGCCTCGTCGAAATGAACCCGATCGCTGCTCTGTCCCAGGAGGTCTTGCACCTTTGCCGCGTCGTAGCACATCCCATCGTATGTGCAATTGGTCACGACCGCGTAAACCGGTCGTTCGTGTGGCGCCTGCTTCACCAGGGGATTGGACGCGATCGCCTTTGCAATGGATTTGGGGGAGAGCTGCTGCGGCGGGATAGGACCGATGATGCCGTAGCGGTTCCGGGTCGGTCTCAGGAAGACGGGGATCCCGCCGGTGATGGCGAGTCCCTGTTCGATGGACTTGTGGCAGTTGCGGTCACACAGGGCGATTTCGAGATCGCCCACGCAGGCGGACATGATGGTCCGATTGGAGCCCGACGTCCCGGCCTGCACCGAGTAGGTCCGGTGTGCGCCGAATACTCGCGCCGCGTACTTCTCGCTTTCGCCAATAGGACCGCTGTGAGTAAGGAGGGCACCCAATCCGCCGCGCTCGATGCCCATGTCGGTGCGGAAGAGATTCTCCCCGTAGAAATCGAAGAACAGGCGGCCGACGGCGGACTTGGTAAAGGCGACGCCGCCCTGATGTCCGGGCGCGGCCCAGGAGTACTCCCGCTCCCGGTTGTAGGAGGCGAGTGCCGCAGTGAAGGGTGGCAGCAATACCTCGAGATAGCGCTCCATCGCTGTGGTCACCCGGCCGGCGATGAAGCCCGAGGTATCCTCGAGCAGCCAGACGAACTCGTCCGACAAAGTCGCGACCTCCGGCGTAATGCTGCCGGCGATCCCGCGACGGTCCGCCAGCAGGAAGATCGGAATCTTGGCGTTCCCGGCCCGCACCCCGCGGAGGAGTCCGGTGGCCTGGGCATGGGACTCCTTATTGTTTCGTCCCAGGGTCCAGTTGATCAGGATGCAGTGCAATCCGGCATCCGATCCTACCGTGGCTATCCCATCCTCGAAGGAGAGCGCCTTGAGGACCTCGACCGACCGCTCACTGAGCGCCTCCGCCAGGGCAGCCACGGCCCGACCTCCGGCGCTGGAGGGCTCTGCGAGTTCGTCGTCAACAATGAGAACGCGAAATCGGAGAGGACGCTGCGATCCGTTCATCAGTCACTCCTTGAATCGTCGGCCCGTTCTCCGCGTTCGCGGTCGTCAGCCGGCTCGCTGGCGCCGCGAGGCTGCCAGCCAATGAACGCCAATGTGAGAACCCGCCTGTGAATCTGGTCTGGGAAGGCTATGAACTTGTCTTTAGACCTGCGAAGAAATCGTGTCCTGGCGGCAAACCATCCGCGGCCAGTGTAGCGGAGCGCGCTAGGACGTCATCGGGATCTCACGAGTGAGGTGATGCGAGAGAGTCGAAGAGGAGACGGGTTTTCCACCGTCGCCGAGCGCATCGTTGGAAGCAACCTGGTCCTGGTCTGTCGAGGACAAGAATCATGACCCTCGGAGCTTGCGGAGATTTGGCGACGAGAGCGCGAAACGCTCTTCAGCTCGCAGCCTAGGACAATTGCCGACCGAAAGAGCAGCACGATCAAACGTGGGGTTGCTGTGTCGACTGGCTCTTCGAAGGTGTAAGGATCGGGAGGTAGTTGCAATGACTTTAGGCCTGCCCAAAGGGATTACTCGCTTGGGTGGAGCTAGGCCAGATTGGGCCCTTGCTTCGACTCGGAACGTGCCGGGTGGCCCCCAGTTCTGTCCTTGGACTGGGAAGTTCCAACGAGTGGTGCGGGATGGACCAGGGCTATCGGAAAACCCAGCAACTTACTGAGATATGACATTGTGCCCATGCACTCGAGCGGTGATTCGGGATTCGACGGCAAGAACCGGATAGCTCTCTGCGGAGAACCCGGTATCATGGTCGACTCTTTCGAGATTCGAGCATGGCCACCTTCCGTTACGCCGGCATCACAAACGCCCTCGCCGACGAGGTCCGGCAGACTCGGCGCTCCCCGCAATACGGCCACCCTGCCTACCAGGAAGTGGCCAAAGGCACCGGGCCTTGTCGTCTGTGCCTCAGGACCTTCACGGTAGGAGAGGAGGACCGAATCCTCTTCACCTACCAGCCGTTCTCCGAGCCGGGAAGTCTGCCAGCACCGGGCCCGGTCTTCATCCACGCCGAAGCGTGCGAGCGGTACGACGCGGCGAGTTTGCCGGACGACTTTCGCAAACTTCCCATGGTGATCGAGGGGTACCTGTCCGGTGGGAAGCTGGCGCTCCAGACCCTGGTCAACGGGACGCCGGCCGAGGAATTGATCGCCGAGGCGTTCGCCATTCCCGGCGTCCGGTATGTGCATATAAGGAATGCGGAGGCTGGGTG
The DNA here is from genome assembly GCA_036558125.1 of Gemmatimonadales bacterium. Taxonomy (GTDB): domain Bacteria; phylum Gemmatimonadota; class Gemmatimonadetes; order Gemmatimonadales; family GWC2-71-9; genus DATBGE01. The sequence goes on along the minus strand of DATBGE010000107.1, from coordinate 147 downwards.
CTTCATGGCGCGGGTGGACAAGGACACCGGCGACGACTGACGATTACGGTGCTGTTACGCGGGCGCGTCGATTTCGCGCTGTTCTTCGGTTTCTAGATAATCACGCGAGGACGCTGACTCGAGATATTGCCCCCCTAGGGGTGGGGG
>DATBGE010000106.1:0-19063 GCA_036558125.1 Gemmatimonadales bacterium | reverse complement strand
GAGGCCCTCGCTCTGCTCCACCTGGGAGGGGAACGACTCGTCAGTTACATGCGTGACGTTGCTGCTCGACATTCGTTATGATCCTTTCCAGAACCAGATACTGGCGCCCGCCCCGTAGGCCGGACGCGAACCTGTGATATCCTCCCCGGAGGCTCCCCTGATTTCCAGTCCCAGGATCGCCCATGTCGGCATCGCGGTGGAGGACATCACCGCAGCCCTTACCTTCTATACCGAGGTTCTTGGTCTCGCCCCCGGCCGCCCCGAACTGTCCGATGGGGCGATGATCGTCTCGCTGCACTTCGGCGACACCGAGGTCGAGCTTCTGGAGCCCCGCACCCCCGATAGTCCCGTGGCCAAGTTCCTGGCCAAACGCGGTCCCGGCATTCACCACATCTGTTACCGGGTCCCCGATCTGGACGAGGCCTTGGATTCCTGCCGCCGCGCCGGCTACCAGCTCGTCGACCAGCACCCTCGTCCGGGTGCGGGTGGGCGCCGTGTCGCCTTCGTCCACCCCAAGAGCACCTCGGGAATCCTGATCGAGCTTACCGACTGACTATTGCTTCGGCTCTTCGGGCACCGACGGGTCGCACGGCCGCACCGGAGTCCCAGCCAGGTTCAGGTCGATCTGATTGACGATCCAGTCATTGCCGCTCTTGACCACCGTGACGGGTACCGTCTTGGTGCACTCGCCGCGGTTCAAGTCGACGGTCACCAGCTGCCGCGTCGGATCGTCGGTGACCGGATCGACCCGGATGATCCGGTACTGCGCGCCGCGCAGGTACAGCTGCGTGATGACCATCCGCTTTTCGTAATCGTCCGGCTTCTTGGTTTCCGCGGCCGATCCCTTGGCCGTGCCCCAGAGCTGCGTCATCCGGGTGATATTGCTGTCGGCGATCGCCTGCATGAAGTTCTTGACCGCTGTCTCCGGGCTATCGCTCGTACTGGCGGGTGCCGGGGATGCCGCGCTGCCACCGCCGCCGCATCCTACGAGTAGCGTCATCAGGCAGACTATCGCTGGCGATCTCGTCACGCAGGCGCACTCCGCAAAAGAGTGGCGCAAGTTAAACAAGCACAGGGTCTCAATCAACCGTCGCAGGTCTTTACATCATCAACCGTCATGCGTCTTTACATCAACGTCGATCACGTCGCGACTCTGCGCGAAGCGCGCAAGACTGACGAACCGGACCCGGTCGCAGCCGCCGAAGTCTGCGAAGCCGCTGGCGCCGATGGCATTACGGCCCATCTGCGCGAAGACCGGCGGCACATGCAGGACAAGGACCTGGAACGCCTGGCCCGCTCGGTTCGCACGGTGCTCAACTTCGAGCTGGCCTCGAGCGCCGAAATCGTCGGGCTGGCCTGCCGGCTCCAGCCCTTCCAGGCAACCCTGGTGCCGGAACGCCGGCAGGAGATCACCACCGAGGGCGGCCTCGATCTTTCCCGGAAGGAGCCTCGCCTGGTCGAGGCCATCAGTCGGCTGACGGGCGCCGGCTGTCGGGTGAGCCTCTTCATCGACCCGACCCGCGAGAGCATCGACCGCGCCCGTGAACTGGGCGTTCCCGCCATCGAGTTACACACCGGACGTTACGCCCACACCTGGCGCCAGGGTCCAGCCGCGCTGGAGCAGCTCAAGGACGCCGCCCGCCATGGCTCAGAAATCGGACTGGCAGTCCACGCCGGTCACGGTCTCACCTACCTTAACGTCGCGCCGGTTGCCGCGGTTCATTCGATCGAAGAGCTCAACATCGGCCACAGCGTGATGAGCCGGGCGATTCTCACCGGCATGCACGAAGCGGTAAGCGAGATGCGCCGTCTGGTGCCCCGCTAGCGGTCGGACGAATTGACCGAAACGCTGGGGATTCCTACACTTAGGGTGTTTCTCCTTCGCCTTCACCGGAATCTGAGCCTTTACCCGAGTCCGCGATGACCCAGCCGCTCGGTATTGACGACTTCTTTTCCCACGAAGCCGGCGAGTATCTCGAGCGGCTTGGTGCCCTCGTGTCCGGTGGAACCGCACCGCGCCCGGATGAGCTGGTGCGCTACGCCAGAGCGCTGCGCGGGAGCGCGCTCATGGCCAACCAGCACCTCATCGCCCGTGCCGCGAGCGGCCTCGAACACGTGCTCCGGGCCTATCGGGATGGGCGACGCCCCTGGGACATGGAGACCGCGACGCTGGTCGCCGCGGCGGTGGACGAGATGCGGGACCTCGTCCGGCACGTGGCCAAGTGGACGCCCGACGACAGCGGTCGCGCCGAACGGCTCGCCATGCGACTCGAAGCGATGGCCGGTCCCGGGTCGGGTGGCATCAGCGGCGTGAGTGAGGCAGGAGTCCGCGCCTTTCTCGCGCGGGAAGCGGCTACGGTGGCGAGCGCGCTGGATCAGGCCGGCCGGTCACTGCGCGGCTCCCCCTCCGGACACGAGCCGATGCAGGCAGTCCTGCGCCGGATGCAACCGCTTCGTGGTCTCGCCGCGCTGTCCGACTTCCCTCCCCTCGCCGAGATCCTCGACGGCGTGGAGCGGAGCAGCAATGCGTTGAGCGGCAGCGCCGGTTCCCTGCTCAGCGAGCTGCTCGCCGCGGCGGCACAGGCGCTGGCCCGCGCCGCGCGCGATGTAGCCGAACAGGGTAAACCCGATCCCGAGGCGACGGAGTGCCGCGAGTTCGCGGCCCTCCTGCTCAAGGCCGAGCCGCCGCAGACCGCGGTGGTCCCGATCGAGACCCTCTTCCCCGATGGCGAGCCGGGAGTGGTGAGTCGGGGGACGGCGCCCCAGATTGCGCCCCGAGTCGAGCTGGTTGCGGCGGAACTGGTGAGCCGAGGTGAGCACCTCTGCCAGGCGGCAGATGAACTGGAGCGGGCAGGATCTCCCACGATGCAGAGTCTGCGGCTGCATTCGCTCTCCGGCGTGCTCCAGATCCTGAGCCACGACGTTACCGATCACCCGCTCGCCGAAGCGTTGGACAACTTCTCGGCGGCGACTCGGAACGCGATTGGTGATGGCAGTGCGGCGTCGCAGCATCGCCGTTTCGCGGCGATTCTTCGCCAGATCGGATCCAGGCTGCGCGCCGTGAGCGAATCGGGCGGGCGGAGCGGGCTCGCCGAAGCGGTCGCGGCGCTCGCGCAGGATGTTCGGAACATCGTTTCGGCCGCAGCACCAGTCGCCCCGTCGCCGCTGCCACCGGTAGTGCCATCTCCTGTCGCCTCTGTCGCACCGCCGCCCGCCGGCAAGGAAGAAGTCGTGCCCATCGAGGCGCTCGTCCCCGACGACGAAACCGCCCCGAACGCGGAAGACACCGGCATCCTCGCGAGCCTGCTCAAGTACCAGCGGCTGGTCGCGGAGAACGGGCTCGACGGCGCCTCGCTGGAAGAGTTGATCAAACCGACACCACGCGTCGCCCCGTCGCCCGTCGCCCCGTCGCCTATCCCTCCGCCGCCGGTCGCCGCGCCACCCGAGCCCGCGGTAGTGGAGATCGCCGCACTCTGTTATCGGGGCCGGAGCGCGCTCACCCGGGCCGCCGCCGTGCGTTTGGAAATCCAGGACGCGATGGCATCCCATGCAGCCGGCGCCGTCTTACGGCCCCTTGTCGAGGAACTGCTCGACCTCGTGGATCTGGCCCAGGTCGAGTAGTCGCGCTTGTCGTCCCCACCCGTCTCCCAGCGCCCGCCGATCTGGCAGGCTCTCCTCGGTATCGTCGTTTCCGCGACGCTACTGTGGTGGTCACTCAAAGATGTGAACTTCGCCGAGGTCCTCCTCCACTTGAGGGAGGCCCGGCTCTTTCCGATCATCGCGGGCGTCGTTCTGGCGACGCTCACCTTCGTGCTCCGCATCTTCCGCTGGCAACTGCTGCTCCGCGCCGAAGACGGGAGTCGGCTGCCGCCGGGTCCTCTCTGGCACGCCATCGCGATGGGCTTCATGGCGAACAACGTGCTGCCGCTCCGGATCGGAGAGGTGTTGCGCACCTTCGCGGCTACGCGGCTCGCCCACGTTCGCTTCACCGCGGCACTGAGCTCGATCGCAGTCGAGCGGATGTTCGATGCGCTGACCGTGGGATTCTTCCTCGGCTTGGGTCTGCTGCTGGCTGGCCTGCCCGCTGATGCCGAAGTCGGCGGGGTCCACATGGGACGACTGGCAACCTTCGTGGGGATCGCGGCCGTGGCCGGCCTCGGGCTCGCAGGAGCGGTCGTCGCCTTTCCCAGAGCGGCGGAGGCCACCATCCGGAAGCTGGTCCCCTTCCCCAAGGTGGCCGACCGGCTGGTCACCATCATTGAAGGCATCCGCCAGGGACTGTCGGCGCTTCAGTCTCCGGTGCGGATCCTGGGTGTGGTGCTCTGGTCCCTCACTATCTGGGGGCTCAGCGCCCTTTCCTTTTATGTGATGTTCGCGGCCTTCGGCATCGAGGTGAGCTTCGCCGGGGCGTTACTGATGCAGAGTCTCATCATGCTCGGCATCGCGGTGCCCTCGACGCCGGGATATGTGGGCGTCTTCGAGGCGCCGATCATCGCGGTCCTCGGGCTCTACCACGTGGACGCGAGCCTGGCGGCGACCTACGCCTTCTCCTACCACATCACGACCTTCATTCCCATCACCCTGCTCGGTGCCTGGTCGGTGGCCCGCACTAACATCGGGCTCCGTGACCTCAGGAAATCGCCGGGGTGAGCACCACCGTTGAGCTGGCGGCGCACGCCAAAGTCAACCTGCTGTTGCGCGTGCTGGCCCGCGAAGCTGACGGCTACCACAACCTCGAGACCCTGTTCTGCCGGATCAGCCTGGCCGACACCCTGCGCGCCGAGCGGGTAGAGGGGGGTGCAGTTGCGCTGGAGGTAACAGGTGCCGATACTGGACCCGCGGAGCAGAACCTCGCAGTGCGAGCCGCGGAGATGGTACTCGAGGCCACGGGCAGAAAGTTCGGGGTCCGACTTACCCTGACTAAACGGATTCCGGTTAAGGCCGGATTAGGCGGTGGCTCGAGTGATGGAGCCAGCGCCCTTATTGCCGTGAATCAACTCGCGAAAGACGCAGTCCCCCGTCACGAGCTTCTTCAGTTCGCCGCCAAACTCGGCAGCGACGTACCCTTCTTTATTTCTGGCGGGGGGCTCGCTCTCGCGTGGGGTCGTGGTGAACGGATGTTACGGCTGTCACCGCTTCCACCAGCGCCCGGACTATTGTTGATCCCCAAGATCAGAGTCTCCACCGCCGAGGCCTATCACTGGGTAGATGTGGCACATCGGGATACCGGACGTCGCGGCGCTATCGCGCTGGATCAGGACAGCCTCTCGAGCTGGGGCAGTATCGGCCGCCTGGCCGGAAATGATTTCGAATCCGCCGTCTTCGGCCATCATCCCGAGATCCGCCAAGCCTTCGAAGCGCTGGCCAAGACCCATCCCCTGGTTTGCCGCATGAGCGGATCGGGGTCGGCCTTGTTTGCCGTGTATAAGAGTGATGGAATGCGAGACGATGCGGTGATGATGCTGGGGCGGAAGTTTGGGGAGGTGGAGGCTGTGGTTGTGGGAGGGTAGATAGGAAGACGGGAGACGGGAGACGGAAGGTGTCATTCCGAACGCAGCGAGGAATGACAACTCCTAGAGCGTTTCAGGTTTCGTGATTTGGAGGCTGCTTTGCGTAGAACCGTAGTCGCTTATGGTCTGACTCTTCTGGCGGTTGGCCTGGCCGTACTGCTTCGCTGGCTGCTGGACCCGATCATGGGTGACTCGCTGGCGCTGGTGACGCTCTATGGGGCGGTCGCCTTCGGCGTGTGGATCGGGGGCTATCGCCCCGCACTCGTTGCGATTGTCCTCGGATACCTTGCCTGCTCGTACCTCTTCATTGCACCGCGGGGTACCTTCGTCTTCAATGCGCCAGCGCTCGTCGGACTCGCCGCATATCTCTTTACCTGCGCAATCATTGTCGGCTTCGGAGAGGCCAAGAGAGCTTCTCAGCGTCCCTCCAGCCTCCTCGCCTCCATCGTCGAGTCTTCCGACGATGCAATTGTCAGCAAGACGGCGGACGGAATGATTCAGAGCTGGAATGCAGCTGCCGAGCGACTCTTTGGTTACTCGGCGGCGGAAGCCATCGGCCGTCCCATCACGATCATCATCCCCTCCGACCGGCAGAACGAGGAGAAGGAGATTCTCCGCCGGATCCGAGCCGGTGAGCGGGTCGATCACTTCGAAACCGTGCGGGTCCGCAAGAACGGCGAGCAGATTCAGATCTCTCTGACCGTTTCTCCAGTGCTGGATGAATCGGGCCAGGTAGTGGGCGCTTCGAAGATTGCGAGGGACATCAGCGAACGGAAGAAGGCAGAAGAAAGGATCCACGGTCTACTGGCCGAGCTGCAGCAGGCCGACCGGCGCAAGGATGAGTTCCTGGCCCTGCTCTCCCACGAGTTGCGAGGTCCGCTCGCTCCGCTGCGCAACACGCTGGAGATCATAAAGCGCAGCGGGCAGAGCGGCGAAACGGATCAGGCCCACGAGACAATGGAACGCCAGCTGGCCCAGCTGGTGCGCCTGGTGGATGACCTGCTCGACGTGAGCCGTATTACCCACAACAAGATCGCGCTCGTGCGGGATCGGGCAGACCTGGCAGAGATCATCGGCCAGGCCGTCGAGGCCTGGAAGCCCCTCGCAGAATCGCAGAACCAGTGCTTGAGCGTCAGCCTTCCGCCACGGCCCATCTCCCTCAACGCCGACGCTGCCCGACTGGTCCAGGTGTTCGGCAACCTGCTCAACAACGCCTGCAAATACACGCCGGCGGGAGGGAGCATCGCGGTGACGGTCGAGCAGGCGGGGAGCGAGGTGCTGGTGAAGGTGAAGGACACCGGGATGGGGATTCCTTCCGACCGTCTTGCCAGCGTGTTCGACATGTTCACCCAGGTCGAACGGACCGGTGAAGCATCGCACGGCGGGCTCGGGCTCGGGCTGACGCTGGTGAAGCGTCTCGTCGAAATGCACGAGGGCGGTGTCACCGCCAACAGCGAAGGGCCCGGCAAGGGAAGCGAGTTCGTCGTGCGTCTCCCGATCATGAACGCACCACAGCCGAGCAATGGAGCGACACCGCAACAGGTGCCCGCGACGACCAAGCCTCGCCGCGTTCTCGTGGTGGACGACAACACCGATGCCGCCTCCTCCCTCGCCATGCTGCTCAAGATTTCGGGGAACGAAGCGCACACCGCGAACGAGGGACTCCAAGCGATCGAAGTGGCGGAGACCATCCGGCCCGACGTTGTGCTGCTCGACATCGGGATGCCCAACCTCGACGGCCTCGAGGTCTGCCGCCGGATCCGGGCCCAACCATGGGGCCGCGAGATGTTGATAATCGCCCTGACGGGCTGGGGCCAGGAGGAGGACCGGCGGAAATCGAAAGACGTCGGGTTCGACTACCACCTGGTGAAGCCGGTGGATTTCCCGACGCTCGTGAGGTTGCTGGCGGAGAGTGGGAACGAGGCGGTAGGGCGGTAGGGCGGGAAGGCGGCAACCTCGTTGACCGTCGCCAGTCTCATTGTTCTCGCCTACCGCCTTACGGCCGTCCCGCCTAACCGCCTAATTCGGCGCCGCCGTGTGATCCACTGCGTACTTCAGCATGTTCAGCAGGTTATCCCGCGGATCGAAGTCGGGACGGTCCCGGTAATAGAGGATGGTGGTCCCGGGCCGGAACTTGCGATTGTGCCGCTCGATCAGGTCGAAGCCTACCACCTGCAGAATCCCCCGTCGCTGCAGTAGCCCGTACTCGTTGGGAGCCATGTCGAGGCGGAGTATGCTGTCCACCGCCGCTTCGATATCCTGCTCGTACTGTGCGCTCTCCTTGTAGGCATCGAACGCTTCCTTCACCAGCGCATCGAGCTTCTGCCGGAACCGCTCGTCGATCTGCGCCTGGGTGGGAGGCATACCGAGCTCGGCCTCGAGTTCGGCTCGGGCCTCCTCACGGAGAGCAGCCCCCTGATCGTTGGAGATCTGGGTCCGGGTCTCGCTCTTGAACCTGTTTTCGACGATCCGGATCTGCTCCTTCACCTCGAGCGGGGTGATGCAGAGCATCCGGAAGATCTTGTGATCGTCGAGGTGGACCTTCTTGGGCAGGAGATCCTGCCGTCCGATGATCTTCTTCGCGTCCAATCGCGCCACGATTTCGGCATCGGTCAAGCCGAAGAGAATCGGGTCGGTCGCGTTCTGGACCCAGGTAAGCCGGTCGGTGGCGGAGAAAGTCTGGGATGGATCGCGCGGAATGACATTCCTGACCTGATCCCGCACCCGGTACTCGTAGCGTTCTATCTCGAAGAGGCTGTTGCGGACTTCGTTACGGAGCACAACGTGGTCCACCGGCTCGGTCGCCTTACCCAGTGCCGCGCGCCCGCTAAACGCGATGCCTTTGCCGTTCACGATCCATTCGTCCACCCGCGCCATGACCTGGTGTTTGGTGACATAGAACGGGTCCCAGCGGACCAGCTCGGTCGGAACCTGGGTCGGCAGCGACTCCAGGAAGCGTGACATCTGTTTCTGCTGATCCTCGTCCACCAGGTCATCGGCCACGATGTCGGTCGCGACGGCGTAGCCGATCAGACCCACAAAGCCCAGCACGAGGAATGAAAGGATCGCCGCCAGGTCGGAGCTCAGGTCGGTCTTGTGAGACCAGGTGATGACCCCGTCGTCAAAGTTGGGAACCAGGGTCAGGGTGAAGGTGAAATCCGGATCGAAGAAGTTGTCCACGAAGTACTCGCCGCGAATCTTGACGCTGATTTCCCCGGTGAGCTGCCCATTCTGGGGATTGATGCCCGGGCCGATCGAGACGCTGAACAGCTGGCCGATCTCCTCGCTGGTCGGATCGAACAGGTCGCGGCGAAGCGGGAACTTGAACTCGCCGCTCCCATCATTCTTCGGTTCGGCGAAGAGGAACTTCTGGTGAGCCGAAAGATCCTGGAAGAAGTCGTCCCGCACCGCGAAGGCGATGTCCTGACCTTCCTCGAGGAAGTTCATCCCGGCGAAGATGTCGCCCCGGTCGGGCAGGAAGTCGGTGGGGTTGCCACCGTTGCGCAGCCGCAAGTTCAGATAGACGCCGATCGCGACCGGGCCGCCGTCGAGCGAGGGAAGCTGGCGAAACGCGACCGAGGCCACGTCGCTGCCAGCGCCGATGAAGGGCAGCGGGACATCCCGGTCCACCTGGTCCTTCACCTGTTCCAGCATCTTGTCCAGGGTCGACCCAGAGGCGAGGAGGAGGCCAAGGAGCCCCGGGGTCAGCTCGATCGCCAGGACTTCAATGCGAAGGCGATGGTTGGTCTGGTTCCCCTGTGAATCGGTGTCGTGGATCAGCGCGAAGCTGGCGAAAGCCGAGATGAACTCGCCGCGCGTGAAAACTTCCACGTCTACCCTGACGTTCGCCCCGGACGGGTGACCAAAGATCAATTCAGTCTTGAAGGAATCAGCGGAGGCGGTGAGAGGAATCGCGTCCGGGTGAGGCTCGTACAGCCGGTCGACGTCATCCGGCTGGAAGACGTCCACCGAGCCTATGTCCGTCGGCACCTTGAGGGGCAAGGCACCCGTTTCGGAAAATGAGAGCAGCATGTAGGCGATGTATCGCCCACCGATCAGCAGCTCGATATCGAAGCCTGAATTCACCAGCGACTGGTCCATGACTAACTCCTTCATACGGATGCGGATGCATCTGTTTTCGATAGGGTGCGTGTACGATCTGACACTCCATACATCGCAATACGGGGGGAACTGCCGACACCTGACCTAACCCCCGGTCCATCGGGCTACCTAACCCCCTGTCCCCCTTCCCTTCTGGGAAGGGGGAACGCAGCGACGTTGTCGGGATTCGCCTCCACGTCCCGGTTTAGGAGATACAGGCATTTGCCCCGACCGCCCCGAATCACAAGCCGGTCGTGGCTCCACATCAACGCCGTTGTCAGGAGGTAGGTATGAGCTCGAAGAAGCCAGCCGCAGGTAAGCCTGGGGCCACCAAACGACTCTCCCTTAGCAAGAGGACGATCAAAGACCTCACACCTTCCGGATGGGACGTGAAGGGGGGCCGCATCCCGACGTTGACCACCGACGGGTGCCCGCCGCCACCGACAGTGTCCCGTCGCGCGGCGGGGTGCTAGCTGGTGAACCGGCCCAGCAACTGAAGTCGCGTGACGAGGGCTGACACCTAGCCCCATCTCCCTCGGACCTAGACCTAACCCCCTGTCCCCCTTCCCTACTTGGAAGGGAGGACGGCAGCGTCGAGTTCCCCGAGGAAGGGGGTTTTTCTCATACGTCAAACGCGTTCCCCCTTCCCAATAGGGAAGGGGGACAGGGGGTTAGGTAGACAGGGACAGGGCGTTAGAGTCAGTCCGCCGAGAGCGCCCTCAACACATCCGTCTTCGCCGCCCTCCGGCCTGGCACCCAGCTCGCGACCAGGGCGGTGATCAGCAGGATTCCGCTCACCAGGGCGAGGAGCACCGGGCTTCCCGGGGTCACACCGAACATCAGGTGCGACATGAGACCTCCGGTAAGCTTCGCTCCAATCAGCCCTATCCCGATCCCGATCGCAGCCAGCCGCAGAGTTCGACCGAGCATGAGCCGGATGATGCCGAACGGTGTGGCCCCCAGCGCCATCCGAACCCCGATCTCTCGCCGCCGCTGCTCTGCGGCGTAGGCGGCGACGCCGTACACACCAAGCATCGTGAGCAGCAACGCAATCGAGGTGAAGGCCGCCAGCAGTCCCACGCTGAAGCGCCTCGGCGCAATTGCAGCGTCTACGTAGGAGCGCAGGTCGCTCAGCAGCGCCGACCCCACGGCCGGATCCACCTCGCGCAACACCTTGAGGAAGGTCGGCTGGAAGGCGCCGGGATCGCTCCGGAGGCGGACGGCCCAGAACTGGGTGCCCACCGCCAGCGAAGCCGCGTCGGGGTGGATCTGACTCAAGGCGATGAACACCTGGGGCGCGATGGGGCCTTCGAGGTCCAGCTCGCGCAGGTCGTCCACCACGCCTACGATCGTCACCACCCGGGGCCCTGAGTTGTTGTCGTCTATCTGGAGCTCCCTCCCCACCGCCCCGCTCGCCCCGAACCAGGTGTCCGCAAGAGTGCGATTCACCACTGCGACAGGCGGAGCTGCGACGTCGTCCTGCTCCCTAATGAGGCGTCCCGCGATCCGGCGCGCGGCGATCGCCTCGAGATACCCGGGCGACACCGCCCGATAGGTCGCCGAGGGCCAGTCACGTCGCAGGGTGGGCGCGCCAGCGGTCGGCGCGAAGGGAACCGACGCCATCCAACCGCTGAGTGGAGAGCTGGTGACCCCTCCGGCAACGACCACACCGGGCGACGCGTTCAGCGCCGTGCCGAATGTCGTCGCGAAGCGGGCCAGGTCCTCAGGCGTTTGGTACTTCCTGGGCGGCAACGACACTCGGCCGATGAAGACCGAGTCGGGGCGGTATCCCAGCTCGACTCGCTGGAGTACCACAAGGCTCTGGAGCAAGCCAGCCGTCGCCGCAGTGATAAGGAGAGCGAGCGCGATTTCCGCGACGACGAAGGATGAGCGCAGCCGCGCCTGGGCGCGGGAGCCGGTGCCCGATCGCCCCAGGCCCTGAAGCACCGCCTGCGGCGACGCCGTGCGCGCGATGAGAATGGAGACCAGGCTGAAGAGCAGTATCGCGATCGCACAAACCCCGAATACCAGGCCAAGCACGGGAAGGCTGAGACGGGCCTCTTCGATCCGGGGCGCGATGCCGCTCAGGTGAGAGACGCCATAAGAGATCGCGCCGTGGGCAAGCCAGCTGCCGATGGCACCCGCCGTCACCGCCAGCAAGACACCTTCGAGCAGGAATTGCATGGCGATGCGAGGGCTCGATGCACCGAGGGCCAGACGAATCGCGGTCTCTCCCTGCCGTCCCACCGCACGTGCCAGAAGCAGATTCAGCATGTTGGCCAGGGCCACGGCCACCATCAGCGAGACACAGACGAGGAGGATGAGCAGCGTCGGCCTCAAGGTCTTCGCGAGATAATCTCGGAGCGGTGTGACCCTGGCCCCGATCTTCATCGCGTACTCGGTGGGGAACTGCTCCCGCAGACGTCCGGCGATGGTGTTCAGCTCGGCATCCGCCGCCGCGGCTGTCGCCGGTGCCAGCACCCGACCGAAAGCCCGGATGAAACTGACGGAGTTCCGCTCGTTCCGAAGTGGATCGCTCTCCGGATCGAGCGGAACGACTGCGTCCACGTCGCGCACCGGCAGAGGCAGGAACCGCGGCAGGATGCCGACGACGGTGAAGCGCTCGCCGTTGACCGGCAGGGTCCGACCGATGATTCCCGGGTCACCACCGAACTCGCGCCGCCAGTAGCCGTAGCCCAGCATGATTGCCCGCGGCGCTCCCGGCTTGTCGTCCACCGCGCTGAGCAGGCGGCCCAGGCTGGGTGTCGCACCCAGGATCGAGAGCGCGTCGGCCGACATCCTGAGACCCTGAAGCCGCACCGAGCCCGATCGGGTCTCGACGATCCCGCTCCAGCTGGCGTAGCCCGCGATCCGCACCGACCTGGCCTGCGCCCGGTAGTCCATGAACTCGGGGAGCTGGAATGGGCGGTCGGGCCGGTCGGGCGACACCGATGAAATCCAAACCAGTTGCTCCGGGTGGTTGTAGGGCAGACCACGAATCAGGACCACATCGGCCAGCGAGAAGACCGTGGCCACTGCCGCAATGCATGCCGACAGGGTGGCGACGATGAAGCAGGAGACCAGTGGAGAACGCCGCAGCGAGCGTACGGCGTAGCGGAGTTCCTGGGGGATCGTGGGCATCGGGATCTCCCGCTAGGACTGAGAGCTGCCGGCGGCGCGAGCGGCGAGCTGCCAGAGGATGGTGATGGCGGCCTGGCGGGCAGCCGGCGAGTAGGAGGCCAGGAGTCGAGCGTTGTCCTCCACGATGGCTCGGCGGAGTCGCACGTAGCGGCGCTTCCCTTCCCGCGAGGCCAGGATTTCCTTGGCCCGCCGGTCGTGCTCCGGTCGCGACCATTCGACCAGGCCGCGCCGCGTCATTCCCGACACGACACGGCTCGTCGTGCTCTTGTCGAGCCGCAGCGCCTGGGCGAGACCGGTGAGTCCCACTCCGCCCGCCGTAAGCAGGATGTCGAGAGTGTAGGCTTGGACTACAGTGAGCCCGAAGCGAAGGGCCTGGTCCCGGTCCCGGAACTGGTAGATCCGGATGAAGGCCGTGGCGGCGGCGTAGAGCTCGGCGGCGGCGTGCTGGAGGGATTTCTTGACCATCAGGCCCGACTGGCTGGGGGTAGGTTAAGATAGTTGCTAATGACAACTAATCAATCCGGACCTAACCCCCTGTCCCCCTTCCCTACTGGGAAGGGGGGACGGCGGCGAAGAGTTCGGGCTCTCGGGAATACCGTTTCCCGATCTCTTCTGCTGCTGTTCCGCTTTTCCCGTCTCCTGTCTCCTGTCTCCCTTCTCCTTCTTTCCCGTCCAACTAAGTTTCCCCCACCCGCACTGGCCCCTCGTCCAACGGCAGGACATCGGACTTTGGATCCGAGAATGGTGGTTCGAATCCACCGGGGCCAATTGGACTTCGCAATTCAGTGGCCAAGTTCTTGGGGCAGGTTGCCCCGTTTCCCGCACAACGGATCATGATTCGAGCCCTGACAGCGTCACCCACGACACTGGCAGGGGCCGGCGCCATCACCTGCATGCAGAGAGCGGCTGCGCAAGTCGTACGTTGATCGGGATGCCCTAAAGGGCAGGCGGCCCCACCTTGCGGCATCCCTGCTCCACCCGCCTATTGGGAGCGGAGCTGCGAAGTAGCCCTCGGATGTGAAGCAGGTAAAATCATGAAGGCGAAGATCGATCTCACCGCTGTTCTGCTCGTTGGCGTGGTGGCAGTCACCGCGTGCAGCGGCGACAAGCCGGCAGCCGAGAAACCGCCAATCGCGGACGTTCCGATTCCACTGCCGCCCTCCGAGCTCGAAACCCAGCTGCCGCTTTCGGTGCGCGAGGCCGTGCTGACACCGTTTACCGGCGACCTCGACGAGCTGGTCAAGCGACGAGCCGTCCGGGTCGGCGTGACGTTCAATCGCACCTTCTATTTCATCGACCGGGGCAAGCAACGCGGCATCGCGTACGAGTACGGCCAGCTCATGGAGGAACGGCTCAACACCCACTTCAACACCGGCACGGGCAACAAAATCTCGGTGATCTTCTTCCCTCTGCCGCGCGAAATGCTGCTGCCGGCACTCGTCGACGGCAAGGTGGACATGGTTGCGGCACAGGTCCCGGTGACACCCGAGCTGCAGCAGTACGTCGACTTCAGCGACCCCACCCGGATGAACGTCAAGCAGATCCTGGTCACCGGCCCCGGCGCGCCGACGATCGGCTCCCTTGAGGACCTGGCAGGCAGGGAAGTCTTCGCCCGCAAACTCGGCGGTTATTACCAGAACCTGCTGGCGCTCAGCGAGAAGTTCAAAGCCGAGGGGAAACCTCCGGTGCTGATTGAGGAGGCTCCGGCGAACCTGGAGGACGATGACCTGCTCGAGATGGTGAACGCGGGCTTGATCCCCTCCATCGTCGTGGACGACTACCTCGCTGCCTTCTGGAGCAAGATCTTTCCCAACATCCTCGTCCATGAGAATGTGGCGCTGCAGACCGGCGGCAGCCTCGGCATCGCGGTCCGCAAGAACAACCCGCAGCTGCTCGCCGCTCTGAACACGTTCATGGGGAAGTACGGGCTGGGATCGGCCTTTGGCGACCAGCTCCAGCGCAAATACCTGGTTGACGCGACCTATGTGCAGAGCGCCACGTCGGCGAACGGGCGCAAGACGTTCCTCGCAGTCGTGGACCTGTTTCGGAAGTACAGCGAGAAGTACAACGTGGATTACCTGCTGATGGCCGCCCAGGCATACCAGGAGTCCCGGCTCAATCAGAACGCCAGGAGCCCGGTCGGGGCCATCGGCATCATGCAGATCATGCCGGAGACCGGCGCATCACTGAAAGTCGGGGACATCACGTTACTCGAGCCGAACATCCATGCCGGCGTCAAATACATGCGCACCGTGCGTGACACGTATTTCGAGAACGAGCCGATGGACAACCTGAACAAGGCGCTCTTCACCTTCGCGTCGTACAACGCGGGGCCGGGCCGGGTCAGCCAGTTGCGGAGGGAGGCCGAGAAGCGCCGACTGAACCCGAACGTCTGGTTCGGCAACGTGGAGCAGATCGCGTCCGAGCGCATTGGGCGCGAGACCGTGACCTACGTCTCCAACATCTTCAAGTACTACATCGCCTACCGGCTGGTCGAAGAGGAGAACGCGCGCCGGGAGGCAGCCAAGGCGGCGGTGAAAGCGCAGTAGGGGCCGGTCAGCCCTCGATCTTGTAGATCTCCCGCCTCCCGTGATCAACAAGATCGTGATAGCCCTTCATGAGCTCCTCCATCTGCTTCATGTCGTCAGGTGAACCCTGAGGATTTTTCATCATATCCTCGAAGGCCTGGAGGCTCGGCACCTCCATCTCCGCAACGACCGTCCAGTACTGCTCCCCACAGAGGTCGGTCATGACCCGCATGTGCGGCATGCCAACCTTTTCGCCCAGCTTGCCCATCGCGAGGAACTTATCCACCATCGGGCGCACCTGGCCCGGCTTGCAATTGAAGATTTCTCGCACGAGATACATGGGTCTCTCCTCGGATCTAAGGGGTACGCTCGCTCGTCATTCAATCTAGCCCCTCGACCTCTCACGATCCGGTCACTCTCGCTGAGGTTGTCGCGCCGATGTAGTCTAGGACCGGATTGATGGACTATATCAAGCTCCGCGAGGGATTCGCGATGCGCGCCGAGGAGTTGGAGTAACCCCAGCCACGAAATCCAGCACCTGGGAGATCACCAAGGGATCGCGGAGCAGGTCGCTATGTCCCAGACCCGTGGTCTCGATCAGGGTGGCCCCAGGCCAGGACTGCGCGATGTCAGCGCCATGAGAAAACGGTACCGTTTCGTCGTGATGATCGTGGATCACGAGAAGCGGCGCGGTCATGCGACGGGCGTGCACTCGGGCATCGTAATCCTTCCATCTAAGCCGCAGGCGCTGTTCGCTGCGCTGGCGTAGCCGGCTCATAACCCCCTTGTCGAGTCGCAACGATGCCCCGATGGACCGCCCCCACTCAGCGGGATTGGCCGCGGGCGCCAGGAACACGAAGTGCCTGGCGGTGAGACCGGAAGCGGCTGCGAGTGCAGTGGCCGCTGCTCCCAGCGAATGCGCCACCACGGCATCGGGAGGTCCCTGCCGTTCGACCACCGCTTGCAGTGACCGGGCGAACTCCGGCATCGAGCTCACCCCGCGACCGGACTCGCCGTGTCCCGGCGCATCGAACATGACCAGCCGCCGACCGCTGGCGATCAATGCTTGCCCCATCGGGTAGAGGCGGGCAGAGCATCCTCCCCAGCCATGCACCAGGTAGGTGGTGGGTCCCTGTCCCCAGGTCCAGCCAACTACCCTCCGACTGTCCACCTCCAGTTCAAAGCGGTTCCCTCGGGCGAGAAACTCCCGGCCCTGCGCACTCACCGGGCCCGAAGGAGCCCACGAAAACAGCCGTTCCGCGATCGCCGCCGCCGCGGCGGGCAAGACGCTCTGGGTGGCGCGCAGTGCCGGCAGGATGAAGCGGAGCGACGGGTTTCGTTTCCTCGCCGTCGACAGGGCCATCTGCGTCACGATGATGAGCGATGGCCTGATCGGTTTCAACGAAGTGGTGCTGTTCATTTGACGTCTCCCTGACACCAAATGCGCGAATTCGCGGCGAAAACAGACACCCGCCCCTAGCTGAAACCTTTCCCACACATTACCGTCATATGGGTATCCCATAGGACGGAGCCATGGCGGACAAGCTCGACGTCAAACAGGGCACCCTCGCCCTCATGATCCTCAAGACCCTCGACGTGCTGGGGCCCCTGCACGGCTACGGCATCGCCCGGCGTATCGAGGAAATCAGCAAGCACCGCCTCAAGCTCAACTACGGCACGCTCTACCCTGCCCTGCTCAAGCTCGAGCAGGAGGGATTCATCACGGCCGAATGGAGCCAATCCGAGAACAATCGCCGGGCCAAGTTCTACGCCCTCAGCGCCGCTGGCCGGAAGCAGCTGGCCCGCGAAGCCCACGAATGGCACCAGACCGCCGATCTGATCTCCGCCTTTCTCAACCCGCGGCGGGAGGCCACATGAGACAGTTTCGATCCTTGCTGGCGCGCATTGCCGGCCTGTTTTCCGGGCAACGGGCGGACGCCGATCTCGAGGAAGAGCTCCAGGCCCACCTGGACATGGAGACGGAGGAGAACATCCGGCGCGGCATGGCTCCCGAGGAGGCGCGACGCCAGGCCTTGATGGCATCGGGCGGTCTGACCCAGGCTGCGGAAGCAGTCCGCGATCAGCGGGCGCTGCCCTGGATCCAGGACCTGACCGCCGACTTCTGGTACGCGATGCGTTCGCTCCGGCACAGTCCGGGATTCAGTGCCATCGTTGTGCTCACGCTCGCTCTCGGAATCGGCGCCAACACCGCGATCTTCAGCGTGGTCCGCGCGGTGCTGCTCAAGCCCCTGCCCAACCGCGAAGGCGACCGGCTGGTCTACCTGCGCCAATCCGCCGACGGCCCTGGCAAGGAGAACCTGGCGTTCTCGGTTCCCGAGATCAGCGACTTCCGCACCGGTGTACCGTCGTTGGGTGGCGGCATCGGCGAATTCTCGCAATGGACCGGGGTGCTGCAAGGCGACGACGGCGCCCTCCGGATGTCGGTTGGGCTGGTGACCGGCAACTTCTTTGAAGTGATGGGCCTGTCGCCGGTGCTGGGACGGGTGACGGGGCCAGGCGACGATGGGCCGGGTGTGCCACCGGTGATGGTTCTGACCCACGAGTTCTGGATCAGCCGTTTCGGCGGCGACTCGAGCATCGTCGGCCGCCAGGTGCGAATGGACGGGAACTCGGTGACGGTGATCGGCGTGCTGCAGCCGACACCTTCCTTCCCCACCCGGGTGGACGCGCTGCTCAACATGGTCGTCAGCCCGCATCACCTGAGCGCACTCATGGTGCAGGGCCGTACCCATCGGATGACCGAGATGGTGGCACGCATGGCACCCGGTGCCAGCCTCGAGCAGGTGCGGAGCGAGGTGGCGGCGGTCTACGGCCGGATGGAGGGCGATTATCCGGAAGCTTACGATCCGGGATCGCACTACCGCGTCGACGTCATCCCGTTCAAGGAAGTGCTGGGCGAGAACGCCCGGCTCACGCTGTGGCTCCTCATGGGCGCGGCCGCGTTCGTGTTGATCATCTCGGCGGCCAATGTGGCTAACCTGACCTTGATGCGTGGCGTGCGGCGCGAGCATGAGCTGGTGACCCGCGCGGCGCTGGGCGCCGGACTGGCACGGCTCCGCCGACTCCTGCTCGCCGAGAACCTGCTGCTGACACTGGTGGGCGCCGGGCTCGGTGTCGTGATCGCACTGGGCGGGGTGCAACTCCTTATCGCGCTTGCCGAGCGCTACTCGCCGCGCGCCGGCGAGATCCGGGTGGACAACGTCGTGCTGGGCTTCGCACTGGCGCTCTCCCTGGGGCTCGCCTTGCTGCTCTCATTCGTAGTCTCGCTGCCGAAGGAAGGCACGCTCGCCTCCTGGGTTGCGGCCGGCGGGCATCGGATGAGCGGCGGACTTCGCAAGCAGCGCCTCCAGCGCGGACTCGTCGTAGTGCAGGTCGCCGTGTCGGTGATGCTGCTGGCCGGCGCGGGCCTCCTCACCCGTACCATGATCAGCCTGGCCAATGTGCGCACCGGGTTGGTGACCGAAGAAATACTGACCATGGACGTGGCACTGCTCTCAACTACCCAGGCGATAAGCGACCCCCAGGCCGACGTGAGGGCCAAGGAACAGTACGAGTTGATGCGTAGCGAGATCGCGGCGCTGCCGGGCGTCTCCGTCGCGGGGCTGGGCTCACCGATGCCGTTGCGAACCTCCGACGTCAGGCTTGACGTCAAGGCCGAGGGAAAGGCGACAGCCTCAGGGGAGGCGCAGCCCAACGCGGAGCTGCGTACGGCTAATCCCGAGTTCTTCCGCGCGGCGGGGATTCCGCTGCTCAAGGGGCGCG
>DATBGE010000105.1:0-11906 GCA_036558125.1 Gemmatimonadales bacterium | reverse complement strand
GGGCTGCGGGCAGCAACGACGAGGAAGCGGCCGGGCATGAGCCGGACCCGAGTCTCACCCTCGACCCGCTGCTGGGAGCTCGCGATCATCGCTTCGATGTCCCGCAGGGCGGGGTCGAAGTAGTGCCCTTCATGCAGCCGGTCTCCGTAGAAACGGGCCAGCTGATCCTTCCAGAAGGTCTGCCAGCGGGTAAGCACCAGCTTCTCCAGCTCGCGATGAGCCGCGATAAGAAGCAGGGCGGCTCCGGCCTCAAAGCCAATCCGACCCTTGATGCCGAGCGCAGTTTCGCCGACGTGAATGTTGCGGCCGAATCCGTAGGCAAGACCGAGATCGCCAAGGCGGCGAATCAGCTCCGGCCCATCCAGCCCCTCATGATTGAGCGAGACAGGAAGCCCACCGGCCCAGCCCAGCACGATTTCAGTTGGAGCAGGCGAATCCGCGGGAGACTCGACCAGCTCGTTCGGTGGACCGGCCCAGGTGTCGTGGGTCCAGCCGCCACCCCAGGTGGTGCCCCACAATCCGCGGTTGATCGAATAGGCGCCGGCCTTGGGAGGCACTGGCAGGCCGCGCTGCTCGAGGAATGCGATCGCCGCGTCCCGGGAGAGGCCTTCATCGCGAATGGGAGTGAGGATCTCGAGATCGGGCGCCAGCACCCGGAAGGCGATGTCGAACCGGACCTGGTCGTTGCCGGCACCGGTCGAGCCATGGGCCACAGCCGTGGCGCCGATGCTCCGCGCCACCTCGATGACCGACATGGCCTGCTGGGTGCGTTCGGCCGCGACACTCAGCGGGTAGACCTCGCCACGCAGCACGTTGCCCTGAACCAGGTAGCGCACGAAGCGCTGGTAGACCTGCTCCCTGGCGTCCACCTCGTGATGGTGAACGGCACCGACCGCCACGGCCTGGCGCCGGATAGCGTCGCAATCGTCGGCGGTGGCGCCGCCGGTATTGACGTAGACGGTATGGACCCGCGCCCCGGCCTGGGCCAGGCGGGGGACGCAATACGAGGTATCCAGCCCGCCGGAGAAGGCCAGGGCGATGGTTTGCATACTAGATATTTATGCAATTTCTCGGGTGATCGCAACCCCGGTCCTCCCAGCTTGGCCTGTGTCCCGCATCACCGGGACAAACTGCGCGGTTGCTCCGACCGTTCTCCCTACCTACGCTTGAGGGGCCTTCTCCAAGGACCAGACATGGTTCCCTCCGATCCCGACTTTTCCGACGTCCAAGGCGGCGCCTCCTCGACGGCGCCGAGCGGACAGGGTGCCCAGACCTACACGGTCGCCAAGGGCGACACCCTCTCCAAGATCGCCAAGCAGTTCTACGGCGACGCCAAACAGTGGAAGAAGATTTTCGAGGCCAACAGCGACAGCATCAAGAATCCTGACCTGATCTATCCGGGGCAGGTGCTCAAGATCCCTGCTGCATGAACCGACAGGAAGCCATCATGAGAGCCCAACGATTCAACCGCGGCGTCCGGCTGCTGGCGCTTGGCGCCCTGATTGTTTGGGGGTGCAAGAAACCGGCGCCACCGCCGCCACCTCAGGAGACAGCGGCACCGGCACCGGCCGCCCCGACCGGGGTCGCGGTCGCGTCGATCACGCTCGGCAGTCAGATCGGAGCCGACAAAGCGGTGACCACGCCAAAGGAGACCTTCGCCCCGCGAGATACCATCTACGCCGTCGTCAGTACCACCGGTGTCGCAACCGACGCGTCGCTGGAAGCGATATGGAGCTATGTGGGGACCAAGGAGAAGCAGATAAACCAGGCCTCGCAGTCGATCTCACCCACCGGCCCGGCGCAGAGCGAATTTCACCTTTCCAAGGCATCTCCCTGGCCGGAGGGGAAATACCGCGTTGCCATCCTCCTGAACGGAGCCTCGGCTGGGACCAAGGATTTCGAGGTGAAGAAGTAGAGTCGGTTACCACCGCTCGGCGAGCGCGCGCACTAATGC
Source organism: Gemmatimonadales bacterium (assembly GCA_036558125.1). Taxonomy (GTDB): domain Bacteria; phylum Gemmatimonadota; class Gemmatimonadetes; order Gemmatimonadales; family GWC2-71-9; genus DATBGE01. The sequence continues at coordinate 9,952 of DATBGE010000105.1, read as the reverse complement.
ACCGAGATTGGCCACGTCGCGGAGGTCGATCACTTCGGCCGGCGAGTGCGAATAGCGCAGGGGCCATCCGATGGCGACGTCGGGGACGCCCCACGCCGAGAAGGTGGACCCGTCATTCCCACCGTTCGTCGTGCCTACCTGAAGCGGAATTGCCGACCCCCGAGCCAGCGTGACCAGGGAATCCACATAGGCCGGTGGAGTCACCGAGCTGTTGTCGAGCGCCCGGGCCACCGGCCCCTTGCCTAATGGGGCGAGCGCGAAGCCCTGGGGCTCGAGCGGGCTGTCTGCCGAGACGAACGTGTCGATGGCATGAACCCTCGAGGTCGCAACGCCCAGCGAATTGGCCACCGCCTGGGCACCCTGCAGCCCGATTTCTTCTCTCACACTCCACACGAAGATCACCCGGTGCTTGAGGCGAGCGGGATCCAGTCTCCGCACGGCTAGAAGGAGAGCGGTACAGCCGACCCGATCGTCGAAGGATCTGCCGGTCGCGCGGTTGCCGGCGAGTCGCACGTACTGCTTCGGCATAGTCAGCGTATTGCCCACCGTGATGCCGAGCGCCTCGGCTTTCTCTCTGCTACCTACTCCGGGATCTGCGCGGATCGCAGAAGGCGTGCGGCGTGGCGCCGAATCGACCTTTTCTCTCGGGAGGAAGACCGCGGAGACCGGTCCGCGGGCCGTGTGAATCAAAGCGGGCTGGGCCTCGAACAGCGAGGGAAAGAATCCACCGAGGGCAGTGAGATCGAGAGTGCCGTCGTCTCGAATTGCGGAGACCCGCCATCCGATTTCGTCCAAGTGCGCGACGATGACCGTGACCGGGTCGCCTTTGCCCAAGTCGAGCCAGAGATTGCCGGCTGTGTCCACTGTCGGTTTAGCCCATGAAGGCAAGAGTCTCTTCACCGTCTCGCGCACCGAGTCCTCGGCCCCTGAAGCGCCGTAGCTCTCGACCAGCGTACTCAGGAGGCTATCTGCCGGGGCAAGTGACGGTGACAGAGGAGATCGGGTCGGTTGCGGTGCTTTCGGAGAAGTCGGGCTGAGCAAGCCAGCCTGCGATTCCGAGCCACCGATCCATTGTGCGATGCGTTCTTCAATTCGAGACGCATCCGCGAGAGCGACGGTCTCGACAGGAGTATCGGAAAATCGTGTGGGGAGAGTCAGCAGCATCACTCCTTGCATGTTCGCGGAGGGTCCTGTCGACACTAGCGGCTGCGGCTCGAAGGTACGGAGTGAATCGGGCAGGCTCTCCACCCGAAGCACTTGAGCGAACGGCCCAAGGGTCCGAGCTACCGCGAGCAATCCGCTGGGGCCCAGCCTGTGCTCGGCCACCACTGCGACGATCAAGGTACCCTCGCCGGGGTCCCGCGCCCCGACGGCACTCAGCATTGCCGCGCACGCAGCCCTTCGGCCTATTCCCGGCGCCGTTGCTAGATCGTCGCCATACCAACGGACTCGCTTGGTGAGCGTGACGGGCGAAAGTATCTGAACGCCAAGCTGCTCAACTTCCTGGCGGTTCGTGGCACCGACATCCACCAGGGCATCGTCCACGGTGAATGGATTTTCAGCCGTGTTCCGCCCGCGGGTCAGGTGAACGGATCGCACCGCGACGACGGCCGGTACCTCCCCTCTGCGGCCCGAGATCGTCACTCGCTGGCCTTCCAACTGTTGATCGAACAGCGGGCCGGGAGCGGAACCCACCCGCCGGAGCGTCAGGTATCCATCATCCCGAATCCCACCGACCACATAACCCGCCTCGTCCATCGGACAGGCGAGGAGCCGTTTCGGGGAGCCACTGCCCAGGGTCAGAATGACGTTGTCACTCCGATCGATCACCGCTCCCTTCAGCATCGACTTCAGCGATTGCGCGAATCCCTGCTCGTAACCGGTGACCGCGGTCGCCTGTCCCAAGCGGGTGATGAGATCTCGAAGTCCGCTGGCGCCGGAATCCTGTGCGACGGAAGCGGCGGGAAGTAAGAGGCTGAGGACGAACGACAGGAGCGCTGATCGACGCATGAAAAATCCCGGAAGGCGGAGGTGGCACAATCTGGTTCTGAGCAGGTCGAGACGCCAGCGATCGCCGCGTTACCCTGCGACGTCTCGCGTCGCAACGATGGGACGTCCTCTTCGTTGTGGCCATATTCTCGGCGGAGTCTCAGCCTGAAGGCAAACCGTGGGACTCGCCGTCTACTACAAACTCGGCCTCTCCGGCTTCAACACCAGCGCCATCGCGGCGCACGCCCTTGAAGAGCTTCGGAGAGGAATCGAAGGTCTCGGTGTGCTCGAGTTGACCAGGGTCCTGGCCTACGCCGGCTCGGACTGTGGCCCCGACGGAAGCGGAGCCTGGAGCAATCCCGGTGAGTTCCTCAAGACCTGTGCGTGGGGCCATCTCGACGATCCGGCAGCTCCGCACCAGCTCATATCCATCGACCCGCTGGAGCTCATGGGATTTGTGGCGTGGATCGGGAGCCGCGTCGAGCCCATGACGCTGGGATTGGCGCGCTATCCCGACGAAATCCGCCAAGGAGGCCGCATACTTCCGACCGGCCTCTCCGGCTGGCATTGGCACGCCAGCTGTAAGACTCACTATGCGAGGCTGCTGGGCTCAGAGCGATTTCTCGAGTCCCACCGCACTGTAGTTGCGGCCCTTGATCTCGCCGAGGAGGTGGGTCTGACGGTCACAGTGCGCGACGAATCGGGATACGCGGACCACCGTGACGCCACACGGCTACTGGCGGTGGCTGAGAATGCACTTCCTTACGGACGAACCGGGCCGGAGCCGGCGCGGGTCTGACGGATGGCGGCCGCAATGTCGTCGAGGTCTTGTGCGGTGAGCCTCGTGGTCGCGGCCGCAATCCAACCGTCAACTTGTGCAGCTGACCGCGCGCCAACGATGGCTCCGGTTACACCGGGGCAGCAGATGGTCCAGGCGACCGCGACCGCAGCGATCGTGATTCCGTGCCGGTCCGCAATCGGTTTCAGCGCGTCCCGCAAAGCCAGGTTCCGTTCCAGCCGCGGGGGCTGGAATTCCTCGGCTCGCCTCCGCCAGTCATCGGTGGCGAGCGCGGCCATTCGTTCCGCCGAGAACCGGTCGGTCAACAGACCTGCCTGCATCGGGCTGTAGCAGATCACCCCGGTCCGGTGCGACTTCGCCCAGGGGATGACATCGGCAGCCGCTTCGCGGCGAATCATCGAAAAAGGAGGCTGCAAGGAAACCACGTGCCGCATCCGCTCGCATCGGTCGAGCAGTTCCACATCGAAGTTCGAGACCCCGGCGTATCTGATCTTCCCCTCGTCCACCAGCCGGCCCATCTCGGCCCAGGAATCCTCGACCGGCGTACCGGTTTCGTCCGGCCAGTGGAATTGGTAGAGATCGATACGCTCGACACCGAGGCGACGGAGCGAGGCCTCGCACTCCTTCCGGATCGACGCTGGACGTAACACCGACTGCGCGGCAGTCATCGGGCGCTGGTCGTCCCACACCAGTCCGCACTTAGTGAATACCAGCGGCCGGTCCGAGGGAGCCAACTGCTGGAGCAGGCGACCGACCACCCGCTCGGAGTGTCCGTGGCCATAGACCGCCGCGGTATCAACCCAGTTCACACCGAGCTCGACGGCGTGTCGCATCGCGCTGAGCGATTCGTCGTCGTCCTGCTCGCCCCAGCCAAAAGCCCATCCGCCGCCTCCGACGGCCCAGGCGCCGAAGCCGACGGGGCTGATCAACAGGTTGGTACTGCCGAGGGGACGCGTGGGGAGGGGCATTGGGAAATTGAAAATTGAAAATTGTCAATTGAAAATTGATCGCTCACTCCACTATAACCTCCACCTCATCGCTCGCGCGTCCAGCCTCCGCCCGGAAACGGTGACGGCCCGACACCAGTTCCCAACGTTCCTTCGTCTCCGGTTTGCCATCGACGAACCAGGTTACTCGCGCGTGGGGAGGGACTCCCGTCGCCCGGAGGGCGATTGTGGCATAGCGCGATGCGACGCCCGGCGGCAAGCGGTAGCGATCGCCGTTCTGGGGGGAGACAATCTGGAAGCGCGGTTCGGCGGTTCGACGGTTCGCTGTCTCGGCTGCTCGGCGACTCGGCATGAGACTCTCGTCTCCCGACGCCAGCCCTGAAACCGAGTTCTCGAACCGTCGACCCGCCGAGCCGCCGAGCCGCTCACCCTCTGTCCCCTCCCAATCTGCATACTCCGCAGGCAACACCAGCAGCCCATCCCGGTGCCAGTCGCACCGCTCCTGCGGCACGGCATCGGGCATGAACCACTCGACTATACCAGGACAATCCCTGGTCGCCAGCAAGCCGGAGACCTTGCAGATCCGCACCGGCACCGCCCCCGCGTCCGCTGGATGCGCCAGATCACCGGGCGGGTAACGGCGCGCCACCAGCAGCAGGGCGCGATGGAGCAGCGGTCCAGCACCCGTGACACCGCTCACTCCTTCCATCGGCCGGCCGCTGAAATTGCCCGCCCAGACGGCGACGGTGAAATTCGCCGTTGTCCCCACCGCCCAGTTGTCTGTGAAGTGACGGCTGGTCCCACTCTTCGCGGCGACGCGGAACGGAAAATCGAAAGGTGTATTGAGTCCGAAAGCAGGAACCCGGGCGACCGGGTCGCTCAGGATGTCGAGCACCAGAGCGGCGGCGCGAGCGGAAACGAAGCGGCGCTCGGGACCGCCATGATTCGCGGAAGACGTGGGGATGGCCCGCCAGGTATACGGCCGCCAGACACCACCGTTGGCCAATCCGCGATAGCCATTGGCCAGCTCGAGCAGTGTCACGTCTCCATTCCCCAGCGCGAGTCCCAGTCCGTAGAAGTCCGCGCTGCGTGACAAGGAACTGAAGCCCGCCTCCTGTAACCCATGCAGCAGGGTTCCAAAGCCAATTCGGTCCGCGACTTCTACCGCCGGGACATTGTAGGAGCTGCCCAGTGCTTCGCGCACCCGCACCGGGCCGTGGTAGATCCGATCGTAGTTCCGGGGGTGATACGGTCCGCCCGAGGTCTGATAGGTACGGGATATGTCGGCGAGAACCGACGCCGGAGTCAGGCCGCGATCGAATCCCAGCGCATACAGAAACGGCTTCAGGGCGGACCCCGGCTGGCGGACATTGACCACCATGTCCACCTGGCCCGCGGTATCGGCCCAGAAATCGGGTGATCCGACCCAGGCGAGTATCTCTCCCGTTCGATTATCCAGCACCACAGTGGCGGCTTGCTTCACACCACGGTCGGCGAGCTGTTGTACCGTATGACGGACTTCGGCTTCGAGCTCAGCCTGTAGATCGAGATCGAGAGAAGTCCGCCACGTCCCGCTGATGGAGTCGCCCTCGCGCTCGGCCCACTGGAGCACTCGACTGGTGAAGTGCGGCGCGAGGAACCGGCTGGCGGGATCTGCGCCGACCAGGGGCTCAGACGCTGCCCGCGACGTCTCATCGAGAGTTGCGTAGCCCGATGCGGCGAGCTGCTTCAGGCCAATCGCGCGGCGCTCCGCCGCCTTCGATGGAGAGACCAGCGGATTCTGGCCCGAAGGTGCCCGGGCCAGGGCCGCGAGCATCGCCGCTTGTCCCAGACTCACTTGAGAAGCCGAGGCGCCAAAGTAGAGTGCGCTCGCCGCACTCACGCCGATCGTGCCTTCCCCCAGAGGAACCCGGTTCAGATACTGCTCGAGGATCTGCTGTTTGGAGAGCCGGTGCTCGAGTCGCAACGCCCACATCGCCTGGCGAAGCTTGCCGCTCCAGCCGCGATCGATCGGTTGCAGCAGTCGGGCCAACTGCATCGTGATGGTCGAGGCGCCCGATACCACCCGGCGGTGGCGGAAGTTGTCGCGCAAGGCGCGGGCGATCGAGCGGGGATCAACTCCATGGTGCTGATAAAATCGGCGATCTTCGATCGCTATGAAAGCGCGCAGCAGATCGGGGTCCATCTGGTCCAGCGGCATCCACCGCGTCAGGCTGCCGTCGCCCGCGCGGGTCGAGCGCAACACCAGATCGTGCCGGTCGGTGATGGTAAGGCTTTCGTGGCCACCACCAGTCAGCAAGTGCGCCGGCAGTGGCGAGGCGATCCACGCCCCAATCCCCGAGAGGAGCAGCAGAAGCGCTACTCCCAGTCCCAACGAGACTCGACGCAGCACGCTCACTTCTTCTCCACGGTAAACACTCCACCGTCACTGCGGCCGTACACCCCGGGGTTGTACATCTCTTCAGCATGGGCCGGCGGAAGGACGAAGACGCCGGGTGTCGTCGCACGCGCCACGTAGCTCGCCGTGTAGGTACCCTTCCACAACACGGTCGCGAAGTAGACCACCCGCTCGTCCCGCATCTCGCGATGCTCGAACGGCGACCACCAGCCGCTGTCCCAGCTACCATAGTACCAGTAGTAGTCGCCCTCTCCCTCCGGCGTGGGCTCGCTTTCTTCATCGTACTCAGACCCTTCCTGATCCACCGCGTTGCCTCCGACGTAGTCGACTTGTTGTCCGACGCCGGGGCCGGGGATTCCTCCCGCAGTGCGCAAACTGAGATCCACCGCCTCGAGCCCCGCAGGGAGCGCATCGTCCAGCACCACGAACTGCCGGTCGCTCGGCACCTTGAGCCGGAGACGTACCCGGACCAGGTCGCCTTCCTTGACGCTGGTCAGCGGCTTCCCGCCATCCAGCGTCTCATACCAGCGCTCCACCTGAATTCCCTCATCCTCCGGATTGACCGGCCGCTCGCGGGGAACCTCGTGAACCGTGAGGTAGTAGTAGAGCGGCGCGCCTTTCCCGGTCGCGGTCAGTGAGAGTCGAATTTTCAGCTTCCCGTCGGAAGTGGAACGGTCGAGATCGGAGAGGAAAACACTCGAGTCCCTCACCACTGCGCCACCGGCCTTGTATCCCAGCACGGCGCGGCTGGCACTGGTGACCCGAATCTCCCGCGATGCTCCGCTGCGGACGTGACGATCGAAAGCCACGAGGCCGCTGACGACCGCTGCATAGTCCTGAGTATTCCAGTCATCGAGCAAGCCCGCCTTCCCCTGCTGAACCAGCGTTTCCACCATCGGACCGATCAGCGCATTGCTCGAATCCACGGCCAGCGTCGCGGTGAGCAGTCGCGCGGTAGGACGTACCCGGCTGTAGAAGTAGTGGTAGCGCGGGAGGGCCTCGTCCGGAATCACCGCGCGGCGGCCCTCAATTCGAACCGTGCTCCAGGTCGGCTCCAGAAGTCCACGGGCAGCTTTCATCGCCTTGCGACGAGCCAGCACCTCGGCGAGCCGGGCGCGATCCTCCCATCCAAGCTGCGGTGCGTTCCGGAGCAACTCATTTTCCGACGCGATATCCGGTTTGCCGAGGCGGCTCAGGTAGTCCACAGCCGCGACCTGATCGCTCAACCTGGCCCTTACCTCCTGATACCATCCGACGACCGGTGCGCGAATCGGCTGGGGATTCTTGAGGTTGTTTCGCAAATATTCGCCGAGCCGGCCGAGCACCGAATCGTCGACTTCCACTCCGGCGGCTCGCGCATCGAGCAGCGTGAGACCCGCATAGGCACTGAGCCACGGCGTGGTCCAGTCTGTGGCGCTCCAGAAGCCGATGCCTCCGTCGGAGCGCTGACGCCGCGACAGAATCGCGACGGCAGTTTCGATTTCCCCCTTCGGATTTCCCTTCAGCAGCTTCATGCCCGCCTGCTTCTCGGCGCGATACAGGGCGATAATCGGCTGAGCCGAGCTGGATACCTGTTCGCTGCATCCATAGGGATAGACCCGCAGGGCCCATTCTATGCCCTTGATCACCGCGAGTGGAGAAGAGCCCAGATTCAGCTCCAGGCGAGACCGCGCGGGATCGATCTCATCAGGGAGGAGGAACTGGACCTCGGCGCTGTCGACGAGCACACCAGTCATGGTCCAGGCTCGAGGCCTGAATGAGGGCTTCACGGCCAGCCGCTGCTGGACGGCGTCGGCGTCGCCGGCTCCCGTCACCTGGAAACGGAAAGTCGAGCTGTCGGCGCCCAGCGGATCAGTGCCGGGCTGGCGGAAGTCGAAACGAACTTCGCGTCCCCGTCCCGCTTCCAGTTTCGTCTGTTGGGAAGCCTTGGATCCCAGAGTACTTCCTTCCGATTCCGCCTGCACCGTAACCAACGGAGTGCCCCCGACTCGCTGGTTGACGACGACTCCGGCGGAGAAGCGGTCGCCCTCTCGGAGGAAACGGGGCAGCGCTGGGCGGGCCAGCAACGGGCGGGTGACCAGCAGCGGGGACTCGCCGTGGCCGTAGCGGTCACCGGTAGTTACTGCGACAGCCATCACTCGGAAGGTCGTGAGATTGTCGGGAAGCCTGGCCTTCGCAACGGCATTTCCGCCGCTGTCAGTCACCACGCTTCCGAGGAAGAACGCCGTTGTCTTGAATCGGGAGCGGAGAATGTCGCTCTCGCCCAGACCACCACCGCCACCGGGAGAACGGCCACCCTTCTCACCCTCCGGTACCTGCGGTGCGACCGTGGTGATGTTGCTGGCGAGCCGAAGTCCCAGCCCACGCGGAGCGTAAAGCAGATCAATCGGGTCGGGCGTCTGGTATCCCGTGAGGGCGAGCACGCCCTGATCCACCGCCCAAAGCGTAACCTCGGCGCGCTGACCCTTAGCGTCCTGGTCCGCGACTTTGAGATGAACCCGCGCCGTGTCTCCGGGACGGTACTCCGCCTGCTCCGGACTCACTTCGAGCCGAAGCCGCTTCACCTCCGGCGTCACCCGCAGCTCGGCGTAGCCGACCCGAATCGTTGGCCGGCCAGGATCGTCGAGCGGCCCCGGCGGAGCGCTGCGACCGCGAGCGACCAGCACCGAAACAAACGCGTTGGGCGGGTACTTCTCGGTAATCGGGAACTTGAGAGTGGTGGAACCCGCCGTGAGCTTGAGCCGGCGCTGTTCGATGAGCCCTTCACGTTCGACCGTCACCCACGCTTCGGCGTCGGTGAACGGAGAGGCGAAAAGCACCGTCGCCGTGTCTCCCACGCTGTAGCGGCTGCGATCGGGCACCAGATCCATTTTGAACTGGCTCTCGTCATTCCATGGCACCCAGTCCTTCCCGGTAGCCCAGCGATAGAAATTCGTGGAGACCGCACGCCCGCGACTGTCGGTAGCCGTCAGGCTCACGATGTAGGTGCCGCCGGCCGAGGGCGTGAAGTCGCAGTTGACCGGATCAGTCGCGGTCGTCAACGCACAGCGACCGACCGTGTCCGACACCCACTCGCCGTACACCTCGCTGTATCCACCTCGTTCCCGATGGACTCGGTGCCATTCGCGCCGAGTGAGGACCGCGTCAACTTTCACCCGGGGCACGGGGCGGCCGTCCGGGCGCACGGCCCGGACAGCAACCTGTTCTTTGGTACCCGCGGTCCAGAAGTAGTCATTGCCCAGCGGCTTCGCAGCGAGATAGAAGTCGGCCGGGTGAACAATCACGCTCGTCGCTGCCGAGCTGGTTTGGCGATTCACGTCAGTGACGGTGGCTTCGAGGGCAGCGCGTGCGGCTCTTCCCTTCGGAGGTGCCTCGAGCGGAATCCGCACCTCGGCACGCCCGGACGGATCCAGGGTGTCCGTTCCCTGTGCCGTGACCTTAACTGTTGTCCGCGGGTCGTAATCTTCGTACCACCACCCGTTGTCGCCGACGAAATAGTTTTCGGTGCCCGGAATGCTGAGCTCCCACGATTCGAGCGAGGTTTGGCGCGCGATCCAGGAGAGCGCGGCGCGACCCATCGGCGCCCCGAACAGGTATCGGGCTTCGATCTTCGCGGTGAGCGTATCGCCGGGGAGACGGGCCGCGCTGTCCGATGTCACATCGACCAGGAATTCGGGAGGCCGATACTCCGCGACGCGATAGGCGGTGCGCGCGAGATCCGACCACTGGCCACCTCGGCGAATCTGGACCCGAACCTCATAGGTGCCGAGGGCAAGGTCCGCGGGGAGCGTCAACGTCTGATCGCTGGTGCCGAAGGAA
>DATBGE010000104.1:0-5523 GCA_036558125.1 Gemmatimonadales bacterium | reverse complement strand
GAAGAATTTCAGATTGAAGATGTCAGATTTCAGATTGAAGAATTTGGCCGCTTTTCAATCTGAAATCTGAGATCTCAAATCTGAGATAGGTTACAAATCTTCAATCTGCAAGTTCAGCTCTTCGGCTCCTCCGTCACCCGCATCAACCCCTCCTTCGCCTGCTGCACTCTTCCCTGGACCTTGGGATCGGCCTTGTCCCAGAGTCTCAGGAACTGCGAGTAGGCATCCGCCGCGGCGGGGCGGTTGCCGGCCGCTTCGTAGGCGCGACCCAGTGCCAGGAAGGTGAGAGGTGTGAGGATGAGGTCATTGTCGAAGCCGTTTTCGAGCAGGCGAATTCCTTCATCTCGCGTGGCCGCTTGGGAAGCAAGACCCAGGGCGAACTGGAGCCGGACCGCACCGCTGATGATTGGGCCACCCTGGCTGCCTAACGCCTCGATGCCGCGCCTCATCTCTGCGAGCCCTCCCGCTGTGTCTCCGGCCGCCATCTTCTTCCAGCCCTGGCCCGCAACCAAGGCCCCGCGGAAAAACTCCGGGTACTTCGTGGTGTCGCTAGCCAGCAGGCTATCGATGATCCGGCCTCCCCGGGCCATGTCGCCATGTCCGAGATACGTCTCGGCAACGACGAATCCCAGGAAGGGGCTGTTGATCGGAATCCTGGAGATGAGGGCGATAGTGGAATCAGCGAAGCCCTGCGGGGCGATGCCCAGGACGACGGGAGAAACGTAGATGCCGCCCGCCTGTTGTTGCGCTGCGGGGCCCATCGAGTCCGCCAGGCGTTTCGCCTCGGCGAACCGGCCGAGGCTCGTCATCAGCATCCCTCGAATAGCCAGTTGCTGTAGCCGATTCTGGTCAGTCGGCTGCGCGACCAGGAAGGTCTGGGCCACGATCCCGTAGCGGTCCAGCACCATGTCGGAGCTGGTCGTGGGATCAATCTGCGCAGCCTTGAACGTCGCCAACAGGGCGCCGATATGGCTCGCCAGGTGTTTGATCCCCAGGCTGTCAGGCGGGATGCCGCGCCAGACCAGGTCGCTTGCAGCCTGGAAAGCCTGGTACTCCTCTGGAGTCGCTCCCGAGCGGAACAGCGTCAGGTAGCGATTGAACTTGGCCGAGTCCCCATTCCCCAGCGTCAGCTCCATCGGATGGATCATCGTTGGGGTGAGCGAGGAATCCGCCGCGATTACCTTGTCGAACGGCTGCTCCAGCGTCGCTGGGTCGAGGCCGTTTCGTTCCCGCGTGTGGTATTGCGTCTCTCCCAGCAGGTTCCAGCCCTCGATATCGTCCGGGTATGCCGCTACGTATTTCCGCATGCTGTCCACCGCGGCGGTACGGCCGTAGGAAAAGAGCTGGTAGGCGGTAACCAACGCTTTCTCTCTGGGGGGCAGGCGCGTGGCAAAGCGAAGGGCGGCTTCGCTGGCGGCGCGGGCTTGGGGCAGGGCATAGCCGCCCTTCCACCCCAGCGCCATCGCCAGCCGGTACTGCGCGAGAGCGAAGGTCGAATCCTGCTCGACCGCCGCGCCGAACGCGGCGGCGGCAGAATCCCATTCAGCGCGGCGATAGAACTGCTCGCCGGTCAGGTAATCGCGCATCGCGGTGAGCGAGCCCGTGGTCAGTCCACTCACTCGGAGTGAAGGAACCGGCTCTTTCGATCGCCAGATTTCTCTCACCAACTCCCGGCTCAGTCCGTCCACCAGCGGTAGAACGCTGTCAGCGGCGCCATCCACCTGGGCATGGGCCAGCGATTTTCCGTCCTGACCGTAGAGATCGGCGCTGATCCTCACCGCATTTCCGGTTGCCACGATGCTTCCCAGCACGACCGCCTGTGCCTTCACGTCGCGGGCGATGCTGAGACCGGTTTGAAGATCGATCTCCGACGTTGCGCCGGCCTTCTTCACCCGGCTCATCACGGTCCGGGGATCTACCGCCCGGATGCCACCGACCGAATTCAGATTGGTGGTGAGGAGGTCGACCATTCCCTCTCCCATCAGGTCGACGCCCTGCCCCGACGCGGTGAAGGGAAGCACGGCGATGCTCTCGGCCCCCTGCATCACCGGTCCGCTGCGTCGGGGTCCGAAGAGGATCCACCCCAGCGCCAGCACCGCGACGCCAAGGGGCAAGCCAATCACCAGCCGCTTGAGCCGGCGACGCTCCTCGACCGCCCCTGCTCCTCCACCTGCCACCTTTTCCAGCGCCGCCGCGAATTCCTGCACGGTGGCGTAACGCGCCGCCGGATCGGCGGCCATGGCGCGCTGGACTGGAGCGTCGGCTTCCTGTGGAGTCTCTCGATTGACCCGACTGACGCGGGGTCTCGGTCCGGTGAGGCTCTGGGTGATAACGGCCTGGACCTGAGCGCCACGGAAGGGCGCCTGGCCGGTCGCCATCTCGTAGAAGACGCAGGCCAGTGAGTATTGATCGCTCCGGGCATCGACCTCGCTTGCGGTTGCCTGCTCGGGACTCATGTATGCGGGCGTCCCGATGGCGAGACCGAGACCCGTGAGTTGGGGTCCCCCGTCGGTGGCGGCACTCAGCGCCCGGGCAATGCCGAAATCGGTGACCACGGCGTGCCCGCCCGAGAGCATGATGTTTTCCGGCTTGATGTCCCGGTGGACGATGCCGTGCGCGTGGGCGTAGGCCAGCGCGCTCGCGACTTCCCCATTGAGACGGACCGCTTCTTCGAACGGCAGTTTCCTTTCGCGGGTGAGGCGGTCCCGCAGTGATTCTCCCTCGACGAACGGCATCACGTAGTACAGGACGCCGTTCGCATCGCCCGAGTCATACACCGGCACGATGTGGGGATGCTGCAGGCGGGCCGACATCTCGATCTCGCGCAGGAAGCGCTCCGATCCGACCGTGGCCGACAATTCGGGACGCAGCACCTTGATCGCCACCAGCCGGTGGTGCTTCTGGTCCATCGCCCGGTAGACCGTGGCCATGCCGCCCTGGCCGGCGCGGCTCTCGATCGTATAGTGGCCGGCCAGGGCAGTGCTGAGTCGCTCGAGCGAGTCGTCCATTCAGCGGCTCTTCCTGGTCCAGCGTGACGTGTCGCGGTGCTCGACCTTCGCCATCATCCGGTCGAACGCCTCCTGCAGATCGATCCCTTCCCGATTCGCCATACAGATGATCACGAACAGGATGTCGGCCATCTCCATGGCGAGATCGCCCTCCGGCTCGTCCGTTTTCTTGGTCTTCTGCCCGAAGCGATGATTGATCTCCCTGGCCAGCTCACCCACCTCCTCGCTGAGGCGGGCCATATTGGTGAGCGGCGGGAAGTAGCCCTCTTCGAACTGGCTGATCCAGGCGTCGACCCGGGCTTGGCTGTCGCGGAGTGTCATGGTCGATAGTCGATGGTCGATAGTCTGGGGTCTGGGGTCTGGAGTCGGGAGTCTGGAGTCTGGGGTCTGGGGTCTGGAGTCGGGAGTCCCGACTACTCCACCTTCCTCTCCTGCAACCTTCTCGAAATCGGCGTCACTATCCACCTGGGGCTGAACGCGATAACCCACACCAGGATCTTGTTGAACAGGCCCGGAATCACGATGGCCTTGCCGTTCATGCATCCGCGATAGCCCGCCTCGGCGACCGGAGCCGCCTCCATGACGCCCGGGGTACTAAACAGGTTGCTGCTGGTTGCGCCCGCAGCTGTCGCAAAACCGGTTCGGGTCGGCCCGGGACACAGAGCGGTCACCGTCACGCCGGTACCCTTAAGCTCGTTGGCGATTGCTTCGGAGAAGGAGAGCACGTACGCCTTGGTCGCGTAGTAGACCGCCATCAGGGGCCCCGGCGCGAAAGCCGCGACCGAGGCGACGTTCAGGATCCTTCCCCTTTTCGCGGCGAGCATTGGGGGGAGCAGGAGCCTTGTGAGCTGGGTCAGCGTCGTCATGTTGAGCTGGATCATCTCGATGACTCGCGACATATCCTGCTGCGCGAAAGGCGTGGTCTCGCCGAACCCCGCGTTGTTGACCAACACGTCCACCGTGAGTCCGCGGGTCTTCAATTCCTCCACCAACGCCTCAGGAACCTCCGGCTGGCTGAGATCGGCCGGAATGACCTCGACGTTGCAGCGGTACATCTTGCCGAGGTAGAGCGCGAGCTCGTTGAGCTTGGCTTCGTTCCGTGCGACCAGGATCAGATCGTGGCCGCCCTTGGCGAAGAGGCGGGCCAGCTCGAGCCCGATGCCGCTCGATGCACCCGTGACCAGTGCTGTGGGTTTCTCGGCCATCGTGTTCCTGGCAAGGGGTGAGAGCCTTAAGCCTTAGGCCTTAAGCCGTAAGCTGATTTCGACTAACACCTATTGCTGACGGCTGACGGCTTATAGCCGCCGGCGTACGGCTTACGGCTTACGGCTTACGGCTTATGGCTTCGCACCAATCCGCCCATGCTTCCGCAGCGACTCCACCACCCGATCCCTCGGCAAGGCAAAGACCCGAAAACTGTTGGCGCCGGTCATCGTCTCCGCCGCGACCATTGCGTTGGTAATCGCTTCTTCTGTGGCATCGACCGTCGCTTCGAACAGCGAATTGATCCGGTCGTTGGGCCACAGCTGTACGGTACGCGCGCCGCTGTCGGCAACCGCGGCATGGGGATTGGCAGTCGAAAATGCGATGAAGATGTCTCCCGAGGAATCCCCGCCCAATCCCCCCATTCGCCCGACACCAAGTGCCGCCCGCTTGGCGAGGCGTTTCAGCTGGTGGGGCAGGAGCGGCGCGTCCGTCGCGACCACGATAATGATGGATCCGCGTTCGACATTCCCGTCGGCACCGAGGAGTCCGGTGGCCTTCTGCCCGCACGCCGGGTACTCCCGGACCGGAGTCTCCGGAGAGATGGGGCCGGCGTAGCAGGGCATCAGATCCGAGATCTCCTGCCCCACCGGCACTCCCGCGATCGTGAGGCGACGGCGGATTCCATAGTTGCACTGCACCAGGACGCCCACCGTAAAGCCGCCGGCTGCGCTGCTCAGCTTGCGAGACGAAGTCCCGATCCCACCCTTGAACTCGTGACAGACCATGCCGGTCCCGCCGCCCACATTCCCCTCGGCGACTGGTCCCCCGGCGGCCTTATCCAGTGCATCGAACGCGTGCTGTTTGGTGATGTGAAAACCATCGATGTCGTTGAGCCCGCCATCCCAGGTCTCGGCCACGACCGGGAGCGCCCAGAGAAAATCGTCGTAGCCTCGCTCGATCGCCCATTCGATCACCGCGTCGCGCACCACTCCGACGCTCATCGTGTTGGTGATCATCACCGGGCCCCAGAGAAAGCCCGATTCCTCGACCCACGTCGTCCCGGTCATCTCGCCGTTGCCGTTCAGGGTCCACCAGGCGGCGAAGACCGGATCGGAGTCTTTCTTTCCCCGGGGCAAGACCGCGGTAACGCCGGTGCGGACCGGGCCCTTGCCCCGCTGCAGCTTTCCCTCGCCCTGGATCAGCGTCACCTGACCGACTTCAACCCCCTTCACGTCGGTGATGGCGTTGAGCGGACCCGGGCTTCCGCCGAAGGGAATGCCCCAATCACGGGCTCGCGGCTTCGTCTGCT
>DATBGE010000103.1:0-13327 GCA_036558125.1 Gemmatimonadales bacterium | reverse complement strand
CATCCAGCAATTGTGCCCCGCGGTACTTCACCATGTACCCGGCGGGATCGCCATCAGTGTGGGTCATCGCAAGAGCCCGGCGCTTCGCCTCGGCGATCGGAGTCTGGGAGGGAAGGTCCAGGTTCACCTGGTCCCAGGCGTCCTCCACCATGATCCGGATCGGCAACGACGCGCTCACGCCGCACTCTCCGAGGAGCCGGGAAGCGTCGAGAAGAACCGGCCCAGCGCCTGATCGAAGAAGAGGGTCGAAGCTCTGACCCGCGTCGCGCCATCTCCACTGATTGCGGTGATCGCGATCTCTTCCCCGCCCTGCCCCCGAAGCGAAAGGAAGTTCGGGCCTTCCTTCTCCGGAAAGGCGGAGTTGTTGGGATTCCGCTCCGCGAAGAAGACCTTGGCCCACGCGATGACCTGAGCGGGCTGAAGCGTCGTAGTGGTTTCGTAGGTCACGGGTGGTCGACAGTCTGGGGTCTGGAGTCTGGAGTCGGGAGTCCCGACTACTTCCTCAGAATCGCCACGCCGGTCGGCTGCGCCGGGATCGGCACCGTCGCCACGGTCTTCTTCGCGGCGAGATCGAACATGTCGATAGCACCCGGATCCGCCCCGATCGATTCCTGGCTGATGAAGGCGTACTTCCCGTCCGGCGAGTAGGCGACACCGTGCACGATCTTCTTGGTGGTGGGGACTCGGACCACCTCGATGAGCGTCTTGGCGTCGATCAGGCTGAAACTCTGATCTTTCTTGTTGGTCACGATCACCCATTTGCCGTCGGCCGACGGCTCGACGTTGTAGGCGCCTTTGCCCACCGCGATGTCCTTGGTCCTGGTGAACGACTCGGCATCCCAGACCTGGAGCGTGTTGGCGTGGTTGCAGGCCGCGTACAGCGTCTTGTCGTCGGGCGAAACGCTGACGAAAGTCGGAGCGCAGGAATTGTCGGGCGCCGGAGGCGCCGGCGCGCTCGCTCCGGCGGCAGGCGGCGGCGCATGTCCGGCGCCATGGTCCATGCTCGCCATGTCGTGACCGCCACCGGTCTTCCCCCGACGCGTGATCCGGAACGTGGCGACCTCGATCTCCAGCAGCTCGTCGCTGTTCATGCAGGAGATGTAGATCCGGCTTCCCGCGTGGTTCGACTTGGCGCCGTGAGGCATGTCGCACGCGGGCAAGTCGGTGATGTTCGTCATCGAGCTGGTTTGTATTACGGAGACGACGTTGGTACGGGGATGGTCGCCGTGGAAATCCGAATTGGCGACGAAGGCGAGCTCTCCGTCGGGCGTCAGTCCGATCGTCGTCGGAAACATCTCGAGCTTGGCCCGCCCGATCAGGGTGTCGGTCTTGGCATCGAGCTTCCACAACGACCCGTACGGCGTGCCGTGCGCGATGGTGATGTAGTAGGCACGGTTGTCGGGTGCGACGGCGAGGTTGTGCGGGCCGTCGATGTCAGCCGGCATGATGCCGACCGGAATCGTCTTCTCAACCGTCAAAGTTCCGTCGCCAGGCTTGAGCCAGGTGACGATATCCCCCGATTCGCTCACGATACCGACGCGATACCCTGGATCGGCCTGGGCCACCAGCGCGGTAGGAAGCGCCATGCCCGCGAGGAACAGAATACGCCGCATTGCCTTACCCCTGCTGTGGTGGAGAATCCGGAGGAAACATAGTCGCCAGAACGGTGGCTTGGAACCGCGTGGATCGGAAGAGCGAACGGAGGCCGGGCGAC
Organism: Gemmatimonadales bacterium; assembly: GCA_036558125.1. GTDB lineage: Bacteria > Gemmatimonadota > Gemmatimonadetes > Gemmatimonadales > GWC2-71-9 > DATBGE01. The sequence continues at coordinate 11,613 of DATBGE010000103.1, read as the reverse complement.
GACGGGAGCACGAGAACAAGGTCGCCCGGAGGAGGCTCCTCGATCCCCTCTACCGTGAGGAAAGCGGGGACTGTGGCCTCGGCGGGAACGGTGACGCGGTAGGATCTGCCATGCCAGGTGAAGCGCAAATCCGCTCCGGGACCCACGGCCTCGTGTTCCAGGAAGAAATCGTCATCCAGCCGGTAGATGCCCTCGGTGACCTTCTCACCGCTCCGGTAGAACGTCGGGTCGAACCGCTCCCCATCCTGCCGGGCAAAGTTCTGCTCGGCAGCCCAGTCGAAATTCTCGAGGTCGGGTGCGCGGGCCCGCCACTCGAGATGGTGGCGCAGCTCATGAGTGAGTGTATCCCAGGCCTCAGCGAACCAATCGAAGTCCGAGTCGAGCCGGGCCAACGCCTGGAACGAACCGTGGTAGAGCACGATGCGACTCAGCACTCCACCGGGCGAGTCCTGGTGATCCAGCGGGAGCGGAATGCACTCGCCCAGGGTGTAGATGTCGGCCCGTGTGGGATGCGGGAGGGCGTTGCGGGACACCTCGATCTCCATCACCCCGTCGAGGTATTCGGCGGGCACTTCGCCTTGGAGTCGGTGGACCAGCGTTTCGAAGTCTGCCAGTCGCATTTGCCTCGAAGACTCCGCGACCGGTCAGCCTCCTACCTGTTTGCGCAGGTAGGACACGAGGTTGTCCATCCCGACGCGCACCTGCTGCATCGAGTCCCGGTCCCGCACGGTGACGGTGCCGTCCTTCAGTGTGTCTCCGTCCACCGTGCAGCAGTAAGGCGTCCCGGCCTCGTCCATCCGCCGGTAACGGCGACCGATGGCGCCGGCATCGTCGTAGAACGTGGGCATGTGGCGCTTCACGTCGTGATACAGCCGATCGGCCAGCTCGGGCATACCATCTTTCTTCACTAACGGCAGGATCGCGGTCTTGATTGGCGCGATCGCGGGATGGAAGCCGAGCACCACGCGCGTTTCACCCTCGACTTCTTCCTCACGGTAGGCGTCCACCAGGGTCGTGAGAGTCACCCGGTCAGCGCCCGCCGAGGTTTCGACGATATAAGGGAGGTAGCGCTCGTTCCCCGCCTGATCGAAGTACTCCAGCTTCTTGCCGGAATACTCCTGGTGGCGTCCGAGGTCATAGTCGCTGCGGTTGTGAATGCCTTCGATTTCGTTCCATCCGAAGGGAAATTCGTACTCGATGTCGAAGGCCGCCTTGGCGTAATGGGCCAATTCCCCGGGACCGTGCTGGTGCCAGCGTAGCCGCGTCGGAGTAAGCCCGATGCTCTGGTGCCACTGCATGCGCCACTCGCGCCACCGCTCGAACCACTCGCCGTCGGTGCCTGGCTTTACGAAGAACTGCATCTCCATCTGCTCGAATTCGCGAGTACGGAAAATGAAGTTCCCCGGGGTGATCTCGTTGCGGAACGCCTTGCCGATCTGGGCGATGCCGAACGGGATCTTCTGCCGCGAAGCGTTGAGGACGTTCTGGTAATTGACGTAAATGCCCTGCGCAGTCTCGGGGCGCAGGTAGACCACGGCAGCCTGTTCCTCGACCGGCCCCATGAACGTCTTGAACATCAGGTTGAACATGCGGGGCTCGGTCAGATCGCAGGTGGAATGCTCGCCCGGATGCTTGCTGGGCTTCTGCGGGCACTGGGCGTCCCCCACCTTGTCGGCCCGGAAGCGCGCCTTGCAGGTCCGGCAGTCCACCAGCGGATCGGTGAAACCGGCCACATGTCCGGAAGCTTCCCAGACTTTCGGATGCATGAGGATCGCGGCATCGATGCCTTCGATGTCGTCCCGGGCATGGACCATCGCCCGCCACCAACTATCCTTCACATTCTTCTTCAGCTCCACGCCGAGCGGCCCGTAGTCCCAGACCGAGCCGAGCCCGCCGTAGATTTCTGACGACTGAAATACGAATCCGCGTCGCTTACAGAGCGACACGAGCTTGTCCATCAGGGTGGTATCGGCCATCGGATGGGGGTCGGGGGAGACCTGGATCACGAGGGGCGGAAACGTAGACGGGCATATTGCGGGCAGCAACCCGGGACTGCTCGTCCCGGCCAGTCTGTCCTACCCCTGGCACTCCAGCCCCGCTGTTCCGTCCACCTTGGCCCCGGTCAATCACTTGGGGGGTGCAGCTGACTAATTCTTAGACGCCAAGTCCTTATCGCCTTGCCAGAGGGCCGGATCTTGCGACTGTATACACAAGGTTATGGAGGCTCCCCAGCCGATGGTGTGGCTGTGTGTGGATTCTGAACGGTATGAGACCGTGAGGCGAGCGATGAACACCCTGCTTCGGAACCGCCGGGGCTTTGCCCTGGAGTCCACCATCATTGTCATGGTGCTGCTTACCGTGCTCATCGGTGCAGCGGTCACTTCCGCGGTCATGACCCAGCGGACCGCCGGAGTGGACTACCGGGGCTCGCGCGTTTCCTACGCGACTGAGGCCGGCGCGGACGCCGTGATGGCGCAGCTCGAAGTGGCGATGGTGGACGGTATCGTAACACCCGCCGAGCTCGCCGCACTGACGCCTCCGGTCGTGCCCGGATTCACCTATACCGCCGTTTCCGCGGTGGCTGGTGCCGCCGCACCGCGCACCATTACCAGCGGCCCCTACGCCGGCCTGATCGGTCTCAACCAGCCCATTGATATCACGGTCGAGGCCAGGGACCCGCTGCAGAACCGGTCCCGCGACATCGTCACCGTCAACGCCCAGTCGATTCCGCTCTTTCAGTTCGGTGTCTTCTACGAAGAAGACCTCGAGATTCACAACGGTCCTCAGCTCGACTTCATGGGCTGGATCCACACCAACGGTAACCTGTACCTCACGCCTGGTGGTGGGCCGACCAACTTCCACAGTCTGATCACGACGCCTGACAGCGTGTTCGAGATGCGCAAGGCGAGCAACGCCGTCAGCACCAACATCTTCATCGACGACGCGTTCGGGGTCGCTCACCAGCTGCTGTTCGACAGCCGGAATCCGGGAGCTGGAGGCTTCGTCGCCTCGAGTCAGGCCGCATTCAATGGCCGTCTCATGACCGGTGAGAGCGGTGTGACGCCGCTCCGGCTTCCCCTGCCGACCGGCATGCCGCCCATCGAAATGATCAAGCCGCGGAACGGCGGCGACACCCCCCAAGTCCAGTCGGTCAAGTTCGCCTGGAAGGCGACTTGGCACATGACGATCGACATGAACCTGCTGGCGACGCCCTGCAACGCCATAACCACCCTTGGGGCCCACCCGGTACCGACCAACGCCGAGTGCACCGCTGGATTCCTGGGCCTGGGTCCGATGGTCCGGGGTATCCCCAACGCCTTCCAGGAGGGGCGGGAGAACATTGGCGCGGATGTCTTCGAGATCAACGTGGCGGATCTCCAGGCCTGGGTAAACGTTTCGCCGGCGGCCCGCGACGCGTCGATCATTTACATAACGTTTGCCAACGTCGACCCGGCCAACACCCTGAAAGACTACCCGGTGCTGCGGCTGGTCAACGGCGCGACCCTTTTGCGCCCGCTGACGGTGGCTACCGACCGGCCACTCTACATCTGGGGCAACTTCAATACGGGGGCCTGGCAGCCAGCCTCGTTCCTGGGTGACGCGATCAACTTCCTCTCGTCGGCCTGGACCGATGCAGCGCATCCCTGGAACGCAGCGTGGAATCCCAACGTGGACCAGGCCTTCCCGATCACGAATGCCAACCCGATGACGGTCTTCGCCGCCATCGCCGCCGGCCATTCGGCGACCCCGTGCGACGTCAACCGCGTGGCGCCGGCGTGCGCCCCGACGGCACCGCCTCCGTTCACCGGCGGCGCCTATCCGAACTACGGCGGTGGTCTGGAGAACTTCCCCCGCTTCCTCGAGAACTGGGGTGGCGTCACCATGACCTACCGCGGCTCGCTGGTATCACTCTTCCAGAGCGGTTATGCACTGCGACGGCGCTGGTCCTGGCAGAACTACTACAGCCCTCCGACCCGTGACTGGCAGTTCGACCTGCGGTTCCAGGACCCCAATAACCTGCCTCCGGGCACGCCGACTGTCGGCAGCGTAGTCCAGACTGCCTTCCGTCCGGTCTACTAGGACGAAGCGTATGCGCAAGGAACGCGACGGGTTTTCCCTCATCGAGATGCTGGTCGTGATCTGCGTGATCAGCATCTGCATGGCGATCGTGGCGCCCAAGTTCCGGGTGAGCGCCACTCAGCGGGTCAACCTGGCGGCCGATCAGCTGGTGAATGATCTGGAGCAGGTGCGCACCAGGGCCATTACCGCGCGGGGAGCTACCCGACTGGTGATTACGACGGCTACCAACCGCTACACCGCTTATCTCGATGACAACGGCGATGGGGTCATCAACCAGGTGGCGACCGAGACGGCGGCCCTGCGGGGACTGCAGACCCGGATCCTGACCGACAACGTGATCTTCGGCCGCGGCGCGGCTCCCGTATTGGCCGGCTTCCCCGGCGCAGGAGCCACGACGTTTGCCGGCAACGCGGTGAATTTCGACACTCGCGGCATTACGACCCCGTTCGGCACCCGGGGAGTCGTCTACTTCACCAGTTCGCTCAACAACAATGCAGTCGCTGCCGTGACCGTAACTCCTGGCGGGGGCATTAAACGCTGGGTCTACCGGGGAGGAGCCTGGCAATGACGCCGACCAAGCCTGGGAAAAATGAGGGCGGCTTTACCCTGATCTCGGTTCTCATCGCGATCGTCATGCTGAGCGTGGGGCTGGTCGCCCTGGCCCGCTCGCAGGCGATGCTGATGACGACCCAGAACCGTCTGGCCAACGCCAACACCGCGCTCTCCATCGCGCGGGGCTATGTCGAGCAGGTCCGTGGCCGCGATCCCTGGACCCTCGCGACCGAGGCCCCGGTGGCGGTAGACGAGCTCGGTATCGTCGCGGCGAACGGCACCTACCGCCGTTCCATGGACGTGACCCTCGACGCCACCAACCTGGCCCGGGTCACGGTAACGGTCACCTTCCCGCGCCAGAGCCAGCCGGTCCAGGTTATTACCCTGATCTATCGAGGCATCCCATGACGCCGCGGATGCTGCGATCCGAAGAGGGCTTCACCCTCATCGAGGTCATGATTGCGGTGGTCATCGGGGTCATCGTTCTGATGGCTGCCACCGGGCTCGCCCTGGTTACCGGCCGCAGCCTGGTCGGGACTCGGCTCCGCGACGGCATCACCCGGAACTCACGCTACGTCGCGTTGTCCCTCCAGCGAGACCTGCAGGAGGCTGGCGTTGGAGTAGAATCGCAGCCCACCTTCGGAACCGTCGGGGTCTGGAACGACACCCTGATCGTTCTCCGGGTCCCCTATACTCCGAATGAGGCCGCGGTCTACAATCTGGTCCCGCCGCCCCCGCCGCCGATTAACCCACTCAACCCCGGCGGAACCTGCGGCGCTACCTGTCTCGACCTGGCGAACCCCGGTGGGTTCCAGCTCGCCGTGGGAGACATCGCCCGGCTCCAGGTGAATGCGGAGCGGCGGCTGATCTATGTAAGCGCCGTGAACCCGGCGACGCCGACGGCGCAGATTACCTTCGCCAATCTGAATCCCCTGATGCATCACAATGGCGCGCTCAGCGGCGGCCTGCTCCTGACCCGATCCGGTACCTTCGTGCAGGAACTGTCGATGGTGGCCTATTGGCGCGATGCCCAGGACAACCTGCTGCGGGCCGAGCGGGTGAATAACGCCGGCGCCTTGCAAGGGGAGATCATTGCGACGGGCGTGCAGCAATGGGACGTCTCACTGGTCTTTACCAACGGTGTCGAAGCGGTGCAGGCGGATGGGCTCGACGCCGACCCCAACAACGACTACGACGACATCGGATCGGTCCATGTCCGCGCCCGGGTGCGGGCGGAGAACGCCGATCCTCGAGTAAACGGTGGCGCGCTGATTACCCGGAACTATGACTGGTGGTTCACTCCCCGAAACCTGATTTATGAACGGAACCGCCTGGGTCCGTGATTTGCCAAGGGCCGTGGCGGCAACGCGGCTACGCGAAGGCAAACAGCAGGCGGTCTACCGGGAGTAAATGGACCTAAATGATTGCTGGACTTAAGGCTGGGAGCCGACTCGACAGGGTCGGCTTCTTGCACTTCGGGGTACGGGCGGCCATTGTATCAGCTCACCTATCATCGCTGCCCGGAGAAAACCTGTAATGGCTTCGGCACTTTGCGACCCTGTGTCGCCGCCACCGGCATTGCGCCGGCGGAATGGGTTCACCCTGATCGAAATTCTGACCGCCCTGGTGATCATGGCCATCATCGCCGCCCTGGCTATCCCCCGGCTGAATCTCGACGGGTACAAGGTGGGGTCGGCGGTTCGCGGTATCACCGCCGGGCTGACCTATGCCCAACGGCTCGCGGTGTCCCTCCAGTCCGACGTGCGAGTCTCCTTCGACTCGACCCAGCGGCGCCTCCGGGTCCACGAGGACGTCGACAACGACGGCGTGATCGACCCGGGAGAACGGGTGACCTACACCAATCTGGAGGAAGGGGTCACCTTCGGACGGGGAACCGCCAACCCGCTCACCTACAGCGACGGGACCACCGGGAACGGCACCTTCAACTTCACCGGGACCCAGGGCGGTCTCCCCTGCGTCGTCTTTCGCCGCGATGGCTCGGCGAGTGAGAATGGGGGCTTCTACCTCAATACCATCAAGGGACTCGCGGCGGGACGAACCAACGCGGCGAGAGCCGGAGAGATCGTCCGCTCCAGCGGACGGGTGATCTGGTATACCTACGCCACCGGCGCCTGGACCAGGGGGAACTGATGAACCGACGCGGCTTCACGCTGGTCGAAGTGATGATCGCGCTGATCATCCTGACGATCGTTTCCCTCAGTCTCGGCCGGTTCGTGGCCAGCTTCTCCCACGCGGTAGGGACCTCGACCATCCGGACCATCGCGGTCAACGTCGCCACCGAGCAGATGGAGCTGATCCGGGGGAACGCCAATCCGAGCGCCTACCCCACGCTGGTCGCCAGTTTCAACGGCAACGTAGTGACCGGTTTTCCCAGCTATCCGCGGATGACTCGCACAACCAGGGTCGTTCGCACCACCGGCAACAATCCCCGGCGTGACTACACCACCGTCACCGTGACGGTGACCGAGCCGACTCTGGGCACGCCCGTGAACCTTACTGCCGTGGTAGCCGCGCCATGACGAATCAGACCAGCCGGCAGGGCCGCAGCGGCTTCTCTTTGATCGAGATGCTGATCGCCATCGTCGTCCTCAGTTTCGTGATGGGGGCCGCGGTCTCCGTGATGCGTTCCCAGAGCAAGAACTTCGCGCGGGGCGGGACCCGCATGGAGCTGACCCAGAACCTGCGTTACGCGACCACCACGGTGGATCGGGTGGTCCGGACCCTGGGCGCCGGTGTCGGGACCAACCAGCCCATGCTGGTCTACGGCGGCAACGATGTCATCATGTTCAACGCCGACTACGCAACGGACATTCCCGATGGGGTCGCGGTGTACATCAACCCCAGCCTGCCCGCGGGAGCAAATCTGTCGATGACCACGGGGTCGCCGATCACGATTCCCAATGTGTCGCCGACCATCAACTACCCGCCCGCCAACTACTTCTGGGGTGGCGGGACGCCGAGCCGGGCAGAGACCATCTCATTCTATTTCCGGCCGGACAGCCAGACGGCGGATCCGAACGATTTCGTGCTTCTGGAAAAGGTGAACAACATGCGGGCCGAGTTGGTGGCCCGGGGCATCCGCGCCTATCCCGGCCGCCCCTTCTTCGAGTACTGGTGGGACAGCACGGGAGTCAACGGAGTCACCACCAATCTCCAGCTCGCGGCGGCCAAGATCCCGATCCGCCACCCGGCAATCGGAGGCGCCACTTCCCGGGCTGACAGTATACGCGCGGTGCGGATTAATCTCGTGGTGACCAACGGTGACCTCACCGCCGATTCGACCAGCCGGCGGGTCTCCACGATGATCCAGATTCCGAACAACGGACTGGCGCCACTCGCCACCTGCGGCGATGTACCGTTGCAGCCGGCTTCGTTGGTGGCGGATACGATCGGCGCCGGGGCCGGTGCCGTGAATTTGACCTGGCCCGCCTCGACCGACGAGCTGAGCGGTGAGCGCGACATCAGCCAGTACAATGTGTACTACCGGCTCAGCGGCGGGCCGGTCGTCTGGACCCCGTTCTTCACCCAGAGCGCCGGCTTCTCTCCCTATAACAGAATTCCGCACGGCGGGCTCACCGCTGCCGGAAGCTACATCTTTGCCGTCGCCGCACAGGACTGCTCACCTGCCGAGTCGCCGTTCGCGCTGACGCCGGCGACCGTCCTGCCATGACCTTCGACCGTCCCCGACCGGAGCCCTGCATGTACCCCGATCGATTGCGAGACGAACGCGGCATCGCCCTCATCCTGACGGTGCTGCTGGCCCTGATGGTGGCCGGCATGGCGGTCGGGATCATCCTGATGATGGGCAATGCCAACCTCATCGCAAAGTTCCAGGCCAACGAAGCCATGATGGAGATGGCGGCGGATGCCGGGCTTGAGAAGGGTCGCGATACCCTGAACGGCACGCCCGGCATCGTGCCGTTGGGGGCGGGCTTCGTCACCCTGGAAAACAACGTCCAGGTCCGGGATGCCAACGGCGCGGTGATCCCCGGGTTTACCCGCTCGCTCTACGCCGGCGAGAACGGTGATACGACGGGACAATTCGGGAATTTCGCGAGCGTGATTTCGGTGATCCGCAACAACCGGGGTGCCGTCGTGGTGCGCCGGGTGCAGCTCAAGCAGGATCCCTTCAGCCGCTTCGCCCGGTTCTTCAATACCTGGAGCTGCTGCGCGTGGGGTAATACCGAAGTCGTGAATGGTCCGGTGCACTCCAACCAGGGCATGGCGCTGCAGTCCGGATCTCCGGGCGCCACGTTCAATGGCCCGGTGACCACGGTCAGCGCCATCACCAATCAGGCGACCGGGAATTGGAACGCGGGCGTCACCACCGGCGTGTCGGCGATTCCCTTCCCGACCACGCAGACCCTGAACAACCTGCAGACCTTCGCGATCACGGGACAGACCAACATCGCCGGGAGCGCGATTGTCCCCGACGTGGATACCCGCATCGAGTTTGTCGCGGTCGATCTGAATGGCGACGGGCTGCTTACCGGGGCCAACGAAGGATTTTTCCGGGTGTTTCGCGCCAAGACGGGTGGAAGTGCCTCACTGCAGCAAGACCGCCGGAACTACGTGACCGCGAGGCAGTGGGCAAGCGTCGGCGGCGTCGCCGGTGTCACCACGACAAACGATCCAGGAATCGCCTCGCCCAATTGCGGCGGCCAGATCAACCGGACCGGCCTCGGCCCCGCCTGGTTCCGCGCGGACACGCTGATCACCATCTTCGGCACTGGAGCCGCGGGGCGCGATTCCTCGCGTAAGGCGCTCGCCAGCGCTCAGCGCCGCTGTTTCCTGGGCGGTGATCGCCGGCTCTATTTCAGCAACCAGTTCACGACCGGCGATACCTATGGCGACTGGTCCCCCTGGGCCGGTTGGGCCGGAGCACCCTACGCCCCCCTGGTGGCGGCGCTGCAGGCCCAGGGCCTGGCGAGTGCGGCCAACGCGCCTGGTGTTGCCCTCACCTTCTGGCCCCTGAGCCGGGCCATCAATCCCAACTTCAAGGGCGTGATCTACGTAACGGGCGGAGTGGGGATCAGCGGGCAGCTGCGCGGAAGAGTGACGGTGGTTGCCACCAACGACGTCATGCTGGCCGACGATATTACCTACGTGACGCCCCCGGGGACGACCTGCGCCGACATCCTCGGCATATTGACCACCAACGACGCCGTCATCGAGGACAACAACGTCAATACCCCGTTCAACGTGAACGGAAACTGGACCGTCGCCTTCGATGATTCACCGAATGAGACCTTCGAATCCTTCATGCTCACGCTGGGCAACTTCCAGGGTGAGAGCATCGGCGGCGATCCGGGAGCCGTTGCCCCTGAGAACTGCGGCGGCAAGAGCCGGGGCTGCAAGTCGATTCACGGCGGAACCATTCAGCAGGGGGTGTCCGGCACCTTCACCGGGAACAGCGGCTGGGCAGAGCAGGACACCTACGACGACTGCGGCGTACGGAGCCCGCCGCCGTATTACCCGACCACCGGGCGATACAGCAAGAACCGGTATTACGAGATGGATCCGGTCGGGTTCAACGTGGCGAACTGGTTTGCGGCGAATCAGTAGGTGGGGACATCAGCTGTTAGCTGTTAGCTGTTAGCAACGAGTAGCCCTCCGACAGTGTTCGCGGAGGGCTTCTTGTTATTCCGCTGTTCTGCTAACAGCTAACAGCTAACAGCTTCCAGCTATCTTCCCCGCAGGACATCCCGCACAATCAACTCCCCATGCCCCCGCGCATTCTCAATGAACAGGCGGTTGGCATCCTTCCCGCTCGCGATGACTCCGGCGAGATAGCACCCGGGAACCGGCGTCATCATCGTCGCCTCGTCATGGGCTGGAATGCCGGTGCCGGCGTCAACCGGGACGCCGAGTCTCTGCAGTAGTACCGTGTCGGCATAGTAACCGGTCATGGCCAGCACATAGTCGGCCGGAAGCGTTTCCCGGCAACCATCGTCCGCGACGATCTCCACGACCTCGGGCGTGATGGCCACGACGCGGCTGCGCCACTTCCCGATGATACTCTTCTCCTTGAGCCGGTTGGTGATGTCCGGAAGGACCCAGGGCTTTACCGTGCCGTCGAACCGGTCGCCGAAATGGATCATGGTGACATGGGCCCCCGCTCGCCAGCACTCGAGTGCGGCGTCCACGGAGCTGTTCCCTCCCCCAATCACCACGACCCGCTGGTGCCAGTGTCGGTGTCCCTCGGTGAAGTAGTGGGCGACATGGGGCAGGTCTTCCCCCGGGATTCCGAGTCGGTTGGGCCAGTCGTAATACCCGGTCGCGAAGACCACGTTGTCCGCGGTATACCGGGTGCTGTCATGCCGCCGCTTGACCGCCAGCTCGAAACGATCGCCGGCACGGGTCACTGACATGACTTCTTCGCCCGGACGGGCATCCAGACCAAAGTGTTCCGCGACGCGACGGTAGTACAGCAGGCCGTCGCGGCGAGTCGGCTTCTCGTGACTCGCTATGAACGGCACCCCGCCGATCTCGATCCGCTCCGGAGTCGAGAAGAACGTCATGTTGAGGGGATAGCGTTCAATGGTGGAGACGACGGTCCGGCGGTCGAGCAGGATACACGACACCCCAGCCGTCTTGGCGGCGACACCGACGGCGAGGCCGCAGGGACCCGCCCCAATCACGAGGAGTTTCGTGTGTTCGGTCATAGTGGCCAGTACCTAGTACCTAGTACCGAGTACCGAGTACCGAGTACCGAGGGGTAGATGAGAGGTTTTCGCCAACTCAGATCTCGCGGTTTGAATACTAGGTACTAGGTACTCGGTACTCGGTACTCAGACCTCAATTATCTGGTCCCGCCTCGTGCCGACACTTACGTAGCGGATCGGCGCCCCAGCCAGATCCTGCAGCCGGTCGAGGTAGGCACGGGCCTCGGGAGGTAGATCCGCCAGGCGACGGGCGCCGCCGGTCGGCTTCCGCCAGCCGGGAAGGACTTCGTATTTG
>DATBGE010000102.1:0-5828 GCA_036558125.1 Gemmatimonadales bacterium | reverse complement strand
CCGCCGATTGTGCATCCTTCAAGAGTTCCGCGAATTCCTGCAGTTCCGTGGTCCCAACGTCTGAGACCACCCAGTAGGTGAAGTCGGACCCATTCCAGTGCAGCAGGTGATACCCGTGGCGGGTGGCGGTCGCGGGGCCCTGGGCCAGGCCGGCGTCGGCTGGCCAAAGGAAGACGTTGATGATGTGCTTGCGCCGCCCGTAGACCAGGGCCGCGACCTTCCGCTCACCGACATACTCGAGCCGTCCACCGAGCAGCGGATATCCGCGTCCGGCGAAGTCGTACACCGGAGGCGAAGAATCCAGCCGGCCATTGAACCATGGCTTGACGGTGTGGAGGTCGCTGCTGACGACGTCGGTGAGATGCTCGCCGATCAGTGACCTGACGTGACTCTCCAGCACCGTTTGGGTAAGCGTGTCGCTGTTGGCCCGCATCGTCGCGAGCTGCCAGCTTCCCACTGATACAATCGCGAGGCTGGCGGCCACGGCCAGGGTCCACCGCCGATTGGGGATCCGCTTCACTGATGGTTCTCTGGTTGATGCCCGGAGGGAGGCCGCTTCCAGCTCGCGCCGGAGGGACGGCGGCGCCTCGTACCGGGGCAGCTCCCGCCCGAGCACTTCACGCAAGGCGAGTCTCCGCTCTTGCAGCGTCTGGCAGTCGGCGCAGTGTCGCACGTGGGCGTCGAACTCCGCGGTCTCCATCGGCGGCAGTTCGTTGTCCACCCTGGCGTCGAGCCGCACACGCACGTCGTCGCAGATCATCTCCGTCCTTCCTTTTCGCCCCATCCACCGAGCAAGGACTCCAGACGCTCACGCGCCCGGCCCAGTCGCGACATCACGGTGCCGATCGGCACATCCGCCACTTGGGCGATTTCCCTATAGGAGAGTCCCTGCAGCTCGCGGAGCACCACAACTTCGCGGAAGGCGAGCGGAAGCTCGGCCACGGCGCGCTGAACCGCTTCCTGGTCTGCCGCCCGGATCACGAGCGCGTCCGGTTGCAGGGCCTCCGCTTCGTCGCTGTGCAGCATCTCGTCGAAGGGGACCTCCGCAGCAACGGTTCCGCGGCGCCGCAACAAGCTATGGCAGGTGTTGCGGACGATGGCGAAGAGCCACGGCCTCGCGTTGTCGGCTCGGCACTGGTCAACATGCCTGAGGGCCTTGAGCATCGCCTCCTGAGTGGCGTCCTCGGCGTCGTGAGGGTCACGCACCAGGTAGCGCGCCAGAGTGTATGCCTCATCGAGGTAGGGGAGGACCATCGATTCGAAGGGCGTGGCTGTGCTGGAGGTCAGCCGGATATCCGGCGCTCCTACCGCTCTCCCCCGGTAAGCTGCGGGAGAGCGGTGGCTCGCTGCGGCGGACATCCTCGGCACCTTCGACACGTTGTCCGGGCTACCCTGCCTGATTGGCTGGGGTGGTGGAACCGGACTTCTCCCAGTTCACGAACAAGAATCCTCCCGGCGCGTCGAACTTCGGCTCACCCGGCCCGGGGAGGATCTGGAGCTGAAGCTCTTCGATCGGATTGCGAGAACAGTCCCAGCAGGCGAGCGCCCAGGTCCCCGGCTGCCGAGTGCGGGAAAGCAACATCACGTGCACCTGCGCGTTGTCGGTTACCAGCTTGTCGTCCCGATACAGACGCCCCACGGCCCAGAGCGCCACCTTGCTGTTGATGGTCGGCACCAAGGGAGTGTGCACTTCCGTGGTGCCATGGTAGTAGAGCCCCATGATCACACCGCCGAACCGAGGGTGATGCGGCACATCTTTGGTCTGTACCCGGTCCAGCAGGAGCCGCCAGTGGCTCCCGTCCTTCGTTATGAAGGTGGCGTTGCCATCTACCGAGTCGCGGGCGGCACCGAGATCCCAGGCGGTGAAGCTGAATCGCCCTGAGATGGGGCTGACGTTGTTGGAATAGGGCCCATTCTTCACCTGGGACTCGAGTCCCTCCCGCTCATCGCCGAAGGCTTTGAGGACCGGCGCCGCGCTGTCGGGGAAGGGGAAGGGGCCGGGAAGGATCTGAATTACCGGACCACCGCCCTCGACGGCGATCTCCTTGGCTGTCGGCTTAGCCATCGCCATGGCTTCCCCAGGCTTCGCTGCCACATGCTGCTGCATCGACTCATAGGGCTTCGCCATCGCAGGTTCCGCGGTATTGCTGCCGGTCACGGTGAAACCAACGTCCATGCCCAGATTCTTGTGACTAACGCCACCGACCGGGCAATAGATCTCGTAGGGGCCGGACTTGAGTGCGACTTCCAGAGTATCGCTGGCACCGGGCTGAATCAGTTCGATCTCTTTTTCGAGCCCGCCACCTTCGACCTCGAAGCCGTGCGGGATGCTGCCCTGATTGTGGACAATGAAGCGCACCGGTCCCGCTGGGACTGAGGCCGCGGACAATTCGACTTTCCATTCCGATAATTGCACTTGGATCTCGGCGGGCGGTGGCGCGATGCTCGTTGCAGCCAGTGTGGCAAGGTGGAACGACAGTGTGACAAACGACACGGGAATATCCCCCCAACAGGTTCGAGTGGACGCGGAGTGCGTTCACCCGACATGACTCGCGGGGCGATGGAATTATTCCCGACTCTCTCCTTTTACCTGAGCCTCCCGCCAGAGCCACGGCTGATCAATGGGCAGACGGGCGAAGTCGATCCCCATCGCTCTGAGCTGACGCACGGTCTGATCCAGATCCTCGTACTCGAAGTTGACCACCGGCCCTTGGCCCACGGTAGAATCCGCGGCAGGACCAACGATGACCGCAAGGAGTTTCACCTGATTGAGGTTCATGGCTGGTGACCGTTACCCGGCCAGCGGGGTCACCCGCTCGTCGGTGAAACTCAGCTTCCGATCACTGATGTCGTAGCGCACACGCAGCACTGCTCGGGTGTGCGAATCGATCCAGACCGTTGCGGGGGCGCCCGGAACGGCAACGGTCACCACCCAGACGTCGCGCGGTCCGAGCTTGGAAAACTCAACGGTAGTACGATCCCTGACGGCAACGGCCATCGGAACCCGGCCCCCCTTCTCATAGATGAAGAAAGGAAGGTCGGTGGTGAACTGGGGATGGAGCGGCAATGCGGCAACGACCAGATCCAGTACATTGGAGTCGAAAATCGGGCCGCCGAGCCCTTGGCGAACCGATTCTTCCCGGGGTGCTGAGTCGCCCTGGGTGGTCAATACGGTCCCATAGGCAGTGTCTCCCTGGAAGGCGAACTGCATCGTCTTGGTCGGCTGATGTGAGCGGTGGAAGACGGCGCGCATAGTGCTCAGCTCGGCGATGGCCGTATCCACGATCTCTCCTCCACCAGCGGGGAAGCGCTGCTCCACCTCGAGAAGCCGAGTGCCGTTGGGCCCCGGTATCACCTGGCGAACGACGGTGCGCGTGCCGTTCGCGCTTTCCTGGCCGTCGCGGGTGATCGACCGGGCATAGACCACGGTGTCAGGGCCGGAAGTCCGGTCTACCTGAACGGCGACGCCGGGCACTACCGTGGCCGGCTCGGAGTGTGAACAGGCGGAGGCGATCACGATCGCCAGGGCAATCAATGAGGCGCGAAGCGAATAGTTGGACATGACCCATCCTGCATCCGATAAGGGTTACGGCTTTTCCACGAGGTAGAGAATGCGCGACAGCCGCCGCTCGCTGGTGAGCTGATGCACGGCGGCAAAGAATTTCTGGAGGCCTTCGAATCGCTCCTGGCCTTCGATCTGGATCAGGTCGGTCCGATGCGCCGCTCGCGCCTCGTGCCAGCGACCGGAGACCAGGGCGGCATTCGCGGTGACATCCTCCTGGCGCACCAGGCGGAAGCCTGCCTCCTCAATCAACCGTTCGTTGACGCCGGGTGGCACGAAGAGGAAGAGGCCGATCGAGCTGCGCCCGGCAAGCTCGTCGTTAGTAACCGGGCCCGAAATGAGCACCGGATCGGTGAAGATCGCTCGACCACCGGGGCGGAGAATCCGAAACCACTCCCGGAACACGGCCAAGCGATTGGGGAAGTGATTCATGGAATCGATGCAGAGCAGTGCATCGAAGGAGCCGTGGACGAAGGGCAGGGGGGCGGTCGCATCGGCGACTCTGAAGCTGACCCGGTCACTATCGCCCGACTCGGCTGCGAGCTGTGAGGCCGTGGCCACGCCGCTCTCGTTCGCGTCGATGCCGATGACGTGGCATGCCGTCGCGCGAGCGACATAACGGGCTGGCCCGCCGGAGCCGCTCGCAACCTCGAGGAGGTGGCTCTCTCCCTTCAGATTGAGCCAGGGGAGCCAGCGCTCGTATTCGTCAACCGTGAGCCAGCTGTTCTGCCCGATGTCGGTGCCGAAGGTTTCCTTCCGGATCGCGTCCAGCACCGCTTTGGTGAAGTTGCTGTAGGTGCTGTCGAAGAGATCCACCCGTGTAGCCATCAGCTCACCTCGTCCTCATGCATGCGGCGATTCAGGGCCTGCTGAACACGGCGCCGTGCGGAATCGCCACTCCAGACGGTCCGTGAGGCCACTCTACCATACCGAGATCCAGCCCCGCTCTCGCTGCCCCTGGCGACTTGAAAGTCGTATCGAGACTGAGCGCACCTGTCGCCTTGTCTATCCGCGCGAGAACGACCCGCGATTCCAAATCCCGGTACCCCGTGATCACTACCCGATCCCCACGGGGCTCGAGGCCGAGCCAGTGGGGGATTTCGTTCGACCCGAGAGTGAGCCTGCCGACCTCCCGGGGATGACTCGGGTCCGACACGTCCAGGCTCACCACGGCGTGCTCCGGTCCACTCGGTTGCAGCCAGTAGCGCCCCGCTACGACAGGCACTGCGCAAAAGATTCGGTCCACACTCCACGGCGTGGAGTACACCCAGGTCGCTGTTGCCGAGTCACCCGTGAGGCCATCGATCCGATACAAGCCGCAAGTGAAGGTGTTGACCAACACCGTGCGGCCATCGGACAACACCCTCGGCTCGGCCGTGAGCCAGTTCTCGTCACCCCGCTGACCCGGCGGCAGCAGGATTGTCTGCAACAACGTGAGATCAGAGAGCCGCCACACCTGGACCGCTCGACTCCGCACCGAGAGATGCATATCGCTCGCGGTGGTAACCACCCGGTCCAGCGCGGGCACCACCGTCAGGCTGTAAGGCCGGATCGTGGAGTCGATCCCCGGCACGGAGGCGTCCGCCGTTCGGATGACACCTCCCGCCGAGTCGAACTCGACCAGTCCACCCGTTCCGCCACCACTCTCATGCTGGAAGGTGGCCAGGATATGTCCATTAGGGAGGCGCGAATAGCTGTGGGGATGGCTCATCCCCCCGGCATCCCCGAAGGAGGTAAGCAGCTTGGGGTTGGTCGGCTCGCGCAGATCGAAGAGATAGGTCTGCCCCACCATGAATCCGCTCGCCCAGAGGATCCCGTCCGCCGGCATCTCGTATTCGGTATGGTGAGCCATCGTCCCGGTGGCGCCGACCGGAACAGTCTTCAGCACGGTGGCGTAGGTCGGGCTCCGGCGATCGACGTCGATCACGGCGAGGAAGTCGCTCTGCTGCTTGTCCTTGTCGCCAGCCCAGACAAAGAGATACCGACTGGCGGTGCTCAGGGGCGCAGTCGTATTGGCCGGCCCGGCGTGGCACCCGGTGATGAAGATCACGAGGGACCAAGAAAGTCCACGACGCATCGATGCCTTGGTGGGGTTGGGTGACACAAGCTACCGATGAGCCGCGCTGTTGGGCAGCTCCCGGAATCGCCGCGATCGTCCTGTAGGAGGAAGGCTGACAGCGAAGTGGGTCTGCGAACCGATCCAATCGCCCGGTACGCGACGACATTCTTCCGCCTCAGCCTTGGAGGAAGTCATGTCGGTGGATCA
>DATBGE010000101.1:0-6196 GCA_036558125.1 Gemmatimonadales bacterium | reverse complement strand
TCGATGACGCCGTCCGAGCGTTTGACCGTCCAATCGTCTCCCCCCGGCAGCACCCTGCCACGAAGCCTCTCACCCTCGAAGGAGCCACCGGTTATCGGAAAGGTGACCCGCCCGCCGCGGGGGACGGCGCCGATGTCCTGGGTAGGAGCCGTCTCCAGACGCAGAGCCATAAGGGGACGCGATCGCATGGTGTGTTCCGCCGTCAGAGAATCTCGTCGATGGTGTAGATGGGGCCTTCGGGGCGTCGATCACCGCTGGAAACGGCGACGAGGCGATTCAGGAAGGTGTATTTGGGATGGCTCGTCTCGAATCGAGGCGTGGTGCGGAAGTAGTAGGCCGATGGGTCGACCTTTTCTCCCCGGCCGAGGGCCGCGATCACGTCCGGCGGCCCATGACGAAGGCCGAACGAGGTCATGTGGATGAGGACGCCGTCGTCGGTCTGGAGCGTGAGGCGCAGGTCGAGTTCCAGGACACCGTCCGCCCGGAGGAGGGTCCAGTCGCCGCCGCCGGGAAGCACCTTTCCCCGGAGGCGCGGGCCCTCGAAGTGGCCGTCTACGATGATCGCCGTGGCACGGGTCCCGTGCGGAACCGCCCCGATCTTCTGCAGGCCTCCCACGGTGACCTCAACCGTCATCAAGAACCGGGAATCCATCGGTCGATCAGCCGAAAGTGAACGAGAATGTCTGGACGCCGGCATCGAGGAACTCGATTTCGAAGGTCCGATCCTCGATGAGCCGCTGACCGGAGGGCGCTGAAGGCCCGGCGATGGCGGAGCTGAATCCCTCCCCAAGAGGCTGCGGGCCACGTAGGTTGTTCCCGATCCCTGCGCTGTGCCCCTGCGCGAAACCACGACTCTCACGCCAGGAGGTAGTCGGTGTCCTCCAGTGCGGCCGCCCTCGCCAAAGCCAGCTACCAGCGGTGTCAGGAAATCCCCCGCTTCTTCGAAGCGTTCTACGAGCGTTTCTTCGAGGCCTGTCCCCCTGCCAGGCCGATGTTTGCCAAGACGGACTTCACCCGGCAGCACAAAGTGCTTCGGCATGCGATCGGCCTCCTCCTTGCCTACGACGAGCAGGCCCCGGGTCCGAATCTGCTCTCCCGACTTGCGGAGCGCCACGGCCGCACCGATCTCAAGGTTGACCCCTCTCACTTTGACGTTTTCGTGGAGAGTCTGATCCAGACCGTAAGGGCGTTCGACCCCCAATTTACGGCGGAGACGGAGTTCGCTTGGCGCGAGGCCACCGCCAGGGGAGTCGGGTACATGAAGTCCAAGGCATAAGGTGGCATAACTCGTCATGGGCGAAGCATTCGCCGCCCCCGCCGGCGGCGTCAGTAGCGAGCAACGACGATGGCGTCAGCGGGGAGACGGGAGACGGAAAAGAGTAAGGAGTAAGGAGTGAGGAGTAAGGAGAAGGGAACGGCGCCGGCCCCCTAGAAAGCAAGGCGGGCGCAGGATTTCTCCCACGCCCGCTTACTCCACTAGTTACTCCTTACGTCCTACCCGTCTCCCGTCTCCCTTCTCCTGTCTCCCGGATTACCACCCCAAAATCATCTCCGCCCTCGTATACAGGAACCGTCCATTGTAACCGAACGGTGACGCTGCCGCCCAGGGGAAGGTGTTGTCGTTGTTGTTGAATTCCGCCTTCGGCTGGTCGGGATAAGTATCGAAGATGTTACGCGCGCCGACCGACAGGTTCACCTGGTCGAAGCGATATCCCAATTCCAGGTCGAACAGGGTCTTGGATCCGTACTCTTCACGATCGGTAAAGCTCGGCTGGGCTGAGGCGAAGCCGCCGAAGTAACTCGCCCGTCCCAGGGCGTGGACCCGACCGATCGAGTAGTTCGCTTGCAATGTTCCTCGCCAGTCGGGGCGTTCCTCCTCGATTCCGACCTGGGTGACGAGGTCCAGAATGCTGGTGTAAGTCGTCGGGGTGCCCTGGAGAATCGGCGGAACAGGATCCACGTGGGTGATCTTGTTCTTGGTGTAGTTCACCCCGAGGTTGAGGTCCAGCGTTCCGGTGCCTGCGGGGATCAGCCAGTCGGCGGTGACATCAACGCCGTCAGTCTTGGTGTCGAGACCATTGGTAAAGAACTGGACCCCGGCGATGTTGCCGAACCCGGAGTCGGCGAGGATCGCCTGGGAGACGCTGTCGTTGAAGGTGGCACCCAGCAGGATCCGATTGTCAATCTTGATGTGGAAGTAATCGACCGTAATCGTGAAATTGTTCCGCGGCGTAAAGGCAAGCCCGGCGCTGTAGTTGACCGAAGTCTCTTCCTCGAGCGGCTTGGCGCCGAAGATCTTGGCCGCCCGGTTATTCACCGGGAAATTCCCGATTTCCTGGAATTGCCCTCCGATGACGTTCGTGGTCACATGGCTGAAGAAGCTCTGGGCCAGGCCCGGCGCCCGGAACCCTGTGCTGACAGCACCGCGCAGCACAAACTGCTTAGCCGGCTGGTACCGTAGCGCCAGCTTGCCGGTGACCCGGTCGCCGAAGTCGCTGTAGTTCTCATAACGTCCCGCCACATCCACGAGGAGCTGCGAGGTCAGGTTGGTCTCGGCGTCGAGATAGGCGCCGACGTTGGCCCGGCTCTCGTCCGCCTCGTCCTGTGGCCGGAACCCGGCAAACACCGATGATCCGCCCGGCGAAAGGTCTCCGGGATTCGCGACGCTGTCCTGGGCCGCGTGGCCGCCGTTGACGTACGAGGCGAACTCGCCCTTCTCGAGATTGAAGTATTCCCGGCGCCAGGCGCCGCCGACCGCCAGGTTTACCGGGGCAGGCAGCCCAAGCTGGAGCGGTTTCGAGAGGTTCAGTCCGACAATGACCTCACTGTGCTGCAAACGGCCGGCGAAGAATGAGGTCTGGTTGGGAATGCCGGGGTCATCCGAATTGCCCAGGATTCCATCGGCACCCGGTGCGCAAGGGTTCGCCGGGTCGAGGCAGGGACCGAGAGATGGATTGTTGGTGTTGTCCAGATCGTAGTCGAACCGGTTCATGCCCCAGGAGACGCCGGCGTCGGCCGCCCAGCCTCCGAAGCTGGTCCGGAATCCTCCGGCCGCGGAGTAGTCGTTCACCTTGGGATGGAACTCCGGCAGGAAGCCCTGCGGGTAGAGTTCCTGCCAGTTGCGGTTGCTGTCGAAGTAGCGCCAGAATCCGTTGCCGGTGCCCCGGCGATAGCTGTATCCGCCGAAGGCGTAGAACTCACTGGTCGCTTTCTCGTTGAGCGGCATGCGGAAGTTCCCGAACGTCATGACATCCTTCTCGAGCCCGTCGCCCCAGTGGTAATTGGGCTGCTTCAGCGAGTTCCGCTTCTCGATGATCTCACCGGTCTTGGGGTCGATCAGGTCACCGATGCCGTTTGGGTCCACCAGGAAGGAATCCGGCCACGCCCGGTTGGTCGGATCCCGGTGCTGGTATTCGCCAAACACGCTCAGCGAGCCTTTTCCAATCCCGATGCCGACTCCCCCGTTGAGGTTGGTAGTGGTCCCGTCATCGGGGTAATCGTCGGTGACGTATTTTCCCGCGTCCACGTTGATGAAAGGCGAGAACTTGCCTTCTTTCATCACGACATTGACCACGCCGGCGATGGCGTCGGAGCCGTACTGGGCCGAGGCGCCGTCCCGCAGCACCTCGATCCGCTCGATGGCCCCACCCGGAATGGCGTTCAGGTCGACGCCGGTCGAGCCGGCGCCCATACCGTAGGCGAAGGTGTTAAGTACCGCCATCGTGTGGCGCCGCCAGCCATTGACCAGGACCAGGGTGTGGTCGGGACTCAAACCGCGGAGCGTGAAGGGCCGTACGATGTCGTTCGCGTCGGTGACACTCTGCCGGGGGAAGTTGACCGAAGGAGACAGTGCCTGGAGGACCTGGCTGGTCTCGGTCGTGCCCTGTTGCTGAATGTCCTCGGCGGTGTAGACATCTACCGGCACCGCGAGTTCCTCGGCCGCAGTGTGGCGGGCGCGAGAACCGACGACCACGTCAATGGGGGCCAGCTCGACCGGTGAGCGGTTCAGAGTGAAGTTCAGTTCCACCACGTCAGCCTCAACGACGGTCACGCTGGACGAGGCCGCGGCGAAACCGATGGCATGAACCGTCAGTGTCACCGTCCGGGCCGGCACACTGCGGAGGGTATAGCGTCCTGAGGCCGTCGTCGTGGCGCCCAGGCTGGTGCGATCAACAGTTACGATCGCACCCACAACCGGCGCACCCGCGCTGTCCATCACTTGGCCCTGGACCGTCCCCGACTGCGCAGCAAGGCTCACGAGAGGCAGGCACAGGAGTGCAGCGACCAAGCCGAGTCGAGAGGATTGTCGGACGAGAGACGGCGACATCGAACCCTCCGGAGTGGGTGGGCGAGTCTATGTTTGTTCTGGCAGAGTACTGCAGGGGTGCTTCGCGAGGATACGGCGCAATCGCTCGCCCGTCAAGCAAGCCCCATCGCTGACCGATGACCCTCGAACAATTCCTGTCGCAGTACGGGCTCATCGCGCTTTTCCTACTCGCCACCGTCGAAGGCGACGCCAGCCTGATCCTCGCCGGGATGCTGGCCCATCGCGGCGTGTTGCCGCTCCCCGCCGTCATCGTCGCGGGAGCTCTTGGCAACTTCGTGGGAGACTGCGCCTGGTACTTCCTTGGCAGGCAGGCTCGGGCCCGGCTCCGCGAAACGGCATTTTACCGGCGTGCCGGTCCCTGGATCGAGCGAGTCGCCTCACGGCTGGGCAGTTGGCAACTCCTGCTCGCCCGCGTGGTGTACGGGACCCGCAATGCGAGCATGGTCTTCTGGGGCCAGGCTCATCTTCCGTTTCAGCGCTTCGCCCTCACCGATCTGTTGGGGTGTTTCCTTGCTTCGACAGGGTTCGCCCTGCTGGGGTATCTGACCAGCCAGGGGGTGGAACACCTTCTGGGCCAGGTCAGGCGACTCGAGGTCGGGCTCTTGATTGCGCTGGTGGTGGCGGCGGTGGTCATCGCCTTCACGACGTGGGAGGTGAAGCGGGCGAGCGACACGACCAAGCCTCCGGAGCGCGGCCCCGGCGGGGGTGGCTAACTGCCTGCAAACAGGCGAACTTACAGCATGGCCCAAGCCGATCAGGTCGCAGCACTGCGGGGCGGGAATGTGCCGGTGCTGGCCCGGGCGATCTCTCAGGTCGAGAATGGCCGCGCCGGGTTCGAAGCGCTGCTCTCCGCCATTCATCCCACCCTCGGTCATGCCCGACGGATCGGCATCACCGGCCCTCCCGGGGCCGGGAAATCCACCCTGACCGAGCGGCTGGTGCAGGTGTTGCGGGCCAAGGGGCATACCGTGGCGGTGGTCGCCGTCGATCCAACCAGTCCATTCACCGGTGGGGCGTTACTGGGAGATCGAATCCGGATGGAGTCCGTAGCTCTGGACCCCGGAGTCTACATCCGGTCGATGGCCACTCGAGGCTCACTCGGCGGGCTTGCCACCACCACGCGTGAAGTGTGCGACGTGCTGGATGCGGCAGGGTTCGACCGGATCCTCATCGAGACGGTCGGCGTAGGCCAGTCGGAGCTGGACGTAGGCCGTTCGGCCGATACCACGGTGCTGGTACTGGTGCCAGAATCGGGGGACGGGATTCAGACGCTCAAGTCGGGCGTCATGGAGATCGGAGACATCTTCGTGGTGAACAAGTCGGATCGTCCCGGGGCGGATCGGTTGAGGCAGGAGATCGAGATTACTCTGGGCATTCGGTCGGGGAACGCTTACCGGCACGTGAAGGCCCATCACGGGACGGTCAAGGCGGTCGGGGCGGACAAGGCGGACGGAAAAGCCGGCGGACCGGCGGACGGGAATGCCGGCGGACCGGCGGACCGGCGGACTGACGGACCAACGAACCGCCGAACCGCCGAACCGACGGTCTGGAAGCATCCTGTCCTCGGAACCATCGCTTCGAAGGGTGAGGGCATCGAGATTCTCGCCGACGCGCTCGAGGGGCATCATGAGTGGCTGATCGAGACAGGAGAGCTCGGGGTCCGTCGCCGCCGTCGCCTCTTTGAACGCGCTCGCGAAGTCCTCGATCGTGCATCGCGCCAGTGGATCTGGCAGGAGACCGCCGCTGAGCAGATGATCAATGACCGGCTCGACGACCTCGCCGCCGGGCGCACCAGTCCTTACGAAGTCGCGGTCGAAGTGCTGGACGGTCTCAAACAGGGGACACGGGTATGACCACGTTCGACGCCGA
>DATBGE010000100.1:0-9025 GCA_036558125.1 Gemmatimonadales bacterium | reverse complement strand
GGAGTACTACCTTCCCGGTTCCCTCCGACTTCTGCTCCCTGAGCCGCGCGAAGGTAGCCTGCCACTTGGGCCGGAGCACCGTCCGCAGCGTGGGCTGTACCCGGACCGGCGCCGGCGCGCTACTGATCGAGGATGACATCCAGTTCCCGCTCGTGGATCCCGCCGGTGAGCTTCAGGAACAGTTCCTCGAGGCTCATGTCTCCCGAGGCGGTTTGCTGCCTGAGCTCCGCCATCGTCCCGCAGGCGACGATCTTCCCCTGCTGGATGATCCCGATCCGGTCGCACATCGCCTCGGCGACCTCCAGCGTGTGGGTGCTCATCAGCACGGTGCCGCCCCGACTGACGAAGGCGCGGAAGAGATCTTTGAGGAAACGAGCGCCTTTGGGATCGAGGCCGACCATCGGCTCGTCCACTACGATGGCCTCGGGGCGGTGCAACAGTGCGCTCGAGATGATCAGCTTCTGCCGCATGCCATGACTGTAGGACTCGACCAGCTCGTCTTTCCAGTCGGAAAGCTCGAACAGCTCGAGCAATTCATCCATCCGCCGCTCGATGCTGTCTCCGCTTTGACCATAGAGCGCCGCCACAAAACGGAGAAACTCGGCGCCCGTCAGCTTCTCGTAGACATACGGGCGATCGGGGATGAAGCCCAGCCGGTGCTTGGCCTTGATCGGATGATCGGCGAGGTTGTCGCCGCCGATTTCGATCGTGCCGGCGGTCGGCTGCAGGATCCCGGCGATCATCCGCATCGTCGTGGTTTTCCCTGCGCCGTTGGGGCCCAGGAAACCGAAGAGTTCGCCGCGGGACACTTCGAGCGTCACGTCGTCCACCGCGGTGAACGAACCGTAGCGTTTGGTCAGGTGGGTGAGTCGAATCATCCGCCGGAAGTCGGGTTCAAGGTTGCACCTCGACCGTGTCCAGCACGGTCACCTCGGTACGCCCGGCCAGGAGCAAGAGGTCGAGGGGTCGGGCGGGGCGTTCGATCAGCAGTCGGAGCCGAGAGGCATCTGCAGGCACCGTGCCGTTCTCCGGGTCAACCGGGATCCAGTCCCGGTCGAAAAACTCCACCCAGCCATTGGGGGAGAACCGGCCCGACTCCTCTCGGAGCCCGGCAGCCAGCCGGGCCGGAACCCCCTGGGCTCGGAGCATCGCGACCAGTAGGAGAAGCCGGTCGTCGCGGGTGCCGGTTCGCCGGGCCAGGGTGCGCACCGCACTCTGGGAACCGGGACGCCGCTCGATTCGCACGGCACGACTCACCCACTGCCCAAGCAGACGAGCCTTTCGGGCGGCACTCGGCGCATTCCGTACAATGTCGGAGGCGCGCTGCTGGACTCGAGGATCATCGGAGCGGATCAGTGGAGTCGCATGGAGCCACGGAGCCAGGGCCGCCGAATCTCCCACCTGGGCTCCGCGGTTGGCAGTATCGGCGCGAATCACCGTGATCGTGTCCGCGTTCCGCTGCTGAGTACCACCATCGACACCCGGAGCGAAGCCGGATAATTCGGCTCCGAGGAGCGCCACGCGCATCCGGTCCGTTCGGTCGCTCGTTCCACCGGTCGGGCTCTCACTGATTCTGACCGTACCAGTCGTATCCCACCCAGAGACCCCGCCACCAGCGCGAAAATTGGTGTTTACAACCTCAAAGGCGGCCTGCTCCACCATGAGCCCGATCGGCCGGTCGATTCGGACGGTGATGCCGTGGGCATCCACCCAACGCCGCGACGGTAGCCCACCTTCGAGTCCGTCGAGTCGCCATGCGGGAGTCGTGTCTGCATGCACCGTGACCCAACGCGAGCTCGTCGAATCGAACTCTGCGCTATCCGGCACGATGAAGGTTGATTCGGCGGCGACCCGGAACCTCGTCGATGAAATCTCGGTCGTGGCCGGGTCGAACACCGTCGGAGTCAGGATCCGGCCGATTTTGCGGTTCTCCGCGTTGGCGAGCAGGAAGGACACCGCTCCGGGCAGCAGCAGCGGCTCGGCAGGTGAAGCAACGGTCAGCGTCTCTATTGCACTTCCAAGACCGTTGTAGATGGTGATAACTCCGTCCTCGCCCAGCTTGCCCTGGACCACACTCCTGCCGTCATCGGTGAGAAGATTGGTCTCCCAGCGCAGCAATCGGAGTGATTTCGAGTAGAGTGCCTCGGTTCGCAGACTGGAACGGCGTACTGAGTGCCTCTGTTGCGGCAGGTCGAGGGTGACTAGTTCGTCGGTGCGCAGCCCCTCGACCAGAGTGTCGATGGAAAGCGTGGCAAGTCCGACTTGCTGGTCGCCGCGATACACCCCGAAGAAGGCGGCGCCCGGAGACACCGGCCAGGTGCGAATGATGACCCCGGAGTGGATTCCGACCGTCCGCCGCTGAGCCAGCCACCCGAGCGCGCCGAACCAGACGAGCAGGATCGTTACGGCGACTGCCTTTCGACTCATGATGCCTTTCCTACCACTGCCTCGACTACTGAGACCTCATCGGCCCGCTCTACCACGATCTGAAGCTCCGCCGGATAGAGCGGAGCGGCGGGTCGGTCCCGGAATGTTTCGGCGAGGAGGGCCGCGGCTTCTTCGATCGTCAACCCTCCCGCGCTGGCGCCGACGAGCGGAGTAGCTACTCGGCCGAGTTGCCAGTCGCCCGCTCGTTGCCAGGCGGAGACCAGGGCGCGTCGCACCGTGTCGCGTTCCACCGCGCGCTCCTCGCTCTGAATCACCACGTGGAGGACAAATTCCGCAGCGAGATCTCCCGCTCCGGTGACGACGGCGGCGCCCACATCCAGCGGAGCCTGGACGCGACGCAGGGAGGTAAACCGCTCTCCGGCCCGTTCATCGAGCTTGCCAGTGGCGGGGGTTATCGGATCGAGAAGCTCGTTGGCAGGGCGGACGACGGCATCCACCGAAACGGCGGCGAGATCAGCGACGACGACCCGGATCACTGGTCACGGGCCTCACGGGCTCGGCTGTACATCTCCTTGGCCTCGTCCGGTTGCCCCAGCCGATCGAGCACGCGGCCAAGTAGACGGAAGGTCTTCGCCGAATCGGGATCCAGCCCGGCCGACTGCTCCAGTGCCGTACGCGCTCCCGCGTAGTCTCCTGCCTGATTGAGCGCTTCTCCCAGGTAGTAGTGCGCCTCGGCATCCCTGGGCTCGAGGTCGATCGCCCGGCGGAGCGACGCCGCGGCATCGCCGGGGAGCCCCTTCCGCCAGAGCACCAGCCCGAGCGTGAGATGTGCCGCAAAGTGTCCTGGCTGCAGCTTGATGGCGCGACGCAAATCGGTCTCTGCTTCGGGATAACGCTTGAGCCGGCCGAGGATGGCGCCGCGGGAAACCAGGAGCGCGGGCTCGTCGGGCCGCGCACGCAAAGCCGCAGTGAGTTGCTCGAACGCTTCGTCCGGGTTCCCGGAGGACTCCAGTAACAGGGAGAGATTGTTGCGCGCGGCGAGATGCTCGGGTTCCAGCGACAGGATCTCGCGATACCGCTGGATCGCCTCCGATACCCGGCCTTTGGTCGCCGCATCGGCTGCCCGACGGTAGAGCCGGTCGGTCTGGGGTTCGTTGGATTCGGGCTCGGTGTTGACCAGGTCGTCCTGCGGAACCGCCGCGGCAAAGGGCCGCAGCGAGAACTGCTGGTCCGCTCCCTCGGGAATGGGATCGGCCTCGAGTCCCCGGGTGCTGAAGAGATCGTCAACCACCTGTTCCCGGCCGGTTGCACGGGATCGGCGAGTGCGGCGCATGGCGTGTGTTTTGAGGTAACTGGCGTCTGGCGTCCGCCAGGGCCATAAGCCTTAGGCCTTAAGCTACAACGGCATCATGCCCCTTGCCCGGCAAAACTGTTGTCCGCCGTTAAAAGCTTACGGCCTATGGCTTATGGCTTAAGGCAAAGGAACTCCAAGTATGATAAGTACACGGAACGCCGACTGGCATCCCGGGCTTCCCGTGCCGCCTTGCCCGGGTACCTTGAAGTCACCTTCCCGATTCGCTGCTGGCACTACCCCATTTTGATGGTTCAGGACGAACCAGGAATTGCACTGGTGACCCAGGCGCCTCCCATCTCGCATCCAGTTGGTCGCTCCTCGGTCCGCTGGGTCATCCTCGCCTTGCTCTTCCTCGCGAGTTTCGTGGCCTACGTGCTCCGCACCAATATGTCGGTCGCGGGCGAGACCATGATGAAGGATCTCGGTTTCTCCCAGATCCAGCTTGGATTCGTCCTGGCGGCCTTCGCGTGGGGTTACGCGATCTTTCAGTTCCCCGGCGGCGTCTTTGGCGATCGAATCGGAGGACGGAAGGCGCTCACCTATATCGCGATCGCCTGGGGTGTCCTGAATCTGCTGACAGGGCTCGTTCCGGATGCCTCGGTCGTTGGGGTCACCGGCATCCTCGCCATCCTGATGCTCCTCCGCTTCCTCATGGGAGCTGTCCAGGCTCCCCTTTATCCTGTGACCGGGGGCGGAACGACCTGCAACTGGTTTCCGGTCACCGGGTGGGCGCTCCCCAACGGGCTTTCCAATACCGGACTCACACTGGGTGCCGCGGCAACCGGTCCGTTGATCGCCTGGCTGATCGAGCGGGAGGGCTGGCGTGCCTCCTTCTTTTTGACCGCCCCCCTGGGACTTCTCATCGCCGCCGTCTGGTACTGGTATGCGAGGGACCGCCCATCGGAACATCCGAAGGTGAGCGAGAGCGAGCTCGCCCTGATCAATGAAGGTCGCACCGCGAATCAGGTCTGCGTGATCCGCCCCGGTGCCTGGAAACAGGTGGTGCGACACCGCGAAATCGTTCTGCTCGCGGCGAGTTACTTCTGCAGCAACTACGTCTTCTACTTTTTCTTCAACTGGCTCTTCATCTATCTGGTGGACAGCCGGGGATTCAAGGTTCTTGAAGGGGGATTCTACTCCGCCGCGCCATGGCTCACCGGGGCGGTGGGAGCAACCGCCGGCGGGATTCTGGCTGACTCCTGGTCGAAACGCTGGGGCATCCGCCAGGGCACTCGGACTGCGGCCGTGGCCGGCTTGCTGGTCTCCGCGGTGTTGATCGTCGCCGCGGCCATGGCAAGGGATCCGGTGACCGCCGTGGTTTTCCTTTCCTTATGCCTGGCGGGCCAGCAGTTCGCCGAAGGGGCCTTCTGGGCCGCGACGATTTCCGCCTCGGGACCCCACGCCTCGGCCGGGTGCGGCGTCCTGAATACCGGCGGAAACGTGGTCGGAGGCATCGGCGCCCTCATGGTGCCGCTTACGGTCAAGTTCCTGGGCTGGCCGACCGCGCTCGCCACCGGATCAGTTTTCGCGATTTTCGCGGCACTGCTCTGGTTCTTCATCAAGCCCGAAAACGCTCTCAAGGAGTGAGTAGACTGCCGCGCTGAGGGGTCCGTCTTGAAGCAAGCCGCCCGCCCGGATACGTTCCGAGGCTTATGGCAGAAGAGTCCCTCGTCGTCCGCGGCGCCCGCGAGCACAATCTCAAAGACATTACGGTCACGATTCCCCGAAACCGGCTTACGGTCGTAACCGGCCTTTCGGGATCGGGCAAATCCTCTCTCGCCTTCGATACGATCTACGCCGAGGGCCAGCGTCGTTACGTCGAATCCCTCTCCGCGTACGCCCGTCAGTTTCTCGGTCTGATGGAGAAGCCGGACGTCGACGCGATCGAAGGGCTCTCTCCCGCCATCGCGATCGAGCAGAAGTCGGCAGGACACAATCCTCGCTCAACCGTAGGAACCGTTACCGAGGTCTACGACTACCTCCGCCTGCTCTGGGCCCGGGTCGGGGTTCCCCATTGTCCCAACGACGGCAATCCGGTAGAGCGGTCCAGCGCGGCACAGATCGTGGAGTCGGTGCTGGGCTGGCCGGAAGGCACCAAGATCGAGGTCCTGGCGCCACTGGTTCGGGGCCGCAAAGGCGAGTTCAAGGAGCTCTTCGACGACATCCGCAAGCAGGGATTCGTCCGAGTCCGGGTTGACGGAGAAGTCTACGATCTGAATCAGGTGCCGACCCTCAATCGCCGCCAGAACCACGACATTGCGGTAGTTGTCGATCGTCTGATCGTTCGACTTGCCGACCGCACGCGGATAAACGATTCGATCGAAACGGCGCTGAAGGCCGCGGAAGGCGTGGTGGAGATCGTTCGTCACGGGGAGACCTCCCAGATTTTCAGCGAACGCTTCGCGTGCCCGGTCTGCGGCCTCTCGCTGCCCGAGCTCGAGCCTCGCCAGTTCTCCTTCAATTCACCCTTCGGCGCCTGCCCCGAGTGTCACGGAGTCGGGACCCGCCGCGAGGTGAACGCTGATCTGGTCCTCGGCGATCCCAGCATCTCGATTCTCGAAGGAGTCGTCTTGCCTTGGGGAGAACCCTCCGGGTACCTCCGCAAAGTCGTGCTTCCGACTCTGGCGAAGGCCTTCAAGTTCGACCTCGCCGCACCGTGGCGCGCTCACAGCGAGGCTGCCAGGAATGCCCTGCTGCACGGCGGCGGGGGCCGGAAGATCAAGTACACCATCGAGGCGGGGCGGAGCCGGGACGATTACGAGAGCGAATGGGAAGGGATTCTGGTCAATGTCGCCCGGCGCTATCGCGAAAGCACCAGCGATTCGGTGCGGGTTCAGCTCGAGGAGTACATGATCGAGCAGCCCTGTGCGGCCTGTAAAGGAAGGCGACTGAAGCCGGAGAGTCTGTCGGTGCTGGTGGCGGGGAAGAGCATCGGTGAAGTGGTGGAGCTCTCCATTGTGCACGCACTGGAGTTCTTCCAGGGACTCCCGATCAAGAGTGGCCCCGGCAGCCAGGGGCTCGATCCGGAGGTGGCAGGTCCGATCCTCAAGGAAGTCTCTGACCGGCTTCGCTTCCTGCGTGATGTGGGACTCGACTACCTCACTCTCAACCGCTCGGCCGGTACGCTGTCGGGTGGCGAAGCACAGCGGATTCGGCTCGCGACCCAGATCGGCTCTCGGCTCGTCGGCGTTCTCTACATCCTGGACGAGCCGAGCATCGGTCTGCACCAGAGGGATAATGAGCGTCTCCTGAGCACACTCAAGGAGCTCAGGGACCTCGGCAACACGGTGATCGTGGTGGAGCACGATGAGGATACCATCCGCGCCGCCGATCATCTGATCGACCTGGGTCCTCGAGCGGGGCGCTTCGGTGGAGAGGTCGTGGTCGAAGGTACGGTGGGGGATGTCTTGAAACATCCGACCTCGCTCACCGCGCGCTATCTCCGCCGCGAGCTGCGGATTCCCGTTCCGCTCAATCGCCGGGCCGCCGAGCCGAAGAAGACAATTCGCGTGGTCGGCGCTAAGGCCAACAATCTCCGCAATCTCACGGTGGACTTCCCCCTTGGGTTGTTCGTGACCGTGACCGGCGTCTCGGGTTCGGGGAAATCGAGCCTCGTCACCGACATCCTTTATAGAGGGCTGGCTCGACACTTCTACCGGGCGAAGGTGATCCCCGGCCAGCATACCCGGATCGAAGGACTGTCGCATATCGATAAAGTGATCGATATCGACCAGAGCCCGATCGGGCGGACCCCTCGCTCCAACCCCGCGACATATACCGGCCTCTTCACGCCGATTCGCGAGCTGTTCACCCAGCTTCCCGAGGCCAAGATGCGGGGCTACGGGCCGGGGCGGTTCTCCTTCAATGTGAAGGGGGGACGTTGCGAGGCCTGCGAGGGCGATGGGCTGGTAAAGATCGAGATGCACTTTTTACCCGATGTGTACGTTCCTTGTGAAGTCTGCAAAGGGCGGCGCTACAACCGGGAAACCCTGGAGGTGCGTTACAAGGGCAAGAGCATCGCGGACGTGCTGGATCTCACAGTCTCAGACGGACTCGAGTTCTTCGAGGCCCAGCGCCGGATCGCCGAGAAGCTGGAACTGCTGAATGACGTGGGGCTGGGCTATATCCACCTGGGTCAGGCGGCAACGACCCTGTCCGGCGGGGAGGCCCAGCGGGTCAAACTGGCCACCGAGCTGGCCAAGCGGGACACCGGCCGCACCCTCTATATCCTCGACGAGCCGACCACGGGTCTCCATTTCGAGGACGTCCGCCTCCTGCTCGAGGTCCTTCATCGCCTGGTGGACAAGGGCAACAGCGTCATCGTGATCGAGCACAACCTCGACGTCATCAAGACCGCCGACTGGATCATCGATCTGGGACCGGAGGGCGGGGAGGCGGGTGGGAGTGTCGTGGCGCAAGGCCCGCCGGATGAGGTGATGCGGAAAACCGCGAGTTACACTGGCCAGTTCCTCAAGAAGGTCATCGCCTAGCCGGCCTGCAGTTCCGTTGTTGCTCTTCTCGCCAATTACCAATTGGCAATTTTCAATTTCCAAATTTCAACACCCTGTCTCAGTCCGGTCACGGCTACACTCCTCCCGTCTTCCCTTTGGGACTATTCGCGGGTTTTTGCCTTGACGCTCACGGCACTGGATGCACTTTCGTAAGACAGCACTCCAGATCGCCCTTCGCAGGAGAGTTCAAACCGAAAACCGGAGCGATAAACTGCCGGCCGGTGATTGACCGGCGTCCGTTTCAAGTGACAGGAGCCAAACAATGAGGAAGAAGTTCAAAGGCGTCATCAAACTGGATGTCCGTGATTCCAAGCCGGACTGGGGACCCTATACCCTGGCGCAGGCACCGGAAGGGTCGCCCAACATTCTGATAGTGCTGTACGACGACACTGGTCTGGCCGCGTGGTCGCCCTTCGGTGGTGGCATCAACATGCCGACGCTCCAGAAGCTCGCTGACCGCGGGCTGATGTATTCGCAATGGCACACAACGGCCCTCTGCTCGCCCACCCGCTCGACCTTCCTTACCGGCCGGAATCACCACCTCAACGCCTGCTCCTGCATTACCGAAGGGGCGCAGGGATTCCCGGGTTGGAGCGGCCGGCTGCCTGCCGAGTGTATGACGATCGGCCAGGTCCTGCAGGACGCCGGTTGGAGCACTTATTGGCTGGGCAAGAACCACAACGTCCCGGAGCAGGACATCTCGGCCGGAGCGAGCCGCAGCGAATGGCCGCTCCAGAAGGGGTTCGACCGCTACTACGGTTTCCTCGGCGGC
>DATBGE010000099.1:0-5746 GCA_036558125.1 Gemmatimonadales bacterium | reverse complement strand
TCCCGCACCTCGGTCACCTGAAGTCCTCGACGAATGATCTCTTCCCGCAGCTGGAGTTGCTGATCCGGATCCGCGATCGCGAGTGCGACGTGGTGCACGGTACCGAGTCCGTTCGCCGCCGCTGGAGCATCGGGAGCAGCCACGATATCGATCGACCTGCCGGCTCCTGCTCCGTTCACCCCCATCCGAATTCGCCCTCCGTCCTCATCAACCTGTTCGAACCCAAGCAGATCCTTCATGAGTTCGACTGTCTTGGCTGGATTGCGGATCAGGAGCGTCACACTATGGAGGCCGCGAATGGCCTGCTTGGGTTGGATGCCTCCTTGAGTCCAGGGGGCTCGTTCATCCCGATCGGTGGTGATCAACTCGATCTTGAGACCCGACGGATCGCGGAAGGCGAGAGCTTCCTCCTCGAACCGGGATCCTGCACCTTCCTGGACCACGCCCTGCTCTCTGAGGCGCGTCGCCCAGAATGCGAGCGCGTCACGCGGCACCGAGAACGAGGTGGCGACGATCTGCCCCGCCCCATGGACTCCGACCGGAACTCCCCATCCTTTGTAAGGGAATGTGGTCCACAGGGTGCTGGGCCGGCCGGCCTCGTCTCCATAATAGAAGTGGTACACGTTGTGGTTATCGAAGTTGACCGTGCGTTTGACCAGTCTCAGGCCCAACGCGCCGCTCGCGAAGTCGAGATCTGCCTGCGCTTCGGCGACCGTGGCGGTCACGTGATGGAGGCCGAGAATAGGGGGACGCATAGTGGTAGTGTAGGGCGGGCTCGATGCGAAGGGAAGAAGGTGTCAGGCTGCAGGGGCCAGCTATCCTTTCCTCTCGTCCCTACTGCCCCTATCCTTTCTTCACCTCGTCCGAGAAACCCGCGCTGAGCCTGAACCTAGCCCGATTGCAGTCGGCATTGGCGGACCGCTACCGGATCGAGCGGGAGCTTGGTCGCGGCGGGATGGCGACCGTCTTCTACGCCTGGGATCTGAAACACGACAGGCCGGTTGCGCTCAAGCTACTGCATCCCGACCTGGCACACGTTCTGGGTCCCGAGCGTTTCCTCCGCGAGATCCGACTCTCGGCGCGACTGCAGCACCCTCACATCCTCTCGGTGCTCGATTCGGGGGAGGTGAGCGGCGCCGGAAACGAAGGCGGGGCGCTCCTCTGGTACACCATGCCGTTCGTCGAGGGGGAGACCCTCCGCGATCGGCTACGGCGCGAGGGACAACTCCCCCTGGATGAGGCGCTGCGGATATCCGCCCAAGCGGCGGACGCCCTGCACTACGCCCACCAGCGCGGGGTCATCCACCGAGACATCAAGCCCGAGAACATTCTGCTCAGCGGCAATCACGCGCAGGTTGCCGATTTCGGTGTTGCGACCGCCATAACGGACGGCACCGAAGGCCCAGCCGACCGGTTGACCGAGACCGGACTCGCGGTCGGAACACCGCAGTACATGAGTCCCGAGCAGAGCGCCGGAGAGCGGACCCTCGATGCCCGGAGCGACATCTATGCGCTGGGCACCGTGCTCTACGAAATGCTGGCCGGCGAACCGCCCTATACCGGTCCCACTCCGCGGGCGATCCTCGCCAAACGGCTGACTGAGCCGCTGCCGCACCTGCGCACGCTGCGTGACGTTCCTCAGTCTGTCGAGGATGTGGTGACCCGGGCCTTGGCGCGGGCGCCAGCCGATAGATTCTCGACCGCCGCGGAGTTTGGGGAGGCGCTGACTAAAAGGGCGGACAAGGCGGTCGAGGCGGACAAGACGGACGGAGGAAGTCGGTCGCCTCGCCGCCTCGTGGCACTGACCGGCCTGTCCGCCCTGATCGCCGTGGCCGCCTATTTCACATTCCGCCCCCACGGCGCTCCCCCTGATGGAACCCCATCCGCCGCGGTTCTCCCATTCGTCGACCTGAGCGCCGAAAAGGACCAGGAGTACTTCAGCGACGGGCTGACCGACGAATTGATCACCGCCTTGAGCCGGATCGATGGCCTCAAGGTCGCTGCACGTACCTCCTCCTTTCAGTTCAAGAATGCGAACAGCGATATTCGCGAGGTGGGCCGGAAACTGGGCGTTGCGACAGTAGTCGAGGGAAGTATTCGGAAGAGCGGGAACCGGCTCAGAGTCAGCGCACAACTGGTGAGCGCCAAGGACGGCTACGAACTCTGGTCGGAGAATTACGATCGGGAGCTCGCCGACGTCTTCGCGGTCCAGGAGGAGATTGCCCGGTCCATCGTGTCGGCACTGCAGCTGCGATTGGGTCAGCACTCCGATTCTACTCTCGCCAAAAGGCCAACACGCGATCTCGAGG
This sequence comes from Gemmatimonadales bacterium, assembly GCA_036558125.1. Lineage (GTDB taxonomy): Bacteria > Gemmatimonadota > Gemmatimonadetes > Gemmatimonadales > GWC2-71-9 > DATBGE01. The sequence goes on along the minus strand of DATBGE010000099.1, from coordinate 3,437 downwards.
CCTACGATCTTTATCTGAAGGGCCGGTTTGCCTGGAATCAGCGCACTGGAGGATCCCTTCTCCTGGCATCGCAGTATTTCAAGCAGGCCGTGGCGCGTGATTCCGGCTTCGCCCGAGCCTACGCAGGACTCGCCGACGCCAGCATCCTCCTGCCGCAATACTCGGCCGCGCCGCCTCGTGTGGTATGGCCTGAGGCGAAAGCCGCGGCCGCAAAGGCACTCGCCCTGGACAGCACTCTCGCCGAGGCCCATACGTCGTTGGCCTACGGGACGATGCTATACGAATGGGATTGGCCTGCGGCCGAGGCCGAGTTCAAGCGGGCAATCACGTTGGACCCGAACTATCCCACGGCGCACCATTGGTACGGCGACTTTCTGGCCGGCCGCGGCCGGCAGGAGGAGGCGCTGAAGGAGATGCGGCGCGGGCTGGAGTTGGATCCGCTCTCCCGCATTATCGGGACCGAATTGGCTTGGGTCTATTACCTGATGCACCGAGACGATGAGGCGATGGCCCAGACCGACTCGGTGCTACGACTGGATCCAAATTTTGGCCACGTGTACTTCGTTCGGTCGCTGGTTTATCTCCACCAGCGTGCCTACCAGAAGGCTCTTGAAGCAATCGATCGGGGCACGGAGCTCACCGGGTTCTACGCGCAAAACGAAGTTGGTAAAGTCTGGGCCCATGCCGGGCTGGGCGACACAGCCGGGGCGAGAAGAGACCTCACCGGACTGGAAGAGCGCGCCAAGCGCGAATTCGTCCCACCGATGACTCTCGCCGTCGGCTATGCCGCCCTCGGCGAGAAGACCGAGGCCATCGCCTGGCTGAACACGGGGATTGATCAGCGGGACCTGATGATGCCGGAGAACTTCTTCGATCCAATCATCGACCCACTCAGAAGCGATCCCCGATTCGCGGCGGTGGAAAGGCGGATGGGACTGAAGCCCTAGCTCCGCCTTTCCACCCCCGATCCCTCAAGGAATCCGCAGGTCGAACACTCCGTTGGTTATCACCAGCGGACCGGAAGCGCTGCCACCTACCGCGGGGAGATTGGCCGTGAAAGTGCCAGCCACTCTTGTTGCGGTGAGAGAGGTGATCGTCACCGAGCTCGTCGCTCCCGCACCACCCCAGCAGCAGTTATTCGCCTGACCGTCATACTGGACCTTCACCCCGGTCTGGTCATAGGTGTTGCCCGCACTTACCGGCGTTGAAGTCACCAGGTTGATGGAAACGGTGGACTGGGCCACGGTGTTGTCGGTGGTGCTTCCGCCCAGCGAGAACGCACCGGTCGAGAGGTCACCCACTCCGACAACGGTAGCGCCGGTCCACCCCTGACCGTTCACCGTGGCTGTGAAGATGTTTCCGGTGTTGTCGCCTGACGAGGGCGCGAAGGTGGCCGGGAGAGCGACGTCGAAGGAGCCGTTGGTCACCGTCTTGACTCCCGGCGCTGCGGAACCGAGTTGTGGGGGGGCGACGAAACTGAAGGTCCCGGCGATTCTGGTGGAGGTCAGGGTGGTGATGTCCACGCTCCCGCGATCACCAGTGAAATCGATGGCATAGATGTTCAGCGTCGCGCCATTCTTGATGAGAACCGACCCGCCGCCTCCGGGAGTGGTTCCCTGGTTGACTCCCAGGGGATAGGTCCCGGTCGTGGTAATGAATCCGAGGTATAGCGAAAGGGCGACATAGTCGGTTCCCGAGAACTGGGTCCCGGTGATGGACAAGAACCCGGGCGTATTCTGGGAACTGGTTACCAGCATACCGTTCTGTGCCGCGGTGAATGACTGTCCATCGATTTGGGCAGTCATCGGACCGTTGCCCCCACCGCCCCCTCCTCCACCGCCATTCGGCCCGGTGCCGCTGCCACAGGCGGCGAGGAGGACAACTAGACCAACCAGACTGCCTTTGAGGTAAGACGAACAAGCGGCCAAGCTTGCGAGACGGCGGGGAATAGCCTGACGCATGGGGAGACCTCCGACGGGGGAACGGTTTCCCCCCATTGCGTGCAAGTCCGGGAAAAACCGTCATGGTCACCGGCTCCGGGCCGCGGCAGCGGGCTGCCCGGTGATCCATATATTTGGGCCGAGTGACTTCCGACCCCCCGCACGACCTCGAGGCCGCTCTGGCCGAGCGCTATACCCTGCGCCACCTCCTGGGCAGGGGTGGCATGGCTACGGTCTACCTGGCCGATGACCGCAAGCACCAGCGCGAAGTCGCGGTCAAGGTCCTGCGGCGCGACCTGGCAGCGACCCTCGGCGCCGAGCGGTTCCTCAAGGAAATTCAGATCGTCGCCCGGCTGACACATCCCCACATTCTGGCACTTCATGACAGCGGGGAGGCGGCCGGCTTCCTCTATTACGTCATGCCGTACATCGACGGCGGATCGCTGCGTCGCCAGCTCGAAGAGCGCAGGTGTCTCTCGCGAGCGGAGGCACTCGAAATCGCCGCGCCGGTGGCGGACGCGCTCTCCTACGCGCACCGCATGGGAATTTTTCATCGCGATATCAAGCCCGAGAACATTCTCTTCTCTCAGGGACACCCGATCGTCGCTGACTTCGGCATTGCCAAGGCACTCTCCACCGCCGGCGCCGGCAATCTCACCCGCACCGGATTTCCACTCGGCACCCCGGGGTACATGAGTCCCGAGCAGGCAGCCGGGATGACCGATCTGGATGAGCGGACCGACGTCTACAGTCTGGCGGTCGTGATCTATGAAATGCTGACCGGCGAAATCCCCGGCCGCTGGCCCACTGAGGACGCGGTTCGGGCCGGGCGTTTCCTGGAGGCTCCGCCATCCCATCGGGGACATCTTGACCAGGCTGGTGTTGCGACTGAGGGAGCGCTGGTGAGAGGCTTGGCCATCCGGCACGATCAGCGGACTGCGACACCGGCCGCGCTCATGGCCGAATTGCGGGGTGGACAGCAGGCGGTGCGCCGGAAGTACCGCGAGGAGGAAGTAAAGGAAATCGTGAGGCGCGCTTCGGAGCTCGAGGCTTCGAACCCGACTGAATCCGGGGCGATGACGATCGGCGGAGTGGAATCGCTGGCGCGCGAGGTTGGTATCGAACCTTCGGTAGTGCGCTCCGCCGCCAAGTCGCTGGAAAAGCGTGCTCCGCCCGCGCCCACCACACCGGCGTTTGTGCGGGGGCTGATCGGCGCGCCTAGCAGCCTGATGGTCGAGCGGGTCGTCGAAGGAGAGCTGCCTCCCGATGAGTTCCCTACCCTGGTCGAGGAGATTCGGCGGGAACTGCAGCATGTAGGACAGGTGAGCCAGCTGGGGTGGTCCTTCTCCTGGACCATGACGCGGAGTGGCAACATTCGTCGCGATGTGGAAGTGGCTGTTACCGTGCGCGGTGGACAGACCCGAATCATTGTCCGGGAGAGTCTTGGTCCTCTGATCGGGCTGGTCTTTGGCGGGCTCGGCGGGGGATTGGGAGGCG
>DATBGE010000098.1:0-9704 GCA_036558125.1 Gemmatimonadales bacterium | reverse complement strand
GTGACCCGTGCTACTCCGGCCTCCTGGCCCGAGCCGATCGAGAGACTTTCGATCGCCAGATTGCGCCGGCGCACGACGCCCACCAGCCGGTTGAAGGCGAGGAACTCGTCTTCCAGGCCGACACAAATGCTGTAGGCGGCGGACGCAGTCACGACGAGGCCAGCGGTGCAGGTTCCGATTCGATCGGCTCGGACAACGTCGCGCCGGGTGGAATCATCGGGAAGACATTCGCTTCCTGCTCGATCACGAACTCGACCAGCGCCGGACCCGGATCGCGCAACGCTCGGTCGACCGCCTCCTCGATCTGCCGGGCGTGTTCGACCCGGTACCCGGCGATGCCGTAGGCCTCCGCCAGCCTCACGTAATCGGGACTCCAGATCGGCGTCGCCGAGTAGCGGCGGCCGTGGAAGAATTGCTGCCACTGCCGCACCATGCCGAGATATCCGTTGTTGAAGATCGCCATCTTCACCGGGATCTTCTCCTGCACCATGGTGGCGATCTCCTGCATGTTCATCTGAAAGCCACCGTCACCCGAAATGGCCCACACCGGCCGGTCCGGGCGGGCGAAGTGCACGCCGATCGCCGCCGGCACGGCGAACCCCATCGTGCCGAGCCCGCCCGAGGTGATGTGGCTGTTTCGAGCATTGTAGGGATAGAGCTTGGCCACCCACATCTGGTGCTGACCCACATCGGAGACGACGGTGCAGTCGGGTCCGCTTATCTCATGAATGCCTGCGAGAATGCCTTCGGGAGCAAGCGCGCCGCGATAGGTCTCGTAGCGCGCCCTGGTGAATCCCCGGATCTCCTCGCGCCATGCGTCGCAGCGACGGGGTGCCACCAGGGCTGAGAGGCGACAGGTGATGTCCCGGGCGTCTCCCACCAGTCCGAGTGTTACTGGCACGTTCTTCCCGATTTCCGAGGGATCGAGCTCGATGTGTACGATCCTCGCCCGGGGGGCGAATCCCGCCGTGTTCCCGGTGACGCGATCGTCGAAGCGAAGCCCGATGCCGATGATGAGATCGGCGTGCTGGATGGCCCGGTTGACGTGCACCTCGCCGTGCATGCCGGGCATGCCGAGATGCAGTGGATGGCTCTCAGGAAATGCGCTGATTCCCAGCAACGTCGTGACCACCGGGATATCGGTCTTCTCGGCCAGGGCGAGCACGGCCTCGTAGGCGTCGGCCAGGATGACCCCGTGCCCCACCATAAGGAGCGGACGTTCCGCTTCCCCGATGAGCCGGACGGCCTCCTGCAGTGCCGCGACGCCGGTGAGCGGCGAGCCATGTTTCCCATTGGAAGACACTGTCGCCGGCGCGGTCTCGTTCCAGTCGATCCTCTGGTTCTGGACATCCTTCGGGATGTCGATCAACACCGGTCCCGGCCGGCCTTCGGTCGCCACCGCGAACGCTTCGCGCACTTTGTCTGCGAGCTCACTGATGTCGTTGATGGCGACGTTGTGCTTGGTGATCGGCAACGTGATGCCGACGATATCGGTCTCCTGGAAGGCATCCCGACCGATCATGGCTCGGGGCACCTGGCCGGTGATCGCCACGATGGGAGAGCTGTCCATCTGCGCGGTGGCGAGGCCGGTCACCAGGTTCGTGGCACCGGGTCCAGACGTGGCGACACAGACTCCCGGCCGGCCGGACGCGCGGGCATAGCCGTCGGCCGCGTGAGCCGCTGCCTGTTCATGCCGCACCAGCACGTGCCGCAGCTCGGGAAACTCCGGCAGGGCGTGATAGAACGGCATGATCGCGCCACCGGGATACCCGAACATCAAGTCCACCCCCTGCTCGCGGAGCAGGCGGCAGAGGAGTTGGGCGCCGGTGAGTGACTCAGACATTGAGGGGCATGGCCGACAGTCGAGAGTCAATGGTCGATGGTCGATGGTCGACGGTCGATGGCCCAAGGTCCTGCCACGCAGGTCCGTGAGCGGCCAAGCCCGGACCTGCACCGGATAGACCATTGACCATCGACCGTTGACCATCACACTCCCCACAGGTACACCGAATTCAGCGACGACGCCTCGAGCACCTCCGCGTGTCGCTCCTTGTTGAGCGAATGGACCAGGGCGCGGGCGCTCGCCTCCACGATGTCGGTCGAGGCACCCTGACCCGTCATTGTCTTCCCACCGATCCGGGCCTGTAGAAACACCTGGCCGACCGAATCGCGGCCCGGCGTCACCGAACGAAGCGACAAACTCATCACCTCGACCGGGCGATCGAGGATCTCGCTGATCGCGCTGAAGGCGGCCGCGATCGGCCCGTCCCCAGTCCCCTGTGCAACTCTCTCACCCGCCCACGGCCCGGTCATGCGCACTTCCGCCTCCGCGGGCACACTACCGCAGACGACGCGGAGCTTGGTGATGTGGTATTCCTCCGGCGCGTCGTGGAAGCTTTCATGCACCAGCGCCAGCAGATCCTCGTCGAGAATCTCCCGCTTGCGATCGGCCAGCCGGATGAACTCCTGGTAGAGATCCTGCAGCTGACGATCGTCGAGCTGGTAGCCCAGATCACGGTAGCGCCGCTCCAGCGCGTGGCGCCCGGAGTGCTTGCCGAGGACGAGCGTCGAATGAGGTATCCCAACGGCTTCGGGCTTGATGATCTCGTAGGTGAGGCCGTTCTGCAGGATGCCGTGCTGATGGATGCCGGCTTCGTGGGCAAAGGCATTCCGTCCCACGATCGCCTTGTTGGGCTGGGGGAAACTTCCCGTGAGGTAGGAAAGGAGCTGGCTGGTTCGGTAGATCTCCCGCGGATCCACGTTGCAGCGGAACGAGGCGACCTGGGGCCTGGTGCGGCAGGCCATCACGATCTCCTCAAGCGCCGCGTTTCCTGCCCGCTCGCCGATTCCGTTCACGGTGCACTCGACCTGTCCCGCACCCGCCTCGATCGCGGCCAGCGAATTGGCGACCGCGAGACCCAGGTCATCGTGGCAATGCGCGCTGAAGGTCACCTGGTCGCTGCCGGGGACCCGCTCGCGCACCGCGCGGAACATGGCGGCGTATTCCGCCGGCAGAGCGTACCCCACGGTATCGGGGAGGTTGATGGTCGTCGCCCCCTCGGCGATCGCCATCTCCACGATCCGGCAGAGGTAGTCGAGATCGGTGCGGCTCGCATCTTCCGCCGAGAACTCGACGTCGTCGGTGAAGCGGCGCGCCTGGCGAATGGACTGCCGCGCCAGCTCGAGAGTCTCCTCGCGCGACAGCCGCAGCTTATGCTCGAGGTGAAGGTCCGAGGTGGAGATGAAGATGTGGAGCCGGGGGCGCGCGGCATTGCGGATCGCATCACCCGCGAGCGAGATGTCCTTCGGGTGACAGCGAGCGAGCGCCGCCAGGACCGGCCGCCGGATCTCGCTCGCAATCTCCTGGACGCTGCGGAAGTCGCCGTCGGAGGCGGCGGGGAAGCCGGTCTCGATGACGTCGACCCCGAGGGCGTCGAGCTGGCGGGCGAGGCGAAGCTTCTCCTCGGGCGTCATGGTGTTGCCTGGGGCCTGTTCCCCGTCCCGCAGGGTCGTGTCGAAAATCAGGACATCCTTCAGCATTGCGGGTCTCGTCTCCGTGGAGGCCAAAAAGAAAACCGCGGACCTTTTCGGGGTCCGCGGCGGGAAGGGCTCGATGTTGTATCGACTATGCTGATTGCCCGTAAACGCCGCGATCCCCGCCGAGGCCCCTAAGGAGGACCAGGACGAGGCTAATAAGGACGACGAGCAGCAGGGACGACATGTGGGGCATCAGGCTCCGGCGCAGGGCAACATTATACAGCGTCTGACTGGTAGCCTACGGCTCTTCCTACAATAAGTCAAGCGACGGACCGGCCTGGCCGGAATCAGGCGCCTGGTCAGGTGTCCGGATGACCACAAACATGATCTTGGTAGAAGGACAAACTAGCTTGGTGAGGCGCACTTTTTCGGGACATAGCGCGGGATTGTGGTTAGGCCAGCCTGTCCGGCCGGAGCGATATTCGTCTTATCGGGGGGGCCCCAGCGGTCGAATCAGGGGTTTCCGGTGATGGAACGCACACTTGGTTCGAGCCTCCGGTAACACCGATCTGCTTCGCCCGACAAGCCACCTCCGGTTTCCTAGGCGAAACTCTGCTGCTGGCCTGACGCGATATAAAACCAGCCATTGACCCACCAACCACACTGCCGTATAATTATTCAATGAGCCGTCGCAACGCGCGAAACGCCAATCCGGTCGCCAATGCCGCCCTTACCAAGGGGTGGGGGCCGGGATAGCGCGCGCGAATGAACCGAACCTGTCCCCGGCCCGCCCTCCAATGAGCGCGGGCCTTTTTTCTTGCCCCACGGGAGCGCCATGAACCCCACCAAGTCGAGCCGGACGGTCGGACCGCAGTCGCTGCGAGAGCACGACGCCTGCGGAGTAGGCTTCATCGCCTGCTCCACCGGTGAGCGCTCTCATACTGTGGTGAAGATGGCGCTCCAGGCCCTTGGTCGGGTGGCCCACCGCGGAGCGGCCTCGACCGACAACTCGGGCGATGGTGCGGGTCTTCTCACCCAGATCCCCACCCGCTTCTTCCACCGCGAGGCCTATCGGCTCGGTCTCGGTGTCCAGCCCGGATTCCCCTTCGCGGTGGGCTCCTTCTTCCTGCCCCGCGAAGCCACGGCCTTGGCCGTATCGATCGAGTTGATCGAGCGCGCACTACTTCAGAACGGGCTTCCACTCTTGGGCTGGCGAGAGGTTCCGACCGAACCCTCAGCCCTCGGCCCACTCGCTCGACAGAACTGCCCGGTCATTCGACAGGTCTTCGTGGGACGTCCCGCGGTGGACGACGATGACGCCTGGGAGCGAGTGCTGTATCTCGCCAGACGGGATATCGAGCGCGAAGCGAGAACGCGGTGGCTCGATGAGCTCTACGTCTGTTCCTTGTCCTGCCGGACCATTGTGTACAAGGCGCTACTGGTCGGAACCCAGCTCGCCACTTTCTATACCGATCTCCGCTTCCCCGAATTCGAGACGGCAATCGCCGTCTTCCACCAGCGTTACTCGACCAACACGCTGCCCAGCTGGCCGCTGGCCCAGCCGTTCAGGATGATCGCCCACAACGGCGAGATCAACACCCTCTGGGGCAATCGGAACGCGATGACGGCGCGGGAGGCAGACCTGGGATCGCCAGTCTGGGGCACCGACATCGAACGCCTCAAACCGGTGATCTGGCCGGAAGGAAGCGACTCAGCGGGATTCGACAATACGATGGAGCTCCTGGTGCGTTCGGGCCGGACGCCGGTGCACACGATCATGATGTTGGTGCCCCAGGCGTGGGAGCAGTACCCGGATGTGGAGCCGGCGATCCGCGACTTCTATCGCTTCCACGCCGAAGTAGTCGAGCCTTGGGATGGACCGGCGGCGCTCGCGTTCAGCGACGGGATCGTGGCCGGTGCCGCGACCGACCGGAATGGACTCCGTCCCTGCCGCTACAAGGTCACGCGGGATCAGTTCGTGATCGCGGGCTCCGAAGTCGGACTGGTGGACCTCGATCCGGCGGAGGTGCTGGAGAGCGGGAAGCTCGGTCCCTGCGAGTTCATCGTGGTGGATGTCGCCCGAGGTCGCGTGCTGCGCAACATGGACGTAAAACGCGAAGTCGCGTCTCGGCAGCCCTATGGGCGGTGGGCCCGAGAGAATCTGCGGTTGCTGCTTCCCGATCTCGCCGCGAAGCCGGAGTCGCCTGAACCCGCGTCGCTGGTTCCTCATCAGATCAGCTTCGGGTATGGCCACGAGGACCTGAGATTCGTGCTCGAGTCCATGGCGACGCAGGGCACTGACACCGTCTGGAGCATGGGAGACGACACGCCGATCCCGCCACTCTCCCGGCTCCCGCAAACGGTATACGCCTACTTCCGTCAGCGCTTCGCACAGGTCACCAATCCACCGATCGACCCGCTCAGGGAGTCGGTCGTGATGTCGCTGCGTCAGCACCTTGGTCGTCACGGCTCGTTCCTGGTGGAGAGTCCGACGCACGCCAGACTGCTCCGGGTGGACCACCCCGTCCTGCTCGAGGCCGAGATGGCTTCGCTCAGGAGCCAGCCTGGGTTTCCCAGCCTGACCCTCGACGCGACCTGGGATCAGAGTGAAGGAACCGAAGGACTGCGTGCTGCGCTCGACCGGCTATGCGAGGAGGCCGAGCATGGAGCCCGAACCGGAATTCGTCTGCTGATTGTGAGCGATCGACAGGCGAGTGCGGATCGAGTGCCGGTCCCCATCCTTCTCGCGATCGGAGCGGTGCGACGCCACCTGATGGATCGCGGCCTGCGTCTTCGGGTCGGCCTCGTCGCCGAGGCGGGAGACGCCTGGGACATCCATCACTTCGCGACCTTAATCGGATATGGGGCGGAGTTGGTGCATCCCTGGCTGGCGTTGAGGTCCGTCAGCGCGATAGCGGATGAAAAAGCGGCGGACAAGGCGGACGCGTGTCGTCGCTATCGCACCGCTGCCGAGAAGGGATTGCTCAAGATCATGTCCAAGATGGGCATCTCGGTCCTCCCTTCCTACTGCGGTGCCCAGATCTTCGAGGCACTGGGACTCGGTGCCGAGGTAATCCACCGCTGTTTCCGCGATACGACGTCGGCCCTGGGGGGACTCGGCTTCGAAGAGCTCGCCGAGGATGCGCTCGCGCGACATCGCCAAGCCTGGAGTCCCGAACCGAGCAGCAGCGTTCCCGACCACGGCAGGATCCGATTCCGCAAGGAAGGTGAGGATCACGGCTGGGCGCCTCCCATTGTCGTCGCTCTCCAGAAGACGGTGCGCGCGGAATCGAGTGAGCGGGAAGGAAAGTACCGGGAGTTCCTGAACAAGAACGCTCTGCGTCCGCCCGCCGGACCGCGGGATCTCCTCACCTTCCGCGAGTCGTCTCCCGTAGCACTCGATGAGGTCGAACCAGTCGAGTCGATTCTGCGACGGTTCGTGAGCTCGGCAATGTCACTCGGTGCGCTCTCGCCCGAGGCGCACTCGACCATCTCCATCGCCATGAACCGAATGGGCGCCCGCTCCAATTCGGGCGAAGGTGGAGAGGATCCGGCCTTCTACTCTCCACTTCCTAATGGAGATCGCGCCGACAATCGGGTGAAGCAGGTGGCGTCGGGACGCTTTGGCGTCACCACCGAGTACCTGGTCCGAGCCGAAGAATTGGAGATCAAGATCGTCCAGGGTGCCAAGCCGGGTGAAGGCGGCCAGCTGCCGGGCCACAAAGTGACCGAGCTGATCGCCCGGCTGCGGCACGCGGTGCCGGGAATCTCCCTCATCTCGCCGCCGCCGCACCACGACATCTACTCGATCGAGGATCTCGCTCAGCTGATTCACGATCTCAAGACGGTCAATCCTCGAGCGCGGATTGGGGTGAAGCTGGTGGCGGAGACCGGGGTCGGCACGGTCGCGGCAGGCGTGGCGAAAGCCTACGCCGACTACGTGCTGATCGCGGGGCACAATGGCGGGACCGGCGCTTCACCGCTCTCCTCGATCAAACACGCCGGCAGTCCATGGGAATTGGGACTCGCCGAAGCTCAGCAGGCGCTGGTGAGAAACGGCCTGCGGAGCAGAATCGAAGTCCGGGTGGACGGCGGCTTCAAGACGGGTCGCGACGTGGTGATCGCCGCACTACTCGGCGCTGAGTCGTTCGGTTTCGGCACCGCACCGCTGGTTGCACTCGGCTGCGCCATGGCTCGGCAGTGCCACCTCAACACCTGCCCCACTGGTGTCGCCACCCAGCGTCCCGATCTCCGAGCCAAGTTCAACGGCACGCCGGAACAGGTGATCGCCTACTTCACGCTGGTGGCTGAGGAGGTACGGACGATCCTGGCCCGGCTTGGTGCCCGCACGATCGATGAGATTATTGGCCGCACGGACCTGCTCATGCGAATCGAGCGTCCCGAACTACCGCGGGCGCAGATGCTGGACCTCTCCTCCCTGCTCACCCGGGTGGATGAGGCGGGCGGGGCTTCCCGCCGTCTCGTCACCCGCAATGATCGGCCCGGTGTCGTGTCACTGGACAAGGAGATCCTCGCGGAGTGCCGAGGGCACATCGAGGCGGGACTGCCCTTCTCGGGGCTCTACCAGATTCGGAACCACCATCTGACTGCCGGTGCGGGCGTCGCCGGCGCGATCGCAGCGCGATACGGAGACGCCGGGCTGCCCAACGGTCATCTCCAGCTCCGGTTCCTGGGCAGCGCGGGGCAGAGTTTCGGCGCCTTCGCGACTCGGGGCATGCTGCTGGATCTCGAGGGCGAGGCGAACGACTACGTCGGGAAGGGACTTTCGGGCGGCATCCTCAGTATCCGGCCATTTCGAACCGCGGGATACGCCGCCGCAACTCACGAGAACGTGATCCTCGGCAACACCGCGCTCTACGGTGCGACCGCCGGGAAGCTTTTCGCGGCGGGACAGGCGGGCAGTCGTTTCGCAGTCCGGAACAGCGGTGCCATCGCAGTGATTGAAGGCGCCGGCAACCATTGCTGTGAATACATGACCGGTGGTCTGGTCCTGGTCCTGGGTCCGATCGGCCGGAACTTTGGCGCCGGCATGAGCAACGGAGTTGCCTATGTGCTCGACGAATCGGGAGGTTTTCCATCGCGGATCAACCCCGAGATGGTCACCCTTGCTCCGTTCGAAGGGCGGGACGAATCGCTGGTGCAGTCATTGTTGCACGAACACCTGGAGCGGACCGGGAGTCCTCGCGCCAGCGCGTTGATCGCGCGCTGGGATTACTATCGCGGGCTCTTTCGGAAGGTGGTCCCCAACACGCAGCCGGGGAAAGCGCCGGAGCCTGTGCGGGCTCCCACCCCGGAAGGCGAGGCGGCTCTCCGGTAGGCTGGTTTTGGGGCCTGGGACAGAATTTCTCTTGCGGGCACTAGGGGCTTTTATTAACTTGCTGAACGTCAAGCAAGCCGACGAAATCACCCAAAGCCGATCGCCTATGTCGTTGCCGCTCAGTGAGAAAGAGCGAAATCCCGCCCGGAGCCGCGAGGCCATTTTGGACGCGGGAGAAGCCCTGTTTGCCGAGCGCGGTTACGAGGGCACCAGCCTGAGCGACGTGGGCACGCTCGCTGGGGTGTCCCGCGGAACCCCGGGGTATTTCTTCGGTTCCAAGGCCGAGCTCTATCGCGCGGTCCTGGAGCGCTGCTTCAGTGAAGTGCTGGAAGCGGTGCGCGCGGGACGTGCGCGCGCTCTCGCCAGCGCAGCCGAACCCGAAGCCATTCTGGCTGGTGCCGTTTCCGACTATTTCGACTTCCTCGCCGAGCGTCCCAATTTCGTCCGGTTGATCGAATGGGAGGCCCTGGCCGGCGGCACCCAGCTCGAAGAGGTGCCTCCCCACGTCGCCGCAGCGCAGGAGGCACTCTCGGCACTGCGCGATGAGCTGGCCATGGGACCGGGCATGTCCCAGGACGCCGCCCATCTTCTGCTGAGCATCATCAGTCTCTGCTGGTTCCCCCTCGCTCACGCCAACACCGTGCTCCGCGCCCTCCGCATCGACCCCGAGGATCCTGCCTTCCTCGAGCAGCGGAAGCGGCACGTCATTGACCTCGTCCTGAACGGCCTGCGCGGACGGTTTGTCTCCGCGGGTGCTACCGGAGAAAACGACCATGACTGATGTGATGACTCCTCCGGCCCCTGGCGTTCCGCCGCAGCTCGCCACGGAGAAGGAAGCTCGCGAAGTAGCGGAGGCCGCACGCGAGAAGGAGTGGCAGGCTCCGAGCTT
>DATBGE010000097.1:0-11088 GCA_036558125.1 Gemmatimonadales bacterium | reverse complement strand
GGTTGGAGTAGACGGGAATCGGGAGTACAATCCGGGATGGCACACGGCGCTGGATCTGGAGAATCTCCTCACTGTCTCCGAGGCCATCACTCGCTCGGCGCTCAGCCGCAAGGAAAGCCGCGGCGGGCACTTCAGAGAGGATTTCCCGGAGAAAGACCCCGAGTCCGCCAAGTTCAACATCGTCGTGCGGAAGGGGTCAGGCGGTGAGATGCAGGTCGTACGGGAAAGACTTCGCGATATGCCCGACGAGCTCAAAGCCGTCATCAAGGAGATGGGCTGATGCCCACCACGACGCTTCGCATCTGGCGGGGCCAGGACGGCACCGGCGGCTTTCAGGACTATCCCACCGAAGTCTCCGAAGGCATGGTGGTCCTCGATGCCGTTCACCAGGTGCAAGCCCAGCAGGCTAATGACCTCGCCGTGCGCTGGAACTGTAAGGCCGGGAAGTGCGGATCCTGCTCGGCGGAAGTGAACGGCATGCCAAAGCTCATGTGCATGACACGGATGAGCGACCTTCCCGCCGACAAGCCGGTCACCATCGAGCCAATGCGGAGTTTTCCGCACCTCAAGGACCTGGTGACCGACGTGTCGTGGAATTACCGGGTGAAGAAGCAGATCAAACCGTTTTCTCCCCGGCCTCCCGATGCACCGGATGGCACCTGGCGGATGGCTCAAGAGGACATCGATCGGGTCCAGGAGTTCCGGAAGTGCATCGAGTGCTTTCTCTGCCAGGATGTGTGTCATGTTCTGCGGGAGCATCATAAGCATGACGAGTTCATCGGCCCCCGTTTCTACGTGTACGCCGCGGCGCTGGAGATGCACCCCCTCGACACCGAGAACCGAACCACCGAGCTCAAGCGCGCCCACGGCATCGGCTACTGCAACATCACCAAGTGTTGCACCAACGTGTGCCCCGAGAGCATCACGATCACCGACAATGCGATCATCCCGCTCAAGGAGCGAGTCGTTGATGAGTTGTATGATCCGGTGGTGAAGCTGGTGAGATTGTTTAGAGGTAAGAAGTGAGAGTGAGACGTCAGACGTGGGACGTGAGGACGTGAGGACGTAGCACCGTCCGCCGGCCCGCCGGTCCGCCGGCAAGGAGTCCAGAATGTTCAACCTCAAGCGCCTCTCCCCGGACGGAGTTCCGGCCGCCATGGCCAAGGCGGAGCGGTATCGCCTGCTCAGTCAGCCATGGGCGGCGGAGAGCATCTGTCTCGACGTGCTGGAGATCGAGCCGGCCAATCAGGACGCGTTGGTCCTTCTCCTTCTATGCCTGACCGATCAGTTCGAGAAAGGGCCTGCAGCCGGTTTCAGTCGGGCAAGAGAAGTACTTGCCCGTCTCAATAACGACTACCTCAAGGCCTACTACTCGGGGGTGATCTGCGAACGGAGAGCCAAGGCGCACTTGGCACTCCGCGCGCCCGGAGCCGAGAGCGTGGCTTACCAATGGTTCCGCGAAGCGATGGACTGGTATGAAGAAGCCGAGAAACTGCGTCCGCCGGGCAACGATGAGGCAATCCTGCGCTGGAATACCTGCGTTCGTATCCTTAGCCAGAATCCGGAAATCGCACCGCTGCCCGACACGACGCCGGAGCCGGTGCTAGGCGAGTAATCTCCAGGCTGGTCCCCGATGGTTTTGAAGAGCATGAAATCCGCCTGGCACCGCCTGAAAGAGGCGGAGCCTGGTCACCGTTTTCAACAGGAATACGACCACCACCGAGGCAGTAAAAAGGGTGGATTCGCCAGGATAATCTCGGTGGGCATCGGTCTCCTCATCGTCGCGATTGGTATCGTTGGCCTTCCGGCCCCTGGTCCTGGATTTCTGGTGATTGCCCTCGGTGGCGCGCTGCTGGCGCGGGAATCGCGCGTTGTCGCCCGGACGATGGATTGGGCCGAGGTTCGGTTGCGCCGGGTGCTGCACTGGGCGAGGAGCGTGTGGAAACATGCCGCACTTCCGGCGAAAGCTCTTTTTGTAGGGGTGGGGCTTGGTGTTGCGGGACTGGCCGGGTATCTCGCCTACCTTCAGTTCTTCTCCTGATCGTACCTCACTTCGCGTCCATCGCCATTTCGGAAGGGACCCGCGACGACCCCTGCTTCTTCTTCTTGACTGGAGCAGGGTCCGCCACGGTGACCCGGGTAGAATCAACCGTGCCTGAGGCGGTTAACGCTGCGGCGATGGCGTTTGCCCTGTCCTTGGCCAGCTGCTTGAGCTCGTCGGGTGTCACCGTCTGCAAGGCGAGCAGGCGGCTGCGCACTTCCATGTAAAAGGCGGGGGCGTCCAGCGAGCCGGGCTTGCCGGTGAGCTTCGGCGGCGCCTGCTTGTCTTTATCCTCATCTCCGCTTGGCGCCGACGGTGCGGCGGCGGGGTCCTGGTCCCTGGGAACGATGAAGCTGGTCTTGAGACTGTCGAAGCTCGCCTTGGAGAACTTGGCGACGTACAGCGTTTCGAGGGTCTTGGAGAGATACGTGCTGCTGGTGTCGTCCTTGGTGTGTTTGCCAGTGGTGTCACGGCCGGCCGCGATCATCGCCTTGAGCTTGGCCTCCTTGAGCTCCGCAACATCCGAAATTGAGTCGTAACGACCCTCGATCGAAATGGTAAGCTCCGGCTTACGGCCGAGCTCGGCGGTGAGGGAATCGAGCTTCTCCTTTTCCGGCGGGATGATATCGGCGCGCCCCGGGTCGAAGTCCACCAACTCGGCGTCGTCTCCGCCGCCGATACCCAGGAGTTTGCCCAGGAAGCGGAATGGCGCCGTGGCGATCTTCCCCAGAATTCCCTTGATCGCCTTCCAGACGATGCCCTTGTAGCTGAACTCCGGATCGTCCACTGTCCCCTCGACCGGGACGTCCAGCTTGATCTTCCCTTCTTTGTCCTTCATCAGCGAGATGGCCAGCTTGACCAGAAAGCCCGGAGACTCCCCGCCCTCGACCTTGTCGCCCAGTTGGAGATCGTCCGCGACGATGTGGTGGTCCGCCTGGAGTTGCCGGTTCTGGATCCGGTAATTGAGATCCAGGTCCAACTTCCCGTCCTTGATGGCATAGCCCGCGAATTGCGCACTGTAGGGGGTGAGCTGGACCATGTCCACGTTGCGGAAGTCCGCCTTGATCGTCGTGGCGGCGAAGGGATCCGCGATCATCAGCGTGCCGCTCGCTCGAGCAAGTCCGTACTGCCCCACCTTTCCTTCCAGCTCGAGCGAGCCGGGTGTCCCGCCGAACGAAGCCACGTCACGAATCGCACCGTGCGTAGAGTCGATCCTGGTGCGGAAGGGAAGGATCAGGCTCTCGTCGGAAAAGTCGATCTGGGCATCGTCGAAGAGCACTTCGCCGATCTCGTAGGGATATGCCGGCTTGGTGGTGTCCACCGGAATCATCGCACTCAACTTGCTGAGGTTGAGTTCCCGTTCCTTGCTGATCGCCACCCGTGCGAAAGGCTGCTCCAGTTTGATGGACTTGATCCGGAGCAGGTCCGGCGTGCTGGTGAGGTGGATCCCGCGGGCGGTCATCCCGGTCCAGGTGAGCAGCGAGTCTCCCGCCGGATCTTTGATGCGCAGATCGTTGATCGTCCCGATGCCGTCGAACACCACCGAGGGCTTCCCCTCTCGCATTCGTACTTTGCCGTTTATCGACGCCTTCCCCGACTCGATCACCGCCGGCGCATCGGGACCCAGATAGGGCTGTCCCACCGGCAGCGGGAGCCGCCTGATCGCGAGATCGAGATCCGCGGCGAACGGCTTCTGCGTGTAAGTCCCCTTGGTATTGAACTCGGTACCCCGGCTGCCCAAGGCGGTAAGCGCTACATCGGTCTTTACCGTGGGATCGGACGATACCGGCTTCAACTCAAGGCTGATCTTCGAGACCTCGAATTCCATCTTCGGCGTGACGCTGTGATCCGCCAGCCGAATTCCCCCATCCACCACCTCCACCGCGTCGCACACGACCTTCCAGGGCTGACCCGAGTCGGTCTTTACCGTGTCCTTCTTCTGCATGGCATCGAGAATAGGGGCCCAGTTGAGAGTCTTGTTCTTGGTTCGCTCAGCCGTCACCCACGGGGTACTGACCTTCACGAGGCTGATGCCGACCGTCCGTTCCGGCCATTGCACCTTTACCCCGGTGATGTCGACCGACCCAACCTTGAGCCAATCCTCGGCGACGGTGCGAGGCTGAAGGGCCAGGTCGTGGAGATTCAGCGATGCGTCCTGGATCGTCGCGCGGAGCGGCCCGGCCGAGTCCTGCTGGACGAGATACAGAAGGGTGGCGCCACCGTCCCCCTTGGTGAGCCGCAGGGGGAAGCGCCCACCGAATGCCTCGGCCAGCCGCGGGAACTGCAGTTTCGAGAGGATGAACCGCCCCTCGAGCCGAAGCGGCTGGAATTGCATCTTTCCCGTCCAGTTGACCTCTGCCCCACTCGCGAACGAAACGGTGATCAGGTGCTCGCCTTCTTTGTTCGGCAAGGTGGAGAGCTCCTCTATCTGCACCCCCAGGTCACTGAAGTCCTCCTCGTAAGTAGGCTCGCGCGAGTGGTCGATGAAGACGATCTCGCCCTGGGAGATTCTGGTGTGGTGGACGACGAGACGGGGCGGCTTGGTCGGAGCGATCTGGGCTGCTGCAGCGGAGTCGGGCTTCTTCGCGAACAGATCGGAGATACTCGGCCGACCGTCCGCCCCCAGACGTCCTACGATTTGGGGACGAACCAAACGGAACTCATCCAGTACCAGGGCCCGGCGGATGATGCTGGCGCTCGAGAGGTTGACCACCATCGTGTCGAAAGCAAGCAGCCGGCTGCCATCCAGGTCCCTCAGATCGTAGCCGATGAGGGTGGTCTTCAGGGTGAAGGGATTGAACCGGGCCTTGGCGAGAGTGGCTTCACGGTGCAGGTAGACTCTGGCCTGAGTCCGGAGCTGCCGGTGTAGAATCCACGGCACCAGGAAGAATCCTGCCAGAGTGTAGACCACCAGAATTCCCGCCACGAGGATGAGCCAGAACCGCCCTCGCGGGGTTATCCCGGGCAATCGAAAGGCGCCACGCCCCTCCGGCACGTCGCGGATTCTCCTTGGTGGGAACAGGCAGTTGTCTCATTGTCCCGGTCAACAGGGGTTATGTCAATTGCACCATCGGGGGGGGCGTTAGCTGGCACTGGCCTCAGCCGCCGAGCGCGCGACCTCCTCCATCACCCACTGGGCAGGCAGGACTCCCTCCTTGCAGACAATCGCAACATCCGCGGCCTGAACCCGGATGATGATGCCTTCGAGTGGCAGAGGTGGCCGCTGGTCAGGAAACTGAAGCGTTCCCCTGATATGCGCGCCGAAATCGGGGCGGATCGGACTGAAGTGGCGGATTCGAAGGCCACGGATGGAGACATCGAGGACCGGGTAGGCCCCGTCCTGCAACTGAAGCATCGGGCGACGATTGGGAGGGAAGCTGGCGCGCGGATCGCGGCGCTTGCCCGGTTCGGCGAGGGGTGCGGTCATCTCGTGGCTACAACCTTGGGCCGCTTGTCCGCGGGCCCCCTCCACAGCTTCTCGAGATCGCTCAGAGCGGTTGCGGCCTCCTCGGTATCGCCCGTTTTGGTGGCGGCACTGGCCAGGCCGATCAGGCTCGCAGGCCTCCGGGGTGTGCGCGCCAGGGACTGCTCGAACGCCACTTTCGCCTCTGCCGGGTTGCCCACGGTCAGCAGGATCTCGCCCAGCAGTTCCTTCGGTGGCTTGATCGTCTCCGGCGGACCGAAGTCATAGGGCACCGTGTCCTCCTGCGCCGCCGCTTGGCGGAGAAGCGCCACCCCCTCATCGTTCTTGCCCGCTTTCACCAGCATCATCCCTTTCAGCTCCCGCTGCATGATTTCCATGTTGTTGACCAGCGAGCCGAGGCCGGAACTCGTGTCCGCTCGCGCCTGTGCCAACCGCGCTTCCATCGCGTTGATGATCTTGCCGGTGGTAGCGGTGTCTCCCCGGTCCAGTGCCGCCCATCCCTCGGGAAGACCGAGCAGAAAGGGTGCCGGATTCAAGCCCACGGTGTCTATCGTGATTCGCGCCACGTCGCCATCCCACTCCCGGGTCTCCACGAGGTAGGCAGCCCGGGCGGCAGCGAGGTGAAACCGCTTGCCGTAGGTGGGATTCTTGGCCACATCCTGTTGCATCTGCCCCACCACCCGTCGCGCGTCGTCGTATCTGCCTTGCTGGAGGTAGCCGTACGCCAGCCAAAGGGCATAATGGCCGCTCGTCGTGCCGGTCATCTTGGTCGCTACCTCGTTCGACGCCACCGTTTCATCCCACATTCCCAGCGCCAGGAAGATGTGGCTGGTCATGTGCTGGGCGTGGGGAGCCGAAGGCGCGATCGTGGAATAGGCCCTCGCGGCGCGCAACCCCAGCGGCCCATGCACCGGGTCGTCATAAGAGTGGATCAGGTAATGGGCTGCTCCCGGATGATCCGGATGGTCGCGAAAGATCTCTTCGCAGATCGCCGCGGCGCGCATGTAGAGTGACAGATCGCGTCCGGGATAGCTCATGCCGAGGAGAGACAGCGCGTAGAACGCCTGGACCTCGACGTCTTTGGGGTATTCAGCTGCCATCCGTGCCATCGCCCGGGAGTACAGCGTGTCCCGGTGGTACTTGTTGCCCTCTCCGTAGAGCGCTTCGACCGCTCCCAGCCAACGGCCTTCCCGCTCGGTCTTTGCTTTGGCCCGCCGGGCGTCCGGAGTGGGCCCCAGCCCGGCCAGCGCCGCCACCGCTTTGTCCCGGTCCTGGCTTTGCCAGACCGGGTGATTGTAGGACATCGCCTCGCCCCAGTAGGCCATGGCGAATCCAGGCTCGAGTCGCTCGGCCTCCCGGAATGACTTGGCTGCGTCGTCGTACTCGAAGTTGTGGAGGTACAGGACGCCCTGAGTGAACGCGGCTTGGGCCTTGGGAGATCCTGAGGTAGGAAAGCTGATGGTGCCGAGTTTCGGGGTCTGGGCCAGGAGAGTGCCGGCAGTTCCCAGGACCAGCCCCATTATCGAGAGTCGGGTCTTCCGTCTCCCAGCGGCGTTCTTTGCGGCCTGCATCGCTGCCATCGCTTCGGCCAGCTGACCCAGCTTGGTGTTGCGCCGTGTCAGTCCCTGAGATGGAAGAAGGCCCGGTCCGGTCTTCCCGAGGGCGGCCGCCTGCTCGCGCTGGCCGCTCGCCAGGAGGCTCACTGCGCGCTGGGCCTTCTTCTGATCTACCTTGTGGAGCCGCTGAAACATGGCGATCGCCTGCCTCACATCACCGGATCGGGCGAGACCCTCGACCTGCAGGTCGGTCTCCGGAAACAGGGGCGTCTGTCGGAAGCTCCGGGACCAGTCGAAGGAGGGTTGCTCCTTCACCCGCTCGAGGATGGCGAGTCCGAGGATCAGAACGAGACCTGCGCCGAGCAAGATCATCGGGTTCTCCTGATTTCGCCCTGGAAGTGACTCCTCAGATGTTGGGCATAAGGGCCTGAAAAAGGAAGCGCTCCGGGGGTCCGGAGCGCTTACGGGAGATTCCGCACCCTGAGATTCTAGCCCCGCTTCCTTGCGGCCCTCCTCACCTTCCTGACTGTCTTGCGCGCAGTGCGCCTTGTGGTGCGCCGTGCCTTCCTGACAGTGCGCCGCGCGGTTCTCCGTGCGGTGCGCCGAATCTTTCTGCCCGCCCTGCGAACAGCCCGCCTCCGGGTCCGGGTAATCCTTCTTGCGGCTCTCTTTCGGATCCGGACGGCCCTCTTCACGGTCCGTTTCACCTTCTTGACGGCTCGCTTGACGCGTGCCTTGCGAACGGCCTTCTTCACCGCGGTGACAGCTTTCTTTACTCTCGCCGCTGCCGACTGCATCGGGGTGGGCGAGGGGGAGGACGGTTCCATGAGATTCTAGCCCCCTTTCCTTGCGGCTTTTCTCACCTTCCTGACTGTCTTGCGCGCGGTGCGCCTGGTAGTCCGCCGGGCCTTCCGGACTGTCCGGCGCGCGGTGCGCCTCGCAGTCCGCCGAATCTTCCTGCCGGCTCTCCGCACAGCCCGTCTCCGGGTACGAGTTACCCGTCTTGCCGCTCTCTTCTTGATCCGCGCGGCCTTCTTAACCGCCTTCTTCACCTTCTTGACGGCTCGCTTGACCCGTGCCTTGCGGACGGCCTTCTTCACTTCACTGACTGCCTTCTTCACTCTCGCCGCCGCCGCATGCATTGGGGCAGGCGCTGGGGCGGACGGCTCCATTGGGGTTGGCGCAGGGTCCATCCAGCCTGAGTCGGACCAGCTCATTTCCATGTCGTGCAGCTCGGCCATCGTTGCTTCCTCCGAAGGCTGCCGCGGCGTAACACCCGCCGCCGGTGTGTGGGCTGGAGGCGCCCGCTTGTACTCAGCGATGATAAGATGCACATCTCTGTGGTAACTGCAAGACGCTGGAACAACTCGTGACTCTCGGATTGTAAGGCGGCGATCATCCGTCAGTCGCGGTCCGCGAGAAGGGGACTTCCGCCGAGGTAATGCATGACGTTAACTCATTGGGCCACAGCGATTTGTGCCATTGCCTCCGGCGCCGTCCTTACCCCAGCGCCGAGTGCCGCACAATCCCGCGGACGCGACTCCACTGCCGCTGCTCCCATCACAATGGAACAGAGTGCCTTGAACCTCACGGGCATTTCACGCCCGGGCGCCTATGTTGGCGCCATCGGGCGTCATGCGATTGCTGTCGGCACCGAGCAAGGTGATTTCGAGGTATGGGCCTGGCCGCTCAAGCTTCTGCACGATTTCAATCTCGACTTTCGAACTCCGCAACTCGACGAACCGCTGAAAGGCCGGGCCCTCGCGCGCACCGTGGAAATCACCCCCAGCGGCGCGGTGATCACCTACACCAATCCCTCGTTCACCGTGCGGCAACAGATCTTCGCTGCGCTGAATGAGCCCGCCGTCGTGATGGTTCTGGATGTGGATGCGGTTGGGTCCCTCGAGATCCAGGCGGAGTTCGTGCCTGACCTGCAACTGGCTTGGCCAGGTGCCGTCGGAGGGCAGTACGCCTACTGGGATGAAGCCGACCACGCCTTTCTGCTTTCGGAAAGCCAGCGGAACCTGAACGCCTATGTGGGGAGTCCTTTCGCCTCCTCGGCAACCGGGCAGACCGAACCGGGGACGTCAGAAGCGCCGCTTCGTTTGCGGCTTGTACTCGGGACCCCCGAATCCTCTGCGGGGCAGGGGAAGACCGCGGTTCAGCGGGGACTCCACCTCCGAGGCATTCCGATCGTCGTCGTCGGCGCCGCCGCGCCCCGCGACAGCGTAAGAGCTATCTACCAGCGGGTCCTCTCCCGCATTCCGGCGTTGTATAGCGAGCGCGCCGCCCACGCCCGGGCCATCCTCGATTCGACGATGTGGACCGATTCGCCGGACCGGAGGCTCGATCTCGCGTTGCGTTGGGCGGCGCTCAACATGGATGAAGCCCTCGCCTGCAATCCCGATCTCGGTTGTGGTCTGGTTGCGGGGTATGGACCGAGCCAATCACGAGGAACCAGGCCGGGGTTCGCCTGGTATTTCGGGAGTGACGCCGCCGTCACGACGCTTGGTCTGCTCGCTTCGGGGCGCTACGGGCTGGCTCGTCAGGGACTCGATTTCTTCACCCGGTATCAGCGTGCCGATGGCCGGGTGCCCCACGAGATCTCCCAGAGCGCTGGTCGGATAAAGTGGTTCGAGGACTATCCCTACGCTTTTTATCATGCCGAAGACACGCCATGGTGGATTGTGGCCTGGGGCGAATACTGGCGGGAGACGCGGGACACCACGGCGCTCCGTCAAGCCTGGCCGGCCATCAAGCGCGCCTACGACTGGTGCCGCACCGTCACTGATTCGAGTTCCGGGCTGATGCTCAACACCAAGGCCGGACTCGGCGCGGTGGACGCCGGCAGCCTGGGTGCCGGCGTCAAGGCGGACATCTACCTCACGGCGGTCTGGATTGAAGCTCTGGGTCGAGTGGCCGAGATGGCGGAGTGGTCCGAGACCCCTGCCAAGCCGGCGAAGCCGAAGAAGGGCGAGCCCAAACCTGCGGCGCGAGCTCCCTCCCGTCTCGCCACTGATGCGGTCAATCTGAGAGACCGCGCACTTGCGACCCTCCAGAACCGGTTCTGGGCCGTTGATTCGAGCATGTATGCTTTCGCGTTGCTGGAGGGCGACCAGCCTCGGACAGAACTCACCGCGTGGCCCAGTCTCGCCCTCGCATTCGGGCTTCCCGAAGAAGGTCAAGGCGTGTCAGCGGCTACGGCGCAGGCTCGGGCCACGCTCAATACCGATTGGGGAACCCGCTCGCTCGCGGGCCAGAGCCAGTTGTTCGATCCACTCGACTACAGCGGCGGGACCGTCTGGCCCTTCCACACGGGACTCACGGCCTTGGGCCAGTACCGCTATCGCAACCCGGCGGCGGGCTACCTCGCCCTCACTCAGCTCGTGCAGAGCGGGTTTATCCAGGGACTCGGCAGGAATCCAGAGGTCTTCTCGGGCGCGGTGTACGAGCCGCTCACGACGGCGGTACCGCAGCAGTTCTTTGGGACATCATTGATCCCTACCGTCGTCACTCGTGGTCTTCTCGGCTGGAAGCCGGACGTGCCCCATCAGCAGATCGAGTTCTCGCCACAGCTGCCGGCGGAATGGGACCGTCTGGCAGTGCATAACGTCCCGGCAGGGGCCAATCGCTATGGAATCGAGATCAAGAAGAGTGGTGGCCTGCTGAGCATCGCGCTGAGCCCGGGTAACCTTCCCCAGCCGGATACCCTGATCCTCCGGGCTCACCTCCCGCTCGGTTCCGTTCCTGGCGAGGTGAAGGTCAACGGCAGTGCCGCGCTTCCCACGGACGCACCGCGGCAGACCGCCCGAGATGTCGAGGTCAGCGTCAGGACGGTCTTGATCGGCCGGGTCGAGATCAACGTGGCGTTCCAGCCGGGCTACGAGGTCTCGCTCCCGCTTGTGGTCCCTGCCCGGGGTGACCGTTCTCGGGGAGTCCGGCTGCTGGATCAGCGCCTGGCGGGAGATGCCCTGGTGCTCACACTCGAAGGCCCGGCCGGCACCACCGACACGATTTCGGTGCGTCATGGGGAGGTCAATCGGGTTCCGATGAAATTCCCGGCGCCT
>DATBGE010000096.1:0-6196 GCA_036558125.1 Gemmatimonadales bacterium | reverse complement strand
TGCGGTCGACCGCGACCTCGTACTCAACGGGAGAAAGGTATACACCCTGGACCTGGGATCTAACGCTCCCACGGGCCGCATCACCGATCTGCTCTTCGACCGCGACGGCGGCATCTGGCTCGCCACCGATGGCATGGGTCTCCACCGCCTCCGGCGCAGCCTGTTCACCACCTACAGCATCCCGGAGGGGCTCACCGCCCGCAATGCCTACGTCATGGGGCGGGATTCCACGGACGCGCTCTGGGTCGGCAGCCTGACCAATGGCACAAGCCGGATTTCCCCTGACCGGCGCACGATTCAGAATTTCAGTCCTGCCCAGGGATATCCCCCCCAGGTGACGTCCATTCTGCCCGATGGCGATAGGAACCTCATTGCTACCCCCTATCAGCTGCGGTCTTGTACTGCGTCCGGGATGGGTTGCACCACGATTGCTTTCCCGTATTTCGGCTGGCCTGGGGTGTACGCACTCTACCGGACGAAGGACGGCCGAGTGCTCGCGGGCACCAAGACTCAGATCGTCGAGCGCCGGGATGGCCGATGGACGCCAATCTCCGAATGGCCCGGCCGGGCGGCAGCCCGAGCCTTTGCCGAGACCGAGGATGGCGCCCTGTGGGTCGGCACCAATGGCGGTGGCCTGGGGCGCTGTCTCGCGGGACACTGCCGCATATTCTCCACAACGGATGGGCTCCCCGGCGACATTATCAGATCACTCTATGTTGACGCGGATGGCTGGCTCTGGATCGGCACCGAAGGGCGAGGACTCGCTCGACTGGATACCCACCACTGGCCCGCCTCGGACGACCGGTACGTCCCTCCGATCACTCGCTACGGGCCCAGCGACGGCCTGTACGATCAAGTCGTGCATGTGATTCTCGAAGACCGAGCGGGCCGGCTCTGGATGAACAGCAACCGCGGCATTTTCTGGGTGCGGCGAGAGGAGCTCAACGCCTTTGCGGATCACCGAATTTCAAGGATCCACTCGACGGCCTACACCGAGCGTGATGGGCTTCGGAACAGGGAAGGCAACGGTGGGTTCCAGCCAGCCGGGGCCAAGACCAGCGACGGACGCCTCTGGTTTCCCACGCAGGACGGAATCGTCGGGGTAGATCCCTCCCGGGTAACCCAGGGACAAGCGCCGCCTCCTGTAACGGTCGAGCAGGTCACCAGTCACGGGCGGGTGCTCGAAGCGGACACCAGCCAGCTCGCCGTCAGTCCCGCCGAGCGGGACCTGGAAATCACGTACACTGCGCTCACTTTCGTCGAGCCCGCCAACGTAAGATTCCGTTATCGGCTGGATCCATACGATGCCGACTGGGTGGACGCCGGCAGCCGGCGCACTGCGTTCTACACCAGGGTTCCGCCCGGTCACTACACCTTCCAGGTGGCGGCCAGCCAAGATGGCGACCGCTGGACTTCCTCCACAGCTACTCTGCAGCTCAACGTCGCGCCGTTGTTCCGGGAGACCGCGATTGCGAAGGTCCTGCTCGCCCTTGCGATCGCGCTGATTGGTGTCCTGGCGTATCAGTGGAGAGTGCGCAGCCTGCGTGAGCGCGAAGCGGAGCTGACCGCCCTGGTCGAGACCCGCACTGCCGCGCTCCAGCGGAATGAGAAGCAGCTCGCCAGCCAGAATGCCAAGCTGGAGCAGTTGAACCAGATGCGGTCCCAGTTGTTCGCCAACCTGAGTCACGAGTTCCGCACTCCGCTCACCCTGATCCTGGGGCCTCTGAAGAGCCTGCTCGACGGACGCCACGGAGTGCTGAGCGCGGAGGCACGCCAACAGGGCGACCTGATGTTGCGCAACACCCAACGCCTGCTCCGGCTGATCAACCAGATTCTGGACCTGGCCAAGCTCCAGGCCGGGAACGTGACGATCAACCGGCAACCGGTGGAGCTGATCGGCTTCGTCCGCTCGGCCACCCAGGCCTTTGCTCCGCTGGCGGAGCGCAACGGCATTGCCCTGATCTTCCGCAGCGCGCTCCGAAGCCTGACGCTCCGAGCCGATCCGGAACAGCTGGAGAAGATGGTCCTCAACCTCCTGTCCAACGCCGTGAAGTTCACCGGCAGTGGCGGGATCATCGATGTGTCGGTAGGACTCGACCCTCACCCCCTGACCCCCTCTCCCGGAACGGGAGAGGGGGAACGCGGCAGCGCTCTAATCGTGGTCCGCGATTCCGGCGTCGGCATTTCGGCGGCGGACCTGCCGCACATCTTCGACCGCTTCTATCAGGCCGATAGCGCCGCTACCCGGCGATATGAGGGGACGGGGATCGGCCTGGCGCTAGTGAAGGAGTTGGTGGAGTTGCACGGTGGCGAGATCGGCGTCGTGAGCACTCCGGGCCAAGGCACCACCTTCACCATGCGACTCCCGCTGAATGTCGCCGGCATCGACCAGGCGGGGCCCGCCCAAGCCGCCTCGACCTCGGCGGAGGTCATCGAGCTGGTGCTCGAGCCCCCACCCCAGGATGCCCTCTCTAAGGAAGGGA
The DNA here is from genome assembly GCA_036558125.1 of Gemmatimonadales bacterium. GTDB lineage: Bacteria > Gemmatimonadota > Gemmatimonadetes > Gemmatimonadales > GWC2-71-9 > DATBGE01. The sequence goes on along the minus strand of DATBGE010000096.1, from coordinate 3,713 downwards.
AAGAGGAAACGGAGGAGGAGAACGCCGAGGATCGGACCACGGTGCTCCTGGTGGATGACAACCCCGATGTGCGGGCCTATGTCCGCGCGGTGCTGGCGCCGCAGTTCCACACCATCGAAGCGAGCGACGGTAGAGCAGGTCTCGCCCTGGCCCGCGAGGCGCTGCCCGATCTGATCGTCGCCGACGTCATGATGCCGGAGCTCGATGGGCTGGGCCTCGCCCAAGCCCTCAAGTCGGACCCGATGACCGACGCCATCCCGGTCATTCTCCTCACCGCGCGCGCAGAGTCGGCGGACCAGATCGCGGGACTGGAGGCCGGGGCCGACGCCTACCTGGTGAAGCCCTTCGACCCCGGCGTGTTGACCGCCTGCGTGACCAATCTGCTCCAGCAGCGCCGGCGCCTGCTCGAACGCTTCCGTCAGGGCGAATCGGCTCCGCCAGCCACTGTGCCAGCAGCTCCGTCGGGGCTCGATCTCCGGCTTCGCCCACTGGTCGAGACGCATCTGGTGGATCCGGATTTCGGACCCGAGGCGCTTGCCGAGGCGGCCTCTCTTTCCTATCACCAGCTCTACCGCTTGCTCCGCGATGAGCTCGACACCACTCCCACCCGGTATATCCGGACGGTCCGCGCCGAGTGCGCCGCAGCCCTGCTCAGGCAGGGAGCAGGCAGCGTCACAGAAATCGCATACGCCGTGGGATTTGAGTCCCTCTCCTACTTCCGGCGGGCCTTCCGGGAGCGGTTCGAGGCCACTCCCAGCGACTTTCTCGCCTCTGGCGCGAAGCCCTAAGTCACACCACGACAATCTGTTAGTAGCGGTCTGCTAAATACCGTCCCCTCGCTGCAAAGACTGAGGGCGCGGGATTGAGCGGGCCTTCGTATCGTGGCACCGTCGGCGGAAGGCTTGCCGGCGCGAAAGCTCACGATCGAGGACTCATGGCAACCCAGAAACCCGAATCGGCAACTCCGATCCCGAACCCTGAGCCGGTCCCGGTGCGTCGCTCGGACGCGCTGGAGGCGGAGCTGGCGATGCTCGAAGCGATACTACCCCAGGGCGGGGAAGGCTCCGCCCAGCCGAAGCCAGTCGATTCTGCGAGTGACCGTGGAGGCACCCGATGACCACGACCGTCAGCTACGCGCGCTCCTGTCCAGCGTGCAGCACTCCTTTGCCGGAGGAGGCGCAGTTCTGTCTCCGCTGCGGACACGCGACACCGCCCGATCCTGGTGTCCCGCCCCGGACCGCAGCGACGGGGGTGGTCGAGGTGAGCAAGGTGAAGAAAGCCCTGGCCAGCCGCTACAAGGTCGAGCGCGTGCTGGGCGAGGGGGGCATGGCGACGGTCTATCTCGCCCAGGATCTCAAGTACAATCGCAGTGTCGCGGTGAAGGTGATGCGGCCGGAGCTGGCCTCCACACTGGGCGCAGATCGCTTTCTCCGCGAGGTGGAGATCGCGGCACGGCTTACCCATCCCCACATTCTGCCGATGTACGAGTCGGGTGAGGTTCAAGGGCTGCTCTACTACGTGATGCCCTATGTGGAAGGGGAGACCCTGCGCGACCGGATCAAGCGCGAAACCCAGCTGCCGGTCGAGGACGCGCTCAAGATCGCACGCGAAGTCGCCGAAGCGCTCGCCTGTGCGCACGAGCGCGGCATCATTCACCGCGACATCAAGCCGGCCAACATTCTCCTGGGCGGCGGCCACGCGATGGTCGCCGATTTCGGCATTGCGCGCCTGCTCAGCACCACGTCCAGTGAAACGCTGACCCAGACCGGACTGGCGGTGGGCACGCCGCATTACATGGCCCCCGAGCAGGCGATGGGCGACCGGGAAGTGGATGCCCGGGCCGATATCTATGCCGTGGGCGCCTTGCTCTATGAAATGATCTCGGGCGAGCCGCCCTTCACCGGGCCGACGCCGCAGGCGATCGTGACCCGGAGCATGACCGAGGCGCCTCGCTCCCTCAACGCTACCCGAACCGGCATGGCCGCCGATGTGAACCAGGTAGCGATGAAAGCGCTGGCCAAGAGTCCTGCCGACCGCTACTCCACCGCAACAGCGTTGACGACCGCGTTGGACCAGGCGCTCGACGTCACTCACAGTGGTGCGCGGCCGGTCATCGTCCAATCCGGTCCCGCTCCGCTCCAGGTACTCGGGCTCTTCCTCCTCGCCGGCTCCGCCGTCCTCGCCATGGCCTATGCCCTGGTGCGTCAGGTGGGTCTACCCCAATGGATGTTCCTCCTGGCTGGCGTGCTGATGGTAGCCGGTCTCCCCATCATGCTGCTCGGTACCCGGGGTGGACCGGGCCACTCCGGTATCCGCCGTTTTCTCACCTTGCGAAACGGCCTGGTAGGAGGCGTCCTCGCCTTCGCCGCCTGGGGCGCCCTCGCCGCCGCCCTTGTTCTCAGGAGTCCGACCGTGGCGGGAGCCACACCGCAGGGCACGCGGCTGGCCGTGCTTCCCTTCACCAACCGGGGTGCTGCGGAGGATGCCTACTTCGCCGAGGGAATCGCCGATGAGGTCCGGGGGAAGCTGGCCGGGCTGGGAACTTTTCAGCTCATCGCGCGGGCGAGTTCCGACCAGTATCGGGGGGATAGCACCAAGTCGCCACGGGAGATCGGCCGGGAGCTCGGTGTGGATTACCTGCTCAGCGCCACGGTCCGTTGGGCCAAGGCGGCCGACGGAACCAGCCGGGTTCAAGTAGTGCCAGAGCTGATTGACACGCGGACCGGTGACGTCACCTGGCAGCAATCGTACGATGCCAACCTCACCGACGTCTTCCAGGTGCAGACCGAAATCGCGAGCCGAGTCGCTGGTGCCCTCGGCGTGGCGCTGGGCAGCCAGGAAAAAACCCAGCTGGCCGAGCGGCCCACCGACAACCTCGCGGCCTACGATCTCTATCTGAAGGGCCGGGCCACAATCGGTAACCAGCCCGCCACCATCCGCCGAGCCATCGCACTGTATGAACAGGCGGTGGCCCTGGACTCCTCCTTTGCCGAGGCGTGGTCCCAGCTTTCGCGGTCACTCGGCAGCCTGTACGTGAGTAGCGTCCCCGATCCCGACGTCGACCGCCGGGCGATGGCCGCGGCCGAGCAGGCGCTCCGCCTCGATCCGAACGGAATCCAGGGGCATCTGGCGCTGGCCCGATACTACCTCAACGTCAAGGTCAACATAGTTGAGGCGGAGCGCCACGTCCGCGACGCGCTCCGGCTGGCACCCAACAATCCCGAATGTCTCACACTGGCTGCTTCGGTCGAGCGGACCGCGGGGCGTTACGAGGAAGCCGTGGCCCACGGGCAGCAAGCCTTCCGCCTGGATCCCCGGTCGGTGCTGGCCGCGGTCCGACTCCAGGATATCTACCTGTGGCTGCGACGCTACCCAGAGGCGCTGGGCATCAGTGAAGCGGCCCTCGCCCTGGCTCCCGGCGACCTCAACGCCAGCGAGAACAAGGCAATGATCTATGCGGGGCAGGGTGACCTCGCCGGCGCACGGGAAGTGATCCGTCAGATCTCACCGACCTTTACTGGCCCCGAAGTGGCCGCCTACTTCGGGACGTACTGGGACCTGTACTGGCTGCTGGATGAACCCCAGCAAGAGCTTCTTCTCCGGCTGACACCGGCAGCGTTCGATAACGACCGGGGCGCCTGGGCGACCGTCCTGATGCAGCTCTCCTGGTTACGGGGGGACCGCACCCGCGCCCGGGCCCTGGCCGATACCGC
>DATBGE010000095.1:0-18427 GCA_036558125.1 Gemmatimonadales bacterium | reverse complement strand
CCGGTTCCTTCTGGACGAAGTCGCTGAACCATGCGGCCGTCTTCCAGACTTCCTCATCCAGAGAGCCGTCCACGGTCGGGGCCTGCGCGGTCAGGCGGCGGGCCTGTGCCTCCTTGGTGGATGCTGTGTGGGAAGTCTGGCTCCTAGCCACTGAGGTCCGGGCGCCCACGAGACAGACGAGCAGCATGCAGGACGACCAGCAGGATGATCGCATCGGGGCTCGGATTGTCGGGTCAGGAACAAAATGAACGCGGGCGGCACCTTGCAACCGGTACCGCCCGCCCACCTGACGTTAGTGCAGAATTCTCAGTTTCAACCTCGCTTCCGCAGCCGGATGCTCCCGTTGACCGTCTCGATGCTGAGGTCTCGCCCTCCCTGTCCAACCCGTCCCCGGAGCGACTGGGGCGTCACCTTCCCGCTGATCGTGATCGGGAAATCGCTATCGATGCTCCCATTCACCGTCTTCACCTCCAGCTCGGTGTTGAGGTCCCCGGGGAACGTAAGAGTCACCGACCCATTGACGGTGTTGAATTCGAGCTCGTTGGTCCAGTCGCTCCGGCCCATGGTCGCCACGATCGAGCCATTGACGGTCGACGCCTCGACCACACCGCTTGCCGTCACCCGTACGTCTCCATTCACCGTATACCCTTCCGCATCCGCGCCGATCGATTCCGCGCTCACTGATCCATTGACCGAGCGCCCCACGAACCGTACGCCCTTCGGCACCGAGACATCGAAGTCGACTTCGACGTCGTTGTTGTCGCTGTCATTGTGACCGTGCGACCCCGGGGCGCAATCGTTGGCTGGTTTGTTCTTACGGGACGGGTAGACCGCGCAAATCGTGACGCCCTCGTCGTGCTGCACCACTCGGATCTCCACATCATCGGGATTGCTCTTGCGAGCAGACTTGCGGGCCGTGACCGTCACATCGCTGCCCGACGATCCAGTTGCACGGACATCTCCGTTGATGTTCTTGATCTCGATGGTTTTCCCCGCCGCCAGCTTGCCCTGCCATTTAAATGGCTCCTGGGCGTGGAGTACAGGAACCAGCCCGGCAACCATCAGCGCGGCGACAGTGATACGAATCATGATGCACTCCAGAGTTGTTGACGTGTCATCGAGCGGGCTTCAGCGACTGGCTTTTCGTAGGCTCACCGTGCCGTCGAACGACTCGATCTCGAGGCGGGCGGTGCCGTTCCCCATGGTGAAGTTCATGCGCTTGCCAGGAGTGATGCCATTCAGGGTGATCGGGAAGTCCGATTCCATGTTTCCACTGTAGGTCGATACCGAAACACTGGCATTGATCACCGGGGTCGTCACAGTGACGTCTCCGTCGTGCGAGACCAGGCGATACCGTCCTCCATCCTTGATGGGACCGCGGAAGCTGATCTCGCCGTCCACCGATTGCGCCTCGACAGATGGTGAATCCACCCCATCCAGAGTGATGGCGCCATCTACGGCCTGGACCCTGATCTCGCCCACCACGTTGGTCAGCCGCACCTCCCCGTCCACCGAGTTGAGCTCCATCCTGCCCCGCGCTCCGCTCAGCGTGATCGAGCCATCCACCGACCGAAGGGAGATGAGACCTCCTCCTCCGCTGACGCGGATCTCGCCTTCGACAGTTTCGACGCTGATCTCTCCCTTGGTCCCGTCGATGGTGACGTCGCCACTCTGACCACTGATCGACAGGCTGATATCGGCCGGCACGGTCAGGCGGTAGTCCACCGTCTCGGGGCCATATCGTCCCGAGCTGCGGATCGAGACGTTATTGCCGGACACGTCCACATCCACGTCTCCATCCTCGTCTTCCGGATCGGCCTGGACCCGTACCGCGCTCTTGGCCCAGGTAGTGACCGTCACCGACCCCTCGAAGTTGTTGAGATCGAGTCGGGAGCCGGGCCGCACCGTGACGGTCGTGTCGATCTGCTGGACAGCAGTCGCCGCGATGAGGGCCGACGCGAGGATTGCGAACATGGATACGAGTCCTTTCGAGATCAGCTCTTACGCGCAGCCAGAAGGGCCACACGCTGAAGCAATTCCAGTTTTTGCATCTGAGTTTCCGCCAGATGACCGTGCAGGTACGGGTTCTTGGGATCGGCCGCCAGTGCCTGCTGGGCCTCGCCGATCGCCTTGTCGATCAGCGCCAGTTTCGACTCCAGCACCCGCACCGTGGTCGAGTCGAGCTTGCCGCGATTCTCCGCCAGTACCTGCTGCAGTTCGGTGACCGCGGCGTCATAACCTTTCCGAGTCACATTGCCCGCGGGAATCACCGTCGGAGGAGCCCCCGGGGACTGCTCAGCGGGATGGCCGCGAAGGAACCAGGCGACCCCACCCGCCGACAGGAGCATCAAGGCGATCGCCGCGGCAAGCAGCTGGGGAAGCGTGAAGACGACCCGGCGGGACCGCTTGATCGGACGCACGACCTCGCCCTCACCAATGAACGCGGCGATGCCCGGCCAGAGATCGCCCGCGGGGGGGCGGTCGTTGAGTGCCTGCACCCGTGCTACCACGCTCCGGAGATCCGCCAGCGTGTTCGAGCACTCCTCACATTCGGCGAGGTGCTGCTCGACCTCCTCGCGCTGCGAGGGCGACAGACTGCCGTCCATGTAATCCGACAGCCGTTCAGTGGGATGGGTCATGGCTTCTCTCTCCCGCCCGGGCCTTGCCCGAGCATGTGACGCAGCGCCATTCGCGCGTGATGCAACTGCGATTTCGACGTTCCGCTCGTGATGTTCAGCATCCCGGCGATTTCTTCGTGCCGGTACCCTTCGATGTCGTGCAGCACCAGGATCTGCCTTGCCCCGTCGGGAAGCCGCTGGATCGCGGTTTCCACATCGATTGTGAACCCGGCCGGCAGGTTACGTCCCGGCATGCGATCGAGCGATTCCGGATCGTCGGTGTGACGCTGCCGCTTGATCCCCAGCGCCTCGCGCCGGGTCAGGATCAGGTTCAGAGCCAGGCGGTGCAGCCAGGTGCCGAAAGCCGAATCGCCGCGAAACGTGCCGAGCTTCTGCCAGGTCCTGATGAAGATCTCCTGCGTCACATCCTCCGCATCGTCACCGATCATTCGCCGCACGAGGGAGTGAATTCGTCCCAGATGGCGGCGGTACAACCGCTCGAAGGCATGAGAGTCTCCGGCCGCGGCCAAAGTGGCATCCACGGCATCTCCGTCAATGGCGTCGCTCTGGGTGGTAGCGCGCAGAGGCACAGTTCCGGATTGGGTGACTTGCATGCGGGGATTTGGACAGGAGACCCCCGCTAATGGTTGGAAAAGTGTCTCCAAATCCCTCTGGTGGCGAGATCTACACCTGTCGGACTCAAATGCGCGCAGTAGTTTGGGGCAACAGCCCCTAAACCTCGAGCTCTCCACCGGCATCTCAACCAACGATGACAACCCTACGCTGTTCGAGGCCGTGAATCAGACGGTCCGCCGAGCCCAGGAGGGAGATGCCGACGCGTTCCGGACGTTGTATGAGGAACACGGTGGTCGAGTCTTCGCCATATGCCTCAGACTCTCAGGGGACCGCGCCGAGGCGGAGGAATTGACCCAGGATGTTTTCGTTCGGGTGTGGGAGCGGCTGGAGACCTTCCGGGGTGAGAGCGCCTTCTCCACCTGGTTGCACCGGCTGGCAGTCAACGAAGTCCTGGGGGAGAAACGGAGCGCATCCCGGCGCACTCGTCGGGTGTTCTCCACCGACCAGCCCGAGTCCCTGGAGCGGCCCCGAAGCGACTCGGGAGAAATCGGGAATTGGGACCTCGACCATGCGATCGCGGCGCTGCCGGAAGGTGCCCGAGTCATTTTCGTCCTGCACGACGTCGAAGGGTACCGGCACGACGAGATCGCCTCGATGACGGGAATCGCCGAAGGAACCTCGAAGGCGCAGCTGCACCGGGCGCGCCGACTCTTGCGGGAGAAGCTGAAAACATGACATGCGACGAAGCAGTCGCCCTGCTGGACGACTACGCCGACGGGCTGCTTTCTCCGGAACGGGCCGCGGAAGTCGAAGCCCACGTGACGATCTGTCCGAGCTGTCGGGCGGAGCTGGAGAGTCTCCAGGCGTTACTGGCGGATGCGAAGGCACTCCCCAGGTCGATCGCGCCGCCGGCGGGAGCCTGGAGCGGAATCCAGCAGCGAATCGAGGGGAGTGCGCGCCCCGGCGTCGTCTCGCTCTCTACGCGCCGGTCACGGATGCGAACACCGCTGCTCGCGGCAGCCGCCGTCGTCCTGATGGTTCTCTCTTCGGCGGTCACCTCTTTGTGGCTCAAACGAGGCGGCGGGGAACCCGGCTTCGCCGCGTCTCAGGCCGAGTATGCTCAGGCGACAGCGGAGCTTGCTCAGAAGATCGAGCAGAATCCCGCAGGCCTGTCTCCTCGGACACTCGCCGTTCTGGAGCGCAACCTGGCGATCATCGATGCGGCGATCCGGGAGTCGGAGGAGGCTCTCAAGAGCGATCCTGGCGATCCGACTCTCGAGGAGATGCTGCTCGCGCGCTACCAGCAGCGCCTCGAGCTGTTGCAGCGTGCCGCTCGCGCGGGTCAGGAAAGCTGAGATGAGACAACGGGCCAGTCGCCTCGCACTGCTTTTCCTGGTGCTTCTGCCCGGGGGGCCTGCGGCGGCACAGGGAGACATCGCCGCGCGACGCCCGGCCCGCCCCGATGTGGCGCTCAGGATCTACTGCCCGAGCGGCACGCTGCGGGTCACTGGCTGGACCAAGGATTCAGTGGCGGTGAGCGGATACATGGATCCCTCACTAGGCCGCTTCTTCATCGGTGGGACCAGCGATGGCATGAAGCTCGGTATCGAAACTCAGCAGACCGATGCAAACGGCACCGCCATCATGGACGTCAGCGTTCCACGAGGCGCCAGGGTCTGGATCAAAACGGCGAATGCCGATGTCGAGGTGAACGCGGTGACGGGCACGGTGGACGTGTTTACGGTGAGCGGTCACACCCGCGTCGCGGGATCGCCTTCGGTCGTAACCGCTGAATCACTGGACGGAAATATCGAGCTGGCGGTCGCATCTCCCAGTGCCAGAGCCCGCACCGGCAGCGGGACCATTGTCTTCCGCGGCGTCATCAGCGAGGCGAGCGCATCGAGCGTGAGTGGTCCCCTCTACATCGGCATGGAGGGGAAGATCTCGCGCGCCCGCTTCGAAACCGTCTCCGGGGAGATCGCCTTCAAGGGCGACCTCGATCCCGATGGCGCACTGGAGGCGGAGAGCCACAGTGGGAACATCGAGCTGCGTCTCCCCGAAAAGCTCGGAGCCACCTACTCTCTCGCCGGCTACGCGGGCCAACTGAGCACCGAGTTCCAGGGCATCCCTCCAGCACCGGCGAAGGGAGAGTGGCGTTTTACCGTCGGCTCGGGCCAGGCGTCGGTCACGGTGCGGACGTTCAAGGGAAAAGTGGAATTGAAAAAGAAGTGATGAGGGGGAAGGACTGAAGAAGTACCGAGTACCGAGTACCGAGGGGATTTAAACGGGAATAGGTTGGCAAGCATCTCACTCCACGGAAGCGGAGATCCCTTTCTCCGGCACCCGTCCCCTTCCCGTTGGAGGTTCAAAATGTTCCGCCCCCTCTTTGCCGCCGCTGTACTGACGTTCTGTGCCGCTACTCCGGCCTTCGCGGGTCCCCCGTGGATTTCACTCGAGATTCCAGCCAATCCTTACAACGAGACCACGCGCGGGGCTTTCGCCCTGGTCCGGGTCTACCATCATGGCGACGTGGCCTACTACCCCGTAAGTGGGAAGGCCGAGGGTCTGATCAACGGCGTCCGCCAATCGGTCGACCTCAACCTGGTCTCGACCTCGATTCCCGGGGTCTACGCGCTGCGCTATGAGCCGAAGAAGGAAGGGGCCTGGCTATTGGTGATCAATCTGGGCCAGAAGAGCAATGGTGAGATGGGCCAGGCGACGATGGTGGTCCCGATCCGGAATGGCGAGATAAGCACCGCCCAGGTGCCGACCAAACGGAGCAACGGCTACCTGGTTCCTGATACCGTCACGCCTGCGCAGGTTGACGCGATGCTGCGGCAGCAGCTGGCGGTGGAGCATTTTCAGCACGGTTCGCCGGCCGCACCGCTTGCCCTCGCTGGACTTGCGCTGTTTCCGCTGGGTCTGCTGGTGACGACGCGGCGCCGTTGAGACGGAACCACACGTCGCGCGCGCGTGCCTCTTCTTGACATCCTTTCATTTGATGTGCCAATTGGGGCCAGGAACTCCCTGGTCCCAATTTGATTACTTCGAAGGACGCCCTACGCTGGCGGTGGAACCGCTACGTGCCCGGCCCAGCGCTTCGCTTGGCCGGGATTCTGGGGCTGGTGTTGGGCATCAGCACCTGCAACGAGAACGTCACCGCGCCGAACCGGCCCGGACCCGGCGTCCTGCGAGCCATCGGAGTATTGCCGGCGAATGCTGGAGCTGCCGGGTTGGTCTTCGACAACGTCCATCTGCTCGTGGTCAGGCCCTCGCGACCGAGTCCAGCGGTTCTAGACAAGACGTACAGTTTCCCCCCCAGCAGCTCTCAGCTCAATATCAGCGAACAACTCCTCCTGCTGGCTACGACTGAAGACTTCGACGTAACGGAGGAATACCGCAGCGGAAACATCGTGCTGTTCTCCGGGACCCTGAGGGTGACGGTTCATCAGGGTCCGCCCGGCTCCGATCCACCCGTTACGATCCCGCTGACACTGCAAGTTGGGACCAACGTCGCGACGATCTCTGTGGCGCCCAAGATCTCAATGGCGCCGTTCGGTGGAACCGTCAGGTTGTCGGCCACGGCACAGGACGGCCAGGGCGCTCCTGTCACCCAGTTCTACGTCGGATGGTCCAGCAGTGATCCGCAGCAACCGGTGGATGCCGCTGGTGTGTTCACGGCGGGAAACCAGCGAGACACGGTCACGATCACCGCCAATGCGTTGACGGGAACCGGGCCGGTAACTGACCAGGCCACGGTCATCGTGATGCCGGTGCCGGCGGCGGTCGTAATAACCAACGGGAACGGACAATCGGCTCCTGCCGGCTCGCGACTTCCTCAACCGCTTGAGGTCGAGGTTCGCGGCGGTGACAACCTGCCGATTCCTGGCGTCAGCGTGACCTTCGCGGTGACGAGCGGTGGCGGGGCTCTCGACAGCACCGCGACAACCAGCGATGCGCAGGGCCGCGCCCGGACCGGCGCCACGCTCGGCGCATCGGTCAGTCAACAGACCTTCACCGCCACCGTCACTGGCCTTGCGCCGGCCACCTTTAGCGAGACCGCGACGGGAGTCGTCCCGGTGCCGGTACTGCTATCAGTGGGTGGGGATCACAGCTGCGAGATCCTGAGCGCTGGGAGTGTCGTCTGCTGGGGCTCGAATGGTTCGGGTGAACTGGGCGACGGGACCACGGTCGATCGCGCTGTTGCGACTCCGGTGATGACGGGGCAGGCGTTCACTTCACTCGCACTGGGCGATACTCACAGCTGTGCCCTGACCGGCTCTGGGCAAGCCTTCTGCTGGGGCGATAACAGCAGCGGGGCGCTGGGAGACGGAACGACCACGAATCACTCCACGCCGACTGCGGTCGCGGGAGGACGAACCTTCGTCGCTCTGACCGCAGGGGATCGGTTCACCTGCGGCCTGACTGCGGCGGGACAAGCGTTTTGCTGGGGCAGGAACAACCTGGGACAACTGGGCGACGGCACCAACACACAGCGCAGGGCGCCGGTCGCAGTAGCGGGCGGATTGATCTTCACCTCAATCGGAGCCGGCGGCAGTCATGCATGCGCTCTCACCGCCGGCGGCGTCGCCCATTGCTGGGGCCTCAACCTCAATGGCGAGTTGGGCGACGGCACCCAAACAGACCGTAACGTGCCGACCCCGGTCGTGGGAGGAATCACCTTCGGCGCCGTTGCGCCCGCCAGCCGAAGCACCTGCGCGTTCGATTCCAGCGGGGCCGGATACTGCTGGGGCTACAACTTCGGCGCCAGCATCACGACCCCGCAGCCGACCAACGATGGCAGGAGCTACGTCTCCGCGGACATGGGCGGAGATCACGTGTGCGCCCTGCTCGCTTCCGGTGCGGCCTTCTGCGGCGGGCGTAACGCGAACGGCCAGCTGGGCGACGGCACCACGACCGACCGACCGGTCTCCGTGGCGGTCCTCGGCGGTAACACCTTCACGGCGATCGCGGGCGGCACCGCGCACACCTGCGGCCTGACCGCGACCGGCACTCTGTGCTGGGGCGCCAACAACGCCGGTCAGTTGGGCGATGGGTCGACGAGCCAGCAGCTCACGCCCGTTCCGGTTCTGGGCCCGCCGGCGAGTGTCACAATAAATGGAGGCGACAACCAGACCGCCGGCCCCGACAGCCCGGTCGCCATCCCGCCCTCGGTGCTCGTGCTCGACGGGCAGAGCAATCCGCTACCCGGCGTCCAGGTGGACTTCACCGTCACCGGCGGTGGCGGCGGTGTGTCGGGCGGGACGACCTTCACGGACGCAACTGGAATCGCGACGGTGGGAGGCTGGTTCATGGGCCCGGGTCAGGGCCCGAACACGCTGCTCGCGACGGTGGGCGCCTCGGGCGTAACCGGGAATCCCGTCACCTTCCACGCGACGGCCTCGTTCGGCGCACCGGTGATCACCTGGACCGGCGTCACCAGTACCAACTGGTCAACGGCCTCCAACTGGAATCCCGTCCAGGTTCCGACGACGGCGGAAGACGTAGTGATTCCGGCAGGGACCCCTAACAGCCCGCAACTTACGGCGAGTGGCTCGGCCAAATCGCTCACGGTGAACAGCGGAGCCACGCTCGACCTGAACGGCATCAACTTCCTGGCGGGGGGCAGCGTCTTCGCGGACGGATCAATCGTCGGCACGAGTGCGATCAGCATCGCAACCGCGGCACAGATCCGGGGCAATGTCCCCAGCCTGATTCTGAGCGGGCCGGTATCCGCGGCAGGAACGATCAGCGCGAGCGGCAACCTCACCGTTACGGGGACGACCGGCAACTTTGACGTGAGCGGCCAGACGGTGATCATCGGCGGCAACCTGACCACTCAGGCCAGCGCGCTGCTCACAATGACCAACCCGGCTGGTCTGGTTCTGGTGACCGGCAACGCGGCCTTCGGCGGCGGAGACGAAAACGGATTGCTCACTGCCGGTGTGCTGCAGGTCCAGGGGAACTTCTCCCAGACCTCGGGCTCCAATCCGACGAGCTTCCTCGCTTCCGGGACTCATCGAACCGTGCTCGCCTCGAGCGCGGTCCGAGTAGTGACCTTCGCGTCGCCGACCAGCAACAGCACCGGCAGCCATTTCCAGGATCTCGATGTCTCTTCGGCCTCGAACCAGCTGACCCTTAACAGCAACGTGTTCGTGGCCGGTACGCTCATCGCGCTGCCCCCGGCTGGATCCAATCTCCTCAGCAGTTCGGCGACTCGGACGCTGGATGTGGGCGGCATCTCCGTCCGCAGCATGACGTTGAACAACGTCCTGCTGGTCGTGGGCGGAGGCGCCCTCGCTCAGATCGACAACCTCACCTTCACGGCGACCCCGGCGACAGCGACGGCCCTGACCATCAATCATCCCGGCCTTCCCGCGGCGTTCACATTGAACAACGTGGTGTTCCAGACCACGCCGACCAGCGGGTTCTATCTGAGCGCCAACGACACGGACGGGCCGAGTCCGAATGTGCTGACCCTGGACATGGCCAATCCGAGTCCAGCTGCACCGGGCGGCTTCGTTCAGGTCACCAACGGAGCGGTCGTGACCTGGCCGTCTACGCCGCCGGCTGCGGTCTGGACGGGTGCCGTCAGCAACGCCTGGGGCACCGCCGGCAACTGGAATCCGGCCGTGGTTCCTGCGACGACCGACAATGTCCTGATCCCCTCAGGAACACCGAACGATCCGCAGACCGGTATCGGCCGCACGGTCAACGATCTTACGATCCAGGCCGGTGCCACACTGACGCTGACCGGCGCGGTCACGGTGGTGGTTGACGGGAACCTCGACGTGCAAGGCGTGGTTTCGAATTCGGCCGGCGGTCTTCTGCGGCTCAACGGAACGGGCAAGGCCGTGCGCGGCAACATTCAGGGTGCCGCCGTCTTCGGGACCTACACTCAGAATGGCGCGCTGGTGGTTTCGAGCGATTTCATAATTCGAGGCGATCTGACGGTCAACGGCCAGACCCTCAGCATCAGCAACAACCTGAACCTGCTCTCCGCCGGCCGTCTGTTCATGACCAATCCGGCCGACGAGGTGTTGGTGAGCGGCGACGCCAACTTCAGAGGCGGGAGCACGGCGGGGACACTGACCGAGGGCAACCTGTTCATCGGTGGCAACCTCGCCCAGGACAACAGCGGAACCGGCCTGCCGGCGACCAGCTTCAGTCCTTCGGGGAATCACACGACCTGGTTCACCGGCAGCGGTATCCAGCAGGTCGACATCTTCAACACGGGGACTGGGGCCGGGTTCTCCCACTTCGCGAACCTCAACCTGAGCACGGCTACAGGCAGCGTGACGTTCGTCCGGTTCAACACGGTCTTCGCTGACGGAATCTTGACATCGCATCCGGTTTCAATACAGCCGGTGCTCACTACGAGCAATTCGGCGAAGCTGCAGGTCGCGGGAGTGGATGTCGATGGTCTGGTCCTCGACAACCTGCCGCTTCTGATCTCGGGCGGACCGCTGACCAAGTTCAACCGGATCACTCTGCAGAACTACTCGCCATCGGCAGTGCAGCTCACAGTGAGCCACCCGGGGGCGGCGGCGGCCTTCACCCTCGACCAGTTGAGCTTCACCACCACGCCGACAACGGGAGGTGCGTATCTCCAAGCGGACGACATCGCGCCGACCGATGGAGTCGTGCTGACTCTCGATCTGACGAACCCGAATCCCGCCACACCGGGTGGCTTCGTGGTGACCAACGGTGGCGCGGTGGTCAACTGGCCTGCCGCGGGCGGAGCGGCGCTCACCTGGGCCGGTACGGTTTCGACCGACTGGAACAACGCGGCCAACTGGAGTCCCGCACGAGTACCTGGCACCACCGACGATGTGGTTATCCCGGCGGCGACTCCCAACGCGCCGGTACTCACTAGCGTCTCTTCGACCCGTGACTTGACCGTGCTGGCCAGCCAGTCCCTCGACCTCGCCGGGTTCAATCTGCAGGTCCTGGGCAACATCAGCGTCCCCGGCCAGATCATCAGCACCGGTGGAGATGTCTTGCTCAATGGAGTGAGCAAGACCGTAGACGGGACTATCAATACGGAAGTCGCTGTCTCCGGCAACTACGTCATGAGCGGAGACCTGAACGTGTCGGGAGTGAGTCTCAGCCTCTCGGGTAGCACCGCCAGCCTCAACCTCGGCGGCTTCAGCGCGACGGTGAGCGGCGACTTCCAGACGACCGGCGGGGCACTGCTCGTCATGCAGAGCTCTTCCGACGTCCTGCTCATCCTCGGTAACGGCATCTTCGACGGAGGCATGGAGCTGGGCTCGATGTCGGCAGGGACCGTGAGCATCCTCGGGAATCTGAGCCAGTTCGCGACCAATAGCCCGGACAGTTATCACCCGTCGGGAACCCACGTCACTCACCTGGCTGCCGCATCGCCGACCGTGACGTTCGCGACTCCGGGTAACGTTCCCGGCTCCTCTCACTTCCAGGAGTTGACTTGGACCGGTGGCGGAACCCTGACGCTAGGTTCCGATGTCTTCGCTCACGGCACCTTCAGCGGGTTTACCGGCAGCATCTCGAGCACCGGGAAGACCCTGAGTGTCGGCGCGCTGAGCTGGGGCGGCACCTTGCCGATCACCAACACCCAGGTGGTGATCGACCAGCCGTCAGGAGCGCCGATCGACCTGGCCGACATCGTGTTTCAGGGCATGTCTCCCTCAGCGACCCAACTCACGGTCAATCATCCGGGGGTTGGCTCGCCAGTCAGCTTTACCAACCTGACTTTCAGCACGACGCCGACCACCGGTTTCTACCTGAGGGCCAACGACACCGATGGACCCAGTCCCTTCCCGCTGACCATCGATATGAACAATCCCACTCCGGCCACTCCCGGAGCGTTCCTGCAGGTGACCAACGGGGCGGTGGTGAACTGGCCCGGGGTGATCCCGGCGCCAACCTGGACCGGATCAGTGAACACCGACTGGTCAAATCCCGGGAACTGGTCCAGCGGCACAGTGCCGACCGTGAGCGACAGTGTGGTGATCCCTGCGGCCGCGAATCAGCCGACGCTGACGGCTCCGGTCTCGGTGAAGGCGGTGAACATCACCGGGGGACAGCTCACACTCGGTGGCCAGACCATGACGGTAGCCCAGACTTTCACCACCACGGGCACCGGCACGCTGGCGATGACTTCCTCGAGCGACACCCTCACCGTCCAGAGCATTGCCATTTTCTCCGGGGCGGATGAAAGCGGCCTTTTGACGGCGGGAGTCCTTCTGGTTCAGGGCAGCTTTGTCCAGCTGCCCACGACCTCGGCCAACAGTTACGTTGCCGGCGGAACCCACAAGACCAGTTTCACTCGAGACGGGTCGATCACTTTCGCCAGCAGTACCTCACACTTCCAGGACCTCGAACTATCCGGCGCAATCACAGTCCAGCTCGGCTCGGACGTCGGAGTAACGGGAAGGTTCACCGCATTCCAAAGCACGACCAACCTCAAGGGCAACGGCTTCAAGGTCATCGCAACCGCGGTCGGGATTCAGGCACTGTCCGTAGACAACACTACAATCGTGGTAGACGAGAAGGGGACGGGGCAGGCGCAACAATTCGACAACGTGACGTTCCAGGGTTTCCCGACTACCGGCGCCACGATGCTCTCGTTCACCGGCGTGGGAGGCGCCGCAACGCCACGGAATCTGACTTTCACCAATGTGACTTTCCAGCTACTCCCCGTCGGAGCCGGGAACCTCTATGTGACTCTGATTTCCAGCAACGGCTTCGGGCTCAACCTGACCATGCCGGGCTCCAATCAGGGCCGGCAGGGGGGCGGAAACGGCCTGACGCTGAGCAACCCACCCAACGAGACCACTGTAGGCGGTGCCACGATCTTCTGGCCGTAGCGGTACTGAAACATTGAGGCGGCCGCGCACGGCTTGACACAAAGGCCCTCCCTACCCCAATTGCATCAGCTTTTTTCTCTCCCCTACACACGCGGAACTCAGCAGCATGAACGACCAGTGAAGGCCGATGCGCTTCATCGCGCGTTGATTGAGCACGCGCCCAGCCTGTTTGCTCTTCTCGATACCGAGCTCGTAGTCCGCTACGTCAACCCGGCGCTGAGCCGGCTCCTGGGGTATGAACCCAGTCATGTGGCCGGCAAGAGCATCGAACGCCTGCTTCATCCCGACGACAAGACCCCATTCCGCGGCCGCGTCGCGCTGGCCCTGGCCGATTCCAAGCCGGCCGGGATCTGCCGCCTGCGGGTGAAAGACAGCCAGGGAGCCTGGCTCGAGATGGAGGGCGCAGTGGTCACGTTGAAGGGCGGGCCGGCGGTCGGCTCATTGCTTCTCGAACTGCACGACGCTTCGGAGCGCCGGCGGATTCAGCGTGAGCTTCAGGAAAGTGAAGCGCGGTTCCGCCTGATGGCGGACCATGCGCCCGTCATGATCTGGCTCGACGGTCCGGACATGAATCTGATATTCGAGAACCGGACCGCCCTGGACTTCATGGGAAGAACGCTGGAAGAGGAGAAGGGGTTGGGTTGGACCGACAACCTGCACCCCGACGACCGGGAGATGGCGTTGGCGGCCTATCGTACAGCCGCCCAGGTCCGTCAGCCTTACTCCACCGAATATCGAGTGAGACGGCACGACGGCGTGTGGCGGAGGGTCCTGGACAAGGGGGTACCCCGCTGGCTGGAAGACGGCAGCTTCGCCGGCTACGTCGGCTGCCACATCGACGTGACCGATATCCGGGACACGACGGAACAGCTTCGCGCTTCCGAGGAGCTTCACCGGGCGCTGGTTGCGGCACTGCAGGAAGGCATTGTGATGCACCAGGCCGATGGCACCATTGTGGCCTGCAATGCGAGCGCCGAGCGAATTCTGGGAGTGGCGCCGGGCCAGCTGACGGGCCAGCGGTCCCTCAGCCTGAAAGGACCGGCGCTGGATCAGGAAGGGAACCCGATCCCGGAAGAGGATCAGCCGGCCATGGTGACCCTCCGCACGGGGCAGATGTTGACCGACGTGGTGATGGCGGTGCACAAGAGCGAGCACGAGCTCTGCTGGCTCAGTATCGGTAGCCGACCGCTCATCAATGCTGGAGAGGATCGGCCTTACGCCGCGGTTACCTCATTCACCGACATCACCGACCGGCTCGCGGCCGAATGTGAACTGCGGCAAAGCGAAGAGCGCTACCGGGCGTTCGTGGAACATGCCAGTGAAGGAGTCTGGCGCGCGGAATTCACCGAACCGATTCCCGTGGGCCTTCCGGTGGAGACGATCGTGCCCCTCCTGCTCGAGCGGGCTTATGTAGCGGAGTGCAATAGCGCGTTCGCGCGGATGTACGGATACGAACAACCCGGTGAGATGATCGGTATCCGGGTGACGGAAGTGCATTCCGCCGATGATCCTCGCACCGTCGAATACTTGACCACATGCGTTCAGAATGGATTTCGGGCGATGGAGACGGAGTCGGTCGAGAGAGATCGCGAGGGCCGCACCAAATATTTCATGAACAACTGGGTCGGCATTATTGAGGATGGAAAACTCGTGCGGATCTGGGGCACCCAACGGGATATCACCGACCGCAAGGTGCTCGAGGAACAGTTTCGCCAAGCGCGGAAGATGGAGACCGCCGGCCGCCTCGCCGGCGGGATAGCGCACGACTTCAACAACCTGCTGACCGCGATCCTGGGAATGAGCGACCTGCTCCTGGGCGACCTGGCACCGGGAGACCCGCACCGCTCAGACGTCGAGGAAATCAAGCGCGCGGCCAGCCGGGCAGCTTCGCTCACTCGACAGCTCCTGGCCTTCAGCCGGCGTCAGGTGCTGCAGCCCAAGATTCTCGACGTCAACGCGGTGGTCCGAGCGACAGAAACCATGTTGCGGCGTGTCATCGGCGAGGACATCAACCTGGTCACCGATCTCGCCACTGACCTTGGCCTGATCAAGGCGGATCCCGGCCAGCTGGATCAAGTCATCCTCAATCTCGCGGTCAACTCCCGGGACGCGATGCCACGGGGCGGAAACCTCGCCATTACGACCCGAAATGCCCGGATCGAACCGAGCACGGGAGGGATGGAATCCATCATGCCGCCCGGCCGGTACATCGCTCTTTCGGTGAGCGACACCGGCACCGGCATGTCACCCGAGATCCAGCGTCACTTGTTCGAGCCGTTCTATACCACGAAGGAGCCGGGCAAGGGAACCGGTCTCGGCCTGGCGACGGTCTATGGCATCGTAAAGCAGAGCGGCGGATACATCTTCGCGGACACCGAACCAGGTCGCGGGACCACTTTCCGGATCTACCTGCCCCGCGCTCAAGGCAAGGCGGAGGAGCCCGATACCCTGCAGACTCACGTTCCGGAGACGGTGGCCGCGGGGACAATATTGCTCGTGGAAGACGAAGAAGCAGTGCGGAAGCTGGCTCGGCGTGTACTCGAGGGGAGCGGCTACAAAGTCCTCGAAGCGCGGGATGGGAAGGCGGCGTTGAATGCGGTTGCGGCACATCCCGGGCCCCTCGACCTGGTCCTTACCGACGTGGTGATGCCGGGGATGAGCGGTCAGGAACTTTCAGCGCGGCTGGTAGCCCAGCGGCCCGGACTCAATGTGCTCTACGTCTCGGGCTATACTGATGACGCCATTCTTCAGCACGGCAGGCTGCTTCCCAATACCGCTTTTCTCCAGAAGCCGTTCTCTCCCGCTACCCTGGTCAGCAAGGTACAGGAGGTGCTCGGCCGCTGATCCGGACGACGGAACCAGACTCGCTGAGTTTCTCCATCGTCGTCCTCGTCTCTTGATCCGAAGTATCCATCCGCCTCGTCAACCAGCTCATCGTCGGTGAGCACGCCGGTCAGGATTTCCTCCGGATACCCCGGATCGACCAGCACGTATCCAAACGGATAGTCGAGTCCCGAAACCATGACGATCCGCCGGGGCGCGCCCTCGGCCTCAACCACGATAGTATCCACGTTGGTTGTGACGACGGGAATGCCCTGATCCCGGAACCAGGGAGCAGCGGCGGAAGTGTAGTAGCGGAAATCGTCCAGCATGTCCGCTCCATCCCCAGACCCCAGAGTATCCGAGGCGGGGAGCCAGAAGACGACGAGAGTCGCGTTGCGAACCACGACAGGGGATTGCTGCCCGCTTCCCAGCGCGCGTAGAGCCACTCCCCCGCGGTGCTCGCCTTTCCCGCAGGCGGCCAGAACCAGGGCCAGCAAGCCGTTCCAGTGCCATCGCATGCGCCAATAATGGGCTCCCCGGGGTTCCCGGGGGAGAGCCGTCCACCCGCCCGGCGTGCCCTTGACTGATACGACTGTATGAATTAGATCATACGCCCGTATGAATAACGACTCGACCCCCAAACGTCTCCTCACCGCCGCCCGCCGGGTCTTCGCCGAGCGGGGATACGAAGGCGCCTCGATCCGGCTGATCACGGCCCGGGCCAAGGCCAATCTCGGCGCCGTCACGTATCACTTCGGCTCGAAGGAACTGCTGTACTACGCGGTCTTGAGCGAGTTCACCGTGCCGCTCGGGCAGACAGTCATCGACCGGGCCACCGCTGCCGAGCCAGCCAGCAAACGAATCGGGGGGGTGATCGAAGCGTATTACGAGCAGTTCGCCCGGTTCCCTGACTTCCCTGCCCTGGTGATTCACGAGCTTGCCTTGGGACGGAAGCTCCCACCACCGATCAAGGACACGCTCGAGCGGGTTCAGCCGGCGCTGTTCAAGCTGATTCAGGATGGACAGGCCGAAGGCAGCGTTCGCGCGGGGCCGCCGGTCCCGATCATCATGAGCATACTTTCGCAGCCGTTCTATTTCGCCATGGTCCGCCGGTTGGTGGGCCAGGTTGTTGGGCCCGAATTCGAAAAGCCGGAGTTTCGGGCCATGCTCATCCAGCACGCGATCGACTTCGTGCGGCGCGGCCTGGCACCCGAAGCGAGGGAGGTAGCATGAAGCGCAAGGTCATCCCCGTCGTGATTCTGCTAGTCTTGGCGGCCGCCGCCTACTGGTATTACTCACGGCGCCAGCACCAGGCCGATGGCGCCATCGAGGCTTCCGGGACTGTGGAGGCGACTGAAGCGGTGCTCGGCTTTGCCACCGGAGGCCGCATCACCGAGGTGCGGGTTCGGGAAGGCGATCGCGTCACCGCCGGCCAGGTACTCGCCCGCCTCGATACCCTCGAAACCACGGCGCGACTCCTCCAGGCACGGGCTCAGGTCGATGCAGCAAAGGCCTCCCTGTTGGAGATGGAGCGGGGAACCAGGATCGAAGAGCTCGAACAAGCCCGGGCCGAGCTGGAGAGCGCGGAGCATACTCTGTCTGACGCCGACACCGAGCTGCAGCGGACGAGGGGTCTGGCCGCGAGCAAGGTAGTTGCGCAACAGCAGCTGGATCGGGCGCAGGTGACCTACGATGTGTCCAAGGCTCGCCGCGATCAGGCGAGTGCGCAGCTCCGGATGCTGGAGGCAGGTCCCCGAGTCGAAAAGATCGCGGCTCAGCGCGCTCAGGTCGCGATGGCCGAGGCCCAGGTGAAGTCTCTCGAGGCCACGCTCAACGACGAGATCATCAAGGCGCCCTTCGATGCCATTGTGTCCACCCGGCACCATGAGCCTGGCGAGGCAGTGTCCGCCAACTCGCCGGTGCTGTCGCTCATGAATCCGGGAGACCGCTGGGTGCGCATCTACATCCCAGAGCCCAGGATCGGCGCGGTCCGGTTGAGCACTCCCGCGACGATCAGGACCGATACCTATCCGGATAAGCGCTACAAGGGTGAGATCTACTGGGTGGCAGACGAGGCCGAGTTCACCCCGCGGAATGTTCAGACCACCGAGGAGCGGGTGAAGCTGGTCTACGCCGCAAAGGTGCGGGTCCTGGCCGACTCGGCTCTCGAGCTGAAGCCAGGCATGCCTGCCGACGTGTACCTGCAATAACGGCGAAGGAATCTCGGGTGGGCACGCTGGTCGAGGCCATCGGCCTGAGCCGCCGCTTCGGCAGCACCGAAGCGGTGCGGGAATTGAGCTTCTCGGTCGAGGCCGGCGCTTTGTTCGGGATCGTCGGGCCGGACGGCGCAGGGAAGACCACGACGCTACGGATGCTGGCGGGCGTATTGCGACCAAGCGGCGGCGATGCCGTGGTGGATGGGGTGAGTGTGGTGAAGGACCCGGAAGGGATCAAACACCACACCGCCTACATGCCTCAGCGGTTCGGTCTCTACACCGATCTCACGATCCAGGAAAACATCGCGTTCTACGCGGATCTCTATCGAGTTCCAAAAGGCGATCG
>DATBGE010000094.1:0-12925 GCA_036558125.1 Gemmatimonadales bacterium | reverse complement strand
CGCGGACTTATCAAGGAAGGCATGTTCGCCGATATCGTGATCTTCGATCCCGCGACCGTCATTGATAGAGCGACCTTCGAGAAGCCGCATCAACTCTCGATCGGCGTGCTTGACGTGTGGGTAAACGGAGTGCAAGTGTGGTGGAATGGCAGGCATACCGGGGCGAAACCGGGTCGCGCGCTCTATGGACCGGGCTGGGACGGGGTCAAGCGGGCAGCGGTGCGATGACAGTAGAGTGAGTTCAGATTTGTCGTGAGAGGACCGGACTCTGAGAAGGGATCGGGCAAATCATGATGCTGGGGTCGCGGGTTCGAGTCCTGCCCCTGCTACACTCACGGAATCGAAATGGGCGACTCAAACGAGTCGCCCATTCTGTTGTGGGTGCTCTCTTCGGAGCTCACTTGTTGCGGCCTGCCTCCGCGGTTGAACTGCCGAGAAACACGAGTCCTCCCACCACGGGTGTGGGTACTAGAACGTTGGTGCCGTACGTGCTCGGAATGCCCAGCTGGCCTCTGAGGTTGGAGCCCCAGCAGTACGCTGCACCATTAACAACAGTCCCGCAGGTGTGTGCCTCGCCGGGCACGATCGCCGTGAAGTTGAGGCCTCCTGCCACCGCGGTGGGGACATGACGATCGATGGTGGTGCCGTCGCCCAGTTGTCCAGCACCCTTACCCTCGAAATCGTGGTTTAGTCCCCAGCACATCGCCGCTCCCCCGGCGGTGATCCCACAACTAAGGAACCCGCCGGAGGAGACCGAAACGAAGCGGACCCCGCCTGAGACCGGGGTCGGAAGGCTGCGATCGGTAGTGCTGCCGTCGCCCAGTTCGCCGAAGGGGTTGGCTCCCCAGCAAAAGGCCTCACCACTCTCGGTCAGACCACAGGTGTCACCATAGCCGAGGGTCAGCATCGTGAATGTGTGGCCCCCCGCCACCGGCGTTGGCTGGTACCGGTCGGTCAGGCTCCCGTCGCCGACCTGACCGTGGTTGTTCAGTCCCCAGCAATAGGCGACGCCGCCACTCACCAGCCCGCAGGTGTGATTGTCGCCGGACACGATCGAGGTGAAGCTAAGCCCGCCAATCACGGGCGTGGGGACTGAGCGGTTGATGGTCGTCCCGTCCCCCAATCGCCCGTTGTGGTTGATTCCCCAGCAGTACGCCGCGCCTCCAGCCACGAGAGCACAGGCCTGATAGGTCCCCGATTCGAGCATGGTAAAGGTGAGGCCACCGCTGACTTGAGTCGGCACGAGCCGGGGAGAGGAGAACGTGCCGTCTCCGACTTGTCCATACGGGTTGCTGCCCCAGCAATATGCCACCCCGCTCACAGTGAGCCCGCAGGCATGATCGTATCCCGCCGTGATGGCGGCGAAACTCAAGCCGCCGGCCACCGGCGTAGGAGCGGTGCGGAGAGTCGTCGTGCCGTCTCCGATCGTTCCTTGGTAATTCGATCCCCAGCAATAGGCCTGGCTTCCTGCAGCGATTCCGCAGGTGGCGTAGGTGCCCGCCGTGATGTGCTGAGCTGAGATCAGAATCCCGACCGCCGAGAACGTGACCGGGTTCCCGGTGATGCCGCTCTCCGCCGCGGTGGCGGTGAGGGTGTTGGTACCAGGCGTGGCGCCGAGGGTCCAGCTCCCGACCGTCGCGATTCCATCCGTTCCAGTGCTCGCCGTGGCGCCGGTGACACTCCCCCCGCCCGTGGCGACCGCGAAGGTCACCACCACTCCCGGCCACGGGCTCCCGTCCGCGCGAGTGACCAGCACTGCGGGAGGGATGAGCACTGGCGAGCCGGGCTGGGCCAACTGACCATCCCCCGCCCAGATCACGATCCTGGCCGTTGGCGGTGGCACGATGGTGACCGTGGCGCAATCCGAGGTTGTGGGAGTACTCGTCACCCGGACACACACCGGGAAAGTGGCCGGCGTGGGGACAATGGCCGGAGCGCGGTACAGCCCGGCGGCATCGATTGTCCCGAAAGTGCTGTTTCCGCCGTCCACCCCATTGACCGACCAGGTGTAGGGGCCCGGGGCTCCAGAAACGGAGAACTGTTGGGTCTTTTCGGTCGAGAGCTCTACCGGGTCCGGCGTGATAGTTACGCTGGGGCCACACTCGATCCGGAGGCGGACGAAGTGCCCCGCGCCACCCCGGACCGCCACCTCGATCGTGTTGCCGCCGGCAAGCAGGATGACCGGAACTTGCGCCACACTTGTTGGCCCGAGCAGCACGGAGCGCTCAAGGACGACTGAGCCGTTCAGCCAAATCTGGGCACTGGTCGTAGCCACCCCGTCATCCTCGACTGAGAGAGTGCAGTTGCCGATCAGAGCAGTATGGGGAACAAAGGTCACCCGGATTCGGTCCGTATCCACCCGGGCGAACTTCCGGGGCCCGAAGGCGCAGGTGGGACAGGGGTTATCGGTCGCACTGGACAGCGCGAGATCGTCCACGGGGCCGGCCGTGGGCGGCGTATCGCTGCAGGCCAGCAGCACCAGGGTGGGGAGAAGAAACATCCCGGTC
Organism: Gemmatimonadales bacterium; assembly: GCA_036558125.1. Lineage (GTDB taxonomy): Bacteria > Gemmatimonadota > Gemmatimonadetes > Gemmatimonadales > GWC2-71-9 > DATBGE01. The sequence goes on along the minus strand of DATBGE010000094.1, from coordinate 10,418 downwards.
GCACGTCTCATGGCGAACCTCCTGCTCTAACCGCGGCCCAGACAAAACGCGGCTCCCCTCGAGGACTCCCGAGGTGGCCGCGCTGGTATGACTGCGAATGCACTGATCCCACGTGCTGCGTCCCTGAATCACCTCGACATCAGCATAGCCTCAGCACCCCGAAGGAATGATGAAGCCGGGATGAGAAGACTCCCGACCACGACCCCCGGCGTATGGCCGCTCAGAACTCCGGCAGCAGCGCCCCGACCGCCTCGCGCAATTCCGGCACGCTGAACGGCTCCCTCAGGATTCTCACCCCAGCCGGGAGCCCGCGCTCCAATTCCGCGTTGGACCTGCCCTCGTTCGCGAGGTACAGCACCGACACCCACGGTAGCATCGTACGCAACTCGCGGATCAATTCCACACCGGGCTTGCCTCCGACACGGCTGTTGCTGATTACCAGATCACAGACCTTGAGCCCGAAGGCCAGTTCGAGCGCGGACAAGCCATCGTAGGCGAGGAAGACCGCATGCCCTTCGGCAGTCAGGACTTCAATGATCTCGTTGGCGATGGTGCGGTCTTCGTCGGCAACAACGATGTAACGCCCCGCGAAGCCGGGGCGGCGGAGCGACATCGTTAGCCTTGACCCGGGAGGACGTCCGGGAGTTGCAGGGGGGAAGGACTGCTGCCTGAATATACCCAATTCCCCTGGGACCGCGGTGCACTGAGTCGTCAGTTTGAGCCGGTTTCGGACGGGCTGTCGCTACTCAGGGTGTGTTCGGCGACGCGCCTGCGCGCCGTCGTGTTTCATACCCGGCGACCAACCCAAGGAGGTCCCAATGCGGCAACTTCGATCTCAACTAGCCCGCCGAGGCCGGCACGCGCGAGTCTCGATCGTCCTCGGGCTGACCCTGCTCGGAGCGGGGAGCGCACTAGGTTGCGCCGGTGACGGGGCGGCCGAGCCGTCGGCCCCGATCAATGATGCCGCAAGCCTCCAGCCCGCGGGCGAGACGATCGTCGTCAGCAACGCTGCCGAGCTCGTCACGGCTCTGTCGCCGCCGAGCGCCGGAAAGCGCATTCTGCTGCGCGCCGGAACTTATGCTCTCAACGCCCCGCTGACGGTACCTGACGGTGTCACTCTCGAAGGTGAGGGCGAGATGCGGTTCGACGGCGCCGGGCTGCCCCAGGGCTTCGGCGCGGGCGCACACACGACGCTGACCATGAGTACCAACGCTCCCGGCAACATGTTGACGCTCGGCGACCGCGTCACTATCCGTCGCCTCGAGATCGCGGACTTGATCGGCCGCCCTGGCAACGTCGTCGCGGTGGTCTCGCGCCGAGTCGGCGACCGGGTCTCGGCGAGCATCGCCGAGTCCGAGATCGTGAACCCCAACCCCCTCGGTGTCGGGCCCGACGGGCCGACGGGCTACGGGCTGCTCGTCCTGACCAGCAACGCGAACCTGGGGGGCGATCCGGCGCCTCATCAGGGCGCCACGCTCAAGGCCGGAATGGTCCGCTCGGTGATCCGGTCACCTGGCGGCGGCGGCGGCCTGCTCGTCTTCAACTTCGCGGCCCTCGGGAGCGTTTCCGTTACCCTCAGCGGGAACATCGTCGGCGGCGGCGCAAACGGCCTCAACGCGAACGGGGGCGTCAGCCGTCCCGATGCCGTGCACGATTCCCAAGTCCGGCTGGACTCGCAGCGCAATCTCTATCGTGATGACAGCTCGGATCCGTGCGCGACGCCGCACTTCGGCTGGAACCTCACTGGAGGCTCCGGTCCCCCGGCTCCGCTTCCCGTTTCGGAGACCGCCAGGAACTCCCTCCGCGTTAACTCGGTCGACGACCGGATCGAGGGTTTCACCAACGGCGTCGTCGCAACCGGCAGCAGGCGCTTCTTCGGGGAACCGATCGCCGGGCCAAGCACCGACAACAGCATCGATCTGAAGATGCTCGGTACCAGGATCTCGACTCCATCGTGCGGCGGCGCTCAGTTCGTCAGGGACTTGGATCTGGAGGGAGCGTTTGCAGGGGACGATGCGCTCTTCCCGGGGGATGGCAACAGTCTTCGTGCGGTTGTGCGCGGGGTGACGGGCAGCGGTCCCCGATTCAACCTGTACGCGAACTCCCAGGGACCCTCGGGGCCGCTGCCTCCAGCGGTTCAGGGCGACAACCGTCTCGAGATCGTCGGTAGCCCGGAGGCCTTCGCCAGGACGAACAGGCAGATCACTCCGGCGCCCGGGGCCCAGTACTTCACCGGCGCAGTGCCCTGAACGCCGTGCCTTCGCCGCCCCCGGTCACGACGTTCACCGGGTGGCGGCGAAGCGCGTCAGCAGCTCCTCGAAGCGGGGATCCTTTCGAAGCGGGTCGAACCCGGGCCACACGCGGAGAAGGGCGACGCTGACCGACCGGCCCGCAGGCATGGAGAACAGCAGCTCGAGCAGCTCGAGCGCCGCATCGATCTCCCCAGCCTCGGCGAATACCTCAACGGCTCCGCCCATCACCACGGTGGCGACATCGCTGCCTTTCGCGATGGGCGCCAGCTCCATCGCCTGACGGGCTTCGCGCAGCGCTTCGGAGCTCCGACCCAGCCCAGCATCGGCCAGACCCAGCGACATCCGGATGTGCGGATCGGTCGGATGTGCATCGGCGCTATCCTGGAGGACCGACCGTGCGGTCGCGAAGTTGGCCTGGGCCATCCTCCGGTCTCCCAGAGCCTCGTAGAGCCGGGCGCGCATCAGCGCTGTTGGCTGATACACGAACGCGTCGCGGCTGAGTTCGCTCCGGGAGCGGTCCAGCATGGCGAGCCCGTCGGCGTATCGGCGCTGGACCGAGAATACGGTGTAGCGGGCATACGTACCCATGCCGGCGGGATCCCAATCCGGCGGTATGAGTTTCATGGCTGCCGCGAGCGTGTCCGCCGTCCCTTTCCACCGGAGATAGGCCTGTCCCTTGACCACCCTGATCGCGTACTCTCCCGGGGCTATCGCGATGGCGTGATCGAACGCCCGCATGGCTTCCTCTCGACGCCGCAGCCAGTTGTACGTCGTCGCCGCCTCGACGGCCGCGTTCAGATTACCGGGCTCTATCTGCTCGGCATGATTGTACTCCGCCACGGCCTCATCGAAGCGGCCGGCCGCGAACAGGGCGCCGCCGAGCGCCACCCGTAAGTCCGCGCTGTTGGCGACGGTCTCGAGCGCCAGCTCGAGCTCCTCGATGGCCTTGGCCGCATCTCCCTTGAGAATCCAGTAGGAAGCGAGGGCCTCGCGTGCCTCGACCAGCCCGGGGTGCCGCCGGAGCGCAAGCTCCGCCTCCACGCGCGCCTGCTCGCGACGCCCATCCGTCGTGTCGTACGTCGCGGCCGCGAGCGTATGCATCAGCGCCAGCCTGGCGCGAGCGGTGGCGAACCCGGGATCGAGGTCGCGCGCCTGGGAGTAGAATGACACTGCCCTGCGGATGTTCTCAGCGGGAACCCCGCGCCAGGCCAGACGCGGCCGACCGGCCAGCTCGATCGTGCGCCCTTGCAGGTAGGCGTCGTAGGCGCCCGCGTCCATCGTCGCCGGTCGGTCAAGTAGGTCTCGCTCGTCTTTGGTCGTCTTGATCCGCAGTGTTGCCGCAGTGGCCTGTACGATGTCGCGCTGAATCTCCTGCACCTCGCTCGCCGGTCGCTCGTAGCGGTGACTCCAGAGCGGCTCTCCGTCCGCGGCGCGAAGAAGCTGGGCGTCCACCCGCACCTGGTCGTCCAGCCGTTGCACGCTGCCGCGGAGCACTGCACTGACTTGCTGCTCGGCACCGATCTGTTGTGGTGATTTGGGGCTCTGGCGGTACATCGAGGTGGTCACGTAGCTGGGTGTGACGGCTCCATGAAGTTGCCTCAGCTCGGTCCCGATCCCGTCGCTCAAGCCGACTGCCAGATAGTCGGTGGTGGCGCTGTCGCTCAGCCGGTCGAACGGAAGCACCGCGAGGGAAACCGGTGCCGGTGGCGCGGCCGTTCGTCGGCGCGCCAGCCCCGCGCCTGCCGCGGCAACGAGCACCACCGTGGCCACGACCATCGACGTCCGCCACCGCGGAGTGACGAGAGCGCGGCGAAACTTCCGCAGGGATCGAGAGCTCTGGTCCGGGCGAATCTCTCCCAGCGACATCGCCAGCTCATCGGCGGACTGAACGCGTTCTCCCGGGTCCTTCCGGAGGCACCTGCCGAGGAGCTGGTCCAGCTCGGCGGGAATGTCGTCACGCAACGTGGATGCCCGGGGTGGTGGCTCGTAGAGGATCGCGTGTGCGACCCCGATCTCGTGGCCGCCGCCAAATGGACGGCTCCCGGTCACCATCTCGTAGAGCACGACGCCGAGCGCCCACAGGTCGGCTCGAGGATCAACCTTGTGTCCCTGGACCTGCTCAGGCGCCATATACGAGATCGTCCCCAGTCTGGCCCACGATCCCGTGAGGGTAAGGTCGCTCGCCTTCGCCAGACCGAAGTCCAGGATCTTCACCGCGCCATCCGGCAGGAGCATCACGTTGGCCGGCTTGAGATCACGGTGGACGATCCCGGCCTGGTGGGCTGCGCCGAGGCCGCGTGCGAGCTGCGCGGCCACGTCGAGCGCTTGCGGGAGCGGGATCCTGTCCTCCCGGGCGAGCCGCGCCTTGAGGGTTTCGCCCTCGTAGAGCGGCATGGTGTAGAAGAGGTCGCCGTCCGAAGTCTCGCCGGTCTCGAACACCGGGCAGAGGTTGGGATGGTCCAGGGCGGCGGCCGCGCGCGCTTCTTGGCGAAAGCGCTCCACGGCCTCCCGTTCCACGAAGCGGGCGGCCAGGGGCACCTTGAGCGCGACCGGGCGCCCGAGCCGCATGTCTTCGGCTCGATAGACCACACCCATGCCGCCGCGGGCGACCGGCTCGATGATCCGGAAATGGGACACGGTGCGTCCGACGAGGTGCAGCGGGTCCGCTTCGGGAACCGCCTCTCCGAGGTCGGCGTCGATCCGCATCAACACCGCATCGGCTCGTGAGTCGGCGGCGAGAAGCTGCTCGACCGCGCTTTGCAGTTCCGGATCGGAGGCCCCGATGGCGTCGAGCCGGGCTCGCCGCGCCGCGTCGTCGAGATCGACGACCTCCTCGAACACGGCCAGGACGGCCGCCCACGCCCGGTCATCGTTCGGTGCGATCACAAATCCCCACGCCGCAATTCGAGGGCGAGCCATGCGCGCGCGGAGCGCAGCTCTCGCTTGACCGTCGCGAGCGAGATGCCGAGGGCCTCTGCTGTTTCCTCCAGCGTGAGCCCGCCGAAGTAGCGTTGCTCCAGAATCCGGGTTCGCCGCTCGTCGATGGCCTCCAGTCGCTGGAGCGCCTCGCCCAACTCCGCGATTGTTTCGACTTGATCGTCGGCGAGCCACGTCGCGTCCTCGAGCGGCGCCGGGCTGGCGCCGAGGCCGCGTTTGGCGGCCCTTCGCCCGCGTGCGTGGTCCACCAGCAGATGCCGCATGACTCGAGATGCCAGTCCGAGAAAGTGCCCGTGATCACGCAGGCTCACTCGAGGAGAGTCAACCAGCTTCAGATAGGCTTCGTGCACCAGCGCGGTGGTATTGAGAGAGGCGTCCGGCTCGGTTCTGAGCCGCTGATGGGCGAGCTGACGCATCCGATCGTACATGAGCGGGAATAGCTGATCCAGGGCGCCGGCGTCGCCCTCCCCCCAGCGATGGAGAAGGTCCGTGATGTCGGCGGAGAGCGCCACGCGGTCCTCGTGGGGAAGGAATCGTGAGACGACTCGAAGGGATCGCTTGGATAGTACGGCGGACCCCTCCGTGGTCAAGCACGCGCGGGATCCAGTGAGCCGGTTTCGGGGGACTTTCCGCTACTCAGGGCAAGTCCCACGCGCGAGGCCCCAAATGATGAGCGTTCACACCCGAAACTCGATCGCGCTGGTATTGACCCTCTTCGGAGCGGGGAGCGCGCTGAGTTGCAGCGGCGACACGGTCGGGCCAGGCCCTGGGCGTAGATCAGGCCCTGGGACTCCGCTGCCGGTACTCACCACACTCGAGGTCACGCCAACAGCGGCCGCTCTCTGCGCACCAGACGACGCCGTCCAGCTGACAATTGTGCCGCGGGATCAGAAAGGAGCGGTAATGCCGATTGGTGCAGGTAAAGTCACCTACTCAACCAGCGCCTCGGAGATTGCGACGGTGAGCAGCCGCGGGGTTGTGACGGCAGCAGGGTCCGGGAGGGCCGTCATCACGGCGGAGCTCACTCTTGGATCTATCACGCGCACGGCCTCGATGAATGCAACTGTTCACGAGGTACCCGCCGGGTTTCCGGAAATCGCCGGAGTGTATGACGTGAGCGCCTTGATTACGCAATCGGGGTGGGGTGTGGCTGGTACCCGTGCAACCGCAGTCATGACGATTCAACAATCTGGCGATACGCGACTATTTGCGGGGACCTTTGAAGAGTTTCGCTTCTTCGACCCCGGCAACGACGAGTCCATGGAGGGCCCGTTGTCCGGCTCCGTCAGCGGCTCCTTCGATTGCGCTGGACGAGTCGAGTTCGAATTGCGCATGGCGGGGCTTCAGAGCGCGTTGTGGTACGCGGAAGGTACGCTGGGTTCGGCACAGATCACCGGACACTTCTGGGATCCCGGGTCGAATTACGGCAACTTCACAGCCGCTCGCAGAGCACCGGAATGAAGTCCCCCCGCCCGGCCGGCTCGGCGAGGTCAGCGGGACGAGCTGTCGGAAGCCCGGCCCCAGCCGGTGAGGCTGAGTCCGACCGAGACCGTGGTCGGCGGTCCCGCCTCGTAGAACTGCCCGGAGCTCTCGTTCGGCTCGAGAGTGCCGGCGTATCTGAGTCCGAAGAGGTTCTCGACACTACCGAACAACACCGCCGGACCCAGCCGCCAGGCGGCGTCGAGGTGGACTAGCGCCCGGGCCGGTACGGCGCGAAACGGCACCGCTTCCACCGGGGCGCCCGGCGCGGGCTGGAAATACCAGGTGCCTTGCTTCGCGTTGCTGGTCTCGACGTAAACGATGCTCTGCCATTCCACCTGGACGCCGAAGTCCAGGGCTGCCAATGGGCGAAGGTGGACCTCGGCGGTGACCCGGTGCCTCGGCACCCCAGGGAGGAGCTTGCCGCCGAAATCCACCGCTAGAGAGTCTCCTGTGGAATCGAGAACCGTCGAGGTGTACTCCTGCAGCCGGAGATCCAGGAAGGTGTAGCTGGCCCCGAGCTCGAGCTGCTGCGACAGCCGGGCGGTCGCGCTCAGCTCGAGGCCGATGTTGCGCGAGCGGCTGGCGTTCTCCGGCACGCTGAGGCCGTCGACTGTGATCGGAATGAACTCGCCCCTCACGTCGCTATAGAAGACGGCCCCTTCCAGCAGCAGGCGATCATCCACGATACGCCGCGCGCCGACCTCATAATTCCACAGCGACTTTGGGCGGACCGAAAGAAGCGGGGCGCTGGGACTAAACGAGATCTCGCCGATGATCGGCACTTCGGAGCCCCGGCCGACCGAAGCGTAGAGCGACGTTGCCGGGTCCTGACTCCAGAGAACGGACAGTCTGGGAGAGAGATAGTCGAATGACGTCTCCTGCCGCGCGGGGGCGCCGGCCACATAGCTCTCGAATCGATAAGCCACCCGGTCATACCGCAGCCCGAGGGTGACGTCGACCGGGCGGGAGACCTGCCACGCCGCCTGGGTGTAGACCCCCAAGTTCGGAACCGACAGGTATCCGTTGTCGACCCGGGCGCCGCGCGCGCCTCCCTGGTTCGCCCACCGTTGATCGGTCGCGAAGAGGATGTCGTAGTCGAGCCCTGCGGTCGCGTCGACCGGCGAGCCGGCCACGCGGTCCCAACGGAATCGCGCACCAGCCTGCGAGCGGTGGAAATTTGCGTCCACGATACCCATTGTCGTGGGCAGGTAGAGCGTGCGGCCGCCATAGAAAAAGTACCCGGTCGCCATTCCGGCACCGAGCGCCTGTTCCAGCCGGACGCCGCCACGATAGCGGGTATCGGCGCGCCGGGTGTTGTACGTCAGAGCCGTGGGTGCGGCAGCGTAGGGATCGGCGTCGAATTGTGACTGGGTGAGGGATCCAGGCAGGCGCAAGTCGAGGCGCGAGCCGTTGGCTTCGAAGGCGACCCGCGTGCCCGGCCCGGGGACGAAGTCGAGTGCCACCTGTCCCCGGGTGTTGCTGCCGTCACTGTGGTCCCGGTAGCCGTCGGCCGATGTGTATGAAGCCGCGGCGAAGCCGCTTCCCCGTCCGCCGGCGAACACGCCGCCCGCACGACCATCGTACTTCTGGAATCCGAAGGCGCCATGCAGCGCACGACCCGAAATGCCCCGGCTGTCCCATCCGCTGCGCGACACCACGTTCACCACCCCGCCCGGCGAGGCGGCATACAGGGCCGAGCCCGGGCCGCGAACAACCTCGATCTGCCGGGAGGCCGCGAGCTCGATGAGGTCGAGCCGGGACCGCCCATCGGATTCCGTGAGGGGGATTCCGTCGAGCAGCACGGCGATCCCGCGCAGCGCGAAGGCCCCGCGCGCGGCGGAACCCCGGATTCCGACGCTGACCTGGTCCGTCCCGTACTGCGAGGCCGCCTGCACCCCCGGCATCATCCGGAGCGTTTCGTTCAGCCCGACGGTCCGCCCGCGCTCAATGGCCGAGGTATCGGCGACCGACACCGCCGCGGCGACTTCACTGACGGTTCGGGGATCCCTGGTTGCCGAGGTGACGATCGGGTCCAGGATGGTGACGACGGGCTCGAGTGCTATGTCGACCTGGGTGGTCGTGACTGAATCCACCTGCAGCACCACGACCTTCGGAGCGAAGCCAACAAGACGCACCGCCAATTCGAATTGACCCGGCGCGACACCGCGGAATTCGAAGAAGCCTCGCAGGTCGGTGCGCGTCCTGACCCCGGATGGACCCAGCACCAACTCCGCATCTGACAGTCCGACAGGCTGGTCGGCACGAACCACGCGGCCGCGGATGACCCCGGCCTGTGCGGCGAGGTGTGCTGAACCTGCAGCCAGGAGAATCGCGATGATGGTGGCCACGTGTATCGGCGCCACCCGCTTGCGCGACTGTCTGGGCTGGCCTGGCATCGGAGCGCGGCCCATGCGCCGCAGCAGGTCGGCGAAGCGGTGATTGGACGGCATCGATTCGGAGACGGTTGTGACGGCCAGGGACTGCGATTGCCGTCATAGACGGTAGCGCAAATGCATTGCGACGCCAGTCACCCGCGCAAGCGAACCCGAAGGAAACCCAGATCCCGGATTGCCCTACTGGCAGCACAGGGGGGCGCAATGAACCGTCCGAATCGGCAGCGCAGCATGAAACAGCGGGGAGTACTCGCGTGTTGTGTTTGATACCCGCCCGTCGCTTGACGGCGATGGTCCCGCCACTAGCGCGGAAGCTCTAGGAGCCGCCGGGCGTTCGGGCCGGCAGCTGGTCAGTCACGCCACCACCCCCGTCAGCCGAACCGAGTAGATTTCAACTGATATGAACCCATACACCTTCTGCCTCATCCTCGGGGCGGTGGGGCTCGGCGCAATGGCCTTCAGCGGCCTGGGAAGTCATCTCCATCTTCCTGGTCACGGGGCTGGACACGGCGGTCATGGCGGTCACGCCGGTCACAGTGAGGGCCACGCGCACAGCGGGCATGACATCGGATCGCATGGCCACATTCCGGCACCAGCTCACCACCACGGAACCGATGTCAGTCGCTCTCTCGTAACGTTCCTGTCTCCGCGTCTGCTCTTCGGCTGGTTGCTGGGTTTCGGCGCAGCCGGACTCCTGTTGCGAAGCTTCCTTTCGGGTCCGCTGCTGGCATTGGCCGCCGTGGTGGGTGGTGTCGCATTCGAAGTGTTGGCGGCCGGTCCGGTGTCGCGATTCTTTTTCCGGTTCGCCTCCAAACCTGCTGCCACGCTCGAATCGTGCATCGAGGACGAAGTCCGGGCGCTTACCGGATTCGACAGCAACGGACAGGGACTCGTAGCCGTGGAGCTGGACGGGCAGATCGTGCAGGTCCTGGCCACCCTTTCTGATAAGGAGCGGGCGGCTGGGGTGCGGGTGCGTTCGGGTGATCGTCTGCGGGTGCAGGAGGTGGATGCTGCTCGCAACCGTTGCACTGTTTCGGCTCTGTAGTCCTCACCTTTTCTGGAGCTGGTAATGCAACCCTGGATGCTGATTGCGGGAATCGTCGCCGTCGTGCTGGTGGTGATACCTGTGACAGTCGCGTCGTTTCTGCGGGACGTAGACGCAGGTACGATCCGGCTGGTCAGCTGGCTGACCGGCGGCAATGTCATCTATCGAGGTCCCGGCAAGTCGAAGGAAGTTCCCCTCTTCACCAAGGGAACCACGATCTCGAGCAAGGTGATCAACGTCGATCTGGACATCACCGACCAGACCGCCGACTTGGATGACGCGGGAATCCCGCGGCCGATCAAGGTCAGG
>DATBGE010000093.1:0-15130 GCA_036558125.1 Gemmatimonadales bacterium | reverse complement strand
GTTCCGGCTCGGCGCCTGCGCGATGGATCGCTGCGCTACCGGCCGCCGGGCGCCCGTCGGAGTCCGGACCGGGATTGGTGTGCTCGACCTTGGTGTGGTCGGCCGGGACATGGCCCCACTCGGGCGAGCAGCCACGGATTGGAATTCCTGTGACGTAGGCAGCGGAGAGGTGGGTTGCGCCGCCATGCCGACCTGAGAGATCGTCGGGCGCCGCAGCGTGCTGAACGGTTGTCCTTCCAGCGCCCGCATCAACTCTTCGGCGTCTTGGAATCGATCCCCCGGGTCCTTCATGATCATCTTGCGGATGATCTCGAAGAGCCGCTTCTCCTCCGGTCCATTCAGCGGTGGCGACGGGATCGGCTCCATGATGTGCTTGTAGCCGATCGAGAAACTGTCTTCGCCGTCGTACGGCACTTCACCGACCAGACACTGATAGGCCACGATGCCGAGGCTGTAGATGTCGCTCCGGCCGTCGATGGGCTGGGCCCGCGCCTGTTCGGGGCTCATATAGTGCGGCGTCCCGATCGACATGCCGGTGCCGGTCAGCCGCTGGCCGCTCCCCGCCTTGGCGATGCCGAAGTCGGTCACGACGCAGAGCCCGTGCTCGTCGAACATGATGTTGTCGGGCTTCACGTCGCGATGCACCGTCCCGCGCGCCGCGGCATATCCCAGCGCACTTCCCACGTCGACCAGGATCTTCTGGATCTCCGTGGGCGAGAGCTTGGGCCGCTCGGCCATGATCTTGGAGAGCGACGATCCGCGCAGATACTTCATGACGAAGTAAATGACGCGGCCCGCTTTGCCGACCCGGTAGATGGGGATGATGTTGGGATGCTCGAGCTGGGCCGCGGTGCGCGCCTCGCGCTGGAAGCGCTCCACGAAGTCCGCGTCGAAGGCGAGCGAGAAGGGCAGTACCTTGATCGCCACTTCCCGGCCCAGGTGCTTGTCCATCGCGCGGTACACGATGGCCATGCCGCCGCGGCCCAGCTCCTCCAGGATCTCGTACTCCTCGTGCAGCGCCTCCCGAACGATGTCGAGTTCGGTGACGTCGCCGGTCGCGATCGCTTGGATGGGAGTGGTGACCCTGAGGTCGAGACCACAGGAGGGGCAGAACTGCGTCGCCTTCTGGACTTCGTGCCCACACCGGGAGCAGAACATTGCCCGAAGCTAGGCGGGGAATCCCGGTGGTTCAAGGGGCGGAAACTGCGGGGAACGGGAGAACAGGAGAACGGGAGAACAGGAGAACGGGAAACTGATTGTCATTCCGAGTGAAGCGAGGAATCCAGGTGCCCGTTTATTGGACTGGTCGAGGTAATCAGGAGGATCAGGCCGGTCACGGGTCCGACCAAAGCGCGAAGGGAGAAAGAAGTGGTAAGAAGGGCTCCTGCTTCTACTCCTTTCTCCCTTCCCCCGTTCTCCTTTCTCCCCTCTGCGTCTTCCCGTCTCCCGTTCTCCCCTTCTCCCCTTCTCCCTTTCTCCCTTTCTCCCTTTCTCCCGTTCTCCCGTTCTCCCGTTCTCCCGTTCTCCCTCTTATTCTCTGACTTCAAACGGCGCTCTCGACCTCTGCTGGCTCCCGTTGAACGCGGTGACCGTCACCTCGAGCCAGTACTTGCCCGCGGACAGCTTCTCCAGACCGATGCCGCGGTGCACCCGGGTCATCGGTCCCTCGGATTGATCCTCGAAGTTCAGCTTGATCGCCGCCTTCTTGCCGCCGAACATCCCGAAGAGACCGCCGCCGCCGTCCTTGGCGACCACGACCTCGGTCTTGTAAGCCGCGCCCTGGAAGAGCCCATAAACCTCGTAGTACAGATCCATCGGCGCGCTCTTTCTGAAGGTGCCGATCGGATTGAAGTAGACCGTGTCGTCCGCGGTCGGCCGCCAGAAGACCCGGGCCATCGGAGTCCCCAGCACCAGATCGCTCAGCGTGAAGCTGTTGCCGGTGAAGTCGCCCGCGGTGGTGGTGTCGGGCGTCATCAAGAATCCGCGATCGTCTCCCTCTTCGAGCGCCACGCGATAGGTGAGGCGGCCCGCCGGCACCGGGACCGACACCCGGCCCACCAGGAATTCCCGCTCCGGCACCGGAACCTGGGCAACGAAGAGCCGAGTGGTGTCCACCCGTGCCACGGTGTTGCCGCGCGCGTCGGCGATGCTGAGCCGCAAACGGACCGGATAGACTTGTCCCCGCGGCGAGGCGACACCCTGGAGGCTCGAGCCGCGGAGTGCGTAGGATAGATGGAACAGTCCATTCACCGAATCGCGGCCTACCACCGCGACCGAGGTGTTGACTTCGAGCGGGCGCGGGTAGCGGAGCTCATAGCTGTCGGTGGTAGTCCCGATCAGGATGCTCTCCCGACCCATCCTTCGTTCTTCAGTGAGATAGCGCTGCGACGCGGCCTCGCCGCCACCCAGAAGCTTGCTGTAGACCGGCGAGAGCTTCTCCCGGGAGAGGAGCAGCTCGTTCGCCACCAGGCTCACATCGGTACCTCGGATCGCCGTGGCGCCTTCGAAGCCCAGCACGTCGAACAGGCTTTCCACCAGCTTGAAGTCCTGGACGTCTTCCCGGGCGATGAAATGGAAAACGAGATCACCGTCGGTGCGGTTGTAGCGCCACGACTCGTTCAACTCCATGCCCGGGCGGCTGAACGTTGCCCGCGCGTTGGGCTCGCCGTGGCGGATATAGATGATGCCGCGGTCGTCGTAGTCCCTGCTGCCCGACCGGTAACGCTCGATGATGTCGTAGTGCCGGTTCGTGCTGACCAGCTGGAAATGCTGCCGGGCGTAGTAGATCCTGCGGTAATGTTCCCGGAGCCGTTCGCCGTCTTTGCGTAAGTCGGCGCGGTCGCGCTCGGACCAGAAGCGGTGGAGGAATCCGGCGCGGTTGGGTCCGGCGAGCGCGTCGAACTCCGCCAGGGCGGTGTCCGGCGCGATGACCGCGAGATCAGCGCGATACTCCGCGACGGTGGTCGGGTTGTCGCTCGCGGCACCGGCGTAGTAGGGGGGTTGTCCGTCCTCGGTGCCCTGGAGGAAGAGTGCCCGGGCCAGCTCGAGTTGCCCCAGGCTGGGATTGTCGCCCTTCTCGATGTAGGCCCTGAAGGCGGTAACCGCGGAGTCGATGTCTCCCACCTCGCGCTCGACCCGTCCCCGATACAACAACACCTCGGGACTGGAAGATGCCGAGGTGCTTGCCGCCTGCCGGAGTGCTTCCCGAGCGACGTCGATCTTGACGTTGATGCGTTGCCGGAGTGCGGTGGCGGAGAGCTCGACCAGCCCCAGCACGAAGGAGGGGTCGACCTGGACGGAGCGGGTATACGCGTTGGCGGCGCGGGTCAGGTGATCCTTGCCGAACATGGCCTGCAGCCCCGCGACCAGCGAGATCTGGGAGTCGCCCACGCCATCTTCGGCGATTCCCATTCCGTACCAACCCCAGGGCCACTGCGGCTGGAGGTCCGTTGCCCACTGGAACTCGCCCGCGGCGTCGTCGTAGCGCGACTGGCTGCCCAGGTCCGCGATCCGGAGCGCCACGAACCCCAGTCGCAGGTGATTCATCGCGTTGTTCCGGTCTGCCTTCGCGACGCCGATGAGACGGGCTTCGAGCTTGACCAGGGCCGCGCTGTCGTCCACCGCCCGCAGCGAGTCCCGGAACGTCTGGAGGCTTGCGCGATCCTCGGGGGACTGACCCGCAAGGGGGGGCGTCGCTCCCATCAGCATCAAGAGGAAAAGCGGCGCGCCCGCACGGCGGAGGAAACCCGGGTTCATTCGCTCTGCTTTGGCGTTGGTGCCTAGGGGACGACAGGCCCCCCCTTCCCCGCCACATCCCGCAAGAACGTTTCAATTCCATCAAATACGGCCTGGGCGTAGAGCGCCTGCCCCGCCTCGGACCGGAGCGCGGCCTCCTGCTCCGGGAGCATCATAAACAGCCCTTCAGTCAGGATGGACGGCATCCAGGTCGGCCGGACCAGGGCGAGATCGCCTCGGCTCACTCCCAGATCGCGAATCCCCAGCCGCCGAACCAGCGCCCGCTGCACCGCCATCGCGAGGGGGACGCTTCGCGGCTGGTTATAGAAGACACTCGACCCGCTATTAGTGAATGGATTCAGGCCATCGGGCAACGCGTTGTTGTGAATCGAAACCAGGAGCTCCGCATTGACCGTGTCGGCGAGCTTGACCCGGGGCCAGAGATCCACCGCGGAATCGGTGGTGCGGGTCATGATCACCGTGGCACCCTTGGCTTGGAGCAGTTCCCTCAGCTTGAACGCCACGGCGAGATTGGCCTGTGCCTCGCGGAAGCCGGATGGCCCCATGGCACCGGCGGGAGGATGGCCCGGATCAACCACGATTCGGCGTCCCTGAAGCGGAGAATCCTTATCAATACGGGGCGGCCGCCGCACCTCGAAGATCAGATCGTTCCGGCTCCACCTTGTCTGGTAACCCCAGACCGGTCCGGCGAGGTCGAGCTTGATGGTGACTTCGTCGTTGGTCTCCTGCTCCCAGGTCATCCGCTTGAGATAAGGATCGGTCCCGCCGTAGCGCATCCAGTCGAGATCGCCCAGCGAGTTGTAGAGCCTGAGCGTCAACTCGTTCTCACCCTCTTCGACCCGGAAGGGAATGCGCTGCGAGAGCGGCACTCGGAGCGAGAGCCGGTCGGTGAAGGGTGTCAGGGTGACCGAGCTCACCGTCGCGCGAAGCGCCGGCGTGCCGGTGGGGAGTTGGAGCGCGTCCGCCGCAGGCACCCAGGCCTCGGTCCCCCTGGAGAGTCTCACCCTGAGATCGTCACCCAGCCGTCCGGTCGCGACCGTGCGAGTGCCGGTCGGCATGAACCAGTGATAGGTGGCACCCGGCCGGGTGCGACCGATGGTGAGACTGTCGGTGTCTCCCTTGTGTGCCGTGTCGTCGTTGAACTCCACGATGACCGGCGTGCTGTCGAGGAGGGCGAGGCTGAGGTTCCAGGTGGCGCGGGCGGTGTCGGTTCCAACGATGGCCTCAACGATGGCGGTCGGGGCGGGCGTGGCCGTTGCGGCGGTAGGGCGGGAAGGCGGGAAGGCGGGAGGCGGACCGAGGAGCGGTCCTGGATTCTCACCGATTGCCAGGCCTCTTATTGCACCTACATAACGGTCTGCCTTCCGCGGCAATACGAGATTCGTCGTATCGCGATCAAAGGCTCGGACACCCCACGGCGCGTCCTCATTCTGCGGCGATGCGCGGAGCGGGACGATGGTGCCGTTGGGCAGAAGGACTCGAACTTCCGCACCCTCGACCGCTCGCACACTCACCGGCAGGAACTCATCCGCCGGCCACCAGGCGTTGCCTCGCGGCGTCACCGAGGTGGAATCGATCCAGACGCCCGAAGCGGGCGGGGTAAATCGAAAGAGTCGTTTCGCGGTGTAGACGAGGTGGGCCGAATCGGTCGCGGTGCGGGCGGTGAGGTCATAGGTGAGGACCGAATCCGGCGGCAACGGCAGCCACGCGATCCAGGTCCCATTCGGTGCAACCGCTACGCCCTGACCATTGATCGAGAGCGTCGCTTCGCCGGTGCCGACCGATCCGAAGATGAAATTGGAATCCTTCGCATCGACCAGGTCGGTGGCGGATGGATAGATCACACTGATCGCGAGCGGGCCGCGCACCGCGGGCACCGGAGGGAGCTTGGCGCCGATCGTGTCGGGGCGATCCGTCTTGACCGCGGCGGCACCCGCGGGTGCAGCACCGGCCGCCGGACTCGGCGATGGCGAGGGCCTGGCGGAAGAGCCGCACGCCGTGATCAGCATCAGAAGCCCGACTTTTTTCACAGTCATGTCGCCCAAGGTACACCAGCACTATGACTTACGCCAAGCGCTCTGTTGACGCTCTCCTTGGCCATTCCTAGATTCCGGACAACTCCTCTTTCCTCATCACTGAGGTCCGTCGCGATTTCATGAGGCCGGCGCACCAAGGTCGGTATCACGAAGGCCGCCTGATGCTCCGGGAGATCCGGTGACTTCAGGACCTCCGGATCCGCCGCGCGGAGGCTCTGGTGGCGTGCCCGGCACTCGGGCGCACTCGCCTGTCAGCGCTCCTCTCATGGCCCCGTGTCCCTCCTGCGGGAGTCCGGTTCAAAGCGACTTGCCCTTCTGCGGCAAGTGCGGCAAGCGGCTCAGCTCTGCTGCGGCGGGGCGCGTCTGCCCCAACTGCGGCCGGCCCAACGATCAGGGCTTCGCCTTCTGTCCCGCCTGCGGAACTTCGATAGCGGGAACCCCGCCCGAAGCACCGGCGTCTCCCTTCCAGCTGGCGACCAAGAAAACCGGCAAAGGCGCCGAGCTGTTGCTGCTCGACCGGGGCGGCGCCACCACCCAGCGATACCCGCTGCTCAACGCGGTCACCACCGTGGGGCGGCAGGGAGCCGACATCAACTTCCCTGACGACGGGTACCTCTCTCCGGTGCACGCGCAGTTCCTGCTGCTCGACGGCATTCTCAGCGTGCGCGACCTGGGCAGCAAGAACGGCACTTGGCTCTACACCGACCAGCCTCATCGCCTGGTGGACGGCGACCTCCTCCTCATCGGGAGCCAGGTCTTCCGCTACCGCCGGCTGGGCTACCCTGGTCCTCGTCCTCCCGAACAGGACCAGACCCGGCGGCTCGGCAGCCTCACCCCCAACGCCGACATCGCCAACCTCGCCCAGATCCGGGCCGATGGCAGCCCGCGCGACATCGTTCACCTCTCCCCGGGCCGGTCGATCAAGATCGGGCGGGAGTCGGGAGACTGGCAGTTCCCCTACGACGCCTCGATGAGTGCCATGCACGCAATGATTCGCAGCGAGGATGCGGACTTCGTGCTGGTGGACCAGGGGAGTCGCAACGGTGTGGCGATCGCGGTGCGCGGGGAACGCCAGGTGGTGCACGGGTCGCGGCTCCTGATCGGCGACCAGATGTTGCGGGTGGAGCTGACGTGAAGTTCTGTACCGCGTGCGGCGCCGAGTACGGCGATGAAATCCTCTTCTGCCAGAGGGACGGCACACCGCTCCGGACCCAGGAATCGGCGCGCGACCTGGTAGGGCAGATCGTCGCGGAGCGCTATCACATCCAGAAGAAGCTGGGCGAAGGCGGGATGGGCCAGGTTTATCTCGCCGAGCATGTGAAGATGGGCCGGCGCTGCGCGATCAAGATCATGACGCAGAGCATGATGAACGACGCCGATGCCATCTCCCGCTTCAACCGCGAAGCGGCAAACGCCAGCCGGATCAGCCATCCCCACGTCTGCGCGGTCTACGATTTCGGCGAAACTCGCGAAGGACTGATCTACCTCGCGATGGAGTACATCGAGGGGATGAGCCTGAGCGCGCTGCTGGATGAAGGCGGGGCGATGCCCCTGCCCCGCGCCGCCGGCATCATCTCCCAATGTGCCGACGCCCTCCAGGCCGCCCACGACCTGGGCATCGTGCACCGCGATCTCAAGCCCGACAACATCATGGTGATGTCTACCCGGGGGCGGGACATCGTGAAGGTGGTGGACTTCGGCATCGCCAAGGCCACCGATGCCAAGTCGAGCGGGCAGAAGGTCACCAAGACCGGACTCGTGGTCGGAACGCCGGAATACATGAGCCCGGAGCAGCTCTCGGGCGATCCCTGCGACGGCCGCTCCGATCTTTACTCGCTGGCGCTCGTCTTCTACCGCATGATCACCGGCAAGCTGCCGTTTGAGGCGGACACGGCGCAAGAGACGATGATCAAGCGGCTCACCGACGAGCCGATGCCGCTGGCGCTGGCCCGCCCTGATCTCCGCTTCCCCGCCCTGGTGCAGACGGTGCTCAACCGCTCGCTCACCCGCTCACCTGCGGATCGCTATGCGACCGCGGTCGAGTTTGGCCGGGACCTCGCCACCGCGACCGCCTCGATGACCGGGGTGGATCTCGAGGCCGGGACCCAGGTGGTGAAGAAGGAGGAGATGGACCGCCTGCTGGCGACGGTCCCCCCGACCCGGGTGGATCCGGAGATTCAGCGGATTTCGCAGGGACTGAAGACGGTGGTTGCGGACCGGCGGACCGGCGGACCGGCGGACAAGGCGGGAAGGCGGGAGGGCGGGAAGGCGGAAAAGCGGTCGCCTGTGGTGCCCATTGCTGCGGCGGCGCTCCTGATAATCGCTGGTGGAGCGTATGCCCTGCGAGGGACGCTGTTCGGCGGAACCGCGATTCAGAAGGTAGATTCGCTCCCCGCGCCAAACGGTCCGGAGACGAGCACTGTCCTCGTCGCGAAACCTGTGAATACGACCGATTCTCAGGGCGCCCAGACCTTGACCGCGAAATCAATCGGCAACCCCGTTCCTGGAACCCAAGCGAGTCGTGATTCCGTCAGTACGACGACCAACCCTCCAGTCACGACGAGCAATCCGCCGGCGGATCTCGGCGCGCTCAAGGCCCAGGTACTCAAGTTCGCCGACGACATCGAATTCGTGGATGACGGGGCTAAACGGGCCGAAGGGAAGAAGGTCGCCCAGAAGGCGTGGAGCACTCCCGCGCTGGGCGACAGTGTGAGAGCCGAAGCGGCGGCCGTCATGGCATCGGCCTTGTTGCAGGAGCAAGAAACCGACGGGGCCAAGACGTGGTACCAACGGGCCTACAGTCTCAATCCCCGGCCGGTCTGGAAACAGATCCTCGACGGCATTCCCTGAGGCCACTTGGCTAACGTCCTCGTCTCCGTTTTCGGCAAGACCGACCTCGGCCGCACCCGCGACCACAACGAGGACACTTTCCTCGTCGCGGACTTGAGCCGCAAGGTCGCGAGTCTCCAGGCCGACGTGCGGAATCACGTTGTCGGCCCAAGAGGATCGCTGTTCATGGTTGCCGACGGGATGGGCGGTGCCGCCGCGGGGGAGGTAGCGAGCAGCATGGCGACCGACGCGATCTTCGGCCACATGACGACGGTGTGGCCGGATGATCCCGACGGATCAGCCCAGCGGTTTGCCTACCGGCTCAAGGAAGCGGTCGAACTGGCGAACAACCGGATCCACGGCTATGCCCGGGAACATCCCGAGGTACGCGGGATGGGTACCACGGCGACCGTGGCCGGCGTATTCGGGTCCGACCTCTATCTCGCCCAGGTGGGAGACAGTCGCGGCTACCTGATCCGCAACGGCAACACGATCCAGCTCACCAAGGATCAGTCGCTGATGCAGCGCCTGGTCGAGGCGGGCGAACTCACCGAAGAAGAGGCGGAGCAGAGCGAGCGCAAGAATATCATTCTCCAGGCCTTGGGTCCGGATCCCCGGGTCAAGGTGGACCTGACCTATCTGCCGCTCCGCCGGAACGACCTGATCATCCTCTGCTCCGACGGTCTCTCGGGCCAGGTGAAGAAGGAAGAGATAGCCGACGTTGCACGCGCCACCCAAGACTTGGCGCAGCTCTGCGCCAAGCTGATCGACCTGGCCAATGAACGCGGGGGACCGGACAACATCACCGCGGTGGCGGTGCGGTTCGATGGCGATGCGCTTCCCGAACCGGCTGGCGAAGACAACGCCGGCTACCAGGTCTATCCCCTCAGCGAGGTCGATACCACCACCGAGCCGGTGCCGGTGTATACCGGCAGCCCGCCTCCGACCCCGATCGGCGAAACACCACCGGTGCCCTGGTGGGTCGTAGCAGGCAGTCTCGTTGCTCTCGGCCTGGGACTCTACTTCCTGTTCTTGCGCGGCTGAGCCGCCCAGGAGGCCGGTGAAGGCCCAGTTCACAATCCAGTCGGGAAGCCGGGCCGGTCAGATCGACGTCCTGAGTCAGCCCTTCATCCTGGTCGGGCGTCATCCGCAGTGTGAGCTGCGCTTCGACGCCGATCAGGACCTCGATGTCTCCGCCCGCCATGCCTCGATCACCCTGGCCGGAAAACTCTACGTCCTGCGAGACCTGGGTAGCACCAACGGCACCCTGGTCAACGGCAATCGACTGACCGGGGATCATGTCCTTGCTACCAAGGACGTCATCCAGTTCGGCACTTCGGGGCCGCGCGTCGAGTTCGCTTCCATTCCCGATCCGCCGCCCAGTGCGATGCCCGCATCGCGCGCCCCGGCGCCGGCGGAGACCGGCGCCTTTCTGGGAGCCAGTGCCCCACCCCAGGTGCTCATCCCGCCGAGCGGATCCCCGGGCTCGTTCAAGCTGCCGCGGCCGACGCCCGGCGGCGCCGGTGCGACTACCAGGATCAAGATCGAGGTTCAGAAGCAGACCAAGAAACATCGCACGGTGCAGTATGTGCTCTTCGCCATGCTGCTGCTGGTGACGGGCGCCTACTTCTGGTCCAATTCACTCAACGAGCGCCGGCTGGTCGCCCAGCGCGAGCTCCTGCTTGGCCAGGTAGACAGCCTGGTAACCCAGATCGGCACCATGACGGGTACCAACCAGGTTCTCCAGGACGCTCTCGATTCCGCGAAGACGGAAGCGGAGCGCCTCAAGCAGCGGATCAACGCCTCCGGCGCAACCGGGCCCGAGATCGAGCAACTCCGGGCCCAGCTCAAGGCTGCTACCCAGCAACAGCGAAACCTGGCCCAGGTCGCAGCACTCGACGGTGCCGCCATCGCGGCGGCAAACCAGGAAGCCGTCGCACTCGTGTTTGTGCAGTTCCCCGATGGGCGCACCTTCACCGGCACCGCGTTCGCGATCCAATCGGATCAGAATGGCGGTCTGCTGGTCACCAATCGCCACGTCGTGGTGGATTCGGCGGGACGTCTCCCGGACAAAGTCGGCGTGGTGTTCAACGGCTCGAATCAGAATTTCCGGGCCGATGTCGCGGCGATTGGGGGGCCGGAGGCCGACGTGGCTCTGCTCAAGACATCGGTGCACCGAGGCGTACCGGTGGTGAAGGGCATCGCGACCAGTCGAGCCGAGGTCGGCGAGCCGGTCGCGGTTCTCGGCTTCCCGATGGGCTTGGATCTTCAGAAGGGGCCCGACTGGCGTCAGGAGGGTGTCGCGGCCACCCTTACCCTGGGGACCGTATCCCGAACCCTGCCCGACCTGCTGCAACTCGACAGCTACGGCGCGCAGGGATCCAGTGGGAGCCCGATCTTCAACCGGGCGGGCATGGTGGTGGGGCTGGTCTATGGCGGAGAAAAGGGAAGCAACGGCAGGATTGTTTACGGCGTCCCGGCGGGAACAATCAAGGAGTTGTTGCTTCACCGGGAGTAGAAACACAACGCCCGGTCCAGTGCGTTTGCACCAGCCGGGACGATGGTTCTTGGCAGGTTCATCACCCGGTCTGCTCTGCTACCCCGGGGCCCGAAGGCTATGTCATTCGTTGGAGTGAATATAAGCAACCCGTCCCCGAATCGGCAGTCCCCCCCTCAATCGGGCTCGGATCTGGGCCGGAAGTCCATGCCATGAAAGGGATTATCTGGCTGGTCGGAGGGTCGGTCGGCGGCGCGGTCGGCTGGTGGATCGGCGCCGAGTTCGGGGTCATGACGGGCTTCATTCTGAGTACGGTGGGGACCGGGATCGGGGTCTACTTCGCGGGGCGTTTGGCGGCTGAGTATCTACCCTGAGGGGCCAAACCAAACAGCTTACCACGGAAGCCGCGGAACACCGGAAGAACGCGGAATGGGGCGAGAGGTACAACAAAAACAACTTCCGCGTGCTTCCGCGCTTTTCCGCGTGATCCGCGGTAAGCTTTTTGGCGGTACCGTTGGAGACTTGGCGGCCGAATATCTACCCTGAAGGCCAAACTGCTAACCGCGGAACACGCTGAGAACGCGGACGAACGCGGATGGGTGTTTGAGGTAAAACCACAAAACAACTTCCGCGTGCTTCCGCGCTTTTCCGCGTGATCCGCGGTAAGCTTTTTGGGGTGCTCACGTAATCGAGGGATTGTCCGGCAGAATACCATGCCATTTAGCCGAGAGGATATTCGCGCATCGGTCGAGCGGGCGGGTGACGAGCACTGGCGCGCGCTGGTGGCCCATCACGAGGATCCCTACCCGCGTCCCACGCCCACTCCCGGTGCCATCTGCAAGGCCGAGGCGGATCGGCTGAACGAGCGTGGCCTGGCGGACAAGCCGGGGCTCAAGCTCCTCGAGAGCCGGGTGAAGCGCGTCGGCGAGGAGGTCGAACTGGTTCATGTCTTCGAGCAGAGCGGAAAGCAGGAGCGGATGCTCACCGAACCCTTCCGGAACTACGCGCCGGATCCTGCGTAGCCAGGGTGTCAGTTCCCTCCCGCCCACTTTTCACCTAGCTTCAATCGGCCGGATGGACGGGCTATCCTCCGGCCAGGTACTTCATTCACGTCCGACCCGGTCAGGTGTCAGTGACCATTCCCGAACGGCTTCGCCCCCACCCTCAGGATCGATTTCGCGATCCGGCCCAACTCTTCGATTTGAAGGAAGCTGCTGCGCGCTTGCGTGCCGAAGCGCACGACGCAGTTGAAGGGCACCGGCAGATCGCGCTGTTCCGCCACGGGCAGGTGACCGTGATGCTCTACGTGTTCGAGCCCGAGGGTCACATCAGAGAGCACGAGACCGAGGGAGTTGTCACGATCCATGCGCTGGTCGGCCGGTTGCTCGTCACAGCCGACGGTTCCACTCATCAGGTGTCCGCGGGACAGATGGTGGTACTGGCGCCGGGCATACCACTCACGGTACGCGCGACGATGGCGAGTGAAATGCTGTTTACCGTGCATCACACCGAAGAATGAGAACTATTCCATGACGTCCGACGTCATCGCCAGGCGACACGAGATCGCGAAGCGCGCCCGGGCGTTTTCCGAAGGGAAGATGCCTCGCAGTGAAGTGTTGCGGGATGTGGAAGCCCAGGACTACGCCGACCCGGTATTGCGACCGTTACTCGAGGCTATTCAGAACCTCCCCAAGAAGTCCCGCTTCTCCGGACTCTGGGGCCAAGCCTACGATGCCTATCTGGCCAAGACCCGCAAACTGATCGAGGCCGCGGAACGTTAAATCACCCTGCGCCGCTAAAGGAGGAAATGTGCGCGCTGCATTCATAGCGGTTTCTGCTCTTTCATTGAGCCTTCTCTCCCGCCCCGTGATGGCCCAGGGTCAGGGAGCCGCTTTCATGGGCCCCTCGGCCCGGAACCTTCAAGCCACCGCGGCGCTTCGTCCGGTGGCCCTTTCTTCCGAACCCGCGGCAACCGTTGCACCGGAAGCCACGCTCGTGGCAGCCCCGGGGAGCGGGAAGCGCACCGGCAGGATTCTCATGATAGCCGGGGCCGCCGCTTTCGTTACTGGGTTGATCATCGACGAGGAAGCGGTCTGGATCCCCGGCGCCGTAGCGGCGGGTGTCGGAGCCGTCCTCTATTTCAAGTAAGCCACCGTTGAGCAATCAGCCCCGCGCGATCGGTCATGTCGGCCTGATCGTCGCGGGGCTTGTGCTGCTCGTCCTCGGCCTTCTCGCCGGGCTCTGGCTGAATCGCTCCTCCTCATTCCTGGCGAGCAGGACCCGGGTCGATCAGTCGGTCGTGGTGGAACAGCTCAAGACCGTGGCCAAGCTGGTCACCACCGAAGCCTCGGTGCGGGATGTGATCGTCTACGAGAACACGCGCTACGGGTCCACCAAACGCTCGCTGGTCGTGGTAACCGGAAAGGCCCTGGTAGGACTCGATCTCCAGCAGCCACCCCGGATTCATATCGACTACAAGGCGAAGCAGATCTCGATCGGCTTGCCCCACGCCAAGCTGGTCGGGCTGGACATCCAGGATTTCAAGATCTATGACGAGAGTCGCGGTCTCTGGAATCCGTTCCGGCCGGCGGATCGGGACACGATCTTCATGCTGGCTCGACAACACCTGGTCTGGGCGGCGCGGGATATGGCGGTGGTGGCCCACGCCGAGGATGGCGCCCGCCAGCTGCTCACCGGCCTCTTCGCCCCGCAGGGATTCACCGTCGATGTAGTGTTCGAACCGTTCGTGCAGGAATCCAACGATAGTACTTAGTACCGCGTACCGAGTACCTACCTCCTCCCGACCAACTACGTACCGCGGATGTCGCGGAACACACGGAGGCACGCGGAAGAAATATTGGACAATTGGCAATTGGTAGGCAGTTGTACTCGGTACTAGGTACTCGGTACTCGGTCCAGGTACTGAAGACAACAACGCCGGGACAGCCACTCGGCCATCCCGGCGTCGCGTGTTACCTGCTACGAACTAATACCCCGGATTCTGTACCAGACCCCCCGCAACATCGATTTCAGCCTGCGGAATCGGGTACAGCGTCTGGTACGACGGGATACCGGGCAGAACCTGCTGCCAGCGCCCGGTCCGCACCAGGTCGGGCCACCGATCGCCCTCGGCGAAGAACTCAAGCCGCCGCTGCAGATCGATCTCATCCAGAACGTCCTGCTGGGTCGTCACCTGGTTTCCGAGTGTGTGCGGAGCAAGACCAGCCCGCACCCGGATCTTGTTGTACTCGGTAACGGCGGCGGCCAGCTGGTTCTGCCGCGCCAAGGCCTCCGCCTTGATCAGCAATACCTCGGCAAAGCGGATCACGTGGATGTCCTCGGCACCCGCCGTAGTCGGGTACTTCGCGCCCGAGGTGTCACCCGCTGTAGGGGTGTCGAGGCAGACCAGTGGTTCTGACGTTGTACAAACATTCCGCGCCAAGCGCTCGTCATTCGGAGCGTACGCGCCTACCAGGTCCGCCGTCGGCGCTACCTCGGCACCGCCGCCCTGGGGGTCCGACCACCAGTAGTACATGTAGTTGTACTGCACATCGGTGAAGGTCACCTTCCAAATGTCCTCGACACTGTCATTCTCGTCCTCGGGGAACAGGTCCGAATAGTCCGGATCGAGATCGTAGCCCAGCGCGATTACCTCGTCCGCCTTGGCGAGAGCCTCGGCATACTTGCCCTCATACAGATAGACCCGGGCGAGCAACGCCTTGGCGCCACCGACCGTCGCGGTGTTGGTGGGTGCCTTCTGATTACCGATCAGCTGCTCCGCCTGGGTGAGATCGCTCTCGATCTGGGCGTAGACCTCCTGCGAGGTGGCACGCACCACGCTGTTGGCGTCCGGGATACTCCCCGGCTGCTTCATGACCAACGGCACTCCTCCGAAGAGTTTCACCAGGTTGTGGTAATGCAGGGCCCGCAAAGCGAGGGCCTCTCCAACGATCTCGTCTTTATCGGCCTGGGCGATCGCGACGACGCCGGGCACTACGTTGATCAGCGTGTT
>DATBGE010000092.1:0-12847 GCA_036558125.1 Gemmatimonadales bacterium | reverse complement strand
ATCGATCGCGGGATGGAGCAGTTGGTTCAGATCGTTGGGCGGAATCCGGGCGACCGCCTCATCTTCGCTGATCGCACCTTCGTCCACCATCTCGCAGGCGATACGCACCGCGGACTGGCCCGAGCGCTGCGCCCGGCGGGTCTGCAGCATGTAGAGCTTGCCGCGCTCGATGGTGAACTCCATGTCCTGCACGTCGCGGAAGTGTCGCTCGAGGATCCTCGCCAGCCGGTCCAGCTCGGTATAGGCCGCGGGCATGACATCCTTGAGCCGCGCGATCGGCTCCACGTCCCGGGTGCCGGAGACGACGTCTTCTCCCTGCGCGTTGAGCAGATACTCGCCGTAGAGACGCCTCTCGCCGGTCGAAGGATCGCGGGTGAACGCGACGCCGGTGCCCGAATCCTCGCCCAGGTTTCCGAAGACCATGGTCACCACGTTGACCGCGGTTCCCATGCTGTCGGGGATGTCGTGCAGCTTCCGGTAGTCGATCGCGCGCCGGGTGTTCCAGCTCTCGAAGACGGCGGCGATGGCGCCCCAGAGCTGCTCCATCGGGTCGTCTGGGAAAGGACGTCCGGTTTCCTTCTCGACGTGAGCCTTCATCTCCTGCACCAGCGCGAGAATTTCTTCAGCGGGGAGGTCGATGTCGCGGACCGCCTTGTGCTTCTTCTTGCGAGCCTCGAGCAGGTGCTCGAAGGGCGCCTTGGGCAGATCGAACACCACCGTCGCGTACATCTGTACGAAGCGCCGGTAGGAGTCGTAGGCGAAGTGCGGGTTGGTGCTCTCTTTCCGCAGCCCTTCAACCGTCGCGTCGTTGAGGCCGAGGTTGAGAATCGTCTCCATCATGCCGGGCATGGAGACCGCGGCGCCCGAGCGGACCGAGACGAGCAGCGGACGCTCCTTGCCCCCGAAGTGCCGGTTGGTCGCCGCCTCGAGTCGCTGGAGACTGGTTTCGACCTGCGAACGAAGCCAGGGCGGAAATTGCTGGGTCTCGAGATAGGTGATGCACAGTGATGCTGCGATGGTGAACCCCGGCGGCACCGGAATGCCGAGGTTGGTCATCTCGGCCAGACCGGCGCCTTTTCCTCCCAACACCTCCTTCATGGTGGCGGTGCCGTCCGCGCGGCCTTGCCCGAAGAAGTAGACGGACGGCTGGGAGTAGGTGCCGCTCATGCGGTCGTCACGATGGAGGGAGCGGCGTGGCGCACCTGGACCAGCTCCTCGGAGATCGGGGTGGGGTAGTTGCCGGAGAAGCAGGCGTCGCAAAAGTCGTTGCGGGGTCCGGCCGCGCGCAGCATCCCTTCGAGCGACAGATAACCCAGGCTGTCGACACCGAGGTAGTCGCGAATCTCCTCGATGGAGTGGTTCGCGCCGATCAGCTCCTCGCGAGTCGGTGTATCGATTCCGTAGTGACAGGGGCCGGTGATCGGCGGCGAGCTCAATCTCAGGTGCACTTCGCGGGCGCCCGCGGCGCGAATCATCTGCACCAGGCCCTTGCTGGTGGTTCCCCGGACCAGGCTGTCGTCCACCATTACCACCGAGCGGCCCTCGATTACGTCGCGCACCGGATTGAACTTGATCTTCACCTTGGCGACCCGCAGCGCCTGGGTCGGATTGATGAAGGTCCGGCCCACATAGTGGTTCCTGATCAGGCCGTTTTCCAGCTTGATTCCGGAGACCTCGGCGAAGCCAAGCGCCATTGCGTTGGCGCTATCCGGTACGCTGAAGACGACCTCGGCGCCCGGGGCAGGGTGCTCCCTCGCCAGCTCACGACCGAGCTCGCGGCGCACCCGGTCCACCGACTCGCCGAAGACTCGCGAATCGGGCCGGGCGAAGTAAACCAGCTCGAACACACAGCGGCTGACCGGCCTCGGCTTGAGGCGCGGCAACTCGGTGATGTGGCCTTCTTCGATCTTGAGGAACTGGCCCGGTTGCAGCTCGCAGACCATCTGGGCGCCGACCAGGTCGAGCGCACAGGTCTCCGAGGCGACGACCACACCGCCGCTCAGCCGGCCCAGTACCGCGGGACGGAAGCCGCGGGAGTCGATCACCACGTAGATCGTCCGGCCCACGCTCATCAGCAGGGTGTAAGCACCCTCGGCTTTTTCCAACGCCTCGCGGATCTGCTCCTCGGGAGTGTGCCGCTTCGACCGGGCAATCAAGTGCAGCAGCACTTCGGTGTCGGTCGTCGTGGTGAAGATGGCACCCTGGTCCGCCAGCTCGCGCCGGAGCTCCGGTGCGTTGGTGAGGTTGCCGTTGTGCGCGATGGTGAGCGGCCCGCCCCGGTAGTCGATCAAGAGCGGCTGCGCGTTGGCCAGCACCGAGCTTCCGGCGGTGGAGTACCGGGTGTGCCCTACGGCGATGTCGCCCAGGCAGCGCTGAAGTGCCTGGTCGTTGAAGTTCTCCGACACCAAGCCCATTCCGCGATGCGCCCGGGCCCTGCCGTGCTCGTCGATCGCGACGATGCCGGCACTTTCCTGGCCACGATGCTGCAGGGCGTACAGCCCCATATAAGTGAGCCGCGCCGCGTCAGGTACTCCGGAGACTCCGAAGATGCCGCACATGCTTAGGGGTCTGACCTCGCTTGGGTTATGAGTCTGGAGTCTGGAGTCTGAAGTCTAGAGTCTGGAGTCCTGCGACATCCAGCTGACAGCTTGCGACCCGAGACTCCAGACTCTCGACTATCGACTCACGACTCTTTCCCGTTCACCGCTGCATCCTCCACCACATGCCCCATTCTCCGCGGGATCGCCGTCATGTAGGTCTCCCGCAGCGAGGCGATGGGCCAGCGATATGTGGCCTGGCTCGTGGTGATCGCCAGCTCGCCGTTCGCTTCTCCGACAAAACCTGCCGCGTGTAGCGGAACCTTGTGCTCCTCGGCCAGCATTCGTATCGCTCCGTCCTTACTTGGATCACAGGAGATGACGACGCGACCGTGATCTTCGCCATATAACAGTTCCGCGTCGGACAGGTCGCCCGCCCCGTATGCCTGAAGATCCACTGCTGCTCCACGGCCGGTCGCCGCATAGGGCCCGCCGATCGCCGCCTCGGCGAGTGTCACTGCCACTCCGCCGGTCGAGCAGTCGTGGGCCGAGCGAAGCAACTTCTTCCGTGCCGCGGCGGCCAGGAAGTGCTGTAGCCGGCGTTCGGCATCCAGGTTCACCGGGGCCGGCTCGCCGCCCGTAAAGTCATGTACTTCAACCCAATACGCCGAGGCGCCGAGCCGCCCAGCCGTCTTGCCGAGGATAAGGATCCGATCCCCGGCCTGCTGGAAGTGGCTGCCTACCTTGAAGTCTAACTTTTCGAGCAAGCCCACCATGCCAATGGTCGGGGTCGGGTCGACCGCCCCCGTCGGGCTTTCATTATAGAAGGAGACATTCCCGCCCGTTACCGGGGTCTCGAAGGCGCGGCAGGCGTCGGCGATACCCCGGCAGGCTTCCTTGAACTGGTAGAAGACTTCCGGCTTTTCCGGGTTCCCAAAGTTGAGGCAATCGGTGATGCCGAGGGGTACGGCACCGGTACAGGCGATGTTCCGGGCCGATTCGGCGACCGCAGCCTTCCCGCCTTCGTAAGGGTCGAGCGCCAATAGCCTCGAGTTGCAGTCGACTGTGACCGCGAGCCCGAAGTCGGCCTCGTCCACTCGCAGCAGGCCGGCGTCGCTACCCGGACCGAAGAGCGTGGAGGCCTGGACCGTGGAATCGTATTGCTCGAATACCCAGCGCTTGCTCGCGATGCTCGGGGTGTCGAGGAGCAAAGGCAGGGCAGCGTGCAGGTCCACCTTGGGGTCGCTCGACGGCATTGCGGCTCGGCGGCTGGCAACCGCTGGAGACTCCTTCGCTTCAGATTCGTAGATCGGGCAGTCGTCCACCAGGCGCTGGCCGGGGATTTCCGCAACCACAACACCGTTGTGCTTGATCCGGAACATCCCATCGTCGGTCACCCGCCCGACCACTGCCGCCTCGAGCTCCCATCTGGTGCAGACCGCCTGCACATCCTTGAGCCGGCCTGGCTCGGCGACCACCAGCATCCGTTCCTGCGATTCGCTCAGCATGATCTCGTAGGGAGTCATGCCCTTTTCTCTGACCGGGACCTTGTCGGTCTCCACTTCGACGCCGACGCCGCCCCGGGCCGCCATCTCGGCGGAGGAGCTCGTGAGACCCGCGGCACCCATGTCCTGGATTGCGACGATCAGGTCCTTCTCGATCAGCTCGAGTGTCGCCTCGAGGAGCAGCTTTTCGGTGAAGGGATCGCCCACCTGGACCTGGGGGCGACGGGCCTCGCTCTTCTCGGAGAGATCCTCCGAGGCGAAGCTGGCGCCATGAATGCCATCCCGGCCGGTGCGGGATCCGACGGCGATCAGAATGTTGCCGACGCCCTCGGCTTTGGCGCGGATCAGGTCCTTCTCCTTGAGCAGCCCAACACACATCGCATTGACCAGCGGGTTGCCGCTGTAGCCGGGCGCGAAATCCACCTCACCGCCCAACGTGGGAACGCCGACGCAGTTGCCATAGTCGCCCACACCCTTCACCACCCCGGCGAAGAGATAGCGATTGCGCGCCGAGTCGAGCGGGCCGAAGCGGAGACTGTTGAGCACCGCCACCGGCCGGGCACCCATCGTGAACACGTCGCGGAGGATGCCTCCCACTCCAGTCGCGGCACCTTGATAGGGTTCCACCGCGGAGGGGTGATTGTGCGACTCGATCTTGAAGGCGACGGCCCAGCCCTGGGGAAGCCTCAGCACGCCGGCGTTCTCACCCGGTCCCTGGACAACCAACGGGCCGGTCGTCGGGAAGGTGCGAAGAACGGGCTTCGAATGTTTGTAGGAGCAGTGCTCCGACCAGAGTGCCGAGAAGATTCCCAGCTCGGTGAGCGTCGGGGTGCGGCCCAGCATCTCAAGGATGCGGCCGTACTCCAGCTCGTTCAGGTTGTGCTCACGCACGACCTCCGGTGTCACCGGACGTTCGCCCGGGAAGGGATGAGCGCGGGTGGACCTGGAGGCTACGCCGGCGTCGGCCATGGTGAGTGGGTCTGGGGTGCGAGTCAGTAGGTGTCCTTGGGGCTGGGCTTCTTGCCGAACGCGCCCATCACGTCCTCCATGATCCGGAAGACGAGGCCCTTGTCGTAGTGCGAAAGAATCGCCCGTACCTCACCGTAATCGAACCAGGAACCCTTGCAGTCTTCGCAGGTCTCGACCTCGATGCGGTGGAGGGTGCGGCTCTTGAGATGGCCTCCGCACTTCGGGCACCGCATGTGGTGCGAGTGACGCTCCGCATCCCGGGCGCGCGCCTCCTCCTGCTGCCGCCGGAGCTGCAACCGCTCGGCGTCGAGCTTGGCGAAGTATTCGTCCTCGTTCTTGCTGGGCTTGGTTTGATCGGACATGGGCTCAATCGAAATTGGTTAGGTCCGTTTAGAAGTCGCTGATGGCTGCTGGCTTCTCACGGCGCCGTGGGCGCCACATTCGTCGGCTCCGGCTTCCGGTCCGGCGGCGAAGACGAGACGCCCTCGTAGCTCCGTCCCTGGGCGCGCACGATGGCGTCTATCACCTGATCCTTCTCCAGGATCACCACATCGTAGGTGCCGCAGGTCTTGAGGCACCCATTGGTGTAGAACATGTAGCTGTAGTCGCCCATCTTCCTGACGGTGAGCGGCTCGCCCCATGCAGCGCGGACATCGGCCTCGGACTGTCCCGGTTTAATGGACTGGGCGAACAGGGCGGACGGGGCGGTCAGGGTGGTCAGGACCGCTACCGCAGGCACGGCTATTCTGACCAGGAACTTGAATCGCATTGCCAGGTTCCTCAGTGAAAGGTGCTAAGGATCAGGTGTCAGGTGTCAGGGGCGTTTCGCCTCCCACCTCCCACTTCCTACCTCCACTTTCCCCGTGCAACGTCCTCACGTCCTCACGTCCTCACGTCCTCACGTCTCTACGTCTCTACGTCTCTACGTCTCTACGTCCTCAGTCCTTTTCCCTCATCACCACCGCCGCCACCGCCGAGCTGAAAAACCCCAGCCCGTCCGTATTCCCGATCGCGGGATCCGCCGCCCGGTCGGGGTGGGGCATCAAGCCGACCACGTTGCCAGCACCATTCACGATGCCGGCGATCTGGTTCACGGAGCCGTTGATCTCTTCCGTCGGGGGGCCGCCGTCCCGGTTCACGTAGCGCACCACCACACGGCCTTCGGCCTCGAGCCGGTGTAGCGTTTCCTCATCCGCGACGAAGCGCCCGTCTCCGTGTGCCACCGGCATCTTCAAAACCTGGCCCACTGAGTACTGGTTGGTGAACGCGGTGTCGGTCTGCTCGACTCGGAGCCACACTGGGCGGGAGACAAAGCTGAGCCGGCTGTTCCGCACCAACGCACCGGGCAACAGACCCGCCTCGCAGAGAATCTGGAACCCGTTGCAGATGCCGAGGACAGGTCCACCTTCCTTGGCGAACTTCTGCACCTCCGCCATGATGGGACTGAATCGGGCGATGGCGCCGGAGCGGAGATAGTCGCCGTAGCTGAACCCGCCGGGCAGCATCACCACATCGGGGTTCTGCAGGTCGGTGTCTCTGTGCCAGACGTAGTAGGGCTCAGCCCCCGCAATCGCAGCCGACCGGAACGTGTCGGCGTCGCAGTTGCTGCCGGGAAACCTCACTACCGCGACTCGGCGCATCAGGCCTCGACCTCCACCAGGTAGTCTTCGGTTACCGGATTGGCGAGCAGCTTGTCGCACATGGCACGGGCGCGAGCCTTCGCGTCCGTCGCATTCGCCGCCTTCACCTCCAGCTCGATTGCTTTCCCGATCCGGACGTTAGAGGCCTCCTGGAAGCCCAGGGCGGAGAGCGCGTGCTCCACGGCCTGGCCCTGTGGATCCAGGAGGCCGGCGCGGGGAACCACTCGCACATGCAGGCGGAACGTCGTCATGAATCGTCCTCTCCTCTAGTCGTTCGGTCTTCCACCCCGCGCCGCGGAGCGGTGAGCCGCGGGCTTCGCGGCATATCGGATTCCCCTTCCACTACTGCCGGGTGCCAGTCTCCGCGATCGAGGAAGCCCAGCAGGATGGCTCGCACCACACCGAAGGTCAGGAAGGTGAGTCCCAGCGGGAACAGGAAATGGGACGGGACCCAGAGACTCATCACCAGAATGACCAGATGCAACAGCAACCCCAGGATGCCCTTGATGCTGCGGAATCCAATCGAGGGGAAGCGAGGATACTTGATGTTGCTGACCATCAGCAGCGAGAGCAGGACCATCAGGATCGCGAGACCCTGCCGCTGAAGGTTGAGATAGGCCAGCGATGCCTGGTACCACGGGGTCTGGCTGAACGGGTAATAGACCGCGAGGGTCATTCCCGCCGCTGGCGACGGGAGCCCGGTGAACCAGCCCGGCTTGTCGGTCGCGTGCGAGACGTTGTATCGCGCCAGCCGCACCGCCACCGCCACCACGTACAGGTAGCAGAGGATCCAGCCGAATCTTCCCCCTTCGCTGAACTCCAGGAAGTACATGATCATCGCCGGTGCCACCCCGAAGGCGATCACGTCCACCAGGGAATCCAACTCGGCGCCGAACCGGGTGCCGGTCTTGGAGAGACGCGCCACCCGCCCATCCAGCATGTCGAGCACGCCGGAGAACATCACGAACCAGGCCGCCCACAAGAAGTTCTTGTTGTAGGCGGAAACCATGGCCCAGAAGCCGAAGAACAGATTGCCCAGCGTGAGCGCGCTCGGCACCACGACAACCACCTTTCGGGTGTCGGGGCGTCGCAACCCGCCGCGTGAGGGCATCAGTCCCATTCTGCCACCTCGGTCAACCCGGCCCGCGTTTTCTGTCCGGTCTGGACCCGAATCCGCGCGGCCACCGGTATAAAGATATCCACCCGGGAACCGAACCGGATGATTCCCATTCGATCACCCTGGTGCACCTTCGTCCCTACTTCATGATCCGTTACAATGCGTCGCGCCACGAGCCCCGCGATCTGCCGAACCAGCAGTTTCCCCCGCGGCGTTTCGAGTCCCACCGTACTCTGCTCGTTTTCGAGACTCGCTTTCTCCGTGCCCGCGTGGCCGAACTCGCCCTTCACGTAGTGGCGGTATCGTACCGTGCCATCGGCCGGGTACCGGTTCACATGAACGTCGAACACGTTCATGAAGATCGAGACCCGGGTGGTGCGCGCCTCCACGAATTCGGGTTCGTCCATCGTCACGATGCTCACGATCGTGCCGTCCGCCGGTGCGATCACCAGATTATCGCCCCGGGGCCCGTTGCGAACGGGATCCCGGAAGAAGGCGATTACCCAGATCGCCACAACTACCCAGAGTCCCGTCACCCACCAGGGGGCGAACCAGGCGAGACACGCGGCGAAGAACCAGGCAGCTGCGATGAACGGCCGGCCCTCCGGAGCGACTGCGACCTTGATCACGCCTCCTCCGGCAGGTCGCGACCGGTGATTCGGCGATACGCTTCGAGATACCGCGCGCTCGTCGCCGTCACCACCTCGCTCGGCAGCCGCGGGGGGGGTGCTTCGCCATTCCACTCGCCCTTGCTCCGCAGCGCCGCGAGATAATCCCGGAGCGGCTGCTTGTCGAAACTGGGCTGGACCCGTCCAGCCTCGTACTGGTCCGCCGGCCAGAAGCGGGACGAATCGGGTGTCATCACCTCGTCAATCAGCCGCAGGGCGCCGCGCTGGTCGAAACCGAACTCGAATTTGGTATCGGCGATGATGATGCCGCGCTCGGAAGCGTGCGTTGCTCCGGCGCGGTAGACCTCGAAACTCAAGTCACGCAAGCGCGCTGCCGTCTCGCCACCCATCGCCTTGGCGACGGTGTCGAAGGTCACGTTGATGTCGTGGCCCGACTCCGCCTTGGTCGCCGGGGAGAAGATCGGTGGCTCGAGTCGACTGCTTTGTGCCAACCCGGGCGCCAGCTGTTCGCCCGCCAGGGTTCCGTGGTCCTTGTACTCGTTCCACGCCGAGCCGGAGATGTAGCCGCGCACGACGCATTCGAAGGGCACCGGGTTCGTCCTTACCACCAACATCGCCCTTCCTGACACCTGACTCCTGACACCTTCCAGCCTTGGCACACGCTTCAGGATTTGATCGATGTCCGCCGTCACATAGTGCGAGGCCGTCACCCCCGCCAGCCGCTCGAACCAGAACGCGCTCAACTGCGTCAGCACCGCTCCCTTCCTCGGGATCGGCTCGGCCATCACGACGTCGAAAGCGCTCACCCGGTCGCTCGCGACGAGCAGGAGGTGGTCAGCGTCCACCTCGTAGACCTCGCGCACCTTGCCCTTCCGCAACAGCGGCAGGGGCAACCGGCTTTCAGTCAGAACGGCCATCAGCTCGACGCCTTTCCTTCAAGATCTCGGGAGTTCCCAGTTCCCAGTTCGCGATCCCGCTCACCGCTCACCGTTTTCCCGGCTCCCTTCTCCCGTCTCCCGTCTCCCGCTTCAAACCACCACCTCGGCTTCGGTCGCCTTCGCCGCCAACGGCCTGGCGCGCTCCAGCAGAGGTTTCATGTACTCCGTCAAGAACTCTCCCACCTGTTGTTCTGCGCGACCGGTATAGAGCGCCGGATTCAGTTCCGCCTTGAGTGACTGCGGCGGGACGCGCGCGAACGTATGGTCCCCAGCAAGCCGCTCGAGCAGATCGTTGGGCCCACCCTTGCTCACCCGTTCGGCGGCGGCGAGGCTGTTCGTCCGGATCACCTCGTGCAATGCCTGCCGGTCTCCTCCGGCTTCGACGCCGAGCATGAGGAGTCGCTCGGTAGCCATGAAGGGCATCTGCTCGTCGAGGTGTCTGCGGATCGTTTCCGGTCGCACCTCGATCCCAGCCGCGATGTTGGTCGCGAGCACCAGGATCGCGTCGGTCGCGAGGAACGCCTCCGGGAGGACGAGGCGACGGTTGGCGCTGTCATCCAGCGTACGCTCGAGCCACTGAGTCGCGGCGGTGTTCGCGGTGTTCGACGCGAGCGAAATTACGAACCGGGCGAGTCCGCAGACCCGCTCGGCCCGCATCGGGTTCCGCTTGTAGGCCATGGCGCTGGAGCCGATCTGCTCGCTTTCGAACGGTTCGAGCAATTCGCCTTCGTGCTGCAGCAAGCGGAGGTCGGTCCCCATCTTGGCGCAGGACTGGCTCACGCCGGAGAGGATGTCGAGAATCGCGGCATCGGCCTTTCGCGAGTAAGTCTGCCCGGTCACCGGGAAGACTCGCGGAATGCCGAGCTTCTCGGCGATCCTCCGCTCCAGATCGCGCACCTTGGCGTGATCTCCCTTGAAAAGCTCGAGGAAGGAAGCCTGAGTGCCGGTGGTTCCCTTGCAGCCGCGGAGCCGGATGTTCTCGATCCGGTAGGCCACGTCCTCCACGTCGAGCCCCAAGTCCTGCATCCACAGCGTGGCCCGCTTGCCCACCGTGGTAAGCTGGGCCGGCTGGAAGTGGGTGTAGGCGAGGCAGGGCAGGGCAGCGTGCGTCCGGGCGAACCGGTCGAAAGCATCGAGGACCGCGATGAGCCTTCCCAGCACGAGCCTGAGGCTGTCCCGAATCACCAGCACGTCGGCGTTGTCGGTGACGTAAGCACTCGTTGCGCCGAGGTGAAGGAACGGTTTCGCGGCCGGCGCCTGGTCGCCGAACTGGTGGACGTGCGCCATCACGTCGTGACGGAAGCGCTTCTCATATGCCGCCGCCGCGTTGAGATCGGCATCGTCGAGATGGGCCCGCATCTGGGCCAGCGCCTCGTCCGGGATCGCGATGCCCAGCTCTTGCTCGCTCTCGGCGAGCGCCAGCCAGGTTCTGCGCCACAGTCCGATACGGTAGCGCTCACCCCACAATCGCTGCATGGCGGGGGAGGCGTATCGGGCGCCGAGTGGCGAGCGGTAGCGATCGTCGGTCATTGGAAAACCAGATCGGTATAGAGGATCTGCTGATCGCGCTCGAAGTAGAGCCGGACCGGCTGCCGGGGACGCAGGTTCGTGATCACCTCGTTAACGTCGTCCGCCGAGCGGATGTAGCGGCGGTTCATGGCGACGATCACGTCGCCCCGACGGAGTCCGGTTGACTGTGCCAGCGCGTCCGCGATGCGGAAGATGAGAGCGCCGCGCTCGCTCTGAACACCCTGCTCGGCCTGGATCTGGGGAGTGACGCTCACCAACTGCAGGTCCTTCAGGACGGTAACCTTTGCGGCGGCGACCGTCGGCAGGTCTCCCGTGGTGATCGTCGTCGTCGTGGTCTTGCTGCCCTGGCGATAGGTCACCTTCACCGCGTCACCCACGTGCAGATCGAGCTTCACCGCCTCCCAATCGAGGTAGTTCCGCAGGGTCCGGCCGTTCGCCTGAGTCAGGACATCCTTGGCCTGGAGACTGGCCCGAGCCGCAGGGCCGCCAGGGGCTACCGCGGTCACCAGCACGCCGCCTTGCGTCTTCCATTCCCGCAGCGATTCCGCGCCGGCGACATCGAGACCGACCCAGGCCCGGCGCACTTCGCCGTTCTTCACGATCTCATCCGCTACCCGCAGCGCACGCTCAATGGGAATCGCGAAGCCCAGTCCGATCGAGCCACCGCTCTGGGAGAAGATCGATGAATTGACCCCGACCACCTCGCCCAAGGCATTGGCGAGGGGGCCGCCGGAGTTGCCGGGATTGATCGAGGCGTCGGTCTGGATCATGTCGAGGTAGAGTCCCGCCTGATCCTGGCTCGGCAGAATGTTGCGGCCGGTGGCGCTGACTACCCCAGCCGTTACCGTCGGCTCCGCATTGCCCAGGAGATAGGCGAAGGGATTGCCGAGGGCGACGACCCATTCTCCGATCATCAAATCCGTGCTCTTGCCCGGAGTCGCGACTTGAAGGCCGAGGCGATCAACCTTGATGACGGCAATGTCGGTCAGGGGATCTTCACCCAGAAGCTTGGCGGGGAGATCGCTACCATCGGGCAGCGTCACCAGGATCCTGGTTCCGCCCGCGACCACGTGCTGGTTGGTGAGAATCGTGCCGTCGGGGCGGATGACGAATCCCGTGGCGAAACTCTGGACCGTTTGCTCCTGGCCTTGAGGCAGGAAGAAAAAATCCCACGGTGTCTGGGGAGCTGCGCGGCGACGGCTGTCCACCGTGATCGAAACGACGCTGGAGGACACTCGCTGAGCCGCCTCGACGATCGCGGTACGCCGGGTGGCATCAATCGCGTTGCTGGCTTGGCGCGAGGTCTGCCCCTGCACCTGTGCCGCGGCGAGGGAGGGCAACATCCGTTCGGCCTGCGCGCTGCTTCCCGGGCGATCACAACCCAGGATGACCAGGGCGACCAGAGCAACGCGCCTCATGCGCTGGCCTCCAGCGGCTCGGCGTAGCAGAGCGCGGGATACTCGGCCGCAACGAAGTACAGGCCTTGGGGTGGAGCTGGCGGGCTGGTGAGCTGGTTGTCGCGGCTGGTGAGGAGCATCGCGATGTCGTCGACCGGGCGGCGACCCAGTCCGATATCAACCATGGTGCCGACGAGGAAGCGCACCATATGGTGCAGGAACCGGTCGGCCGCGATGTGAAAGCGGAAGCCCCGGTCGCCATCCCGGGGCTCCCAACGCGCCGTGACAATCCGGCAGCGATAGTGCGGCTTGGGCCCCGACCGGGCAGCGAACGCCTCGAAACTGTGCTCGCCCTGGATCAGGTCTGCCGCCCGCCGCATCAGCCCGACATCGAGCGCGCGACCCAACGGCCACTCGTACGGACGGCGAAACGGAGAAAAGGCGGCGTCGTCCGTTCCGACGTCATAGCGGTAGGCGCGCCCTGAGGCGCTTTTCCTGGCGTGAAATCCTGGCTTCATCGGCATCACCGCCTCGACCCAACAGTCGCGGGGCAACAGGGCGTTGAGTGCCCGGCGCAGCGCGTCT